>CAYZNT010000020.1:0-66993 GCA_964479735.1 uncultured Clostridia bacterium
CCATCCCCGGGTACGAGATCAAGAAGCTTCTGGGCCGCGGCGGCATGTCACGGGTCTACCTGGCGGTGGAGAAGAAGCGCTCGCGGCTGGTGGCGATCAAGGTCCTCGAACTGGACGCCTTCACCGACGAGCGCCAGGTGAAGCGTTTCCTCAAGGAAGCCCGCACCACCGCCAAGCTGGTTCACCCCCACATCGTTGCCATCCATGAGACGGGCCGCTGCGGCGACGGCCACTTTATCGCCATGGAGTACCTGCCCGACTCCCTGCAGGCCCGCATCCGCCGCCTGCATCGGCTGACCCCCGCCGAAGCGCTGACCATCGCGTTGCAGGTCGGCGCCGCCCTCCACCACGCCCACCGCCGCGGAGTCATTCACCGTGACGTGAAGCCCGACAACATCCTCTTCCGCGCCGACCACACGGCCGTGCTGACCGACTTCGGCATCGCCCGGGCCATGGAGGGCGCCACCCAGTTGACCCAGACCGGGCTGACGGTGGGCACCCCCCGCTACATGAGCCCCGAACAGTGCCTCGCCCGCCGCCTGGACGGTCGCAGCGACTTCTACAGCCTCGGCGTGGTGCTGTTCGAGATGCTGACCGGCGAACCCCCGTTCCGCGGTGCCAACAACATGTCGGTCGGCCTGCAGCACGTCCGCGAACCGGTGCCGCGCCTGGGCGGCAGCCTGGCCGGTTACCAGCCGCTTTTCGACCGCCTGCTGGCCAAGGAACGCCGCAAGCGTCCGGGCAGCGAGGAGGAGCTCCGCCGTCTGCTGGCGCCCCACCTCCCTCCCCCGGCCTCGGCAGCGCCGCGGAAGGGAAAGATGCCGCGCCTGGACGACGACCCCCAGCGCACCGCCGGCGCCGTGCCGGCGTCCGCCCCGACCCCGGTCCCGAACCGGCGCCTCGGCTGCCTGCTGCTGGGACTGCTTCTGGCCGGATTGCTGCTCCTCTTCGGCCGGCTGCTGGAGCGGATCGGCTGAAGCCGGGCTCAGCCGGGGCGGTGCCGCAGCAGGTCGGTCAGCCGCCGTTCGCGCTTCGTCGGCCGGCCGGCGCCGCGGTCCCGCACGGCCACCCCCAGGCTGCGCGGGTCTCGGCGGTAGCGCCGCAGCCGTTCCAGCTCCTCGGCCGAGGTGACCTCCAGGACCAGTTCCCGGGCCAGCGCCGGGGAGACCCGCTTGCCGGCCAGGGCCAGCACGCGAAACCGGCGGACGATCGGCGGCACGGTCAGTTCCACCTCGTCCCCCAACCGAACGGAGTGCGCCGCCTTCACGGCTCGGCCGGCCAGCGCCACCTTGCCGCTGCGGCAGGCTTCGCTGGCCTGGCTGCGGGTCTTGAACAGGCGCGCCGCCCACAGCCACTTGTCGATGCGAATCTCGTCCCGGGCTTCCATCGCAGATTTCCATTGTACCGCGGCTGCAGCCCCACGGCAACCGCCGCGCCGGAGTTGACAGAAAGCGGCGGCCACCCCATTATGGTTCCCCCGTGACATGGAGGAAGCGATGGCGTGGAAATTGATCCCGTGGTGGTTGCTGCTGGTCCTTCCGATGCAGGCCGATGGGCAGGCCTGGAGCGTGGAAGCCGAGGCGGGCTGGGTGGCGCCCGGGCGCAATGACATCCGCGTGCCCAACTCCGGGGGCACGCTCTTCTCACTCCGCGACGACCTGCCGGCCTCCGGGCGCACCTACGGACGTCTGCGGTTGAGCCGGCAGCTTGGCCAGCGGCACGAGCTGAGCGCCCTGTTCGCACCGCTGACGCTGCGCGCCGAGGGGGCCCTGCCGACGGCCGTCGACTTCGCCGGAAGCCGCTTCGCCGCGGGCGAGGCGGTCGACGCCTCCTACCGGTTCAACTCCTACCGCCTCACCTACCGCTATCGGCTGCTGGCGCGGGGATCGCTCCGCCTCTGGGCCGGCCTCACCGCCAAGGTGCGCGACGCCGAGATCCGCCTGCGCGGCTCCGCCGTTGAGGCCCGCGAGAGCAATGTGGGATTCGTTCCGCTGCTGCACGTGCTCCTCGAATGGAGCTGGGGCGAGCGGCACGGCCTGCGCCTGGAGGCGGATGCGGCCGCCGCCCGGCAGGGAAGGGCGGAGGACATCGCCCTCTCCGTGCACTGGGATCCGGCGCCGCGCTGGCGGCTGCGGCTGGGGTACCGCCTGGTCGAGGGAGGGGCGGACGTGCCCAAGGTCTACAATTTCGCCTGGATCAACTACCTGTTCGCCGGGGCGGGCTTCCGCTTCTGACCGGCGGCGCGCTCACTTCCTGCGCTTGCGCAGGACCCAGCCGTCGATGTTGCGTTGGCGCTCGCGGGCCACGGCCAGGGCGTTCTCGGGGACGTCCTCGGTGATGGTCGAGCCGGCGGCCACGTAGGCGTCCCGGCCGACCCGCACCGGGGCCACCAGTTCCGTTCCGGAGCCGATGAACACCCCGTCGGCGATCACCGTGGGATTCTTCTTCTGGCCGTCATAGTTGCAGGTGATGGTTCCGGCGCCGATGTTGGCCCGTTCCCCGACCGTGGCGTCTCCGATGTAGGAGAGGTGCATCGCCTTCGACCCCGCGCCCATCACGCTCTTCTTCATCTCCACGAAGTTGCCGATTTTGGCCCCGGCCTTGACGAGCGAACCCATGCGCAGGTGGCAGTAGGGTCCCAGCTGGACGTTTTCCTCCAGCGTCGAGTCCAGGACCACCGAGCCGGGCAGCAGGGTACAGCCGTCACCGATCACGGCGTTTTCCAGGCAGCAATGAGCGGCGATGGAGACGCGGCGTCCGATGCGGCTGCTGCCGCGGATGACCGCCCCCGGGCCGATGCGGCTGCCCTCGCCGACCGGCACGCCGCCGTCCAGGTAGAAATCGCCGAAGCTCTCCAGGGTCACCCCGGCGGCGGTCAGCTCCGCCACCTGCGCGGCCACCACCAGCGCCTCCGCGGCCAGCGGGTCGGCGAAGGGGTTGACCACCGAGAATCCGGCCGGCAGCGGCGGAGATGCCTGCGGCTGGCGGCGCAGGGCGGCGAACACGCCGGGTCGGAAAAGCTCGCGCCGCTTCTCGTAGAAGCCTCGGCCGACCAGCTGGAAGGGAAGGTGGCCGGCGCCGAACACCCGCTCGTCGTCCGCCGCCAGGGTGGCGGCCAGGGCGGCGGTGGCGTCGCACAGAGCCCCGCCGTCGGCGAGCATCACCGGCACCCCGACCAGCAGCAGCGCCGACCAGGGAGCCTCCAGCCCGGCCAGGGGCAGGAAGCGGGCAAAGCCATACTGGCGGCTGACCCAGTAGGAGAGAGGGCGTCCCCGGAACTGCGGCTGCACCCCCGGAAAATCCGGGAAATCGAGGCAGGCCGCAATGGCGCTCATTCGACGAGCTTGGAGAAGCGGGGGTTCTGGTGCAGGCTCTCGAAGTCCGGCTCGTTGTAGACGACCACCTTCAGGCCGTCGTCGGCCTTGACCGCCTTCTCCAGAAAGGACAGGCTGGCGTCGACGTCGCCCTTCTGCAGGTGGGCCAGCGCCAGCAGGTAGTAGAGGTGGCCGTCGGCCGACTTCTTGCCCTCGAGGTGCCTGAACATGGCGATCGCCTCGTCCGGCCGGCCGGCGTTGAGGTGGACGGTGCCGTGCAGCAGGTAGTCGGCCGGGGATTTCAGCTCGGTCTTTTCGGGCTGCAGCCGGTCCTGGCAGATGGCGTGGTAGACCTTGGCGCGGGTCTGGATCTCCAGCACGCTGAAGAACTCGGAATTCTTGTATTCGTCGATGATCTGGCCGAACGCCTGGTGCCCCTTGCGGAAATCGCGCTTTCGGAAAAGGGCCACCGCCTTGGCGTAGGCGTCGTTGATCGCCTTCAGTTCCTGGTCTTCTTTCAGCTTGGTCATGGGGGAGGATCCTCCTGGAGGGCTATTTTACAACACTCGCGCCGGGTTGGCAACCGGCGGGCGCGGGCCACCGGGCGGCGGCGACGGGGATCGGGAAAACGGGGGCGCTTACTGCCCGGTGTAGCGCTTGGTGATGACGCCGAGGACCTCGATGCCGGCCCCCTTGGCGATGTCGATGAGCTCGAGCACGTCCTTGTAGGGCAGGGTCTCGTAGGCCTGGATGAAGATGGTCTTGTCCTGGCGGGTTTCGAAGAGACGGCGCAGCTCGTTCTCGATCATGGACTTCTGGTAGGACAGCTGGTTGATCTTGATGGCGCCGTCCTGCTCCAGGGTGAGCACGATGCCCTGGGTATTGGCCGGACCGGTGGACTCCGACTGGGTTTCCGGCAGCTTCACGTCGATGCCCTTCTGCAGCACGGGGGTGATGACCATGAAGATGATCAGCAGAACGAGCAGGATATCGCAAAGCGGAACGACGTTGGGTTCGGACTTGGACTCAGAAGCGCCCACATCAACACTCATCAGAATCCTCCTGCTGAACGTAGAGGGTACTGTAACAAAGAAAAAAGAACTTGTCAAGTCGCCGCGGCGGCGGGATTCTGTACTTCGCCTCCGCCATGGAGTAAGATAGGCGGCATGAGCGAACCGACCGCCGCCGCCATTCCCACCCTGACCCGGCTACTGGAGCGCAGCGTCCGGCTGTACGCCGACCGCCCCGCCGTCGGCATGGCCCTCGAGTCGCCGATGACCTACGAGGAGTTCTACCAGGGCACCCTCAGCGCCGCCAGCCTGCTTGCCGAACAGGGAGTGAGCCGGGGAGACCGCGTCGCCCTGCTGGGGGAGAATTCCCCCAACTGGGGCATCGCCTACTTCGCCATCCTGCGAGCCGGCGCCGTGGCCGTGCCCATCCTGCCGGACTTCCCGGAGGCCGACGTGCGGCACATCCTGCAGGACGCGGAGGTCAAGGTGGTCTTCACCACCAGCCGCCAGCTGGAGAAGGTCTGCGACCTGGGCGAATACCGGCTGCAGTCGGTGATCACCCTGGACGATTTCCAGCCGGAGTCGGGGGCGTTGAACGTCCAGCCCTGGTCCCGCCTGCTGGAAAAGGCGCGCGCCTGGCTGCGCCGGCTGCCGGAGCGGTTCGGTTTGGCCCACGACCCGGAGAGCCCGGACGACCTGGCCTCCATCATCTACACCTCCGGCACGTCGGGCAATTCCAAGGCGGTGATGCTCAGCCACGGCAACTTCATCGCCAACGTGCTGTCGGCCCGCCGGGTGATCGAAGTGCAGCCGGGCTGGACGTTCCTCTCCATCCTGCCCATGTCGCACACCTACGAGTTCACCCTGGGATTCCTCTTCCCGCTGCTGTGCGGCGCGCGCATCGCCTACGTCGGCCGCACCCCCAGCCCCTCCCTGCTGGAGAAGATCTGCCGCCATGAGCGGCCGCAGGTCATCGCCGCCGTGCCGCTGCTGATGGAGAAGGTCTACAAGAAGAAGGTCCTGGCGGCGCTGGAGAAAAAGGCGCTGCTGCGCATGATCTGCCACCTGCCCGTCCTGCGGGGCGCGATCTACCGCAAGATCGGCCGCAAGCTGGTCGATTTTTTCGGCGGCCAGCTGCGCATGATGGCCATCGGAGGGGCGCCCCTCAACATCGAGGCCGAGTCGTTCCTGCGCGCCGCCAACTTCCCCTACCTGATCGGCTACGGGCTGACCGAGACGGCGCCGCTGCTGGCCGGCGGGCCGTGGGGCGACCGCTCCATCGAGACCGGCTCCACCGGCAAACCGATCTTCATGGTGGACATCCGCATCGACAGCCCCGACCCGGCCAACGGCGTGGGCGAGATCCTGGCCCGCGGCCCGAACGTCATGAAGGGATACTTCAAGAACCCGCGCCTGACGGCCGAAATCATCGACGCGCAGGGCTGGCTGCACACCGGCGACCTCGGCCGGTTCGACCGCCAGGGAAACCTGCACGTCGTCGGCCGCTGCAAGAACATCATCCTGATGGCCAACGGCGAAAACGTGTACCCCGAGACGGTCGAGGAGAAGCTCAACGCCAACCTCTACGTGGCCGAGTCCCTGCTGGTGGAGAACCGCGAGCGCATCGAGGCCTGGGTCTACCTGGACTACGAGCTGATCGACGACGAAACCCGCGGATGGAGCGAGGAGCAGCGGGCGGCCTTCATCGCCGACCTGCTGGAGCGGATCCGCCTGGAGACCAACCCGCAGCTGCCGCCCTTTGCCGCCATCAGCCGCCTCATCGAGCAGAAGGAGCCGTTCGTCAAGACCGCCACCCACAAGATCAAGCGATATCTCTACACCCATCCCTGAGCCGCGGGCCGCCCCGGCTCCCCTCACTTCGACTTGATCTTGACGTTCAGCTTGCCGTCCAGCACGCTCAGGATCACCCGCGCCTGGGCCAGCCGGTGGCTGGCCATCTTGGCCTTCATGGCCTGGGCGACCCGTTCGCACTCGGCGGGCGTGGCCTTGGGCTGCAGTTCGCGATACAGGTTCGCCAGGGCGGTGAACGAGCCGTCGTCGCCCAGGGTCACGAACGCCTCGCGCTGCGCCGGCGGCGCCGGCTTTTTCGGAGGCGTCGCGGCGGACTTGGCGCCGCGCGGCCGGACGCCGGACTCCATCTCGTTGAGCCGCTTCAGCCAGAGGTTGTTGAAGAGGCTGAACTTGGACGACAGGTTCTGGAGGAGCATGCCGACACGCGCCGACTTGGTCTCCTGGTAGAGCAGCAGGCGGATCGCCTTCTCCAGGTCGGTGCGCTGCTTCTCCGGCGGCATCTTCTCCTCGCCGTTGAAGAAGAGGGTGTACTTGATCTTCAGCGTTTCGATGCGGGCGTCGAGGTCCTGGATCGTCTTCTCCGAAATCCCCCTCGTGGAATCGCCGCCTGCCGGATAGGCCATGGTCCGCGCGCCTCAGTACTGGCGCACCTCTTCCTCGCCGCGCAGCACGCGGCAGACGCCCTCGGCCAACGCCTGCATCTCGTCCTCGCCCGGGTACACGTGCAGCGGGGCGATGAACTCCACCCGGCTCCGGATCCGATCGACCAGGAAATCGTTGAAGGCCATGCCGCCGGTGACCAGGATGGCGTCGACCCGGCCGCTCACGACCGTGCTCATGGCGCCCACCTCCTTGGCCGTCTGGTAGACCATGGCGTCGACGACCGCCACCACCTCCGCCTCGCCGGCCAGGTAGCGCTCGCCGATCTTCTGGAAATCCTTCGAGCCGAGGTACGAGTGGAGGCCCCCGTTGCCGAAGACCATCCGCTCGAAATCGGCGAACGCCAGCCCGTTTTCGGCCACGTACTGGGCCACCTGCAGCAGCGGCAGGCCGCCGCTGCGGTCCGGCGAGAAGGGCCCCTCGTCCCGGGGGTTGATGGCGTCGACCATCCGTCCGTCGCGGTGCACGGAGAGGGTGATGCCGGTACCCAGGTGGACGACGATCAGGTTCAGCGAGGGGTACGGTACCCCGCGCTCGCGGGCGAACCGCTTGGCCACCGCCTTCATGTTCAGGGCATGGGTCAGCATGACCCGCTCGAAGAGGCGGTGGCCGCTGAACCGGGCCACCGGATCGGCCTCGTCGACGGAGACCGGGTCGACGATGTAGCAGGGAATGCCCAGATGCTCGGCCATCGAGAAGCCGATCTGCGCCGCCAGGTTGGAGGCGTGCGTGCCGCGCCGGGCCTCGGCCAGGTCGCGGACCATGGCCTCGTTCACCCGGTAGGTGCCGCTGGCCAGCGGGCGAAGCAGGCCGCCGCGGGCGGCGATCGCGGTCAGCGAGGCCGGGTCGACGGACTGGGCGCGCAGGAAGGAGAAGATGGCCTTCTCGCGGAACTCGCGCTGCTGGCCGATGCCGGCGAACGGGGCCAGGTCGGCGTCGGAGTGCTTGATCGACTCGACCACCCGGGCCGTGGTACCGCAGAACAGGGCCACCTTGGTGGAGGTGGCTCCGGGGTTGATGACCAGGATGCGTTCCTCGCCCATGACCGCCTCACATCCGCTCGCGGATGTACTTGCCCGTGATCAGCTGCAGGCGGGCGAAGGTCTTCTCGGGGATGATCTCCGGCCGGGTGATCAGGGCGGTGGCCAGCGCCCGGCCGCAGGCGCAGGCGCGCGCGGCGGGGATGACCTCGCAGAGCCGGCGGATCAGCGCACGGGCGTTGTCGGTGTTGCGGCGCAGGTTCTCCATCACCATCTCCACCGTCACCGCCGCCGTCTCCGGGTGCCAGCAGTCGTAGTCGGTGACGACCGCCAGGGGAAGAAAGCAGATCTCCAGCTCGCGCGCCAACTTGGCCTCCACCGCCTGGGTCATGCCGATGATGTCATACCCCAGCTGGCGGTAGGTCAGGGACTCGCCGCGGGTGGAGAACTGCGGCCCCTCCATGTTGTAGTAGACGCCGCCGCGGTGCGCCGGGATGCCCAGCTCTCGGGCCGCCTGGAAGGCCAGCGCGGAGTCGGCCGGGCAGGTGGGCTCGGCCAGCGAGACGTGGGCCACCAGGCCGTCGCCGAAGAATGTCTTGTCGCGGCGATAGGTGGCGTCGACGTACTGGTCGGGGATGACCAGGTCGCGCGGGCGCAGCTCCTCCTTCAGGGAGCCGACGGCGGTGACCGAGATCAGGTGTTCCACGCCGAGCATCTTCAAGGCGTAGAGATTGGCCCGGTAATTGACCTCGGAGGGCGACAGGCGGTGCCCCAGGCCGTGGCGGGAGAGAAAGGCCACGTCCCGGCCGCCGAGCTTTCCCAGCAGCAGCTTCTCCGACGGCGCGCCGAACGGCGTCTTCAGGCGCAGGGAATGCGCTCCCTCCAGGCCGGGCATCTCGTAGAAGCTGGTGCCGCCGATGATGCCGATCTCTGCGTGCTCCATGCCGTTCCTCCGTTTCGATCGCTGCGGGCCGCGCCCATTATCGTGAATCATGGTCCCGAAGTCAACCGCGGCGGCGGCGGAAAAATGCGCCTCTCCTGCCGTCCAACCATGGGTGGAGACGAACCATGCCGATCCAGACCAGCCTCCCGGCGCCCGGTTGGGCGGACCCCGGATTCTGGGCGCGGCCGACCGTTGACAGGCGGCTCCGCCCTCTGCTATGGTCTGGACTCATGCCCGACCTCCTCCATCGCGACGCCCGCCTGGTGGATGGCGTGCTGGCCGGCCGCGACGATTCGTGGCGGCTGCTCGTCTGCCGCTACGCCCCGTACATGATGGCGGCCATCGGCCGCTTCAGCCGCGACTACGACGAGCGCATGGCCATCTTCCTGGAAGTGCTGGAGCGGCTTCGGCGCGACGACTTCGCCCGCCTGCGCTCCTTCGCCTTCCGCTCGTCGCTGGCCACCTGGCTGACGGTGGTGGCGCGGCGCACGGCGCTCGACGTGCTGCGCTCCCGCTACGGTCGCGATTTTCGCCGCGCCGGCCTGCGCGATCTGCCGCTCGACGCCGCCCCCCAGTCCACTCCCGGCCTGGCCGACGGCCACACCCCCGAGCAGGAGCTGCTGCAGCGGGAGCGGAGCGAGCGGCGCCGGCGGCTGCAGGCGGCGCTGGCCGGCGCCCTGGCCTGCCTCGACGACCGCGACGCCATGCTGCTGCAGGCGGTCTACGGCGAAGGCTTGAGAATCGCCGATGCCGGAAGGCTGCTGGGGGTTAAGCCGGTGTACAAGAGGCTGCAGGGCGCCTTGCAGCGCCTGCGCCGGGAGCTGGCGCAACGGGCGGACGGACTCGCCGATGATCCCGGCGACCTGTTCCAGGGAGACCCCACATGAGCGAAGCCCGGAACCACGGCCCGGTCCGGTCGGAGGAGAGCCACCTGGCCGACGAGGAACTGGCCGCCCTCATCGACGACCGGCTGCCGACCGACCGGCGTGCCGCCGCCGAGGCGCACCTGGCGCGCTGCCGGGAGTGCCTGGGAGAGTACCTCGAGCTGAAGCGCACGGCCGGGCAGGAGGCCCCCGTGCCGGCCGAGTTCCTGGAGCGTGCCGGCGTGCGCCCGCCGCGGCTGCCGATGCCGCCGCGGCTGATGCTGCGCGCCGCCGCGCTGCTGCTGGCCGCCGGCGCCCTGGCCTACCTCTTCCATCTCAACCGCCCCCTGGGGCTCCGCCGCGAGCCCCCCGTTGCCGGCGGCCCTCCCGCCCCCCAGCGGGCACCGGCCGCCGGCCCGGAGGCGGGCAAGAAAGGAACCGCAGACGGGGAGCGGCCCAAGGTGGTTTTCGCCGCTGAGGAAAAGTCCGCCGCCCCGGCTTCCGCCCCCGCCCCCGCCGCAACCGCCCCGGGATATGCGCCGGTTGTCGGCGGCGTCCGGGCCGGCGCCCAGGACGAGACCGCCGGCGCGGAGGCCGAGGAGCGGCTGGAAACCGGCCCGCCGGTGCCCGACGACGCCTTGCGGACTCGAGAGACGGCCGCGGCCGCCCCGGTTGACGGCCGCCTGGCGCGGCAACAGAAAACGCTGCAGGGAGAACCCCGGCGGGCCGAGACACACGGCCCCGCCCAGGCGGCCAACCAGGCCAACGTCAACGTCATCCGGCCGGCCGCTTCCCCGCCCCCTCCCCTCTACCGGGCCGAGCTGACCGGGGAGTTGACCGTGGCCGACATCCGCAACCCCGGGGTACTGGCCCGCCTGTCGGCTCTCGCGATCGAGGCGGAGGTCGAGCTCGTCGTCGACGCCGCCGGTCGCGTGACCCGCGTCGCCTTCCCCTTGCCGCCACCGCGGGCGGATCGCCGGGCGCTGCGCGCGCTGCTGTTCAAGCTCGAATTCGCCCCCGTTCGTCAGGAGGAGCGCCGCGGCCGCCTGCGCATCCGGGGCCCGGCGGCCGGCTAGTCTCCGGACGGAACCTGGAACGTGGTGCACGCCAGGAACCGGCCGTCGGCGTTGATCACCACCTGCCACAGCCCCGGCCGGCCGGCGAAGAGGGGTCGCGGCAGCCGGTCCCAGGCCACCGCGTATTCGAGCGTTGCCCGCCGCGAGTTGACTTCCAGGGGCGGCGACTGGCGCACCCGGGTGGCGTCGGGGGCGTACCAGCCCCAGCTCAGCACCACGGGACGGCGGATGCGGCGGATCTTGACCAGCGCGCAGACGGCTTCGGCGGAGAGGGCCACGGGTTGCGACTGGACAATACCGTCGAAGCGGCCGGATTCGTCGACCGCCGGCACCACGGCCAGGTAGGCAACGGTCAGTTCCGCCTCGTCGGGGACCGGCACCCGGAAGCTGACGCAGGCGGGCAGGAGCAGCAGCGCCGCGGCCAGGCCGGCCAGGCGCCGACCGCCGCTACTGGATCCGGAAGCCGACGTCGTCGGCCGCGGCGGCACCCGCCTCATTGTTCAGTTCAGGACCGGGGTTGGCCGCCAGGGCCTGCGTGAAATCGGTGCGGATGGTCCGATCGCTGCCGGCCGAGATCACCCAGACGGCGTTGATGGTTCCGTCGCGCAGGTAGTCCACGTTGCTCAAATAGTTGCTGCCCCAGGGATCGGATTTGATGTCGGTCAGGTAGGGGCCGTTCCATCTCAGCTCGCCGACCGTGGCGTAGGTGTTGGCGCCGGCCACGCCCTGGTCGCCGGGGGTGTTGCGCAGCAGGTGGTTTTCGTAGGTATCCCAGGCGGCACCGGCCCAGCCTCCCGTTCCGCCCTGGATGGTCGGCATCGTGCCATCAGCCGTGCGCAGCACGTTCTGGGCTCCGGCCAACGCGGCCGTCGCGCCATCGGCGTCGGGCCAGCGGCCGAGGTCCTTGTAGAAGGAGGCGATGGCGGCGCCGATGACCTGGGCCTCGTTCCCGGCCCGGGCGATCTTGGCATCATTGATGTTCTTGGCCACCGTCGGCACCAGGATCGCCGCCAGGATGGCCACGACCGCCAGGACAACGACCATCTCCACCAGAGTGAATCCACCGCTTCGCTTCATCGTATCCTCCTGTTTTCTGCTCTTCATTTTCATGGCCGCCCGAGCCTCCGGCAGCCGGCGATGCCGCAGACGACGCCATAGTATATATCGGATAAAAAAAAAAATAAACAAGGCACCCGAGGCGAAAGGGCGAAAAACCCCTTGCAGCCGGGCGGTTGCGCTTGACAACGCCCGGACATGCATGTATAGTACGGGTTCCCAATGGACAGGCAGTCGGCGACCCAATCGGCATGAAAGAAGCGAAAATCGTCATCCGCGGAGGCAAGTGCCTCAGCGGCGAGGTGCGCGTTTCCGGCGCCAAAAATGCCGCCCTGCCGGTCCTTGCCGCCACCTGCCTGAGTTCCCGGCCTTTCCGCCTGCAGCGCATTCCCCAGGTGGAGGACGTCCGCGTCATGCTGGACGCCCTGCAGGCGCTCGGCGCCGAGGTGCGCCGCAGCGACGCCCAGCTGGACATCCGCCTGGAAAAGCTGCACTCGGCGACCGTGGCCACCGAGACGGTTCGGACCACGCGCGCGTCGGTGCTGCTGCTCGGCCCGTTGCTGGCGCGCAACGGCTTCGCCCGCGTCTCCCATCCCGGCGGCTGCGCCATCGGCGAGCGCAAGATCAACTTCCACCTGGAAGGCCTGGAGCGCATGGGCGCCGAAATCAGCGGCGACGGCGACTACATCGTCGCCCGCTGCGAGCGCCTGCGCGGAGTCGAGTACCGCTTCCCCGCCAAGTCGGTCACCGGCACGGAGAACCTGCTGATGGCCGCGGTGCTCGCCGAGGGCACGACCGTGCTGGACAACTGCGCCCTGGAGCCCGAGGTGACCGACCTGGTCGACCTGCTGCGCGCCATGGGCGCCGATATCCGCTCCCCGGACGGCGTCCGCTACGAGATCGACGGCCGGCCCTCGCTGGCCGGCGCCGAGCACCGCATCATCCCCGACCGCATCGAGACCGGCACCTACGTGATCGCCGGCTGCCTGCCGGGCAACGACATCACCGTGCACGGCGGCGATGCCAGGCACATCGCCTCCCTGCTGCAGCTGCTCCAGGCCATGGGAGCCTCCTGCCGCGTCGCGGGCGACACCATCCGCGCCGCCGCCGACGGCGAACTGCGGGCCGCCGACGTCGTCACCCGGCCCTACCCCGGCTTCCCGACCGACCTGCAGGCCCAGCTGACCACGCTGATGACCCAGTCGCGCGGCGTCTCGCACGTTCGCGAAACCATCTTCAACGACCGCTTCAAGCATTGCGGCGAGCTGCGCAAGCTGGGGGCCGACATCGACGTTTCCGGTGACACGGCGCTCATCCGGGGGCCGGCGGGGCTGCGCGGCGCCACCATCGCCACCACCGACCTGCGCGCCTCCGCCGCCCTCGTGCTGGGCGGCCTCTCCGCCCGCGGCGAGACGCGCATCGAGAACGCCTACCAGCTGTTCCGCGGCTACGAGGACATCTGCCCCAAGCTGCAGGCGCTGGGAGCCGACATCCGCGTGGCCCTGGAGGAGTGACATGGAGCCGTGCCTCTTCTGCCGCATCGCCGCCGGCGAGCTGGGCACCGAGTTCGTCTACCAGGACGAGCGGGTGGTGGCCTTCCGCGACGTCCAGCCGCAGGCGCCCACCCACCTCCTGTTCGTGCCCCGCCAGCACACGGCCTCGCTGCGGGAGACGGACGACGGCGAGTCTCTGGCCGGGCTGCTGCTGGCCGCCCGGCGCACCGCCGCCCGGATGAACCTGGGCGACTACCGCCTGGTCATCAATACCGGCGCCCGCGCCGGGCAGTCGGTGTTCCACCTGCACCTGCACCTGCTGGCCGGGCGCACCATGGCCTGGCCGCCGGGTTGAGGAGGACCTCATGGAAATCACCTGGCTCGGACACTCCGCCGTGCGCATTCGCGGCTCGCGCACCCTCTTCGTCGACCCCTTTCTGAGCGGCAACCCGACGGCCTCCCTGAGCACGGACCAGGTCGCCGCGGCCCACGGCGTGGTGCTGACCCACGACCACGGCGACCATGCCGGGGATGCCCTGTCCATCTGCCGGGCGACGGGCGCGGTTCTCTTCGCCATCTACGAGATCACGGAGTGGGCCGCCGCGGCGGGCGTTCGCTGCGAGGGCATGAACATCGGCGGCACGGTGGCCGGCGACGGCTTCACGGTGTCGCTGGTGCCCGCGTTCCACAGCGCCGGCCGCGGCGGCACGGCGGCCGGGGCGGTGATCGAGATGGACGGCAAGCGCGTCTACCACGCCGGCGACACCGGCCTGACCCTGGAGATGCAGTTGATCGGCGAGATGTACCGCCCCGACGTGGCCCTGCTGCCGATCGACGGGCGCTACAACATGACCCCTCGGCTGGCGGCCAAGGCCGTCGAGCTGCTGGGGGTTCCCCGGGTGGTGCCCATCCACCACGGCACCTTCCCCGCCCTGACCGGCACCCCCGACGAGTTCCGCCGCCTCGTCGGCGACCGCAGCCAGGTGGTCGTGCTGAAGCCCGGGGAAAGCCTTGAACTCTGAATGCCCTACATCATCGACGGCAATAACCTGATCGGCGCCTCGCCCGACATCGCGCTGGACGACCCCGAGGCGAGGTCCAAGATCGTCGCCATGGTGCGCAAGTTCCAGGAGCGCAAGGGGGCCACGATCATCGTCGTGTTCGACGGCGAGCCGTGGACCGGCCTGGCGCGGGACCTGACCGCCGACAAGCTGCGCTTCGTGTTTCCGCGCCCCGGCCATAGCGCCGACGACGAGATCAAGCGCCTGCTCGAGGGATACCGCCAGCTGAACGACGTGGTGCTGATCTCGTCCGACCGCGAGTTGAAGCGTTTCGCGCGCGACTGCGGAGCGCGCTCGGTCAACGCCATCGAATTCTATTTCGAGCTGCGCAAAACCTGCCACCTGCAGAGCCGCCGCGAGGAGAGCCAGAAGCGGGTCAACACCCGCGTGTCGGCCAGCGAGGTGGAGCAGTGGCTGAAGATCTTCGAGGGCAAGTAGTCCGGCCCGTCGACCTTCCGGGAAAAGGCGGCCTCCCCGTCACTCCGCCCGCTCGCGCAGCCCGAGCAGGCGGTTGATCTCCTCCCGCTTGAAGCCCACCACCGGGCGGCCGCCGATGAGCGTCACCGGGACGCCCATGGAACCGGTCATGCGCTGCACGTCGCGCGCCGCCCGCTCGTCGCGCGACACGTCGACCTCGCGAAAGCTCACCTGGTTGCGCCGCAGGTGCTCCTTGACCGCCCGGCACCAGGAGCAGCTGGGGGCGGTGAAAACGACCACCGAGGGCATGTTCGCCTCCTCAGTGGGCCTGGACCGCCGGCGCGTTGTCCGACGGCTCGTTTCCCGCCGCCGGCGCCGCGGGGTGGAGCAGCACCTTTTCGATGGCCTGGGCGAAGCCCTCGCGCGAAAGGCCGCCGACCATCATTTGCGGCTGCCCCTGGCGCGGGATGAACAGCAGGGAGGGGATGCTCATGATGCCGAAGGCGCCCGCCAGCTCCTGTTCCTTGTCGGTGTCGATCTTGTAGACGACGACCCGCCCCTCGTACTCCGCGGCCACCTTCTCCAGAACCGGCCCCAGCTGACGGCACGGGCCGCACCAGTCGGCGTAGAAGTCGATGATCGCGGGCAGCTCGCCGCGGTAGGACCAGGTCTTCTCGTTTTCGAAGTCGAAGATCTTTTCCTTGAAGCTCTGCTTGGTCAGTAGTTCCATGGGTGGTTCTCCTTGTCGTTGGTTTTTTCCTGCCGCCGCTTGCGGAAATCGATGAAGCGTCGCACCGCCGCCATGTCGCAGCGGCCGTCCGTTCCCTCGCCCGGGAAGCGCTGGCGCATCAGCCGCAGGGCGCGGCGGTCGCACCGGCACGACGGGTCCCTCTCCGCCTCCCGCCGCAGGGACTCCAGCACGGCGCGCGGCAGGGGCGGCAGGTCGTCGCGCAGGGTGTAGAACACCTGCTTGCCGCGGCGCAGGGATCGCACCAGCCCGGCCTGGTCCAGCTGCCTCAGGTCGCGCGAGACCAGGGGCTGGGAGATGCCCAGGATGGCCATCAGCTGGCAGACGAACAGCTCCTCCTCGCTGAGCAGCAGGGCGATGCGCAGCCGGTTCGGGTCGGCCAGCAGCTTGAAGAGGGACACGGCGCTTTTCATATAAACATATTAGCATATATTTATTTGTCTGTCAACCGGCCCGGACCCCGCGGCAGAAACCGCCCCGCCGTCCGGGTGGCCGGTCCATATGGGTCCCCGGTTACGTCAAAATATGTGGAATTCCATGGCCTTGAGCACCGCCTGGGTGCGGGTGGAGACTTCCATCTTGCCGAATATGTGGTGGATGTGGGTCTTGACCGTCTTTTCGCTCAGAAAGAGCTTCTCCCCGATCTGGGCGTTGGAGAGCCCCGAGGCCATGGCCTGCAGGATTTCGACCTCGCGGCGCGAAAGCGAAAAGGGCGCCTCCGGCTTCACATAGACCCGCTCGGCGGTGTCCTCCAGCAGGTCGGCCAGCAACCGGTTGGAGAGCCCCCGGCTGATCCACATGTCTCCGCGCATGAGGGCCTGGAAAGCCTTCTGGATGGCCTCCTTGCCGGTGTGGGGAGGCAGGAAACCGCGCGCCCCCAACCGCACCAGTTCCATCTGGGTTTCCTCGGTGACGCCGCTGTTGATGACCAGCACCCGCGCCCGGGGAAAGACCAGTCGCAAGTTATGGAACATCTTGCCGGCGTTCCCGAAATGGATCTCATTGCACAGGGCGCACAACAGCAGCAGGCCGACATCGAGACTGAATTCGGCCGGCCGGACGTAGGCCGCGTCGTGATAGGTCCGCCACAGTTGGAACTCCGAGCCCTCCCGGAACAGGGTCTGCAGCCCCTCGCGAACGAGCCCATGATGCCCGACCAGGACCACCTTCGTCCGCTCCACGGCCGCGGCGTCCAGGAGCCTCAACTGCTCCCGCCGCGCGTCCAGAGCCTGCCGGACCTTCTGCAGGATCTGCTCGTTGTCGGCGTCCTTGGAGACGTAGTCGAAAACGCCGGCCCGCATGGCATCGACGGCCCCCTCCACCGAGGGGTACCCGGTGATGATGATGATCTTCATGCGCTCGTCCCGCTGGCTCAGCTCCGCCCCGATCTGCAGGCCGTCGTCTCCCTTCAGGCGCAGGTCGATCATCCCCATCACGACGTGGTGCTTCTGCTGCAGCCTGAGGGCCTCCTCCCGGTCCGCCGCCGTGAGCACCGAGAACCCTTCTCCCTTGAGCCAGAGGCTCATCGTTCGCAGCACGCCGGGGTCGTCGTCGACCAGCAGGAGATACTCGGTGTCAGTCATGTGCGGCCTCCTGGCAGCGGGGCAGGCGAACCAGCAGGTGCGCCCCCGGCCGGCCGTCCCGCTGCAGGCTCAGGCTCCCGTTGTGCCGGTTCACGATCTGGTAGGATATGTAGAGCCCGAGCCCGACTCCGCGTACGTCCCGCGAGGAGAGAAACGGTTCGAACAGACGGCTTTCCATGCCGGGCGCGAACCCGGGGCCCTCGTCGCGCACGTGGATGTCCCACGTGCCGTCTCCGGCGAACAGGCTCACGACCACCCGCCCGCCCCCGGACATGGCCTCGGAGGCGTTGCGCAGCAGGTTCATGAATACCTGCTGCAGGGAGTCGGCGTTCCCGATCACCGGGAAAGAGCCTGCCGGGGGTTCGACCATCACCCGGGTTCGACGCAAGCCGCGCCCCCACTTCAGCACCTGGATGGCGGCGGAGATGGTTTCCAGCATGTCGACGGACCGGAACTCTCCGGGAGCGAGCCGGGTGAAATCGTGGAGGTTGCGGGTGATGCCGCGCACCCGGCGAATTTCACGCTCGGCCAGGTGGATCACCTCGGCGACCTCGGTGGCGGGGGCGGGCAACTCCCGCTTGATCACCTGGATGGCGTTGCTGATGGCGAAGAGGGGGTTGTTGATCTCGTGGGCCACGTTGGCCGCCAGCCGCCCGGTGGCCACCAGCTTCTCGTTCATGACCACGTTGCGCTCGAGTTTTCGCTGCCGTTCGACCTCCAGGCGCAGCCGCTCCTGCATGCGGTTGATGTGCCCGGCCAGCCGGGCAATCTCGTCGCGGCCCTTCTCGTCCAGCGGCATGGTGAGGTCGGAGAGGCCGGCAATATTATCCATGTGCCGGGTGATTCGCTGCAGCCGGCCGAGCAGCTGGTGCTGGACGAAGAAAAAGAAGAAGATGGCGGCCGCCAGCACCCCGACCAGCAGCAGGGCGAAAAAGAGGCGGCTGGCCCGCTGCAGGATGAAGAAAATGCGCTTCTGCGCCCGAACGTGCACGACAAACGCCGGCTGGCCCCGGCAGTCTCGCACCAGGTGGTCGATCGAAAGCGCGGATTCGCTCTCGTGGAAACGAAACTCCCCGCCGCTGAACGTGGAGAGCAGTTGTCGCCAACGCGCTTCGCCCGACGTGGACGGCAACCAGAGTTCGGTTCGCTCCTGCAGCGCCCGGCTGATGGGGGCGGAGAAGTCCGGACCGATCAGCCGGCCGAGAACCAGGCGGCCGATGGCCGGTCCGCTGCCGTCGGTGCGGGTGATGGCCGCGGAGACCAGCAGCAGCGGTCCATGCAGGGTGTGGCAGATCATCCGCTGGCTCTGCGGCGCCGCGATGGACTGCACGATGACCTCTTCCAGCTGGCTGGGCGGCCTGGCCCCCCACCCAAAGCCAGTCTCCTCTCCCGTGGCCGGATCGAACCCCTGCAGGTGCACGGGCCGGCCCCGATTGTCCAGCACCAGGGCCAGGTTGAGCCGGGACTCCTCGAGGATGGTTTCCGGCAACGACTCCAGCCGGAAATCCTGGCTCGGCCGGACGACGAACTCGTACATCGCGTCCCATACCGCCCAGTCCTGGCAGAGCACCGCCACCCGGTCCATCTCCGCGTCCAGAACCGCGCCGATGCGCGCGATCACCTGGCGGGTAAAGATCGCTTTTTGCTGGGAGCGCGAACGGTCGATGGTGAAATGGCCAATCAGGAAGAAAAGCCCGACCGAGACCAGGACCATGAAGCTGATGAAATGAACCAGCTTGGCGCGAATGCTCACGGAAAAATTATAGACACCTGAATTCACAAATACAACCTTCGTTGTATGCCGAAACGGCCGTTTTCCCACCCGGAATTCCATCCGGTGTTGGATTGAGAATGAAGCGTAGCGTGCTTTATGGTGGGGTGATGAAGGAATACATGCTGGATTCCCGGCGGCATTCTGCCGCGAAAAAATAATTCCAAGGAGCGTGTATGAGCAAAACCGTCAAGAAACTGCTGTTCGCCGCATCCGCGATCGCCCTGTTGCTGGCGTTCGTCTGGCTGCCCACCCTGCAGGCCGTGGACGATGGCCAGCGCAACGCCAGCGACCCGCTGGCGGTCAACGCCGAGCGGCGCGCCCGCCTGGCCGGAACGATCGAGGAGATGCGCGCCGAGATCAGGGCCAATGGCTGGACGTTCGAAGTGGGCCCCAACGAAGCCATGCAGTACCCGCTGGAGCAGCTCTGCTCCTTCCGGCCCGGGCTGAAGCCGGCCGTCACTTCCGCCTTCGAGCCCGGCGAAGACGGGGGCCAGTGCTTCGCCACCCTGCCGTCGGCCTACACCGGCATCTGGAGCCCGGTCAAGAACCAGGCGTCGTGCGGCTCCTGCTGGGCCTTCTCGACCATCGCCGGCCTGGAGGCGGCCATCATCAAGAAGACCGGCGTCACGACCGACCTCTCCGAGCAGCACCTCGTGTCCTGCAACCCCTGGGGCTGGGGCTGCAACGGCGGCTTCTTCGCCTTCGACATGATCGTGCCGTCCATGGGCTACTACCCCGGCGCCATGCCCGAGACCTGCTTCCCCTACACCGCCCTCGACTCGGCCTGCTCCTACTGCGCCTCGCCGACCTGGTCCCCGGTGCTGCAGTGGGGGTACGTCGGAGCCAGCAACTCGGTGCCCACCATCGACGCCATCAAGAACGCCATCTACACCTACGGCTCGGTTTCGGCCGGCATCTACGTCGACCGCTACTTCCAGGCCTACACCGGCGGCGTGCTGACCAGCTGCAAGAAAAAGGTCAACTCCATCAACCACGCCATCATCCTCTGCGGCTGGGACGACGCCAAGGGCGCCTGGCTGCTCAAGAATTCCTGGGGCACCACCTGGGGCGAGCAGGGCATGATGTGGATCAAGTACGGCTGCAATGGGGTCGGTTACGGGGCCTGCTGGTCCACCTACTGACGCGCCGCGATTCGCCGGCGTAACCGACGAGAAGCGAGACGCCCCGCCGCCGGCGGGGCGTCATTTTTTTTGGAGCGGGTGTATACTGTGCGTATGAGACGGTTGGCAATCTGGATCGCGGGGGTAGCCATGGTCGCGACTGCAGCTGCCGCAACGCAGCGCCGGCTGTTCACGCTGGCGGCGGACGAAACGACGGCCATCGAGGTGGCAGCCGGCGAGGTGTTCCGGCTCGCCCTCGAGGCCAACCTCTCCACCGGCTATTGCTGGAGGCTCGACCAGCCGCTCGACCCGGAGCAGCTGGAGCTGCTCGGCAGCACCGATGAGGAGGCGACCGCGCAGCGCCTCGGCGCGCCGCAGCGACAGATCTGGACCCTGCGCGCGAAACGGCCCGGCGTGGCGGAAATCACCCTCGCTTACGCGCGGCCGTGGGAGAAAGAGGCGCCGCCGCTGCGCCGCCACCGCGTCGTCATGACCATCCGCTGAGCACCGGCCGATTCCCGGACACCGAGATTTTCGGCACGTCGCGCCGCACCGGTTTCCGTCTGCCATGGCAGCGAATCGGAAACCGAATACAACCAACGATGTATTCCCCATATTCAAAAAGACCAACCATCTTTACAACCAGAGCCGGATTGTACTCGCCAGGAGCAGCGGGTAACGTCAAGCGATGATGATGAGCCGAATCAAAGAGGCTTGTCCAATCAAGGAGGCTCTGTGAAAAAAGGTTTACGTCTGGGTTTTTTGGTGATCATGGCACTGGCGCTGAGCACCACGACGGTGATGGCCAACTCGAACGAATGGGCCACCGATCTCGCCAACGACTACGTCAAGGGGCCCGGCGCAAAAAAACTGGCCCTGGGAACGAACGAACAACTGGTGCTTCAGTCGTCATACGATGACGGAACAGGCACGGTGCACGTCCGCTATCGCTACAACTGGAAGAATGTCCGCTTATGGGGAGAGGAAGCGATCGTACACGTGGACCTGCGCGAGGGAAAAGTGACCCGGGTCACCAACAACCACCGCAGGGTAGCGAAAGGCGGGGGACAGATCAATCTTTTCGAGGACCAGGCCATCGACTCCGCCTTGCGGATGATGAACGTGTCCCATGATGCGAAAACCACAGCTGAACTGGTTCATTATCCAGTCGCCAACGGCTACTGCCTGGCATGGGTGATCGACATCTTCGCCGAAAACGAAAACGAAGATCCCCAGGCGGCGGTCTATGTTTTCAATGCCGAAACCGGAGCCATGATTGACCGCTGGGACAACCTGCAGTATTACACCCCGGGTACCGGGACGGCCAAAACCGGGACCTCCAAGCCCCTCTACCTGGCCGCTTCTCCCAGCACCTGGCCGATCAACACCGAGCAGTATACGGACCTGAAGTTCGGCATGGTCGATCGCCTGGCGGGCAACAGCTATACCACCGACATGCTGAACAAGAAGACAGGGACGGGAACGCTCTTTTCCGATGCCGACAACATCTGGGGCAACTACCTGGCCAGCGACCGGGCCACGGCGGGTGTGGACGCCCATCTGGGCATGACCCTGACCTACAACTACTTCTACAACATCCATGGACGCAACGGCATCTTCAATGACGGCAAGGGCGTCTACTCGCGCGTGCATTACGGCCGTTCCTACAACAATGCCTTCTGGTCCGCTTCCTGCAAGTGCATGACCTACGGCGACGGCGACGGCACGACCTTCACCCCCCTGGTCTCGCTCGATGTCGCCGCCCATGAAATGAGCCACGGCGTCTGCGCCGCCACCTGCAACCTGGTGTACAGCGGCGAATCCGGCGGCCTCAACGAATCCAATTCCGACATTTTCGGAACCGCCGTCGAGTTCTATGCCAACAGCACCAAGGACACCCCGGACTGGCTGATCGGCGAAATGATCTACACCCCGGCAATCGCCGGAGACGCCCTGCGCTACATGGACGATCCGAAAAAGGACGGCAGGAGCATCGACCACTACTCCCTGTATACCTCCACGCTGGATGTCCACTACTCGTCCGGCCTGGCCAACAACTGGTTCTACCTGCTCGCCCAGGGAGGCGTCAACAAGACCTCGGGCATCGCCGTATCGGGCATCGGCATCTCCAAGGCCGAGCGCATCTGGTACATCGCCCTCACCGGCTACATGACCTCGACCACCACCTTCTCCCAGGCCAGGACGGCCACGGTGAACGCCGCGACGCAACTGTACGGCGCGACCAGCATCGAAGTGCAGCGGGTCAAGGATGCCTGGTCGGCCTGCGGAGTCTATTAACAACCCATCTATTCACGGCTTTTCAAGGCCGCTCCAAAATTTTGGAGCGGCCTTTTTTTCGAGTTGACTTTTTTCCGCCCATCGGGTAGTGGAATAGCAGGGAAGCCTGGATTACAAATCCGGGAGGGAAACGCAAAATGAAGAAATCGACACTGGCCATTTTTTTCGTAGCCGGATTTCTGGGGGCGGCCGGCCTGCCCCAAGTGGTGAAAAGCGGCGACGAGGCACTGGGAACCCGCTCGTACGGCGATTACCAGACGCCGAAATTCTGCGGCACCTCCTGCCACACCGACTTCTTCCAGCAGTGGCAGCAGGCGATGATGTCCCAGGCCTACGTCCACCACTGGGACGAGATCGAATACTTCAAGCTGGCCGTTCCCCACGCCGAGAAGGACCCCGTGGTGGCCGGCGTCAAGGCCGGTTGCAACGGGTGCCACTCGCCGCTGGCCTTTCTCGCCGGCGACGTGCCGCCCCCGAGGCCGGAGAAGAACAGCCGCGCCAACGAGGCCGTCTCCTGCGAGGTCTGCCACACCATCACCGGGTTTCACGGCGACGTGCCGCACAACTTCAACTACGTGAGCGAACCGCGCGCCCCCAAGCAGGGGCCGCGCGGGACGGGGAACTCCCCCGAGCACAAGGTGCAGAAGTCGGCCTTCCTGTCCAGCGCCGATTTCTGCGGCACCTGCCACAACGAAAAGAGCCCCTACGGGGTATGGGTCAAGTCGACCCACCTGGAGTGGCGCGACGGCCCCTACGCGAAGGAAGGCGTGCGCTGCCACGACTGCCACATGACCCAGGGCGACTCGCCCACCGCGGCCATGGGCCGGCGCTACCCCGACGCCCGCCAGCACCTGTTCCACGGGGCCCACGACGACGGCAAGGTGCGCGGCGTCGTCGAGCTGCGCATCCACCCCGACACCCGCGAGGCGGAACCCGGCGACCGGGTGAAATTCACCGTCGCCCTCTTCAACCAGAAGACGGGCCACAAGTTCCCCTCCGGATCGGTGGAGGACCGCATCGTCTGGATGCACGTCGAGGCGCGCGACGCCGCCGGCCGCGTCTACCACCTGGCGGTCGACCGCAAGGGCTTCGCCGGCGAGGAATACACCATCGGCGCCGACACCCTGGCCTACCAGGACATGGGCATCGCCCTCGGCCGGCCGGACTTCCCGGGGGTGCCGCGCGACGGCATCCCGGCCGGCGACCGCATCTTCCGCATGCCCTACTTCGACCCCCAGGGGCGCATGACCATCCAGCAGTGGAACACGAAATCGCTGGGGGTGGACTACCGCATCGGCCCGCGCGAGACGAAAATCGAGACCCTGACCTTCACCCTGCCCGACGACATCGCCCTGGGACCGCTGCAGGTCACCGCCGTGCTCAACTTCCAGAAGCTGGTCAAGCCGGTGGCCGACTTCCTGGGCGTGCCGGCCGAGGAGGCGGAGATCGTCAGGGTCAACGAGCACCGCACCACCCTCCAGGTGGTCGACTGAAGGAGGCCCCATGAGACGAACGCTCCTGATCGCCGGCGCCGCCGCCATCGGCCTCGCCGTCTTCTGCCAGTCGCTGCAGGCCATCCCGGCCTTCGCCCGCAAGTACCAGATGAGCTGCAAGGTCTGCCACGCGCCCTTCCCCAAGCTGAAGCCCTACGGCGAAGAGTTCGCCGGAAACGGTTTCGAGTTGAAGGACCGGGAAGCGCCCCGCGCCACCCGCGACAGCGGCGACGACTTCCTGACCCTGCTGCGCGAGATCCCGCTCGCCCTGCGCATCGAGGGGTACATCACCTGGAACAACGGCGACGCGCGCCGCCTCGACTTCACCTCGCCCTACCTGGTCAAGCTGCTCTCGGGCGGGATGATCAGCAAGAACATCTCCTATTACTTCTACTTCTTCCTCGGCGAACGCGGCGAGGTGGCCGGACTGGAGGACGCCTTCCTGATGTTCAACGACCTTCTGGTTCCCGGCCTTGCCCTCACCGTCGGCCAGTTCCAGGTTTCCGATCCGCTCTTCAAGCGCGAGCTGCGCCTCACCTTCGAGGACTACCAGGTCTACCGGGCGCGGCCCGGCATCTCCACCGCCAGCCTCACCTACGACCGGGGCCTGATGGCCAGCTACACCATCCCCGGGGGGCCCGACCTGGTGCTCGAAGTGCTCAACGGCGCCGGCATCGACCCGGCCGACCCGCTGCGCAACTTCGACCAGGACAAGTACAAGAACGTGGCCGCGCGCATCTCGCAGGACCTCGGAGCGCACGCCCGCATGGGCGCGTTCGCCTATTCGGGCCGGGAGGGCGCCGGCGGGGTGGTCAACAAACTGTGGATGGCCGGCGCCGACGCCACCCTGGCGGCCGGCCCGCTGGAGCTCAACCTGCAGTACATGGAACGCCGCGACGACAACCCGGGCCGGGTCCAGTCGTTCGCCCCCCTGCCCGAGACCCGCACGCGAGGCGCATTTGCCGAGCTGGTCTGCCTGCCCCGCGGCGACGACAGCCGCTGGTATGCCGTGGCCCTGTTCAACCGGGTCGACTCGGACCAGCCGAGCCTGGACTACACCTCCTGGACCGCCCACGCCGGCCTGATGCTGCGGCGCAACCTGCGCCTCGGCGCCGAGGCGTCGTGGATGAGGCAGGGAGAGAGCGGCGGCCGTCACCTGCGGCTGCTGGCCGGTATCGTCGGAGCGTTCTGAGCGGCGCTTGATTTTTCCGCGGCCGCCGCCTAGAATGGCGGCAGGAGGCCACCCATGGACGAAAATTTCTACATTCCGGCGGACGTGCCCAACGGCGCCGTCAACGAATACCTGAGCAACTACGACGAGATGACCCTCGGCTCGGGCCGGCTGATGCTGTTTGCCGGCGACCAGAAGATCGAGCACCTCAACGACGACTTCTACGGCCCGGGAATCGCGGAGGACGACAACGACCCCGAGCACCTCTTCCGCATCGCCAGCAAGGCGGAGATCGGCGTCTTCGCCGCCCAGATGGGGCTGATCTCGCTCTACGGCAACGACTATCCCGACGTGCCCTACCTGGTCAAGCTCAACTCCAAGAGCCACCTGGTCAAGACCGCCCAGCAGGACCCGGTGTCGCGGCTGCTGGTGGACGTCGGGCAGGTGGTCGACTTCAAGCGCCATTCCGGCCTGAACATCCTCGGCATCGGCTACACCGTCTACCTGGGGTCCGAGTTCGAGACCCAGATGCTGCGCGAGGCCGCGCAATCGATCCTCCAGGCGCACCAGCACGGCCTGGTGACGGTGTTGTGGATCTACCCCCGCGGCAAGGCGATCAAGGACGAGAAGGACCCCGACCTGATCGCCGGCGCCACCGGCACCGCCGCCTGCCTGGGCTCCGACTTCGTCAAGGTCAACTACCCCAAGCTGGAGGGGCACAAGCCAGCCGAGATTTTCCAGCGCGCCATTCGCGCCGCGGGCCGCACCAAGGTCATCTGCGCCGGCGGCTCGAGCATGGAGCCCAAGGCCTTCCTGCAGCAGCTGCACGACCAGATCTTCATCTCCGGCGCCGCCGGCAACGCCACCGGGCGCAACATCCACCAGCGGTCGCTGGACGAGGCGGTGCGTTTCGCCAACGCCATCACCTCCATCACCGCCTACGAGAAGTCCGCCGACGAGGCGTTCAAGATCTACTCCGGCGCCGCCCAGTCCTGAGCCGCGCCGTACCCGAGCCCGGGCCCGCGCCGATGCCGGCGCGGGCCCGCCGCCCTCTCCCCGTAAATGGATCCCCTCCCGCGGGCGTATAGGCGGTGAACACCCATGCGCGACGAGGGACGACTGATCGAGGCGGCGCGGCGGGGCGATCAGGCGGCGTTCGCCGAGCTGGTGCGCGGCCTGCAGCCGCAGGCGCTGGCCTTCGCGGCCGGCATGCTGCGGGAGCGCGACGAGGCCTGCGACGCCGTCCAGGAAGCGTTCGTGCAGGCCTGGCTCCACCTGGCGTCATTCGACCCGCAGCGTTCCTTCCGGCCCTGGCTGCTGGGCATCACCGCCAAGCGCTGCCTCGACCGGCTTCGCCAGCGCCGCCGCTTCGGCGACTTCTTCCGCCGCTTCGCTCCCGCGGCGGCGACCAGCACCACCGGCGCAGGCGGAGCCCGGCTGGAGACCGCCGAGCTGCTGGCGAAGCTGCCGCCCCGCGAGCGGCAGGCCATCTGGCTGCAGTTGGCCGCCAGCTGCTCGGCGCGGGAGATCGGCGCTGCGCTGGGATGCAGCGAGAGCACCGCCCGGGTGCACCTCTACAACGCCCGGCGCCGGCTGCACAAGGAGGTACAGAAGCATGTGTAGGCTCTACCGCTGGCTGTTCGCCGCCCTGCCGCTGCCCGGGCTTCGGGCGCGGCTCATCGCCCGGCACCTGGGGAGCTGCCCCGCCTGCGCCTCCCGCCTGGCGGGCGACGACGCGCTGCGACGGCGGCTGCCGCCGCCCGCCTGGCTGCGGGAGGTTCCCGACCTCTGGCCGAGAATCGCCGCCGAGATCGTCCGCCGGGAGGCCGCCGCCTCCCCCCAGCCGGGGTCATTTCCCCGCCTGGGCTGGGCGGTGGTGGCCACCCTGGCGGCCATGCTGTTCATGCCGCTGCTGCACATGCTGCGCCGGCCCGCCCCGCCGGCGGTAAACACGCCGCCGGCATCGTTTGCCCTGCTGTCGGCTTCCATCGACGGCCAACCGGCCACTCCCTACGTCTTTCAAGCCCCGGACAGCGACCTGGTGATCGTCTGGCTGGAGAAAAAATGAACCCCAAGGAGAACCCCATGAAAAAAGCGATATGGCTCATTCTGGTCCTCATGCTGCTGCTGGCCCTGCCGGGCTCGCTGACCGCCGGCCACCGCCTGGAGATCCGCATGGCCTTCTACAGCGGATCGGGCAGCCTGGACGAGGCCGTCCCGCAGGTGGTCACCGCCTGCCGGGTCAAGCCCATCTTCCAGGGGCCGATCGAGATCGACCCGGCCGAGGAAAAGTCGGAGATCCGCCGGCTGGAGAAGGTCTTCAACCTGGCCCGGGTCTTCCTGGTCAACCACGATCTGCTGGTCTGGGACTCGGCGGCCACGGCGGAGCTGGAAAAATTCGTGCTGATGGGCGGCCGCGAGTACCGCATCTCCCTGGCCCCGGTCTCCCTCAACGGCTCCTACAAGTTCCGCATCGGGGTGGCGGTCAAGGGCGACGCCAGCGAGAGCGGCAGGCTGGTCGACTCCGAGATCGTGCTCACCGAAAAGCAGCCGGCGGTGATCGGCTTCCAGGGCGACAGCCGCGGGGCGCCCCACCACTTCCTGTCGCTGCGCATCCTGAAGGCCAGCGAGACGCCGGATACCGGCCTCCCCCTCCGCCGGCTGGCGAAGGAAAAGCGGCCGAAATTGACCAAGAAGGTGGCCCCGGTCTACCCCCCGGAAGCCATCGAGAAACGCATCGAGGGCACCATCGTCGTCGAAGCCACCACCGACGAAGGGGGCAAGGTGAAGGCGCTGCGGGTCGTCGACTCGCCGGATGCGCTGCTCAGCGAAGCCGCCCTGGCCGCCCTGCGCCAGTGGGAGTACGAGCCCTTCGTCGTCGACGGCAAGCCCTGCCCGGTCTCCTTCACCGTGACCGTCACCTTCGCCCTGAACAAGAAGAAGGAGCCGGAGCGGATCGCCACCCTGCTCAAGCCGCAGATCCTCAAAAAGACTCCCCCGGTCTATCCCGAGGCGGCTTTCAAGGCGGGCGTCGAAGGCCCGGTGGTGCTGGAAGCGACCATCGACGAGAGCGGCAGCGTCACCGACGCGCGCGTGCTGGAGAGCGGCAACGCCGACCTCTCCAAGGCGGCGATCGAGGCGGTGCGCCAGTGGAAGTACCGTCCCTACCTGTTCAACGGCGTGGCCAAGCCGGCCACCTGCCGGGTCACCGTCACCTTCCGCCTGGACAAGGAAAAGGAAAAGAAGTGAATTCATCCGGCAACGGCCCGGGGTAGAAAAGGTCCGGGCCGTTGCATTTTCTTCCCGGCCACGCTACTATTGTGGCAGCGAGATTCACCTTTCGGCACCATTGCGATTCACCAGATGCGTGAGTGACGCGGAGCGAACGAGCGAGAGTCTGGAGGTCGACATGGGATGCAGGGCCGAGAGCAACACCTTCCGCATCGAGCGGTCTCACGAATCCAACACCTTCATCGCCCGCTGCATCGAGTTCCCCGGGCTGGACGCCCAGGCCGCCACCTGCGAGGCCGCCCTGCGCGGCGTGATGCTCGCCGTCGAGGAGCTCCTGGAGTGGCCGCTCGACGACGAGCGCCTCCACGCCGGGCGCTGGGACTGAGCGCCGGCGGAACCGGGTATCAACCGCCCGGTTTCCGGCCCGGCTGCGCCCCCGGCCGCCACCAGCGCGCGTCTTCCAGGCCGCGCACCACTTGGTAGGCGCCCACCTCCACCCGCACCAGGGCGCAGGCCGGGGAGGCCACGAAGGAGGCCAGCTCCGGGTGGCGCGCCAGCAGCAGACCGGCGGCCACCTCGCGCTCCCTCCCTCCCAGCTCGCGCGCCTCGCCCACCACCGTGACCACCGGAGCGGAGCCGAACACCGCCTCCGGCAGGTGGCGCCCGTCCACCAGCAGGGCGACGCGGGGGTTGCTCTTCAGGTTCCCGTACTTGCGGGTGCCGCGGTAGGTGCCGAACACCAGCGAGCGCAGGTCGGCCAGCGAAGCGAAGGCCATCAGGCTGGCGTGGGGCTGCCCCCCCTCCCCCTCGGTGGCCAGCATGGCGAAGCCCTGCGACTCCAGCACCTCGCGCACGACCGATTCCACGGCCCGTTCCTCCTCGCCCGCCGCCTCCGCGATGCTTCCCTTCTCGTCGGTTTCCATGATGCGCAAACTCTACCGGAAAAAAGGGCAGGGGGCAACGGCCTGGAAGGGAACCATGGATCCGGGCATAGAAAGACGCCCGGATTCGGCATGCATGATGGGAAGCATGAGAAGGACTCGCACCCGGCAGGACTCGAACCTGCAGCCTGCTGATTAGAAGTCAGCTGCTCTATCCGTTGAGCTACGGGTGCCTGCGGGGAACAATCGGGGCGAGTAGATTTGAACTACCGACCTCCTGCTCCCAAGGCAGGCGCGCTGACCAGACTGCGCTACGCCCCGGCGTTCTTACAGCTCGGAAAAGTCTCTTCTCATCCGTTTCCGCATGCGCTTCTGGGCCTGGGCGGCCTTGAGACGCCTGCGTTCCCCGGGCTTGAGGTAAACGGAGTGCTTCTTGATCTCCTTGATGATCGCTTCCTGCTGCACTTTGCGCTTGAACCGCCGCAGGGCGCTCTCAATGGATTCACCCGGTGACAACTCGACGTGTGCCAAAAAAATCACCTGCCTTATCGCGAAATGTCGGGATTGGGTATTTATACTTCAATTATCCAGAACTGTCAAGCAAACGGGCGGCTCCCGAACCGCCCCCGCCCCTCGGCCCGGACCAGGGTGTCGATCTCCCCGGCTCCGCCCCCCCCTCCTTGACGAGGGGGCAGGGGGATCGGGATGACGGGAGAAGCGCGCATGACGGCCCGGTCCGCGCGTCCGGACGATGCGGGGCGGCGGGGGCGCCGTCGCGCCCCGCCCTCTGGCTTGGACCGTCCGCCCGATTTGCCTAGATGCGCCATCCCGGGTACAATGCCCCCATGAAGGTACGCAAGGCCGTTTTCCCCGTCGCCGGCATGGGCACGCGCTTCCTGCCGGCCACCAAGGAGGTGCCCAAGGAGATCCTGCCGGTGCTGGACAAGCCCCTGATCCAGTACGGGGTGGAGGAGGCGCTGGCCTCGGGGATGGAGGAGTTCATCTTCGTGGTGGCCCGGGGCAAGGAGGCGCTGAAGCGCCACTTCGAGCCCAACTCCGCAGTCGAGGCGTTCCTGGAGAAACACGGAAAAAGGGACTTGCTGGAGAGCGTACGGCCCTTCTACTCCCGCCGCTTCACCTCCATCGTGCAGGAGGAGGCGCTGGGGCTGGGGCACGCCGTGTCGCTGGCCGAGGAGGCGGTGGGAAGAGAGCCCTTCGCCGTGCTGCTGCCCGACGACCTGATCCTCGGACCGGAGCCGGTGCTGGCCCAGATGGCCGCGGTCTACCGGAAACACGGGGCCCCCCTGGTGGCCTTCATGGAGGTGCCGGAGGCGGAGGTGCCCCGCTACGGGATCGCGGGCGGGCCGATGGTGGAGGAGGGGCTCTTCGAGGTCCGCGAACTGGTCGAGAAGCCGGCCCGCGAGCGGGCGCCCTCCAACCGCGCGGTGATCGGCCGCTACCTGCTCACCCCCGATATCTTCCCCATCCTGCGCGGGATCCCGCGCGGATCCGGGGGGGAGATCCAGCTGACCGACGCCCTCGTGGAGCTGGCGAAGCGCCGCCGGGTGCTCGGCTACTTCTTCCGGGGCACGCGGTACGATGCCGGCACCGTGCCCGGCTTCCTGGAGACGCTGCTGGCCGTCGCCCTGGAGCGCCCCGACACCCGGGACTCCACCCGCCGGCTGCTCGCGAGGCTGGCCTCCGATGAGGCGCTTTGAGAGCTTCGCCACCACCGCCGACGTCGGATTGCGCGTCCGCGGCCGGGACTGGGCCGACTTTTACGCCAACGCGGTGGCCGGGTTTTCTTCCCTGTCATTCGGTCCCCTGAGCCCCCGCGCCGGCGACGAGCGGACCCCCTTCGCGGTCGAAGGCGACGGGCCGGAAAACGTGCTGGTCAAGCTGCTGGCCTATGCCCTGGAGCTGAGCCGGGAGAAGCGGCGGGCGCCGACCGGCCTGGCCGTCACCGCCGCCGGGCCGCGCCGCCTGAACGGACAGCTGCGCCACCGCCCCTGGCCGAACCCCCCGGCGCTGGAGATCAAGGGGGTCACCTACCACAACCTGCGGGTCGAGCGCCGCGACGGCCTGCTGCGGGCGGCGCTGGTCTTCGACGTCTGAGACGGTTATGGCCTGGGGCGCGTTCGAACCCGTTTCGCCGCAGCGCTGGAGGCTCTCCCGGGCGAAAGACCGGCGGCTGCGCGCCGACTGCGAGGTCTTCGCCTCCGAGAAGCTGCTGCAGGCCGCCGCCGAGGACGGCTCGCTGGGCCAGGTGTGCAACGTGGGCAGCCTGCCCGGACTGGTCGGCCCCTCGCTGGCCATGCCCGACATTCACCACGGCTACGGCTTCTGCATCGGCGGGGTGGCCGCCTTCGCCGCCGACGGAGGCATCGTGCTTCCGGGCGGCGTCGGCTACGACATCAACTGCGGCGTGCGCCTGCTGGCCACCTCCATCCCGGCGACCGAGCTGGCCCGCACCGCCGAGTCGATCGGCTACGCGGTGCTGCAACGCATCCCCACCGGCCTGACCGACCGCGCCCTGCATCGGTTGGAGCGCAAGCCCTTCGAGAAGTTGGTGCGCCGCGGCGCGGCCGAGGTGGTCGCCCGCTTCGGCGGCCGCGAGTCGGACCTGGCCTTCATCGAGTCGGGCGGCCGGCTCGAGTTCGAAGCGCCCGAAGCGGTGTCGCGCAAGGCGTGGGAGCGCGGCGCCAACCAGGTGGGCTCGCTCGGCTCGGGCAACCACTTCATCGAGCTGCAGGAGGTGGAGGAGATTTGCGACCAGGAGGCGGCCGCCGTGTTCGGCCTGGCGCCGGGCACCCTGGCGGTGATGATCCACACCGGCTCGCGCGGCTTCGGCCACCAGATCGCCACCGACGCCATCGAGGAGCTGCGCCGCAAGAACCTGGCCCGCCTCGGCGGCAACGACCCGCAGCTGGTGTTCGCCGACATCGCCTCGGCCGAGGGGCGCCGCTACCTGCAGGCGCTCAACGCCGCCTCCAATTTCGCCTGGGCCAACCGCCACCTGATCCAGGAGGAGCTGATCGCCATCCTGGAGGCGGTCTTCCGCCAGGGCCGCGACGCGCTGGGGCTGCGCCTGGTCTACGATCAGGCCCACAACATCGCCAAGTTCGAGACCCACCCGGTCTGCGACGGGCCGCGGAATCTGCTGGTGCACCGCAAGGGGGCGACGCGCGCCTTCGGCCCCGGCCACCCCGAGATCCCCGCCGCCTATCGCTCCATCGGCCAGCCGGTGATCATCCCCGGCTCGATGGGCAGCCCCTCGCACGTGCTGCGCGGCACGCCGCAGGCCATGGCCCTCACCTTCGGCTCCTCGGCCCACGGCGCCGGCCGTCGGCTGAGCCGCCACCAGGCGGTCAAGCTCGCCGAGCGCCTGGACGTGCGCGCCGAGATGCGGAAGCGCAACGTGCTGGTCTGCTCCCTGTCGGCCCGCGGGCTGAAGGAGGAGATCCCCGAGGCCTACAAGGAGATCGACGAGGTGGTGGCCGTGACCGAGGCCGCCGGGATATCGAGCCGGGTGGCGCGGCTGGTGCCGCGGCTGGTGGTCAAGGGCTGAGGGGGGCGGGGATCCCGGGCACCCGGAACACCCGGTAGCGCGCGTCGCTGTACAGCAGCGGCAGGGCGCCGAGGTAGTCCAGCAGGCGGCCGCGCTCGGATGCCGGCAGGCGGTGGGTGACGGAAATGCCCGCCAGCGTGTCCAGGCCGGGCAGCGAGAAGAGGATGTGGGTGATGCCGCGGCGGCCCAGGGCGCGGCGGAACTCCTCCGGGTCGCGGCTCGCGGCCAGGCACTCCAGCACGGCGTTGCGGTCGTTGAAGGAACTGACCAGGGCGGGCGCGCGGAAGTAGAAGGAGCGGTCTTCGCCCAGGAAGGCGATGCGGTCGCCGCGTCCCAGGGTGCGGTTGACGAACCCGGCCACGCGATGGGTGGGGAGCGCGTCGAGGTAGCTCACGTCGCGGCCCGCCAGCCGGCCGGAAACCCGGCTCTTCAGGTAGGTGGCGCCCAGGGTGAAACGCTCCTGCAGGCGCACCTGCTGCACCAGATTCACCGCCACGAGCGCCAGCAGCAGCGGCGCCAGGAGCCGGCGCAGCAGCGGCCAGCGGTCGCTGGCCTCCCGCAGCGCCTCGCCCAGCGGCAGGGCCAGCAGCAGGAAGACCACCAGGAAGTAGCGCGGCACCCGGGCAGCCAGCAGCAAGGCGGCGAGCGCCAGCAAGGCGGCCGCCGCCAGGGAACGCGCCGGGCGGCGGCGGAAGGCCAGGGGCAGCAGGAGCAGCAGGGGCGGCAGCACCACCCCCCCGACGGCGGTCAGGTCGTGCCGGTAGGGGCGGCTGAACATCTCCACGAAGAAGGAAAGGGCCTGCAGCGGGCCGGCGCCGCGGCGCAGGTTGAGGCCGAGGTTGTGGTGCTGGGCGGCGCTCCAGTCGGGGGAGGGGAAGACCGAGTTCAGGTAGGGGTAGACGGGGTTGCCAGAGAGCGCCGCGTTCTTGGCCAGCCAGGGCGCCATCACCAGCAGCGCGGCCAGGCAGACCAGCAGGAGCGCCTTCAGCCGCAGCCGCCAGCCGGGGGTGCGCCGCAGCAGGGCCAGCAACAGGAAGGAGGCGAAGGGGAAGGCAAAGACGTACTTGGTCGAGAGGGCCAGCCCCCAGAAGAGCCCTGCGCCGGCCATCCCCCGCCATTCCATCTTTTCCCCCCCGGTGGCTTCCAGGAACAGCCGGGCGGCGATGGCCACGAAGAGAAGGCCCAGCATGTCGTTCTTGGTGGAGGAAGCGACGAAGCCGGCCTCGGGAATGGAGTAGAATAGGAGCGCCGCCAACCACGGCGCCTGGGCGGGAAAGGAGCGCCGCTGCCAGTCGTTCAGCCACAGCAGCAGCAGCAGGCCGGCGGCGAACTGCAGCAGCCGCGGCACCCCCAGCGCCCCGGCCTGCAGGGCGAAGAGATTGAGCATCTCGGCCAGCGGCGGCAGCGAGGCGTAGAAATTGGTGGGCCAGGGCGCCAGGCCGCCATGCTGCAGGTAGTAGGCCGGAACCGCCAGGTGGTAGACCATCGAGTCGTAGAAGGTCGGCGGGAACAAGCTGTAGAAGAGGTTGACCAGCGCCAGCAACAGCAGCAGGACCGGCCAGGGGGAACGCGGCGCTCTCCAACGGGGGAGCGGTGAAAGCAGGCGCCGGCCGTCTCGAAGGAGCAGGGCCAGGCCGGCGAGGGACACCAGCAGGAAGAAGGGCATCCCGGTCAGGCGGCCGGCGGCGGCAGCCAGGGTCAGGCCGGCGATCAGGCCCAGTCCGGCGGCGACGCGCAGGACCAGGGCGCGCGCGCGCCCCTCTCCAGCCGCCTGGCGGGGGACGAGCAGGCCGCCCCATCCGCAGGCCGCGCCCAGCAGGAGAACCAGTTCGAGGATTCCCAGGAGAACGGCCACGCCGGCGCCTGTTCGGCGGCTACTGCCCGGCCGCCGCCACCCGCTCGGAGACGATACGGCCGCCGGCCACGCGGAACTCCCGCTCCACCTGCTCCGCCCGGTTGCGCGCCAGCAGCAGCTCGAAGTCGTCCAGCCGGGAGGCCAGCCGCAGGGCGGCGGCCCGGGCGATGGGGGCGAAGTCACGGCCGAAGGTGCCGTCGTACACCAGGGTGACGCGCCGCCCGTCTTCCTCCGCCTGGACGGCCACGAAGCCCTCGGCGCCGCGCAGGTAGGCCAGCGTCTGCTCGACCAGCTGGCGACGGCCGGCCGGCCGCGGCTGCCAGGTGAGCAGGAAGACGAGACCGGCGAAGAGCAGCACCAGGCCGGCGCCGACCGCCCAGATCATCTTGTTCGACTTCTCGGGGTTGACGCGGCGGCTCAGCTTCTTTCTCTTCACGGCTCGGCCCCCGCCTCCAGCAGCCACCGCGCGGCGGCGGCGAAGAGCAGCGGGCCGATCCCCAGGATCTCCTCGTCGACGGCGAAGTCGGGCGCGTGCAGCCGCGTGCCGCCGGAGCCGAGGAAGAAGAAGAGGCTGGGCAGGCGGTGCGAGTAGTCCGAGAAATCCTCCGCGATGGTCAGCGGCGCCACCGTGTGCACCCGGTCGCTTCCCAGGACCTCGCGAAAGAGCGGCGTCAGGCGGTCGGTCAGCTCCCCGTCGTTCTTGACGAAGCGGTTCGAGCGGTCGAACTGCAGCGTGCAGCGGACGCCGTAAACCGCCGACAGCCCGTCGAGGATCCGTTTCATGCCGGCCTCGATCTCGCCTTCCACCTCGTCGGAGAAGGTGCGCACCGTACCCTCCATCACCACCTCGTCGGCGACGATGTTGCTGCGCGTGCCGCCCCGGAGGGTGCCGATGGAGAGGACCGCCGGCTCGCCGGGGTCTTTGAGCCGCGTGAGGAGCGACTGGAACTGGACGATGGCCTGGGCGGCGGCGTGGACGGCGTCGGCGCCCTGGTGGGGGAAGGCGCCGTGGGCGGCGCGGCCGGCGACGCGGATGCCCACCCAGGCGGAGGAGGCCATGATCGGCCCCGAGCGCAGGCCGACGTGGCCGAGCGGCAGGTCGGGCAGCACGTGCAGGCCGAGCAGAGCCCGCAGCGGCGGGTCGTCCAGCGCGCCGGCGGCCACCATGCGCGCCGCACCTCCCGGCTGGTCGGCCGGCGCCCCCTCCTCGCACGGCTGGAACAGGAAGACCACCGTGCCCGGCAGCTCGGCGCGCATACCGGCCAGCAGTCGGGCGGCGACCAGGACGTTGGCCATGTGCGCGTCGTGGCCGCAGGCGTGCATCAGGCCCGGCTTCTGCGAGGCGAACGGCAGCCCGGTCGCCTCCGTCACCGGCAGGGCGTCCATGTCGGCGCGGATGCCCACCGCCGGCCCCGGGTGGCCTCCACGCAGGACGGCCTTGACCCCGGTGCCGGCGAGGCCTTCGCGCACCTCCAGGCCGAGGCCCCGCAGATAGTCGGCCACCACGGCGGCGGTCTCCCTCTCCTGGAAACACGGCTCGGGGATGCGGTGCAGGCGGCGGCGCAACTCCACCGCCGCGGGCCGGGCGGCCGCGGCGGCGGCGCGCAGGGCCGGCAGCCAGGGCGGCTCGGCGGCTCCCAGTCTCCCGGCCGAGAGAACGGCCATCAGGAGGACGGACAGCCAGGCGGGCGGGCGGGGCCGCGAAGCCGGCTCAGGGCACGACCACGTTGTTGAATATGTCGGAGATGACATCGTCGGTGCTCAGCTCCTCGGCCTCCGCCTCGTAGGTGAGGATCAGGCGGTGTCGCAGCACGTCGCGGCCCACCGCCTTCACGTCCTCGGGGGTGACGTAGCCGCGGCGGCGTATGAAGGCCAGCGCCTTGGCGGCCTCGGTCAGGTAGATGGAGGCGCGCGGCGAGGCGCCGAACTGGATGAGGTTTTTCAGCCGGGGCAGGCCGGCGTCCACCGGGAAGCGGGTGGCGAACACCAGCGACAGGATGTAGTCCCGGATGCGCGGGTCGACGTAAACCAGGCGATAGGCGCTGTTCAGGCGCATGATCTCTGGGCGGCCGCAGACCCGAACCAGTGCCGGGCCGCCCTCGGCGGTGGCCCGGGCGACGATCTCGGCCTCCTCCGCGCGCGAAGGGTAGGTGATCTTCACCTTCAGCAGGAAGCGGTCCACCTGCGCCTCGGGCAGCGGGTAGGTGCCCTCCTGCTCGATCGGGTTCTGGGTGGCCATGACCAGGAACGGCTGATCGATGCGGTGGCTGGCCTCGCCGATGGTCACCTGCAGCTCCTGCATCGCTTCCAGCAGGGCGCTCTGCACCTTGGCCGGGGCGCGGTTGATCTCGTCGGCCAGCAGCAGGTTGGTGAAGACCGGCCCCTTGCGGGTGGAGAAGTCGGCCGTCTTGGGGTTGAAGACCATGGTGCCGGTCAGGTCGGCCGGCAGCAGGTCGGGGGTGAACTGGATGCGCTTGAAATCGAGGTCGGTGACCGCCGCCAGGGTCTTGACGGCCAGCGTCTTGGCCAGCCCGGGCACGCCCTCCAGCAGCAGGTGCCCCTGGGCGATCAGGGCGACCATCATCCGCTCCAGCAGCTCGCGCTGGCCGACGATGACGCGGTTCATCTCGGCCAGGATGCGCTCGATCACCTGGCTCTCCTGGCGGATCTTTTCGTTGACGAGGGTGAGGTCCTGGCTCATGGTCTCCCTACTTGTATTCCCGGCGGTAGTCCTCGCCGTGGATGGTGACGGAACGGGCCATCTCGAACAGCCGGCTGCGGATGCGCTCGCCCACCCGCTCCTTCAGCGTCTCCTGGCCGGCCTCGACCTCGTCGGCGTAGTTGCTGGCAAACAGGGTGACCCGGCCGTTGTTGTAGCGGGAGTTGACGAAATAGTAGATGTTGTCGATGACCCACGGGCTGGGCCGCGAGGCCCCCAGCTCGTCGAAGAGCAGCAGCTCGACGGTCGACATCCGCTGGATCAGCTGGCCGATGGTGGCGTAGTCGCGGGAGGCGTAGTCCTCGCCGGAACGCATCTCGCGCACCAGGTCGTTCCAGTCGATGTAGAAGGCCTCGCAATTCTTCTCGCGGATGAGCTGGTTGGCGATCGAGCAGAGCAGGCGCGTCTTGCCCACCCCGGTCGGGCCGTGGAAGAGCAGCCCGCCCTCCAGCGCCGGGTAGTCGGCCACGAACTTCTCGGCCGCCTTCTTGGCCCGCGCCTGGGAAGCGTTGTTGCGGTGCGGCAGGTAGCCGCGCAACTCGACGGCGGCGAAGCGCGGGGGGATGTTGGCCTGGGTGATGCGGATGCGGCCGACGTCCTGGCGGCGGCACTCGCACTCGGAGGCGAACTCGCGCCCGCCCTCGCTGCGGACCACCCAGCCGCTGCCGCCGCAGCGGACGCACACCGTGCCGTTCAATTGAGCACCCCGTAGACTCCCTGTTTGACCAACCGCTTCTTCAGCTTGTTCAGCGCCTTCAACTCGATGCGCCGGATGCCCTCCGGGCTCATGCTCAGTTTCTTGGCGATCTCGCGCAGCTTCATGGGCTCCTCGCCGCGGAAGCCGAAGCGCATGCGGATGATCTCCGCCTCGCGCGGCGTCAGTTCCTGCAGGTCCTCGTTGAGCAGGTCCTTCAGCGAGGAGTCGATCAGCAGGTCCTGCGGGTCGGAGGCCGACTCGTCGGGCAGGAAGGCCGACAGGTTGGAGGAGTTGTCGTCCTTCAGTCCCTTGTCCAAGGACACGATCTCGTCCGGCACGGCCAGCATCACCTTGATCTTCTTCTCGGGGATGCCCAGCGCCTCGCTCAGCTCCTTCTCGGTGGGCTGCCGCTTCAGCTTCTTGGCCAGCTTGAAGTTGGCCTTCTTGAAGTTGAGGTAATCGTTGTAGAAGATGTCGGGCAGCGAGATCAGGTTCTGGTTCTTGGAGAGGTAGCGGCGGATTTCGGAGCGCACCCACCACAGGGCGTAGGTGAAGAAGCGGTTCTCGCGCGCCAGGTCGAACTTCTTCAGGGCCTCGATCAGCCCCTTGTTGCCCTCGTTGATCAGGTCGAGGAAATTGTCGCCCTTGAAGTAGTACTTGAGGGCCTCCTTGACCACCAGCCGCTGGTTGGCGACGATCAGGCGGCGGAACGCCTCCTCGTCTCCCGCCTTGGCCTTCCCGATCAGCTCGCGTTCCTCGGCGGCGGTCAGCGGCTGGATCTTCTTCACCCGCTGGAAGTAGAGGTTGAGCGAATCGAGCGACTCGCTACTTCTTCTTTTCTTCATCGCGCGGGCGGTCCTGGAAAACGACAACCGGCGGGGCCGAGAACTTGACGATGGCGCTCTTCTTCTGCTCGAACAGGTCCTCCCGGCCGGCGAAGAACTCCTTCTTCAGCTCCTCGAGGAACTGGGCGAACTCCTCCTGCATGCGCTCCATCTTCTCGCGCATGTTCAGGACGATCTCGATGCCGGCCAGGTTGACGCCCATGTCGCGGGTCAGCTTGAGAATGAACTCCAACTTGAGCAGGTCGCGGTCGGTGAACATGCGGGTGTTGCCCTTGGAGCGCGACGGCACCAGCAGCCCCTCGCGCTCGTAGAGCCGCAGCGTCTGCGGGTGGATGTTGTACTTGCTGGCTACGGCCGAGATGAAGTAGGTCTTCTCCTTGCCCTTTTCCTTCATTCGCTCATCCCCTGGCGCGGGTCGTAGGGGGCGATCCGCTCGATCTCGCGGAGCAGCTCGCGCACCTTCAGGTCCTTGGTCGGGGGCGGCACGATGCGCACCTCGACGATCATGTCGCCCGGCTGGTGGGTCTTGGGGTTGACCACCCCCTTGCCCTTGAGGCGCAGCTTCTGGCCGGAGGCGGTGCCGGGCGGGATCTTGACCTGGGCGGTGCCGTCGAGGGTGGGCACGTCCACCTTGGCGCCGAGGGCGGCCTCGCCGAAGGTGACCGGCAGGGGCAGCTCCAGGTTGGCGCCGAAGCGCCGGAAGAGCGGGTGCGGGGTGACGGTGATGGAGATGATCAGGTCGCCCGGCCCGCCGCCGAAGCGGCCGGCGTTGCCCTTGCCGCCGATGCGAACCTTGGAGTCGTTGTCCACCCCGGCCGGGATCTTGACGCGCAGGCGCACGGTTTTTTCCACCCGGCCGTCGCCGCCGCAGGCGCGGCAGGGGGCGCCCGGAAGCGAGCCGCTGCCGCCGCACTGCGGGCACGGGGAGCCGAACTTCATGAAGCCGGTCTGCTTCTGGATACGGCCCTTGCCCTTGCAGGTCGGGCAGACGGAGCGCGACGAGGCCGGGTCGACCCCCTGGGCGGCGCAGGCGGCGCACGCCTCGCGGTGGGTCACCTGGATCGGCGTCTCGATGCCGCGGGCGGCGTCGAGGAAGCTGAGGTTCATGGAGTAGTGCAGGTCTTCGCCCCGCTCCGGGTGGCGAGCCCGCGACGACGCCCCGGCTGGGGCGCCCATGCCGCCGAAGATGGTCTCGAAGATGTCGCTGAAGGTGCTGCTGCCCGGGGTGGTGAAATCGAAGCCCTCGAAGTTCGAGCCGCCGCGGCCGCCGCCGGCGAACCCGGGGCCGGCGGTGCCGAAGGTGTCGTACTGCTTCCGCTTCTCGGGTTCCTTCAGCACCTCGTAGGCCTCGTTGATCTCCTTGAAGCGCTGCTCGGCGGCCTTGTCGCCGGGGTTCAGATCGGGGTGATACTTTCGCGCCAGCTTGCGGTAGGTTTTCTTGATCTCCGCCAGGGTGGCGTTCCGGCCCACTCCCAGGATCTGGTAATAATCCTTCATGCCGCAATTCTACTCTACGGCCCGGCAAAAATCAAATTCGGGAAAATAGCCGATGGAAGGGTGTTTTCGCGTCTTTCCGGGTTGACCGCCGGGCCCCGCCGGCGTATAATCGCCGGGGAATCCGCCATGAGCATCGCCGCCGCATTGCATGAGCTCCAGGAGCGGATCGGCGCCGGCAAGGTCAGCGCCGAAGCCGCCGACCGCCAGGCCCTGGCCAGCGACGCCACCGGCCTGGCCTTCCCGCCCGACCTGGTGGTCCGAGCGACTCGCGAGGACGACATCCGGGCCTCCATCGCCGTGGCCGCCCGCCATCGACTGCCGCTGGTGCCGCGCGGCGGCGGCAAGGGCTACAGCGGCGGGGCGCTGGCGGTTCACGGCGGCATCCTGCTCTCCCTGGCGGACATGAACCGGGTCCTGGAGATCGACGAGGCCAACTTCCTCGCCGTGGCCGAGCCGGGCGTGGTCACGGCCGACTTCCAGGCGGCGGTGGAGAAGGCGGGCCTTTTCTACCCGCCGGACCCGGCCTCGCTGCAGGAGTCCACCCTGGGCGGCAACGTGGCCGAAAACGCCGGCGGCCCGCGCTGCTTCAAGTACGGCGTCACCGGCAACTACGTGCTCGGCCTCGATGCGCTGCTGATGAGCGGGGACGCCATCCGCTGCGGCACGCGCACGCTGAAGAACGTGGCGGGCTATGACGTCAAGTCGCTGCTGGTGGGCTCGGAAGGCACCCTGGCGGTGTTCAGCCGCATCGTGTTGCGCCTGCTGCCGCAGCCGGCGGCGCGCCTGCTGTTCGCGGTCGACTTCGCCTCGCTGGAGGCGGGCGCCGCCTTCGTCGTGCAGGTGGTGCGCTCCGGCATCACCCCGTCGGTGCTGGAGTTCATGGACAGCTCCTCGCTTCGGGCGGTCCACGCCCACCTGGGCTCGCGGGCGGAGCCGGGCGTGAACGCCGCCCTGCTGGTGGAGCTGGACGGCCCGGCCGCCGAAACCGCCGCCCGCGCCGGTCGCCTGCGCGAACTGGCCTTCCGGGCGGGCGCGCGGGGTGTTCGCCAGGCGGACTCCGCTCCCGCCCGGGAGGAGCTGTGGCTCCTGCGCCGCTCCATCTCGCCGGCCATCGCCCGGCTGAAGCCGAAGAAGGTGAACGAGGACGTGGTGGTGCCGATGGGTCGCATCCCCGAGGCGGTCGCCTTCATCAACCGCCTGGGAGCGGAGCGCAACCTGCAGGTGGTGCTCTTCGGCCACTTCGGCGACGGCAACATCCACACCAACTTCATGGTGGACCCGGCCGACGCCCCCGAGATGGCGCGCCTGGACGCCGCCCTGGAGGAGCTGTTTGGCTACGTCACCTCCTGCGGCGGTTCGATCAGCGGCGAGCACGGCATCGGCGTCTCCAAGAAATCCTTCATGCGCCACCAGTTCGGCCCCGTCGACATGGCGCTCTTCCGGGCCATCAAGCGGGCCTTCGACCCCGGCAACCTCCTCAACCCGGGAAAGATCTTCTGACCGGTACGCCCGGCGCCCCCTTTGCATTCCGCTCCCGGATTCGGTACACTGCGGGGATGAAAAAAACCGCCATCCCGCTCCTCCTGCCCGCCATCCTGTTCTCGGCCTTCGTCGCGGCCGCCTCCGCGTCAGCCGGGTCAGGCCGGTTGCCGCCCCCCCCGGTCGCCCGGGCCTCCGATTCCGGGATGGCCGGCATGTCCGTCGTCCCCGGCGGCCCGCCGGCGACGTTCTTCATCGCCAACCAGGGCCAGGCCCACCCGGCCGTGCGCTTCTACGCCCGCACCGCCACCTACTCCCTGTGGCTCGCGGACGAGGGGTTGGTGTTCGACCTGGCCGGGAGACGGCCGCAGCCAGCCGGCGGCAGCCCGCTCCGCTCCGTCGTCCGCCTGCGCTTTCCGGGCGCCCGGCCGCGACCGGAAGTGGCCGTGCTCGAGCCGTCGCCCGTGCAGGTGAACATCCTGCGCGGATCCGACCCGGCGGTGTGGCGTCGGGGCGTGGCCGCCGCCCGGGCGGTCGTCTACCGCGACCTCTACCCCGGGATCAGCCTGGAGGTCCGCGGCCAGCCGGGGGCCGTCGAGTACGACTGGCGGCTCGCCCCGGGGGCGGCCCCGGAGGCCATCTGCATGGAAGTCCAGGCCGCCGGGCGGGTTCGCATCGACGGCGACGGCGACCTGGTCATCGCCTCCCCGGCCGGCGACCTGCACCATCGCCGGCCGCTGGCCTTCCAGGACGAGGGCGGCCGCCGCACCCCGGTGAAGGCGGCCTTCCGCCGCCTGGCCGGCAACCGCTTCGGGTTCTCCGTGGGCGCCTATGACCGGCGCCGGCCGCTGGTCATCGACCCGCTGGTGCTGGATTACGCCACCTACCTGGGCGGCAGCGGCAACGAGTACGGCCAGGCCATCGCCAGCGACGGCGCCGGCCGCGTCACCGTGGCCGGCAACACCTTCAGCACCGATTTCCCCGTCGCCGGCGGCGGCGACCCGGCCAGCGGCGACCAGGATGTCTTCGTCGCCCGGCTGGCGGCCGGCAGCGCGGGCAACGTCGGCCTCCAGTTCGCCACCTACCTCGGCGGCAACGATCTGGACAACTGCGGCGCCATCGAGATGGACGCCGCCGGAAACGTCTGGGTTACCGGCTCCACGAGCAGCAGCGATTTCCCGCAGCTCAACCCGGTCCAGTCCCGCAGCACCGGCAGCGACGCCTTCCTGGTGCGGATCGACCCCACCGGCGGCGCCCAGGCCCTGGCCTACGCCACCTGCCTGGGCGGAAGCGGCAACGAACAGGGCACCGCCCTGGCCCTGGGCGGGGACGGTGCCGTCGTGGTGGCCGGCTACACGACCAGCCCCGATTTCCCGGTGAACGATCCCGCGCGGACCTATAGCGGCGCCATGGACATCTTCGTCGCCCGCCTGGATCCGGCCCGCAGCGGCAGCGATGCACTGCTCTACGCCACCTGCTTCGGCGGCCGGTTGGACGACCGCGCGGCCGGCGTCTCCCTGGACGGCCAGGGACGCATCGTCGTGGCCGGTTCCAGCCGCAGCGAGGACTTTCCCACCCTCGGCCCGGCCTTCACCCCGCAGGGGTCCTGGGACGCCGTCGTCTTCATCCTCGACCCCGGCCGCGGAGGCAGCGACGCCCTGGTCTACTCCACCTGCCTGGGCGGCGCAGGCAGCGATACCGCCTCCGGCATGGCCCTGGGCAACGGCGGCCTGGTCTACCTGGCCGGCTCGACCGACAGCCCATCCTTCCCGATCGTCAACGGCTGCATGCCGCCGGCCGGCTCCACCGACGCCTTCCTGGCACTGCTCGACCCGCAACGGGGCGGCGCGGACAGCCTGCGCTACGCCACCTGCCTGGGCGGGACCGACTACGATTTCGCCACCGGCCTGGCCGTGAACGGCTACGGCCACGCCTTTCTGTGCGGCTACACGGCCAGCGACGACTTCCCGCTGGTCGACGGCCTCCAGCCGTTCCAGGGCCTCTGGGACGCCTTCGTGGCGCGCATCAACCCGGTGGTCTCCGGACCCGCCGGCCTGTACAACAGCTCCTGCCTCGGCGGCCGCGGGGCCGACTACGGCCGCGGCGTCGACCGCGACGACCGCGGCGTCGTCCACCTGGTCGGCTACACCCTGAGCGCCGACCTGCCGCGCCTGCGCTCCACCCGTTCCCCGGGCGGCTGGCTGGACGCCTTCGTCGCCGGGGTGCAGTTCATCGACCCCCTCCTGCTGACGCTGCAGGCGAGCGCCCACGGCACCACCGTGCCGGCCCCCGGCGGCTACCCCTGCCGGCGCGACGAGGTGCTGACCATCCAGGCCGTCCCCGCCGTGCACGCCCTCTTCACCGGCTGGAGCGGCGACGCCTCCGGCCTGGCCAACCCGCTCACCGTGGTCATGGACGCCAGCAAGACCATCGTCGCCAACTTCCGCGAGATCGGACCGCCGCTCTCCCCGGACGGCCGCCGGACGGTCAACCGCAGCAGCCTGCTGGCGGAATACATCAACGTCCTCTCCTGGCAGGCCAACCCGGCCAACGACGGGCTGGGGGTTTCCGCCTACCGGGTCTACGAGGGCGCTGGCGCGCCGGCCCTGCTGGCCGAGTTGCCGGCGACGAAAACGGAGTACGTCCACCGCCAGGCGGGCAAGGGTGCCCGCGTCTACACCCTCGTGGCCGTCTGCGGCGGCACCGAAGGGGTGGCGACCACCGTCGCGGTCGACTAGGGAAGTCGCCCCCCCGGGGGAGCCGGACCGCCGGGCGAAGCGGGCGGGCGGACTACTTGTCCAGTTCGATGATCTGCTGGAAGAGGGCGACCGCCTTCTCGATGTCGCCGATGCGGTCGAATGCCAGGTGGATGCCCTTCTTGGTCGGCTTCCACTGCCCCGACTCCTCCTGGTACCAGGTGCGGATGTCGAAGAATTTCTTGTCGCGGTAGCTGGAGACGGAGTAGACCAGCCGCTGGGTGGCCGAGGTCTCCAGGAACCCGACATTGAGGGTCGTTTCGCTCTTCTCGATGAAATCGATTTCTTCTATCGCCAGTTCTTTCAACGCCTTCTCTTTCAGTTTCGGGAAATCCATGTCGTCTCCTTATTCCGCTACGGCTTGTCCTTCATCGACTTCTGGAACAGCTCTTCCGCCTTCTTCTTCTTGGCCTCCTGCAGCGACCGGGCCTGGCAGAAGCGCTCCTCGACCTTCTCCTTTTTTTGCTTCTCCCGGCTCAACAGGTCCTCGAACGAGGAGTGGACCTTGCGGTCGCTCTTGTCGTGCTTGACCACCTCGTGGGTTTCGATGTCCACCCACAACCGGGAGTGGCAGTGCGGGCACTCCACCTCGATGAGCGTGTCCATGGCCCCATTGTACCGCAACCGGCTGGATCTCCGCAACTCCCCGGGCGAACGGGAGGCCCGACCCGCGGGGCGGAAGGACGGCCCCTACTTGAGCATGGCCCCGAGCGGGGTTTCCTCGGGAAGGAACGGGATGTAGGGGCGGCCGTCGGGACCGGAGGCGGCCAGGATCATGCCCTGCGAGAGGATGCCGCGCAGCTTGGCCGGCTTCAGGTTCTTGACGATGATCAGCCGGCGGCCGACGAGGTCCTCGGGCGCGTAGTGCTGGGCGATGCCAGCCACCAGGGTGCGCGTCTCGGAACCGATGTCCACGGTCAGCTGCAGCAGCTTGTCGGCCTGCTCCACCTTCTGGGCCGAGGCCACGCGGCCAACGGTCAGCTGCACCTTCTTGAAGTCGTCGATCCCGATCAGGCCGTCGGCCGGAGCGGGGGGGGGAGCGTCGGAATGGTCCATGGTCTTCTTCTCCTCGGGGCCGGGTCCGGCCGGCGCCTCGGCCGGGACGTCGGCAAAAAAAGTCTTGGCGTCGACGCGCGGGAAGAGCGGCTCGGCCGGCTGCACGGCGAAGCTCTCGCCGGGATCCTTCCAACCGATGGCGGCGTCGTCGTGGCGGAAGAGGGCGCGCACGCGGGCGGCGGCGCGGGGCATGACCGGCGCCAGCAGGGCGTTGACCGAGAGGATGGCCCGGGCCAGCGTCTTGAGCACGGCCGCCAGGCGCGGTTGCTGCGCCTCGTCCTTGGCCAGGGCCCAGGGCTGCACCTCCACGATGTAGCGGTTGAGGCGGTTGACCAGGGCCATGATCTCCTCGAGGCCGCGGTTGAACTGGTAACCGTCGAAGAGCTCCAGCACCCGCTTCTCGAGGGCCCGGTAGTCGGCCCCCACCGCGGCCTCGGCCGGGCCGTAGGCGCCGGCGGCGGGCAGCCGGTTGGCGAAGTACTTCTCGATCATGCCGAGGCTGCGCGACACCAGGTTGGCCCAGTCGTTGGCCAGGTCGGTGTTGACCCGGCTGATGAACCCCTCGTGCGAGAAATTTCCGTCGGCGCCGATGGCCGCCTCGCGCATCAGGAAGTAGCGGACGGCGTCGGCCGAGAAGTGGCGCAGCAGCAGGTGCGGATCGAGCACGTTGCCGACCGACTTGGACATCTTCTTTTCGTCCTTCAACCACCAGCCGTGGACCAGCTCGCGGCGCGGCGGCGCGAAGCCCGCGGCCATCAGGAAGGCGGGCCAGTAGACCGCGTGGAACTTGAGGATGTCCTTGGCCATGACGTGCAGGTCGGCGGGCCAGAAACGGGCGAACGTCCCCCCGGCGGCGGGGTAACCGATGCCGGTCAGGTAGTTGACCAGGGCGTCGAACCAGACGTACACCGTCTGGCCGTCGTCGCCGGGGACGGGCACGCCCCAGCGCACGGTGGAGCGGGAGATGCTCAGGTCGCGCAGTCCCATCCGGACGAACGACACCACCTCGTTCATGCGCGAGCGGGGCAGCACGAAATCGGGGTTCTCCTCGTAGAAGCGCAGCAGCTTCTCCTGGTAGGCGGAGAGGCGGAAGAAGTAGCAGGTCTCGGTCAGGCGGGTGGTGACCCGGCCGCAATCGGGGCAGATCTTGTTGCCGTCGCCGGCGTCGGCGGCCGAGTCGGCGACGAAGCTCTCGTCGGACACGCAGTAGTGCCCCTCGTAGGTGCCGGGGTAGATGTCGCCCTGCCGCTGCAGGGCGGCGAAGATCCGCTGCACGCCGCTCACGTGGTCGCCGTCGGTGGTGCGGATGAAGCGGTCGTACTCGATGTCCAGTTTCCGCCACAGCTCCTTGAAACGCTCCACCACCCGGTCGGCCAGCTCCTGCGGCGTCAGCCCCTGCTTCTCGGCGCTGCGCTCGATCTTCTGGCCATGCTCGTCGGTGCCGGTCAGGAAGAAGACGTCGGCGCCGCGCAGGCGGCGCCAGCGCGTGATCACGTCGGCCATGATGGTGGTGTAGGCGTGGCCGAGGTGGGGCACGTCGTTGACGTAGTAAATCGGCGTGGTCACGTAAAAGGGGTCCATGGCTCCTTCCTTGCCCCGCCCGGGGCAACGGACGATTATAGCACGGGGGGCGGCGGGAATGAAGCGGGGCCGGGCCGGGCCTAGTTGAGGATCTTGAAGGGCCGGGTGTCTTCCTTCTTGGTTTCCGGCTCCTCGGTCTTGCGGGCGGCCGGCTTGCGCGGGGCCTCGCGGCGGACCACCACCTCGGCCACCGGGGTGCGCCCGGGGGGCGCGGGCGGCGCCGGGTCATCGCCGCGGCCGCGCAGGGGCTGGCCGGAGATCTGCGTGTTGATGCGGTTTTCGAGGGACTGCAGCTTGGGCTCCAGTTCGGCCAGCAGGGGCTGGTTGTCGCCGTCGGCGGCCTTGCGCGCCTGCTCGAGCAGGAGGTCGCTCTCGCCCTTCAGCTCGTCCGGCAGCGGGTTCTTGTCGGCCAGGGCGGCGATGGAGTAGACGAAGTTGACCACGCGGTTCTTGAGCAGGATGAGGTTCTTCTGCTTCTGGTCCTGCTCGCTGTAGCGCGCCGCCTCCTTTTTCAGCTTCTCGATCTCCTCGCTGGTCAGCAGTCCGGAGTGGGAGACCACCACCTCCTTCTTGTTCTTGGTCGACAGGTCGATGGCGCTGACCTTGACGATGCCGTTGATGTTGATGGAGAAGGTGACCTCGATGCGCGGCACGCCGCGCGCGGCCGGCTTGATGTCCACCAGGGTGAACTTGCCCAGCAGCTTGTTCTCCTCCGCGATTTCGCGCTCGCCCTGGTAGATGCTGATCTCCACCTCGCGCTGGTTGTCTTCGGCGGTGGAGAAGACCAGGCTGCGCGAGACGGGGATGGTGGTGTTGGCGTTGACGATGCGGGTGAAGACGCCGCCGTGGGTCTTGACCCCCAGGGACAGGGGGGTGACGTCGAGCAGCAGGATGTCGCGGCTCTCGCCCTTCATGACCGAGCCCTGCATGGCCGCCCCCATGGCCACGATCTCGTCGGGGTTCAGGCGGCGGTTGGGCTCCTTCTGGAAGAATTCCTTGACCTTGCGCTGCACCAGCGGAATCCGCGTCGTGCCGCCCACCAGCAGCACCTCGTCCACCTTGGTCAGCGGCAGGTTGGCCCCTTTCAGGGCGCGCTCGCAGATCTCCAGGGTGCGGTCGACGTCGGTCTGGATCAGCTTCTCGAACTCGCTGCGGCTGAGCGACTGGGTCAGATGCAGCGGACCGTCGGCCGACTCCACGATGAACGGCAGGTTGATCTCGCACTCCTCCACCGCCGACAGTTCGACCTTGGCGTTCTCGGCCGCTTCGCGGATGCGCTGCAGGGCGGCCTTGTCCCCGCCCAGATCGAGCTGGTAGCGCTGGCGGAAATCGCGGATCAGGCGGTTGGCCAGCAGGATGTCGAAGTTGTTGCCGCCCAGGTGGGTGTTGCCGGCGGTGGCCAGCACCTTGATGACGCCGTCCTGGACCTCCAGCACCGAGATGTCGATGGTGCCGCCGCCGAAGTCGTAGACCACGATGTTGGCCTTCCGCTTCAGGTCGATGGAATAGGCGATGGAGGCGGCGGTCGGCTCGTTGATGATGCGCTGCACGTTCAGGCCGGCGATGGTGCCGGCGTCGCGCGTCGCCTGCCGCTGCGAGTCGTTGAAGTAGGCCGGCACGGTGATGACCACGCCGTCGATCGACTCGCGCAGGTGGCGCTCGGCCGACTCCTTCAGCTTGAGCAGGATCATGGCCGAGATCTCCTCCGGCGAGAAGATCTGGTGGTTCAGCTCGATACGCAACTGGTCCTGGCCGTGGCGGACGATCTTGTAGGGGAACTCGTCCAGGTACGGCTCGACCTCGGAGAACTTCTTGCCCATCAGCGTCTTGACCGAGAAGACGGTGTTGAGCGGGTTGGTGATCATCTGGCTCTTGGCCGGATGGCCGACCAGGCGCTCTCCCTTGGGCGTGAAGGCGACGATGGACGGCAGCAGCCTCTGCCCCTCGGGGGTGAGGATGATGTCGGCCGAGTTTCCTTCCTGATAGGCGATGGCGGACTTGGTCGTCCCCAGGTCGATACCTAAAATCTTCCCCATCTCGGGCACTGTTTATCACAGCCGAAAGCAAAAGTCAATTTCCCGCTCCGGGGACGCGCCGCCCCGAAGGGCCCCTTGACGGCGGGCGCGAAATACAGTACACTGCAGCCAATGCCGGGATAGCTCAGTTGGTAGAGCAGTGGACTGAAAATCCGCGTGTCCCTGGTTCGATTCCGGGTCCCGGCATTTCCCTTGACTCTCCCCCGCGCCATCTGCTACACTCCGCCCATGCATGCCGCGCTGAAGCCTCTCTTGGCCTCGTTCCCGGGGACGCCGGTCGTGGTCTGGGGCGACCTGATGCTGGACGAGTACGTCTTCACCTCCAGCGGCCGGGTGTCGCGCGAGGCGCCGGTGCTGGTCACCGAATTCGAGCACAACGAGTACCGCCCGGGGGGCGCCGGCAACGTGGTCCTCAACCTGCAGGCGCTGGGCGCGCGCCCGCTGCCCCTGGGCTTCGTGGGCCGGGACCGGCCGGGCCGCGAGTTGCGCCGCATCCTGCGCCGGCACGCCATCCCCGACGATTTCCTGGTCGACCTCGACGGCTTCCAGACGCCGCTCAAGACCCGCGTCCTGTCCGGCGCCGAGAACACCCGCAAACAACAGATCCTGCGCATCGACTCGCTGCACCGCGGCGAGCTGCCGGCCTCCGCCTACCGCCGGCTGCAGGAGCGGCTGCGGGCGGCGCTGGCCCGCTCCGCCGGTTTGATCGTCTCCGACTACCTCCACCAGACGGTACGGGCGCGCCTTCTGGACGCGCTTCGGCCGCGCCTGGGCGGGCAGGTGGTGGCGGTCGACTCGCGCCATCACCTGCTCGAGTTCCGCGACATCGCCCTGGCCACGCCCAACGAGCCGGAGATCAAGGGCTTGTTCTCCGACCGCCGGCGCTGGGGCGACGCCGACTTCCTGCAGGCCGGCCGTGACCTGCTGGATTCGCTGGGCGCCGGCGGGCTGCTGCTCAAGCGCGGCCACCGCGGCATGATCGCCTTCGCCCCGGCGGCCAAGCCCGCGACGGTGCCCATCCACGGCACCGCCCAGATCGTCGACGAAACCGGCGCCGGTGACACGGTGCTGGCCGTGGCCGGGCTCGGCTTGATCCACGGCGCCCCGCTGGTTGCGTGCGCCCAGCTGGCCACCGTTGCCGCCGGGCTGGTGGTGATGCACGAGGGCGCCTGGCCCATCCCCCGCGACGAGTTGCAGCGTGCCCTCCCCTAAGATCCTGCCGCTGCCGGACGTGGCCAAGCGGGTCGCGGCGGCACGCCGCCGCGGCCTGCGCGTGGCCCTGGCCAACGGGGGATTCGACCTGCTGCACGTCGGCCACGTGCGCTACCTGCGGGCCGCCCGGGAGACGGCCGACGTGCTGGTGGTGGCCCTCAACTCCGACCGGTCGCTGCGGCAGCTGAAAGGCGAGCAGCGCGCCCTGATCGACGAGCAGGGGCGCCAGAGCGTGATCGCCGCCCTGGCCTGCGTCGACTGGGTCACCCTGTTCGACGAGCCTCGGGTCGACCGGGTGCTGCGGGCGCTCCGCCCCGACGTGCATTGCAAGGGGTCGGACTACACCCCGGAGACCGTGCCGGAGCGCGACGTGGTGGCGGCCTGCGGAGGGCGCGTGGCCATCGTCGGCGGCGACAAGGTGCGCTCGAGCTCGACCGTCATCCAGGCCATCCGCGGACTCCCCCCGCCCCGCTGATGCGCGTCGCCGTCATTCGCCTGTCGTCGCTCGGCGACATCGTGCACGCCGTGCCGGCGGTGGCCCGCCTGCGCGCGGAGCGGCCCGGCACCCACGTCACCTGGCTGGCCGAGCCGGCCGGGGCACGGCTGCTCGAGCTTTTCGCCGTCGCCGACGAGGTGTGGACGGCGCGCCTCCGCCAAACCGGCGTCGCGACCCGGCTGCGTTCACTGGCCGCGCTGCGGGCCCAGCGCGGACGATTCGACGCGGTCCTCGATTTCCAGGGGCTGCTCAAGTCGGCCCTGGTGGCCCGGCTGCTCGGCGGAGAGCGCCTGGGGTTCCACCGCCGCAACCTGCGCGAACCGGCGGCGGCCCTTTTCTACAGCCGCCGCGCCGCCTACTTCCCCGAGGAGCGGCACGTCATCCGCAAGAACCTCCACCTGCTGTCGCTGCTCGGTGTGCCGGAGCGGGCCGGCATCCACTTCCCCTTCCGTCCGCCGCCGCCGGCGGCGCAGGTCGACGATTTCCTGGCCGCGCGCGGTTCAACCGGGCGGCCGTGGCTGGCCCTGAACGTGGGCGGCGGCTGGCCGACCAAGGTGCTGCCCGAGGCCCGCCTGGCCCAGACCGCGCGGCTGCTGCAGCCCGAGTTCAACGTGCTGCTGCTGTGGGGCACGGCGGTGGAGCACGGCACGGCCCGGCGGGTGGCGGCGGCCAGCTCCGCCGAGGTCGCGCCCGCCCTCGATTTCCCCGGCTTGCTGGCCGCGCTGCGGCGGTCGGCGCTGCTGGTCTCCGGCGACACCCTGCCGCTGCACCTGGCCGACGCCGCCGGCATCCGCTGCGTCGGCCTGTTCGGGCCGACCTCGCCGCTGCGCAACGGCCCGCTGCTGCCGGCCAGCACCGTGCTCGCCGACCCGCAGCCGTGCGGATTCTGCTACAAGCGGAAATGTGATACAATGAACTGCCTCGCCGGGATCAGCCCGCAGCGGATCGTCGAGGCGGTGCGAGCCACACATGCGAAGCGCGACTGAACTGCTCATCAAGTACCGCTCCTTCGTGGGCATCGTCCTGCTGCTGGCGGTGCTCTGGCTCGCGCAGCCCACCCCGACCTCCATCTTCATCGGCTTCTTCATCATGATGGTCGGCATGTTTTTCCGCGGCTGGTCGTCGGGCTACATCAACAAGGACATCGACCTGGCCACCGAGGGGCCCTACCAGCTGACCCGCAACCCGCTCTACTTCGGCAACCTGATTCTCGGCACGGGGCTGGTGGTCTGCAGCAACAACCGCTGGGCCACGCTGATCTTCGCTCTCTACTTCCTCTTCTTCTTCACCTTCCTGATCGCCATCGAGCGCCGCCGCATGCGCCACCGCTTCGGCGCCCGCTACGACGCCTGGGCCCGGGAGGCCAACCTCTTCTTCCCTCGCTTCAGGAAGATCAAGGGCTCCAACTTCAACATCTCCTATTACATGAAGAACCGCGAGTACCGCGTATTCTGCTTCTCGCTGCTGGTGGTGGCCGCGCTGATCATCAAGTACCTGATGCACATCTACCACCGCTGAGGAAGCGGCCGGGTTTGCGAAACGCCGTCCGCGGGAGGGCGGCGGGGGGTGCGGGATGAAACGAGGGTTCACGCTGATCGAGGTGGTGATCGTCATCGCCGTCATGGCCATCCTGGCGGCGGTCCTGGTGCCGGTCGTGGGCAACAACATCCGCAGCGCGCGCCAGGCCCGCGCCGTCGCGGACGCCAAGACCATCGGCGAGGCCGTCGTCCGCTTCCGCCAGGATCTCGGCTTCTGGCCGCTGCGCAACGCCGCCGGCGCGGCCGTGCCGGTGCTGCGGGGCCCGGGCGCCTTCGCCCAGGCGGCCGACTGGCTCGACTGGAACGTCGCCCCCACGCTGGACATGGCCTTCCACCTGGTCAGCAACGGCGCCGCCCTCCGCGCCGACGCCGCCTCGCGCGCCCAGGGCCTCCCGTGCTGGAACGGCCCCTACCTGAGCGGCGTCAGCGCCGATCCGTGGGGCCGCCCCTTCCTGGCCAACGTCACCTACCTCGAGGGGGGGCCGGCCGCCGATGCCAGCCGGAGGGTGTTCGTCCTCTCGGCCGGCCCGGACGGCGCCATCGACACGACCTTCGCCGGCACCTCCGACCTGATGGACGACGACGCCGGCTTCCGGCTGCAGTGAGGGCCCCGTGCCGCGCCCCGCTCCCCGCTGCGCCGGCTTCACCCTGATCGAGGTGGTGATCGTCATCGCCGTCATCGCCATCCTGGCGGCGCTGATCACCCCGCTGGCGGTCAACCAGATCACCGCCAGGCGCTTCGACGCCTGCCGCGAGGAGCTGCAGACCCTGAAGAAGGCCCTGGCCGGAGACCCGGCGCTCGCTTCCGGCGGTCTCCGCAATTCCTTCGGATTCGTCGGCGACATGGGCCGGTTGCCCGTGCCCGCCGGGGCCGGGGCCAACCGCCTGACCGAGCTGACCACCGGCGCCTGGAGCTGGGTCCAGCAGAACGGGATCTGGTGGGGTTGGCGCGGCCCCTACGTGAGCGAACTGCTCGATCCCTGGGGCAACGAGTACTACTACTCGCGGGCCACCACGGAAACGGCCCTCGCCGCCGCCATCTGGTCGGCCGGCCCGGACGGCGTCTCCGGAAACAGCGACGACGTCGCCGTCACCCTGCGCTGGGACGAGGTCTACTCCCGCGTCTCCGGCAACACCCTGGACGCCTGCAGCATCGGCTCCCCGTTCTCCGCCATCTCCGTCTCCTACCCCGACGGCAGCGCCGTGGTCTCCACCGCCCCCGTGAGCACGACCGCGGCCAACCCGGTCTACACGATCGCCACCTGGATCCCCATCGGCGTCCGCCGGATCACCTTCACCAGCGCCACCCCGACCACCGTGGCGCAGCAGCTGGCCGTTTGCAACGGGCCGATGACCCTGGCCAACCTGCAGGACCCCGGCGTATGCAACTGACCCCCAGAGGCCGGCAGCGGGGGAGGCGCCCATGACCCCGGCCCGCTTCGGCCGGAAGCGGAACCGCGGCGTGGCGGCCATCGAGATGATGGTGGTGGTCGTGCTGCTGCTGGCCGCCGCCACGGTGGCCGTGCCGGTTTTCCTGCAGCGCGTGCCCGTCGACCGCCAGGGCGTGACCGCGGCGCGGCTGGCCGCCATCAAGCTGGCCATCTGCGGCGACCCGGGACGGCTGGCCGGGCGCGCCCGCACCTGGTTCGGTTTCGTCGGCGATCTCGGCGTGCTGCCGGCGTCCCTGGACGAACTGGTCGCCAATTCCGCCAACCGGCCGGGCTACGCCGCCGACCCGGGCGGTCGGCCGCTCTACTTCGGCTGGCGCGGCCCCTACCTGGGCACCGCCCAGGTTGGCGGCAGCCCCGTCGCCCTGCTGGACGGCTGGGGCAACGCCATCGCCTATGGCGCCGGAGCCAGTCCGGTCTCCCGCGAGCTGCGCAGCGCCGGGGCCGACGGAACGCTGAACACCGCCGACGACCAGGTGCTGGCCATCTACGAAAACGAGGTCAGCGGATATGTGGGCGGCGACTTCTGGACCGACCGCCGCAAAACGGCCCACTTCAGCGAGAGCCAGGTGACGGTCTGGTTTCCCGACGGCACGCCAACCCTGCGCGCCAACGCCATCTCCACCGCCGCCCCCCACCAGCACTATAGCTCGCAGAGCGACACCGTCAGCGACACCAGCTGGCGCCGGTTCCCGCTGGGCGTCCGCTACTTCGAGACGCTCGACCAGTCGCTGCGGAAGCTGGCCAGCCTGAACGGCGGCGGCGCCGCCAGCGGCGACACGGCCACCGTCGACTTCTTCGCCGCCGCCGGGGCGGAAACCGCCCCCAGCTTCGAGTTGACCTTCGACGGCAGCGACAACCCCGCCGACAACCCGCGCACCGACCGCAGCGGCCGCTGGCAGCTCGACGGCAACGGCAACCTGGTGGCCATCACCAACGGAGAGAACCGCACCTTCTTCGGCGACCTCGGCCAACCCCTGTGGCAGGATTACCGCGTGGAGGTCAACGCCACCCTGGTCCAGGGCCGCGGATACGGCGTCTACTACCGCAGCAACGGCCAGGCCAACGTTTCCGGCTACTGCTTCCAGTACGACCCCGGCCTCAACGCCGCCGGCATCGCCCTGGTCGTGCGACGCGTGTTCAACGGTTCCGAACAGGCCCCGTTCCAGCAGCTCACCCTCAGCAGCGCCCAGTTCAGCGCCCGCTTCGGCTCGGCCATCTACAACGACTCGCACCAGGTCTCGATCACCGTGCAGGGGAGCGCGCACATCATCAAGCTGGACGGCCAGGTGGTGCTGAGCTTCAGCGACGCCGCCTTCCCCTCCGGCAACCCCGGGTTGCGCTCCTGGGACGGGCGGAGCTACACCCGCTTCCACCACGTGCGGGCCCACGGCATCCCGCCCCTGGCCGGGGGCGAGATCGCCTGGTGGTCGTTCGAGGAGGGGAACCGCAACGTCGCCTACGGCTCCGGGTTCCTCGTCGGCGCCGCCGAGAACAACGGCGCCCTGAACGGCGCCACCCGGGTGAGCGGAGGCCGCTTCGGCCAGGCCGCCTCGTTCAGCGGCCGCAACGGGGTCAACGTCACGGTGCCGCACCTGGCCAACCTCAACCCGGCCGCGCAGATCGCGATCGAAGCCTGGGTCTACACGGGCAATGACAACAACCGCGCCGATATCGTCACCAAGGGCGGGGTCGGCGCCGGCCATGGCTTCTTCCAGGGACCCGGCCAGGGCGCGCAGAGCGGCTGGAACGCCTACCTGCAGACCGGGGCCGGCTCGCAGTCGCTCAACTGGAACGGCGGCCGGCCGCAGGAGAATCGCTGGTACCACCTGGTGCTGACCCACGACGGAGCCACCCTGCGCTTCTACGTCGACGCCGTGCAGCGGGCGACGGCCGCCCGGGCCGGTCCCCCCGTTCCCAACGCCTCCGACCTGGTCATCGGCAACGCCTTCGATGGGCGAATCGACGAGGTGCGGCTCTACAACCGGGCCCTCTCCTTTGCCGAGGTGCTGCTGCGCTACCAGCATTACTGACCCCCCCGGTCGCCTGAAAAACCGTCCCAGCGCCTTTTTCTACAATTGATTTACGACCGCGACTTTGTTACACTAGCGGCATGAAAAAAGTCAGGATCGCCTTCCTGCTGGCTTCTTTCGCCCTCTTCGCCCTGGCCATTTTCCTTCTCAACCCCAGCGAGTTCTTCACCCCGGCTCCGGTCCAGCGCCCGGGGAAGGTCTCCCCGCTGGTCGTCACCGACGTGTCCGGCAGCGGCCGCGTCTGGCTCGACGACGGGGAGACGCAGGCCCTCGACCTGCACCAGCCCCCGGCGGGGGAAACCCGTCTCAAGGCCGACGCCCTGACCTCGTTCGAGTTCATCTTCCGCGGCACGCAGTTCACCGCCCTGCCCGGTTCAGTCATCCACTACGTCCCCCAGACCCAGGACCTCACCCTGCTGGCCGGCGAGTTCTACTGGAAGCGGCTCGGCGGACGCGAGAAGGCCGAGGTGGCCCTGCGCCAGCCGGAGACGCTCGTCGTCCTCTCCGAATCCGGCCGCCTGCTCCTGCGCGCCGACGCCATGACCCTCTGGAACTTCGCCGGGCAGCTCTCCCTGCGCAGCCCGCGGCAGACGGCGACGCTCGAGCCGCTGCAGATGCTGCAGACCGGCGCGGGCAGCGAGCGGCGCACCTCCCTGCTTCCGGCGCCGCCCTTCATCTCGCCGCAGGCCGACCAGGTGGAGCTGAACACCCTGAGCGACGCGGTCATCGGCTTCAAGTGGAAGGCGGTTCCCGGCGCCCGCCACTACGCGCTGCGCCTCTACTCGTCGCGCCTGCGCGAGAACCTGCTGCTGGCGCGCCAGGTGAACGGCAACAGCCTGGCGCTGGACGTGCTGCCCTATCTCGCTTCCCGCGAGCTGTACTGGGACGTGGCCGCCGTCGACGACCGCAACGGGGTGGAAGCCGTGCCCTCCGTCCTGGGTTCGATCCGCGTCAGCGGCTCCCTGCTGGTCTCCGACCAGCTGCCGCAGCCGCCGCGACTGACCATCGACTCGCTGTCGGTCAGCGGCAACATGGTGCTGATCAAGGGATCGACCGACGCCAGCAACCAGCTGGTCGTCAACGACGTGCCGATCAAGCTCGACGGCGAAGGCAAGTTCGTCCACACCCTCTCGTTCCGCACCATCGGCGTGAAGGACATCCTCTTCCGCATCACCGCCCCGTCGGGCATGGAATCCGTCGTCAAACGGCAGGTAACCATCTTTGAAGAAATCAGCGAAGAATAGCCCCCCGCCTGCCGCCAACCCGCCGCCGCCCGCCTGGGAATGGGTGTACGCGCTGCAGGAGGCGCGCCAGCCGGAGGCACTGGCGCAAACCCTGGCCGCGGCCACCGAAACCTGGACGGAACCGGGGCGCTTCCGCCTTCTCTACCACGCCGGCCCGATCCGCGAGCAGGTCGTCATCCGCCGGGGGCGGACCGTCCGCCAGGAGGCGGACCCGGCCCGTTTCCGGCGCACCGAACCGGGGTTCACCTCCCGGCTGGACCGGCGGCGGCTGCTGATCAGCGAGGACGGCGAGTTCGCGCGCATGCGCCTGGAGCTGACCGCCGGGCCCGACCCTCGGGCAAACGCCGCCCTGCGGGCGCTGGCGCGCGCCGCCTTCGGCCAGCTGCGGCTGCTGCTGCGCATCCGCCAGCAGGAGGCCGAGGCCGTCAAGGACGACCTGACGGCCGCCTACAACCAGAACTACCTGAAGAAATTCGTCAACGACGAGATCGCCCGCTACCGACGCTCGCCGGCTCCCTTCGCCGTCGTGTTCGTCGACCTGGACAACCTCAAGGACATCAACGAGCGCTTCTGCCACCTGGTCGGTTCCCAGGTGCTCAAAGAAGTGGCCGCCATTTTCATGGGCGCCGTGCGCAAGACCGACCTGGTGGCCCGTTTCGGTGGCGACGAGTTCGTTGTGGTGCTGCTGCACACCGGGCTGGAGCAGGCGCAGGCGGTCTGCCGTCGCATCCGCGCGGCGCTCAACGGCGCCGTGCTGGCCCGCGACGACCGGCTCGACATCCGCATCACCGCCTCCTACGGCATCAGCGCCATGTCGCCGAGGGTGCAGAGCGCCGACGACATCATCCGCGAGGCCGACCAGGCCATGTACCAGGTGAAGAACAGCGGCAAGAACGCCATCCGCATCCACCAAGGAGACTGACATATGGGCATGCTTTCCCGGTTCTACGACTATTTCTCGTCCGATCTCGCCATCGACCTGGGGACCGCCAACACGCTGGTCTACGTCCGCGGCAAGGGCATCCTGATCCGGGAGCCGTCGATGGTGGCCGTCGACATGAAGACGGGCAAGATCCAGGCCGTAGGCCAGGAAGCCAAGGAGATGCTGGGCAAGACCCCGGCCAACATCGTGGCCATCCGGCCCATGAAGGACGGCGTGATCGCCGATTTCGAGATCACCGAGAAGATGCTCGAGTACTTCATCAAGAAGGTGCGCACCGGTTCCCAGTTCCTCAAGCCGCGCATCGTCATCGGCATCCCTTCCGAAATCACCCAGGTGGAGCGCCGCGCCGTCAAGGACGCGGCCCTGCGGGCCAAGGCCAACGAGGTGTTCCTGGTCGAGCAGGCCATGGCCTCGGCCATCGGCGCCGACCTGCCCATCACCGAGCCGGGCGGCAACATGATCGTCGACATCGGCGGCGGCACCACCGACGTGGCGGTGATCTCGCTGTCGGGCATCGTCATCTCCAAGTCGGTGCGCATCGCCGGCAACGAAATGGACGAGGCCATCATCCAGTACATCAAGAAGAAGTACAACCTGCTCATCGGAGAGCGCACCGGCGAGCAGATCAAGATCCAGATCGGCTCGGCCTACCCCCTGGACGAGCCGCTGGAGATGGAGATCAAGGGCCGCGACCTGACCCACGGCATTCCCAAGACCATCACCGTCACCGATTCCGAGGTCCGCGAAGCGCTGGAGGGCGTGGTGCAGACCCTGGTCGAAGCGGTGAAGAACACCCTGGAGAAAACGCCGCCCGAGCTGGCCGCCGACATCGTCGACCGCGGCATCATCCTGTCCGGCGGCGGCTCGCTGCTGAAGAACCTCGACAAGCGCCTGCGCGAAGAGACGTCGCTGCCCATCTTCATCGCCGACGACCCCTTGTCGGCGGTGGTGCTCGGCGCCGGCAAGATTCTGGAAAACCTCTCCCTGCTGGAAAAAATCGGCTATGCCCTATGACCCCGGCAGACCGCCGCTGAGCCAGGAAAAACGCGCCCTGGTGCTGATCACCCTGCTGTTCGCCAACCTGATCCTGATCTCCTCGCAGATCATGCTGCGCAACCAGCAGTCCCTGCTGCACACGGTGCTGATGAACCTCGCCGCCCCGTTCCAGATCGGTTTCCAGCAGACCACCGACTTCGTGTCCCGCCAGCTCAAGCACTACGTGTTCCTCAAGAACGCCTACGTCCGCTACCAGGAGCTGCAGCGGCGCCACACCGCCCTGCAGTTTCGCCAGCACGAACTGCAGCGGCTGCTCCACGACCAGCGCGCCCGCGACCGCGCCGCGCGCCGCCAGCCGAGCTTCCGCCTGGCCAACGTCGTCTCGGTCGACATCAATTTTCCCTACCACGCCCTGCTCATCGACCTCGGCCGGCGCGACGGCATCGTCGAGGAGATGGTGGTGCTGAACGTCGACTCCGAACTGGTCGGCCGGATCGTCAAGCCGATCGGCGCCCGGACCGCCACCGTGCGCCTGATCACCAGCGCCGTCGGCGGGGCCGGCGCCTACCTGCAGGCCAACATGCTGGAGGGGTTCATCACCGGCAACAACACCGCCGAGTGCCGCTTCAAGTATCTGCTGGAGAACAAGCCGGTGCGCATCGGCGATACCGTGGTCACCTCCGGCACCGACCTCATCTTCCCGCCCTACTTGCCGGTGGGGCGCGTCATGAGCATCGAAAGGGACTACCTGACCCAGGACGTGCGGGTCAAACCGTTCTTCCTGGAAAAGCCGATCAAGCAACTGATCGTCCTCGCCCATGAAAAACCGGATTAAGCTGTTGCTCATCGCCCTGCTGCTGCTCGGCCAGGTCGCCATCTGCCACTATTACCGGTCGTTCCGCTTCAACGTCGACCTGACCTACCTGCTCATCGTCTACGTCGCCGTCCGCTCGGGTTTCCTGCGGGTGATGGCCACCACCACCGTGCTCGGGCTGCTGCTCGACTTCCTGTCCGGCGGCGTCCTGGGCGTTTTCGCGTTCGCGCGCACCCTGACCACCTATTTCCTGATGCAGGTGTCCCGCTACATCGACTTCCGCAAGAACGTGTTCATCTTCTGCCTCATCGCCATCTCCCTGTTCCTGTCCAACGCGGTGGCCAACCTCTTCCTCCACCTCGCCTTTCAGTTCCGGCTGGCGTTCCCGCTCCTCGTCAGCCAACCGCTGCTGACGGCCGCCGTCGGCACGCTCATCTGCGCATCGGCGCGGGTCAAGCGGTTGCTGGATGTTTACTAGCAAGAAGAAGCTCACTCCGGACACCGTCAAGCGGACCGCCACCACCGCCACGGTCGTGCTGACGGTGCTGTTCCTGGCCCTGTTCTTCGTGTTCTGGAACACCCAGGTGGCGCACCACGAGCACTACCTCGACCTGGCCATCCGCAACATGACGCGGCAGGTGGAGATGGAAGCGCCGCGGGGCATGATCCTCGACCGCCAGCGCCGCATCCTGGCGGAGAACCGCATCGACTTCACCCTGTTCCTCGTCCCCGAGAACGTCCGCGACCGGGACCGCACCCTGCGCCTGGCCAGCTTCTTCACCGGCCGGCGCGAGAGCCAGATCCAGAAGACCCTGGACAAGTACCGCCTGCAGCCGAAATCGTTCCAGATCCCCATCAAGAACAACCTGCCGCTGGCCACGGTGATCTTCATCGAGAGCCGGCAGGACGAGTTCCCCGAGTTCCGCATCGACATCCAGCCGCTGCGCGCCTACCCCAACGGGCCGAGCGCCGCCCACGCGCTCGGGTACATCTCGGAGATATCGGAGGAGGAGCTGCAGCGGCGCCGCCCCGAGCGCTACCGCCTGGGCGACATCGTCGGCCACAGCGGCCTGGAGGCGAAGTACGAGGCCTACCTGCGCGGCCGCAAGGGACAGCAGACGGTCATCAAGGACAACCTGGAAAAGGTCCAGACGGTCGTCCGCCGCAAGAGCCCCGAGATCGGCGCCACGGTGGTGCTGACCCTCGACCTGCAGCTGCAGCGCTTCATCGAGGAGCTGTTCCGCCCCTACCGCGGCGTGGTGGCGGTGATGGACCTGCAGACCGGCGGGCTGCTGGCACTGGTCGGCAACCCGACCTTCGATCCGGAGATGTTCGCCACCACCATGGAAGTCGAGCAGTGGCAGGCGGTGCTGAACGATCCGCAGAAGCCCCTGCAGAACAAGTTCATCCAGGGCATCTACTCGCCGGGCTCGGTCTTCAAGATCGTCATGGCCCTCACCGGGCTGCAGGAGAAGGCGATCACGCCCGCCACCACCGCCTGGTGCACCGGCTCGGCCCTGATCTACGACCGCGTCTTCCATTGCTGGAACGCCTTCGGCCACGGCGAGGTCGACCTGGCCCGGGCGCTGACCCACTCCTGCAACATCTACTTCTACAACCTCGGCAAGAAACTGGACATCGACGTGATCGCCCGCACCGCTCGCCTGCTCGGGCTGGGGGGGCCGACCGGCGTGGACCTGCCGAACGAAAACACCGGCCTGGTGCCGGGGACGGAGTGGAAGCAGCGCGTGCTGCGCCAGAAATGGTTTCCCGGCGAGACCATCTCGGTGGCCATCGGCGGCGGCAGCCTCAACGTCACCCCGGCCCAGGTGCTGAACCTGATCGCCACGGTGGCCCTGCGGGGGCGAATGCCGACCATGCACCTGCTGCAGAGCGTGGAGAAAGACGGCCGGACGCTGGCCGAGTTCCAGCCCCGTTTCCGCACCGTGCCCATCGCCGCGGAGCACTTCGAAACGGTGATCGACGGCCTCCACGGCGTCGTCAACAACGGCGGGACGGGCCGCGCGGCGCTGGTCGCCGGCCTGGACATCTGCGGCAAGACCGGCACCTCGCCGATCATCTCCAAGGAGAACCCCAACTACCGCGTTCTCGTCCGCGAGGAGCGCTTCCGGCCCAATTCCTGGTTCGCATCGTTCGCGCCGCGGCACGCGCCGCGCATCGCCATGGTGGTGCTGGTGGAAAACGGCGGCGACGGCGGCGTCATCGCCGCTCCGCTGGCCGGGGCCATCTACCGCCACTACTTCGGGCTATGAGAGACATCGTCAAGTACTTCGACAAGTTCAACTTCATCCTGCTCCTCGCCCTCTCCCTGGCCGGCATCGTCTTCATCTACAGCGCGGGGCACGCGGTCGGCGAGCCGTACTACCTGCGCCAGCTGCTGTGGCTGCTGGTGGCGCTGGCCGCGTTCGCCGCCACCTTCTCGCTCAAGCTGGAGCTGCTCTTCCGCTACAGCGCAGTACTCTACGGCGGGGTGCTCGCCCTGCTGGCGCTGCAGCTGGTGCTCGGCCACACGGTGGCCGGCACCAAGAGCTGGTTCCGCCTCGGCGGCATGAACATGCAGTTTTCCGAGTTCGTCAAGGTGCCGCTGGCCCTGCTGCTGGCCAAGTTCATGACCCAGTTCGAGGTGATCGGCTGGGGCGTCTGGCTGCGTCTGCTGGGGCTGGTCGGCGGCGCCGTGCTGCTCATCGCCCTGCAGCCCGACCTCGGCGTCTCGTTCATCCTGTGCTCCTTCCTGCTCCTGGTGGTCCTGCTCAAGCGGATCCGCGTCGGGGTGCTGCTGCTGACCCTGCTGCTGGCGACCGGGATCGCCGCCGGCGCCTGGACCAGCTTCCTCAAGCCCTACCAGAAGAACCGGCTCATCTCGTTCCTGCACCCCGAGCGATACAAGGAGTCGCTCTCCTACCACGTCGTCCAGTCGAAGATCGCCGTCGGCTCCGGGGGCCTGGTGGGCAAGGGCTACCTGCAGGGATCGCAGAACCAGTTCCAGTTCCTGCCCAAGCGGCACACCGACTTCATCGTCTCGGTCGTCGGCGAGGAGTTCGGCTTTCTCGGCATCAGCCTGCTGCTGTTCACCTTCGCCCTCTTCTTCTACACCCAGTTCCACTTCAAGTTCCTGAACGACGAGGAGTTCTACTTCGTCTATCTCTTCAACGGCCTGATCCTCTTCCAGTTCCTGGTCAACGTCTGCATGGCCGTCGGCCTCTTCCCGGTGCTGGGGGTCCCCCTGCCCTTCGTGTCCTACGGCGGCTCGTCGCTCCTCTCCTTCTACATCGGCGAGGCGCTCATCCTGCGCGTCAAGATCAACAACTACCTGACCGAGTGACGGCCATGGACGCCGGCGAACTCCTGTTCCAGCTGCAGAACCCGCAGGTCTACACCGGGGCCGAGATCAACGCCGTGCGCCGGCCGTTCACGGCGGAGAACCTCAACGTCTGCCTGGTGTTTCCCGACGCCTACGAGGTCGGCATGAGCCACCAGGGGATCAAACTGCTCTACCATCTCCTGAACGCCATGCCCGGCGTCTCCGCCGAGCGCTGCTTCCTGCCGCGCCGCGACAACCTGCCCCGCTTCGGCGCCGCCACCCCGCTCTTCTCGCTGGAAAACCGCGTGCCCCTGGCCCGCTTCGACCTGCTCGGCTTCTCGCTGCTGAGCGAGCTCAACTTCACCAACGTGCTGCTGGCCCTGCAGCTCGGCGGCCTGCCGCTGCAGGCCGCCGGGCGCGGCGCCGGCTGGCCGCTGGTCGCCGCCGGCGGCATCGCCGTGGTCAACCCGGAGCCGCTTCGCGACATCGTCGACCTGTTCGCCATCGGCGACGGCGAAGGGCTCTTTCCCGACGTGTTGGCCGCCGTCGCCGACGCCAAGCGCTCCGGCGCGCCCCGGCAGGCGCTGCTCGAGCGGCTCGACGGCCTGCCCGGCGTCTACGTGCCGGCGCTCCACCCGCTGCGGCCGGCGGGGCCGTTCCAGGTTCCGGAGATGGGGGGGCGCACCGTGCGCAAGCGCGTCTGGCCGCACCTGCTGCCGGCGGTGCCGCCCGACGGCGAGATCGTGCCCATCGGAGACGTCATCTTCAACCGCCTGAACCTGGAGATCGCGCGCGGCTGCCCGCAGGCCTGCCGTTTCTGCCAGGCCAAGCAGTACTACGCGCCGCTTCGCAACCGCGGCCTGGAAGACGTCACCGCCGCCATCCCGGCCGCCCTGGCCCAGACCGGCTACGAGTCGTTCTCGCTGGCCTCCCTGTCCAGCGGCGACTACCCGCACCTGCCCGGTTTGCTCAGCGCCATCCCCGCCCTGGTCCAACCCGACATCGCCTTCTCGCTGCCTTCGCTGCGCCCGTCCACGCTGAGCGAAGACCTCCTGGCCGCCCTGGCCCGCACCCGGCGCACCGGCATCACCATCGTGCCCGAGGCCGGCAGCGAGCGGCTGCGCCGGGCCATCAACAAGGACGTTTCGGACGACGACATCATGCAGGCGGTGGACTTCGCCCTGGCGCACGGCTGGCACAAGCTCAAGCTCTATTTCATGATCGGACTGCCGGGAGAGGAGGAGGCCGACGTGGAGGCCATCCCGCGCCTGATCGAGCACATCGTGGCCGCGGCCCGCGGCCGCCGCCAGCGCCTCGACCTGCATGTCTCGTTCTCCTCCTTCGTGCCCAAGCCGCACACGCCGCTGCAGTGGGCCGCGCGCTGCCCGTTGGAGCGCCTGTTGGAGAGGATCGCCTGGCTGCGCGCCCGGCTGAAGCCGCTGCGTCCGGTGCAGGCCGACTTCCACTCGCCGCGCCGCGGCGTGGTGGAAACGGTGCTGTCGCGCGGCGATGCGCGCGTCGGACACCTGCTGGCCGAGGCCTTCGCCGCCGGAGAGATCTTCACCGCCTGGGAGGACGATTTCCACGCCGACGTCTGGGAGCGGCTGCTGCAGGCCCACGACCCGGCCCCCTACCTGGGAGAGATCCCCGTGGACGCCGAGCTCCCCTGGGGATTCATCGAGATCAACAGCCGGCGCGAGCACCTGCTGGCCGAGTACGATCGGTCGCGCCGCGCGCAACCGACCCCCGCCTGCACGCCGCTGCGATGTCCTGACTGCCGCGGCTGCTCCTTCCCCTTGCGCCCGGAGGGGACCGCCGCCCCCCCCCCGGCGCCGGCGGCCGCCCTGCAGCCGCCTGCCCGCTACCGCCGGCTGCGCGTGTTCTACGAGAAGAGCGGTGACCTGCGCTTCTTCTCCCAGCTGGCGATGATGCAGCAGGTGGAGCGGCTGCTGCGCCGCTCCGGCCTGCTGTTCGCCTTCAGCGCCGGCTTCCACCCGCGGCTGCGCATGGCCACCCTGCCGCCGCTGCCCGTCTTCGCCGAGGGACTGCAGGAGGTGGTGGAGGTCTCCGTCCAGGAAGGCTGGAGCGAGACCGAGCTGGTCCAGCGCCTGCAGGCCGGAGGCGGCGGCTTCCCCTTCCGCGCGGTCCGCTACTGCGAAGCCGCCCCCCGCCTGGGACGCGACCTGCGCGAGGTGGAGTACGAGTTCCTTCGCCCCGTCGCGGAGGAAACCCGGGCCGCCGTCTCCGAGCTGCTCCTGCCCGGCGAGGAGATGCAGGCGGAGAGCGACCGGCTGCGCCTGCGCCTCGACTACGCCCGCAACGGCCAGGAGCGCTTCGGCCGGATCTACCGGCTGATCGACCCCGACAAACGACTGACCCGGTACCTGCGCCGCACGCGCGTGGAGTTCGCCAGTGATCGTTGACATCCACTCCCGCTCCAACCCGCGGCTCCTCGACCTGGTGAAGCACCGCGAGGAGCGATATTTCTTCGAGGGCGACAAGCTGGTTCGCGACCTGCTGGCGCGCCGCGTCGTCCCCGACCTGCTGATCGCCGCGGGCGAGGCCGCCGCCGGCCTGCCGCTGCAGGCGGCCCGGGAGATCTGGCGGGTCACCCCGACGGTGATGGAAAAGGTCTCCGGGCTGCGCCAACCGCCCTCGCTCATCGCCGTCGTCGAGGAGTGGCCGGAGCGCGTCGAACTGGGCCGGGAACCGCTGGTGTTCGGCCTCGACGGCGTCCAGGACCCCGGCAACCTGGGCAGCATCTTCCGCTGCGCCGCCGCCTTCGGGGTCGGGGCCCTGGCCCTGGCCGGGAGCTGCGCCCGACCGCGCAATCCCAAGGTGGTGCGCGCCGCCCAGACCGCCCTGCTCGACGTCCGCTTCCAGCACTTCCCCGACGCGGTCACCCTGGCCCAGCGCGCCCGCGCCGCCGGCCTGCAGGTGTACGTTACGGCTGCCCGACCGGGCGGCCGCGAGGTGGAGCCAACCGAGGTGCGCCGCCCCTGCCTGGTGCTGCTCGGCTCCGAGGGCCAGGGCCTGGCCCCCCGCCTGCTGGAGCAGTTCCCGCGCCTGCGCATCGACCAGGATCCGCGCGTCGAGTCCCTCAACGTCGCCGTGGCCGCCTGTCTCCTGATGCACGAATTGCGCCGCGCCGCATCCCGGGCATGAAGCCACCGCTGCTGCTGCACATCTGCTGCGGCCCCTGCGCCCTGCACGTGATCGACCTGCTGGCGCCGCGCTTCGCCCTGGGCGGTTTCTTCTACAACCCCAACATCCACCCCCCGGAGGAGCACGACCTCCGCCGCGCGGAACTGGTACGGATCGCAGCCGACCGCGGCCTCGACCTGGAGTGCGCCGAGTACGACTACGACCGCTGGTTCGCCGCGGTGCGCGGCCTGGAGCAGGAGCCGGAGCGCGGCCGGCGCTGCGAGGTGTGCATCCGCCTGCGCCTGGAGCGGACCTTCGCCGCCGCCCGGGCAGGCGGCTTCGCGGCCGTAGCCACCACCCTGGCGATCGGCCGGCTGAAATCGACCGCCCAGGTGAACCGCCTGGGGCTGGAGATCGCCGCCAACGGACCGGTGATCTTCCTGGCCGAGAACTTCAAGCGCCACGGCGGAGTCGAGATCGCCCGCGACAAGGCCAGGGCCTTGGCCGTGCGGCGCCAGTCCTACTGCGGCTGCATCTACTCCCGCCCCCCCTCTCCGCCGAGCCGCTGAGGCGCAACCATTCCCGGGGCGGAGGCGTCTTACAACCGGCACGCACGCTGCGCGGAGGGCCCCATGTTGCCGAAAACCGCCATGTTCCTGTTCATCGCGACCCTGGTCCTTCCCCTGGTATCCGCCGATGTGGTGGAGAAGGTGGAGGTGGAGGGTTTGC
>CAYZNT010000021.1:0-64907 GCA_964479735.1 uncultured Clostridia bacterium
GGTGGCAGCCGCCGACTGCTCCAGCTGCTCGCCGACACGGACGGACTCGGTCTGGAGCTGGTCTCTTCTCCCCGGGGACTGAACCGGCTGCCGGATGAATCGCTCGAGAGAATCCGCCAAACCGTGGACCGGGAGCTGGCTGCCGGGATCTCGGAGGTGGACGACTGGTCATCCGGGAAGCGCAGGAGCACGATGCGACTACGGGAGATTTCCCGCGCCTGGGCGAGCGAACTGCCGGGGCTGGCCGATTTGGAGCTGGCCGTTCTCGACGACCCGGTCTACTTCCAGCCGCTGCTGGACGCCCTGTTACCGGCCGGCGTGCCGGTGGTGGCGTTTTCACAGAACATGGAATCGCTGGCCCCGGAGCAGGTCCGCGCCGAGATGCAGTTCGAACTGCTGCGCCGGGAGACACGGGCGCTGGCATCCTGCCGCCTGGTAGTCACCGTGTCGCGCGAGGAGAGCTGGCTGTTGACCAATCTGGGCATCGCCAACCTCTGCCATCCGTACTTCCCGGTGGCCCCCCTACGCGATCGCCTGCTGGCCGTCCGCCGCCGCCGCGAGATGAGCCGCAAAGGCGGCTTCCTGATGCTCGGAAATGCCGGCAACCTGCAGACCGTCGTCGGCATGAGCCAGGTGATGCGGCACTGGCAGCGGGAGCACCTGGCCGACTCCTTGGGCCCCTTGCAGGTGGCCGGCTTCCACCTGGAGCGGCACTTCGCCTTCGGCCAATTCGGGCCCGGGATCGAACTGCTGGGCCAGCTCGGCGACCCGGAGCTGGACGAACGGCTCGTGACCGCCCGCGCCTGCCTCTGCTACCAGGAGAACGGCGCCGGAGCCCTGACCCGCATTACCGAGATGTTGCTGGCCGGGGTGCCGGTAGTGGCCAATTCCCATGCCGCCCGTTCCCATCATGGAGCTCCCGGGCTGGTGGAGTTCCCCCATCTGGATGCGCTGGCCGGCGCACTCTCCGGGCTGGAACGCGGTGACCCGGATTTTCCACCCCCCGTCCCGCCCGACGGCGAATCGCTGCGCCGCGCCGTGCTGGCCTGTTGCGCTTTCTAACCGGCGCCCACCCGAGTCATGATCTCGATCGCCCACGTCGTCAACCCGGTGGCCAGGGCCGGGGAAAGTCTGAGTACCGCCCAGCCGATCACCTTCAGGACCATGTGCATGGCCCGCGACTTCGCCGCCGGCGCGGCCGACGTGTCGCTCTTCGCCACCCAGCTGGCCGGCACCGAAAGGGTCCCGTTGCCGCCCCCCTTCCAACCTCTCCCCGACCTGGACCGGACGGTAACCGACCTGCGCACTTTCCGAGTCCCCAGGCCGCTGCCACTCCTCCGCGACATACTCGATCGTCTCCATTCCGCCGCCGCGCAGTCCGACTACCTGATCTACACCAATGTCGACATCGCCTTGCAGCCCCACTTCTACCGCCTGGTCGCCGGGCTGGCCGCCGGTGGCCACGACGCGTTCGTCGTCAACCGCCGCACCATCCCCGCTCGCTGGTGCGACACAGCCGACATCCCGTTGATGTGGGCCGAAACCGGAGATACGCATCCCGGCTGGGACTGCTTCGTCTTCCGCCGCGACCTCTATCCCCGCTTCCGCCTGGGCGACGCCTGTATCGGCGCCGACTGGATCGGCCGGATGATGATCGCCAACATGGCCGCCCTGGCCCGCCACTTTGAAGTGTTCACCGACCTCCACGCCACCTTCCACATCGGCGACGACCGGGAGTGGCGCAGCGGCAGGTACGAGGACTACGCCGCGCACAACCGGAGCGAAGTCCGGATGGTGCTGGAGAGTCTCGAGCGCGATTCCGGCCCCTTCGACCGCGCCACATATCCCGGACGATTCCTGCGCCAGCTCGACCCCGAAACGGCACCCGCGTCACCGCCGAAACTCTTCGCCGGCCTGATCCTGGTGGGAGGGCCGCCGCGCTCCGGCACCACCTTCATGGCCCGCAGCCTGGGAAACCACCCCCAGGTGGCGATGGCCATCGACAACCACGTTCACGAGTGCCTGGGGCTCTACGACTACTCCCGGCGCGGCGGGCTGGTGGCCCGGCTGCGGGAGGGGGCACCGGCCGACCCCGCGGCGCTGCGCCGCGAGCTGCGGCGCCACCTGGTCCGCGACGGGGCGCTGCACGTGGCCCCGTGCGGGAAGCGGGCGGGATTGGAATCCCTGCCACCTCCGGCCGCAACCGCCGCCCGCTCGCTTCCGGACGAAAGCCTGGAGCGCCGCCGGTTGCCGCTCGACCGTTTCCGGCAGGAGGGGCTGCGGCTCTGCCTGAAGTCGCCCGAAATCTCCTTCGTTCTCCCCCAACTGGCCGCCCTCTTCCCCCAGGCATCGTTCGTGCTGGCCGTGCGCCCGCTGCCCGAGATCGCCGAGTCGATGTTCCGGCTCGGTGCCCGGGTGAAGCGATTCCCCGTCTACCACGCCCGCTGGAGAGGGGAAAACACACCCCCGCCCGGCGTTCCCGGCGAGTGGGCCGGCCTCTGGCGCGATGCGGACGACCCCCATCGCTGCCTCCTCTACGCCGCCGCCTACCTGGCTTCCCTGGCCGAGGGGGTGGAGCGACTCGGCCGCGGCCGCTGCCTGGTATACGACCACGCCGGGCTGCGGCGACGCCCGCAGGAGACGCTGGGAGCCATCGCCCGTTTCCTGCGGATAGACCCCGGTGGGCTGCTCGACGCGGCGACCGATGTAAGGACCGAAGCGCAAACCATCGGAGACGAGTGGCGCGACGCGTGGAAGAGACTGGAATCCGACACGGGCCTGGAAGGCCTGCCGGCCCGCCTGGCCCCCCTGATGGAGAATCCGTCTTGATCGTCCTGTTCGACACCGTGCACCGCCGGCGCCCGGTGCGCGAAGGCGGCGAGCTGGTCATGCTGGAGTGGGAAACCAAGCGGGTGCTCCGCTCGCGGCCCCTCTTCCCCACCGCCCCCGACATCACCGACGACCCCAACCCGCGCGGCAACAGCCGGGGTGGCAAGGGAATCATCACCGAAGGCCGCGACATATTCGTGGCTCTCTACCACTCCATCCTGGTCTTCGATGCCGACCTGAACGAGACCCGGCGCATCGACCACCCGCTCTTTTCCGGCCTGCACGAGCTGTGCCTCGACGGCGACGGCATCTGGGTCGCGGCCACGGCCATCGACGCCGCGATCCGCATCGGCCGCAGCGGACAGACGCAGCGAACCTGGTGGCCGCGCGAGGAGCCACTGTTGCAGGAGAAGCTGGGCCTCTTCCCGGCGGCGATCGACAAGGGCGCCGACAACCGCCTGCTGCACCTGGCCAAGGAGGTCTCCAAGACGCCGGGCCACGTCCACCTCAACGGCCTGGCCGCGTGCGACGGCGACCTCTACGCCCTGCTCAACGCCCCCGGAGCGCTGGTCCAGGTCCGGCCCCAAACGAGGGTGCTGGCCGTCGACCCCCGGCTGCGCGGCGCCCACTCCCCGCAGGTCGCCCCCGGCGGCGGGGAGATCGCCGTCTGCAGCAGTTTCCACCAGAGCGTTCTCTTCATCGACAGGCAAAACGGGGCTGTGACCCGGGAGATCCGGCTGCTCGACTTCCCGGAGGTGGACCGGCTGCACCGCGAGCACCCGGCCAGGCCCTACAGCGCTTCCATCTTCGTACGCGGACTGGCGTCGCTGCCGCAGAACCGCTGGCTGGTCGGCATCTCGCCGGCGGCCGTGCTGGAGTTCGACGCGGGCCGCAGCGTCCTGCTCGGCCTGTACGTCCACAGCGGGGAGGTCGGCGATGCCGTGCACGGACTCGCCGTCCTTCCCGACCCTGTCCACCCATGAGCAGCCCGCTCTCCCAGGATCCCGTCTTCATCACCGGCTACCCGCGCTCCGGCACCACGCTGCTGCTTGGGCTGCTGCTCAGCCAGGGGCGCTTCCGCTCGTTCCCGGAGACCCACTACTTCTGCGTGGTCGAGCGCGGCCTGCTCGACGAGCAGGGGTGCATCCCGGCCGACCGCCTCGACGAGGCCTTGGCACGCATCGCCGCCAAGACGGGAGCGCGCTTCAGCGAGGCCGACCGGCAGGGGTTGCGCACCCGCGCCTTGACCGGAGGCCTGGAGTCGAAGGCGCTGTTCGAGCTCCTCGTCGGGCACTTGCTCCGGGAGCGTTCCCAACCCGGAAACGACGCCTCCTGCCGCTGGATCGAGAAGACGCCGGTTCACGCCAACTTCCTCCCCCGCATTCTCGGCTGCTACCCGACCATGCAGGCGGTCCACGTGCTGCGCCATCCCGTGCCCGCCATCTTCTCCCGGAAATGGAAGTTCCCCTTCAACCGGGACACGCCGCTCGCCCAGTTGGCCCGGCGCTGGAACGAGCTTCAGGCGAATGTCCGGCGTTTCGGCGCCGCCCACCCGCAGAAGATCCGCACCCTGCGCTACGAAGATCTGGTCGGCGACCCGGCTGGGCAAATGGACGCCCTCGGGCGCTTCCTGGGATTCCCCTACGACCCGGCGGCTGCCGCCGGCTACCGCGACCATCTGGCGGAGGCCATCCTCTCCTCGGAGACCTGGAAGCGGGAAGACCTCGGCAAGGCGTGGGGAAACACCAACCATGGCTACCGCGAGCGCATCGACCCGGAGCAGGCCGCCGAGATCGAGGCGATCACCGGCGACACGATGCGCGGGCTCGGATACGCCCCGTTTTTCGCGAGGTGAACCGTGCGCGCCTACGATCCGGGCCAGCCGCTCATCTCGCTGCACGTGCCGAAGTGCGCGGGGCAGAGCATGCGACGACTGCTGCGGCAGTGGTTCGGCGACGCTCTGCTCTTCCATTACAACGAAAGAACCCAGGTACCCCCGATCGTCCACCCGTGGCGCCCGGGCATCTGCATCCACGGCCATTTCAACAACCGGAAACGGCTGGGCGCAAACGACTACTATCCCCAGGCGACCCAGTACATCACCGTGCTGCGCGATCCCCTGGAAATGGCGATATCCAACTACTTTTTCTGGAAACGGAAGGCGCGCGGGCTGCAGATCGCCCAGGGCCGTCTGCTGCCGGGCAGCGAGCACGACTACCGCTGCATCGACGATTTCTTCCGGATGCGTCCCCGGTCGGTCATGTTCGACTTTCTGCCCGCCGCCATGGAGACTGAAAACTGGCGGACTTTCATCGACGAGCGCTTCGTCTGGATCGGCACGGTGGAGAACCTCTCCTCCCGGGTCGGGCTCCTCGCATCGGCCCTCGCCGTAGCCCCCTCATCCATCCCGCACATCAACGAATCGGCACGCAGCGAGACGCTCTCTCCTGAACTGGAGAGGCAATTCCGGGAAACCAACCGCCTGGAGCAGGAACTGTACGAGCACGTGCGGGCGTTGGAAGAAGCGGGAGCGGACCGGTGAGCGGATTTCTGCACTATTTCAGCCGCTTCCTGCCCTCCCCGGAACACGGCGGCGGCAGCCGGCGGCTTCTACAGGTCATCGAACTGGCCGGGAACCTGGGATTGAATGTCGTCTCTTCCGCCCCGGCGGCCGTGCAGATGGAGGCGGACAGGCAGTGCCGCGAAGCCATGAGGAGCGGGGTCGATCCCCGAACAGAGAGCCTCGGCATGTGGAGCGAAGAGCGGCGCACCGCGGTCTCCCGGCTGCGGGCGATCGCCGCGGGCTGGACGCGGGATCTGCCGGCGAATATGGCGGCCGCGCTCGTCGACGACCCCGTCTATTTCGAGCCCCTGGTGGACGCGCTGGACGACCGCGGCATTCCCTGGATGGCCGTCTGCCACAACCTGGAGAGCCTGGCGCCCAGCCAGGCGGCACCCGGTCGCGCCCTCGACCTGCTGCAACAGGAGACATCCCTGTTGAAGCGGGCCCGGCAGGTGGCCACGATCTCCCGGGAGGAGACGTGGCTGCTGTCCAACCTCGGCATTCCCTGCCTGCGCCTCCCCTACTTTCCGGCAGAACCGATCCGGCTCCGGCTGGAATCGGTCCGCCTTCGCCGGCAGACATCGGGAAAGGAAGGCATCCTGATGATCGGGACTGCCCGCAACCCGGGAACACGCAGCGGCATGGAGAGCGCCGCCTCCTTCTGGCAGGCGCACGGCCTGCACCAGACGGCCGGTCACCTCCTTTTGGCCGGCCATGACAGCAACCGCCACTTCCGCCCCGGCCAGTTCGGCCCGGGCGTGGAGGTGGTGGGGCCGCTGGACGACGAATCCCACGACCGGCTGCTGGCCCGTGTGCAGGCATGTCTCTGCTACCAGGAGAGCGGCGCCGGAGCCCTGACCCGCATCACTGAAATGCTCCTGGCCGGGGTGCCGGTACTGGCCAACTCCCACGCCGCCCGGTCACAACACGGAGCCCCCGGTCTGGTCGAGTTCACCAGCCTGGGCGAGCTGGGACGAGCCCTGGGCCGGCTGGAAGTCGGCCCGCCCGCCTTTCCGCCGCCGGCCGCGCCGGACCCGGAGGCCATGACGACCCTGCTGCGCGGGCTGGCTGGAGGCTGAACGGATGCGCATCGCCCACATCGTCAACCCGCTGGCCGCCGGCCCGGAGAGTGACCTGCGCACCGCCCAGCCGATCACCTTCGAGACCATGCGCATCGCCCGCGACTTCGCCGCCGGCCGGGCCGACGTGACGCTGCTGGCCATCCAGCTGGAGGGCGAAGAAGCGCCGCCCCTGCCGGCCGCCTTCACCCGCCTGCCGCCGTTGACGCGCACGGTGGCCGACCTCCACACCTTCGCCCGGCCCCGCCCCCTGCCGCTCATCCGGGATATCCTCGACACCCTTTTCACCGGGACCACAGACGCAGACCATCTCGTCTACAGCAACGTGGACATCTCGCTGCAGCCCCACTTTTACCTGACCGTCCAACGGCTCATCGAGCAGGGGCACGACGCCTTCGCCATCAACCGCCGCACCATTCCCGGCCACTACCGCGACTTGGCGGACATCCCGCGGATGTGGGCGGAGATCGGCGAGCCCCATCCGGGATGGGACTGTTTCGTGTTTCCACGCGGCCTCTACCCCCGCTTCCAGCTGGGGCGAGTCTGCATCGGCGCCGGCTGGTTCGGCCGGACCCTGATCGCCAACCTGTCCCTGCTGGCGCTAAACTTCCGCGTGTTCACCGATCTTCACCTGACCTTCCACATCGGCAACGAACGGGCCTGGAAGTGCGCGGAGTCTGCCGAGTACACCGCCCACAACCGCGAGGAGTGCCGCCGCATCCTCGAGCAATTCGACCGCCGCAACGGCCCGTTGGACCGGAGCCGCCTGCCCGGCCGCTTCCTGAGCCTGCTGACGCGCGAGGAAGGAAAGGCGATCCGATGACCACCCTGCTCCCACGCCTGCGGCTGCCCGGTGAGAAAACCAACGGCCTGCCGCTGCGGGTGGCCCTTCTCCTTTTGGTGCTGGCCAACCTCGTTGCCGTCTGGGGCCCGGACGTGCTGATCCACGACGATGCCGCGAACCTCTCCCGGGTCCGGGCCCAGGAGTTCCCGACCTCCCTGGTCCGGCATGGCCTGGTCCTCGCCTCGTTGAGCGAATGGCTGGCCTGGAACGTGATGGCGCTCTCCAAGGAAGCCGCCCGGCTGCTCTACGTTCTGCTGCTCATGGTTCCGCTGGCGATTTCCCTGTGGACGCTCTTTCGCGACCATTTCGGCATTCCCCTCGAAGCCGCCCTGGCCGGCGCCGTTATCCCGATGATCCTGCCGGCCCAATGGACCATCCCCGCGTTCATCAACGGGTCTTATGTCCTCCTCGGGTTGCTGGCGATGAGCGCCGTCCTGCACCAGGTGGCGGGATTCGCCGCCGCGAGGGGCGAGGGGAGGCGGTTCGCGGTCCGGGCGGTGCTCCTCTTCCTGGCCGCCACCCAGTTGATGGATCAGGCTCTCTTCTTCTTTCCCCTCATCGTGTACATGCTGCTGGCTCCGGGCGCCCGGCGCACGGGCCGGCCCCGGCTGCTCATCGCCCTGGGGGCCGTGTTCACCACCAATGCGGCATGGTTCCTGCTCCTGCCCCGAACGGCAGCCGTTCCCGAGCCACCCGGCCTCGGGGGAATGGAGGACCGGATCATGGAGGGGCTCAACTCGCTGCTCCCGCTGCCCGCCGGCATGAGGGACGACGGGTGGCCCGTCATTTTTTACGCCATCCTGGTCGCGGTCGCGGTTGTTTTTTCCGCAACCGTCAGCGCCCGAATCCGTGAATCTCCATCGGGCGGCACGCCCCCCCACTCCCGTCCGTCCGTTGCGTACGCATACGGGGCGTTGCTGCTCTGGTTCCTGGGAAACGCTCTCCCGTTCATTTTCGCCTCCAGGGGCGTCTCCGTCCGCCACCTGTTTATCGCCGGATTCGGGTTCATCGCGGCCGCCATTCTGTCGCTGCAGCTGGTCATCCGGCGGTTCCTGCCCGCTCCGGGTCGGGTTGCCTGGGCCGTGGCATTCACCGCCATCGCCGCCAGCGGGCTGTTCAGGCAAATTGAACTCGGAACCGTTTTCCGGAACCTGAACGAGAACCAGAAGTTGATCCGGAGTCGTCTACTGGCCCTTGGGCCGCCGCCCCGCGCCCAGGTCGCGGTCTACCTGCGCAATGCGAAAATCTATTGGGGAGACTGGCTGCAGTCCAGTGGCCACCTCTCGTACATGCTGACACGCGACGACGTTCAGGGCTGTATCGGCGGAATGCGCCACTACACCACGTTCTACGACCCCTTCCAGCCTGCCGAACAACAGTACCGATCATTTTTCCGGGGATATTCCCTCCACCGCCCGCTCTTCCTGTTCATGCAGCAGGGAACCCGGTTGCGGCAATTCGAATTCGCCCTGCGCTGGGAAACCCCTCCCGGCGGGGGCCGATGGGCACTCTTGCAGCTCGATCCGCGCAGCGGACAGATTTCGATCCGGGAAACGGGCACCGGAAGGAAAGGACTGTCGGGCGCCATCCGGCGCTTGCCGGGCACACCCGCCATCGCCTGGTTCACGCCCCGGACCGCTTTCACCGGGAAGCGGAGCATCCTGTAATGAGAACCCGGATGGCCCGGATGCTCCCGTTTTCATGCCCTCCCGGCCCCTCCCTTCCGGGATGCGCGCCTCGTCGGGAATCGGGCCAGGAAAACCATTCGGGTGAACACGCCGGAAACCACCATGAACGACTCCCATCGCCCCGCTGATCCCTCGATACCACTCATCTCCGTCGTCATCCCCGCCTATCGCACGGCGGCCTGTATCGGTCCGCTGGGCGATGCCCTGAGGACCAGGCTGGAGACGATCACTCCCCGGTTTGAAATCGTCTGGGTGGACGACGGCAGTCCGGACGATGCCTGGAAGAGAATCCAGGAAGCCGCCGCCCATGACCCCCGGGTGCGCGGCATCCGCCTGGCCCGCAACTTCGGCCAGCACACGGCCATCACCGCCGGCATCGACGCCTGCCGCGGCGAGTGGGCGGTAGTCATGGACGGCGACTTCCAGGACCGCCCGGAGGAGATCCCGAGGCTGTGGGCGAAGGCCCGCGAGGGCTTCGACATCGTCTTCGCCCGCCGCATGAAGCGGCACGACCCGTGGCTCACCCGCGTCACATCCCGCCTGTTCCACCGCTGCTTCCGCCGCCTGAGCGGCATCCGCCACGATCCGGCGGTGGCCAACTTCGGCATCTACTCACGGCGAACGCTCGACGCCTACCGCGCGATGCGGGAACGGCACCGTGTGTTCCCCCTCCTGGTGCAGTGGCTCGGCCTGCCCACCGCCTGGGTGGACGTCCAGCACGGGGATCGCCGCGACGGCCGGTCGTCGTACTCCTTCCTGCGCCGCCTGAACCTGGCGCTGGACGCCGTCATCTCCATGAGCGACAAGCCGCTCAAACTGGCCATGGCCACGGGAGCGATCGTCATGACTGGCGCGGCACTGTTCCTGCTCGTTCAATTCTCCCGTCGCCTGATTGCCGGAGTCCCTTTGTCCCCCGGGGAAAGCCTGGTGGCAGCCATTTTCCTGGCCAGCGGCATGGTGATGTTCACCGTCGGCACCATGGGAATCTACACGGCCCGGGTGCTCGATGAAGTCCGCAACCGGCCGCTGTACCTGGTGGCGGAGCATGCGAATCCCGAACCTGCCCCGGAGCGCCGGGACTCCGTCAACGGCCATGGATGACATCGGCCCGAATCCCCTCCGCACAACCGCATCCACGCTGTTCCTGTGCGCCGTGTTCCTGGCCTCTTTTTTCCTATTCTTCAAACAGGCGTATCCGCCGGCAAAAAACCAATACCGGAGCGACCTCCGCCGGCATATCCAGTTTGCCCAACGCCTCCAGGGAAAAACCATGGAGTTGCCCCACCCGGGGCTGCATATCGCCGCCCTGGGGTTGGAAAAAGCGACGGGACTTCCGCTGAACGACGCTTTCGCATTCGTGCTCGCATTCGCCGTCACGGCCTTCGCCGCACTCCTGCTGGGAACCATGAATCGCTTGCTTCCGCCCGGTCCGGGGATCGGCCTGGCGCTGCCCGCCGCCGCCGCGCTTCTCCTGGCAGGGAGCATCTGGCTACCTTTCATCCATCGTCGCATGTTCCTGCTGCAGGGGAGCCCGAACGTCTGGCACAACCCGACCGTCATCCTGCTGAAGCCGCTCGCCCTGATCGCCTTCCTGCTGTGGGCCGGCCGTTCGTGGCTGCGCCCCTCCAACCCGGTCGGCGCCGACGCCCTGGCATCCGCAACCCTGCTGCTGGCCACGCTCGTCAAGCCCAATTTCACGCTCTCCTTCCTGCCCGCCGCCTTTCTCTGGCTTCTGCTCCGCGGGGGCTGGGCCTGGAGGCCGCTCGGGCGCGGCTTGGCCATCGCCGCCCCGTCGATCGCCTGCCTGGCATGGCAACACATGATCATGTTTGCCGGTCATCACTCCAACGCCATCACCATCTCCTTTCTGACGGTCTGGAAAACCCATTCCCCGTACCCCCTGGTCGCGCTCCTGCAAGGCAGCGCGTTCCCGCTCGCCCTGCTGGCGTTCCGCTTCCGCCGGGCCTGCCGCTCTCCCTGGCTCTCGCTCGCCTGGCTGAACTGGGTCGTCGCCGTGCTGCAGGCGGCAATTTTCGCGGAGGCCGGCCGGCGCATGCCTCACGCCAACTTCTTCTGGGGCTACATGGTCGCCCTCACCCTGCTGTTCCTCTTTTCGACCGTGGAGCTCCTTCACTGGGCCCGGACACGCCCACCCCGGTGGCGAGAGCGACTGTCGATCGGCCTGGTCTCCCTGCTGTTCTGCCTGCACCTGGCATCCGGGGCGATCTATACAACCAAGATATGGTCCGGCGGTCCATACACCTGACGCGCCAATGTAAGGAGAAGCGTGGATGAAAGACAATCGGGTTCGCGATCACTGGAGACAGCAGGCACTCCGTTTCGGGGACTCGCCCGAGGCGTCGTGGTCGGACCTGCCGATGCTGGAGCTGGAAACGCGCACCATCTGCCACCGGCTGAAAGCGGGCGAGCACGTGCTGGACGCCGGCTGCGCCAACGGCTGGGGAACGATCGAGTACGCCCGCACGGCGGGCGTCCGCGTCACCGGCATCGACTACGTTCCGGAGATGGTCGAGACCGCCTGCCGGCGTTTGGCAGGCGAGCCGCGGGAACTGCGCGAGAGGGTCGATTTCCAGGTCGGCGACGTCATGGGCATCGAACTCGCCAGCGCCACTTTCGACTTGGTCGTGGCCAAGCGGGTCATCATCAACCTGGGCGACTTCGCCTCCCAGCTGCGGGCCGTCCGCGAATGCGCCCGGGTGCTCAAGCCGGGCGGCCGCCTTCTCCTGTCCGAGGCAACCCGCCAGGGGTGGGAGCGGCTCAACCGTTTTCGCCGCGAGTGGGGGCTGACGGACATCCCGATGCCGGAATTCAACTTCTATCTCGACGCGGACAGGCTGCCAGCCGAACTGCGGGGCGAGCTCGAGTTGGAAAGCAGGGAAAATTTCGCCTCCACCTACTACGTGGGCACGCGCATCATCAAGCCCCTGCTGGCCCGAGCCCTGGGGAGCGGGCCCGCCGCCGCCGACCCCAGTTGTGACTGGAACCGCTGGTTTTCCACCCTCCCCGCCTGGGGAGACTATGGCATTCAGGAACTGCTCGTTTTCCGGAAAACCGGCGAACGTGGCCACTCGTAATCGAAGGGAGAAAGTCGCGGTTGCCCTCGCCTTGACGGGTGCAATCACCGCCTTCAACCTGGTCGCTGTCTTTGGCGTCGAGCCATTGCTGCACGACGATGCCGCCCATTACCAGAGAATTCTCCACGGCCGCACGGAGCAATTCATGACAAGATTCAATCCGCTCCTTCCGGGGGTGGAGTGGCCGGCATACAAGCTCATGGCCTGGTCGGCCCCACTGACGCGGCTGGCCACCGTGCTGTGGTTGATGGTCCCCATCTCCTGGCTCCTTTTCACTCTCTATCGGCGGCACGTTCGCATGCCCCCGCTCGCGGCCTTCACCGCCGCCGTGCTGCCCAACATATCTCCCCATCAGTGGCAAATCCCGGCGGGAATCAACATGTCCTACGTCCTGTGGGGGTTTCTCCCGCTCCTGGCATCTCTTCTCTGCGGACTGGACTATGTCCGGTCCCCGAAATTGCACGCTCGTGCGTGGATTCCGTCCCTCCTTCTGTTCACCGTCTCGATGCTCATCATGGAGCAATCAGCATTCCTTGCAATTCCGGTTCTGTACATCGTATGGCGCCTGGGAGGTCAGGGCGCGCGGAGGCGGCGACTGGTTTCCGCTCTGGGCGCCATCGCCCTGCTGCGGGTGATCCACATCCTCCTGTCGCTCCGAATATCCGCGCTCATGCCAAGTGCCGAAATCGGCAGGAACCTGATGTCTGCCCTCACCATGGCAAGGCTGGAAAAGATACTCCAGTGGAGCCTCCCGGTACCCGTCCTCCCCGGCTGGATCATCCCTTCCATCATCGCGATCATTCTGCTCGGCTCGGCCTGGAAGAAAAGGACGACCCCCCAACGCTCCATTTCCAAGATGACTGACCTCCCGGAAAATGGCAGATCCCACCATACGACCGTGGCAGCGTTTTTTTCCCTGTGGCTGGTGTGCACGGTTCCCGTTTTCGTGATCGGCGCGAAATGGTTCTCTCCACGTTACGCCTATCTGCCTTCGGTTGCCATCCTCGGACTCCTGGTGTGGCTGACGAGTCGGCTGGGCTGCCGCATCGAAAACACTGGACGCCGCCTCCTGAACCTTTTTTTTGTATCCGTATTGCTCATCTCCGGAATCGGGCGGATCGCCCGGCTGACTCACACCTACGCGCCGCTGAATGAAAACTTCCGGCTCGTCCGGCACACCCTGGCAAGCCGCGAACTGCCCCGCAGCGCTCAAATCGTCATCGTCGGCATGACCGGTGTTGCGGGCGGGATCAAACGCTCCAGCGGCTACCTCCAGTACGCCCTGAACCGTTCCGACATCTCCGGACTGATCGGCAGCGAAACGTCTCCGGGGAGTTCCCCTCTCTTCGACCGGTTCGATCCGCGAACCGGGAAGAACGCCGGGAGGCAATTCATGGCGGGAATATCGCTGCAGCGGCCTCTCTTCATGTTTCGCCGGGAGGGACCGGGGCTCACTCAACTCGCGTTCGTGGTGCACTGGCAGGATGAGGGTCCGGAAGCAGCCTGGACCCTCTACCGGTCGGATCCGCGAAGTGGCCGGCTTTCGACAGTGACCCGGGGAGTGGGACTTGCCGAGTATTGCCAGGCACTGGCCGCACGAGATAAAATGGCGGTCAGCCAGAAAGACATACTATGGGGAGATCTGTGCGCGTCAGGAGAGACCCATGGCCCAAACTGATCCCATTCCCTTCAACCGCCCCGCCCTGGCCGGAGACGAACTGGCCTATGTCCAGCAGGCCGTCGCCGCCGGGCACCTGTCGGGGGACGGCGGGTTCAGCCGCAAGTGTCACCTGTGGCTCGAGCGCGAACTGGGGGCGGCCCGGGCGCTGCTGACCACCTCCTGCACCCACGCCCTGGAGATGGCGGCGCTGCTGCTGGAGATCGCCCCCGGGGACGAGGTGATCCTGCCCTCCTTCACCTTCGTCTCCACCGCCAACGCCTTCGTGCTGCGCGGCGCCCGCCCCGTCTTCGCCGACATCCGCCCCGACACCCTCAACCTCGACGAGTCCCGGCTGGAGAAACTGATCACGCCCAAAACCAGAGCCATCGTCGTGGTCCACTACGCCGGGGTCGGCTGCGAGATGGACCCGATCATGGAGATCGCCGGGCGGCACGGCGTCCCGGTCGTCGAGGACAACGCCCACGGGCTCTTCGGGAGCTACCGCGGCCGGGCGCTCGGCACCTTCGGACGCCTCTCCACCCTCAGCTTCCACGAGACCAAGAACGTGACCTGCGGGGAGGGCGGGGCCCTGCTCCTCAACGACCCGCGGCTGGCGGAGCGCGCCGAGATCCTGCGCGAGAAGGGGACCAACCGCAGCCAGTTCTTCCGCGGCCAGGTGGACAAGTACAGCTGGGTCGACATCGGCTCCAGCTACCTGCCGGCCGACATCCTGGCCGCCTTCCTGCTCGCCCAGCTGGAGGCGGGGGAGCGGATCCAGCGGGAACGGCGCCGGGTGTGGGACCACTATTTCCTCCACCTGCAGGGCTGGGCGGAGTCTCACCGGGTGAAGCTGCCCGCCATACCGCCCCACTGCCGCCACCCCTACCACCTCTTCCACATGCTGCTGCCGAGCGGCGACGGGCGCGACCGCCTGATCCGCCACCTGAAGGCGGCCAACATCCAGGCCGTCTTCCACTACCTGCCGCTGCACCTGTCGCCCATGGGCCGGCGCTTCGGCGGCCGGGAAGGGCAGTGCCCGGTGACCGAGGGGGCCAGCGAACGGCTGCTGCGGCTGCCCTTTTTCGGCTCGTTGACGGAGGAAGAACTGCAGCGGGTGGTGGAGTCGGTGACGGAATTCCAGCCCGGGTCATGAGATGGAGAGACGGCCCGTGAACATCGCCCACATCGTCAGCCCGGTGGCGGCCCGGGCGCCCAGCGACCTGGTCACGGCCCAGCCGGTCACGTTCGAGTCGATGCGGGTCGCCCGTGACTTCGCCGCAACGCATGGCGTGACGGTCTCGCATTATGCCGTCCAGGCTCGCGGCGAGGAGCCGCAACCGCTTCCATCCGGCTTCGCCCGCCTGCCCGGGCTGGAGCGGACGGTCTCCGACCTGCGCCCCTTCACCGTCCCAAAAAAGTTGCCCCTGCTGAAAGACATCCTGGGCCGGCTGTACGAGGCAGCTCCGCAGGTCGATTTCCTCGTCTACACCAACGTGGACATCGCCCTGCAGCCCCACTTCTACCTGGCCCTGGATCGCCTTTTCCAGCAGGGCCACGACGCCCTGGTCATCAACCGGCGCACCATTCCGGCCGCCTTTTCCGGTCCCGCCGACCTGCCGCTGATGTGGGCACAGCTGGGCGAGCCGCACATCGGCCACGACTGCTTCGTGTTCCGGTCAGCCCAATACCCGGACTTCCGGTTGGGCGATGTCTGCATCGGAACCCGCCGGGTCGGGCGGGTGCTGCTCTGGAACCTGTTCGCCCACGCCCGCTCGTTCCGCGAACTCAAGGACGCCCACCTGACCTTCCACATCGGCGCCGAGAAGCCGTGGAAGAAACCGGAGTTCTCGGAATACGACGAGCACAACCACCGCCAGGCGCTGGCCGTGCTGCGGGCTCTCGAGGAGAAATGCGGGCTGCTGGGGCGGCTGCAGCGGGAAGCCCCCGAATACCTGACCGCCGTGGACTGGCAATCGCTGGCCCGGCGGGGAGGCACGGCGCCATGATGGAATTCCGGCACATCCACCACGTGGACTCGGCCACGATCGCCGCCCTGCACCACGGCTATCGCCCCGTTTTCGTTTTGACCACCGGCCGCTCCGGCTCCAAGTGGGTCGTCGAGCTGCTCTCCGGCGCGCCCTCGCTGGCCCCTTTCCACGAGCCGCGGCCGGCCCTGATGCACCTCGCCCGCTTCGCCCACGAGCGCCGCGGCGAGCCGGCGCTCCTGGCCCCGATCATCGACGCGGTTCGCACCGAAATGGTGCTGGAGGCGATGATCCGCGGCCGGGTGTACGTCGAGTCGAACCAGTGCCTGGCCTTCTTCGCCCCCGCCCTGGACCGGGTGTTCTCCTCCTGCCGCTTCGTCCACCTGCTGCGCCACCCCGGCGATTTCGCCCGCTCCGCCATCCGCAAGGGCTGGTACCGCAACGACTCCATCTGGGAAGCGAACCGGCCGCGAATGGGCGACGAAGCCGCCTGGAGTCGCCTGGACCCGATCGAAAAGCTGGGCTGGCTCTGGGCCGAAACGAACCGCTTCGTCTCCGGCTTCCTGGAGGTCCTGGCGCCCGGGCGGGCGCTCACCTGCCGGCTCGAGGATCTCACCGCATCGCCGGAGCGGGCGCAGGAGCTGTTCGCCTTCTGCGGAGCCGAGCCCCCTTCGATGGACCGGATCCGCGCGCTTCAGGCGCAGCGCAGCAACGAGCTGCGCATCGACTCGAACGAGCCGCCCACCATGAGGAAAGTCGCCTCCTATCCCGCCTACCCCGACTGGCCGGAGGCGGAGAAGGAGAAGCTACGCTTCTTCGCCGCGACCGCCGCCCGCCGGTTCGGGTACGCGCCGTGACCCCGCCTCCGCCCGCCCCCGGGCCGCTCCCCGCATGAGCCGTCCTCTCCTGTCGGTCATCGTCGCCAACTTCAACAACGCCGCCTACCTGGACGAGTGCCTGGAGAGCGTGACCGGCCAGACCTTCCGCGATTTCGAGGTGGTCGTCGTCGACGACGCCTCGACCGACGCCTCGCCGGAACGGATCCGATCCTGGCAGGAGAGATATCCCGGCGTCGTCCGGGCCCTCTTCAACCCGGCCAACCTCGGCGTGGCCCGCTCCCGCCACCGGGCCATCGAAGAGAGCCGCGGCGCCTTCCTGGCCACCCTGGACGGCGACGACTACTACCACGATCCGCGCAAGCTGGAGCGGGAAATGTCGGTGGCGGCGGGACAAGACGGAGGCGAGGCGGCCATCGCCTTCTCCGACACCCTCCTGGTGCGCGACGACCGCACCCCCATCGTCCTGAACAGCCAGCGGGTGCCGCTGCGCGAGGGGTTCATCCTGGAGAACATCCTGGCCCGCTCCTGCCTGATCCCCCGCGACTTCGTCATGCCGCGCTCCGCCTACGAGGAGGTTGGCGGCTACGATTTCCGGTTCCCCATCTACGAGGACTGGGACCTGAAGATCCGCCTGGCCGAGCGGCGCCCCTTCCGATTCAGCGGCGTGGTCGGCACCGCCTACCGCCGCCACGGCCGCGGCCTCTCCTCCGCCCCGGCGGAGGAGCACGTCTACTGGCTGAGGCGCGTGTTCGCCAAGAACCTGCACCGGGCCGACCCGGCGCGCCACGGCGACATCCAGGCCGCCTTCGACCGTTTCTGCGAGCGGCTGGTCCGCAACCGGGCCGGGCCGCCCCCCGCCGCCTCCGGCCCCGGTCCCGCCCAGCGTTGACAGGAATCCGGCGCCATGTTACAAGGAAGGCCGGAGAGCTCGGGCAATTGCTGCCAAGCGGACACGCACATGATCGACGGAATCGGGTTGCCCCTGTGCCAACGGCGGCAGCCTGCCCGGTCCGCGCCCGCCTGAGCTCCGACGCCATGTAACCCGGCATCCGTCCCGTTCCCGATGAAACGTCCGACCCCACCGACGCGCGACCTGCGCGTCCTGTATTTCCCGCCGTTCACCAACGCGGAGGAACTGTCCGACCACCTGGCCCGGGCCGCCTGGTACCTCGGCTGCATCCACGCCGGGGAGATCGTCTTCCCCCTGGCGCCCGGGCTGGGCGACGGATACCGCTTCGTCCTCCCGGAATACCTGGACGAGTCCGTGCTCCAGGCCTACCGGGAAACCCAGGGCAGCTTCCACCTCGGCGAATGCGCGGATCCGGGCCGGCTGAAGGAGCAGGTCGACCGGGCCCGGGTCATCATGCAGTGGAGGACGGACCCCGAATCCACCAAATCGCTGCAACAACTGGTCGGAAAGCCGAAAGAAAAAAAGAGCATCTGGCGGGTCGACCTGCAGCGCAGCCGCCTGGAGGGCTCCCTGTACATCAAGGCCGGCATCGCCCCCGAAACCTATCCGGAGGCGGACGAAGAGATCGCGGAGTGCAGGAAGAAATTCCGGCGCATGGCGGCCCAGCTGCAGGGCCTGGAGAAGAGCTTCCTGTTCCTGACCGGGCCGACGTCGGCCCGCTACCGCGACTTCGACTACTCCGGCGGGCTGCCGATCATCTGCAACAGCATCATCTTCGACGACGAGATGGTCGACCACCTGCGGCCGAAGATCATCGCCTTCGGCGATTCGATCTTCCATTTCGGCGTCTCCCGCTACGCCGCCGCCTTCCGCCGCAAGCTGCTCTCCGTGCTGGAGCGGCACCCCATGCACATCTGCATCCCCTTCAACCACTACCGCCTCTTCACCCACCACTTCCCCCAGCTCAAGGGGATCACCATCGGCATCCCCTTCGACTACCAGAAGCCGGTCAACCTCGACCTGACCAAGGGGTTCTACCTGAACCCCTACAAGAACATCCTGCTCATGCTGATGCTGCCGCTGGCCACGACGCTGAGCCGCCAAATCCACCTGGTCGGCGCCGACGGCCGCCTGCGCGCCGACGACGCCTACTTCTGGAACTTCAACGAGAAGACCCAGATCGGCGACAAGATGGCCAACATCCGCCAGGCCCACCCCGCCTTCTTCGACCTCGACTACAACGAATACTACGACGAGCACGTCGCCGCCCTGGCCGATTTCTGCCTGCAGGGCGAGAAGGCGGGCAAGACCATCCGCTCGCTCACCCCCTCCTACATCCCCTGCCTGCGGAGCCGGTTCGCCGCCACCGGCAGCGAGCACGAGACGCCGTTCTTCCCCCTCGTGACCGTCGTCATGCCCTGCCACAACAACGGCGCCACGCTGGAAGCGGCCGTGGCGTCGGTCCTCCAGCAGGACTATCCGAACTGGGAGCTGGTCATCGTGGACGAGGCCAGCGATTCCGCGACCCAGCAGGCGCTGCAGAGAGCCGCGGTCCCGGACGGGCGCATCCGCATCGTCCACAAGGAGAAGAAAAACGCCGCCGCCGCGCGCAACCGGGGCATCGCCGAGGCCCGGGGCGAGTACATCGCCTTCCTGGACGCGGACGACATCTACTATCCCCGCTCCCTGCGGCTGAGGATGGACGCGCTCGTCCTCAACCATTACGACGCCGTCTGCTGCCCGACCCAGATGCTGGACGAAAAGCTGGGGCGCATGGGCTGGGTGCTGCGCATCGCCGACAGCCGCTTCTCGTTCCGGGATCTCAACCGCAAGGTCTTCCACATCAGCTCCCTGATCATCCGCAGGCATCTCCTGCTGCAGCAGGGCGGGTTCGACGAGAGCGACGACTTCTTCGCCATCGAGGATTTGGACCTGCTGCAGCGCCTCACCCGCGCCGGGGTGGAGGTATGGAACGTGCCCGAAGCGGAAACCGGCTATCGCCAGAACCCCAACGGGGCGGTGTTCCGCGACTACCACGGCCACTCCGCCCGCGTCAGCCGGCTCTGGGACATCATCTTCTCCGAGGACCCGCGGGTGGCCAACCCGGTCCCCGAGTACCGTCTCGGGCTGGGCAGCGCCGAAAAGCAGTACATCCAGGCGAAGCGGACGCTGCAGGCCGTGACCTGGCTGATCGTCGACCGCCAGGCGGAAAAAATCCCGCCCCTGAGCCAGTCGGCTTCGCCGAGGATCGTCGGGACCATCCGCCCCGAAGAGATGCGCGACCTCATCCGCGCGGTGCTGGCGCGCCACCAGCGCCGCCCCCGGAGCGAGTGGGGCCCCCTTTTCCTCCGCCACAAGGACGATTTCATCCGGGCCTTCACGGCGAACCGGCTGCTGCCGCCGGCCGCGGCCAAGCGCCTGTTCAATTCGTTCGCGGAGGAATGCCTTCCCGACGCGACGACTTCCGGCCGCAGCGGTCGGCGGCCGGCGGGGCCCGCCGGGGGAGAGAGGGCCATGGGGCCGCTGCTCGCCTCGTGGCGACGGCAAATCCGAAAAAAGTTCCCCGTCCTGGACTCCCTGATGCGGACCTACCGCCGGTGGAAGAGCCCGCCCTCTGCCCGACAATGAGCCTGGCGCACCACGGCCTCTCCCTTCACCTCCGCCGGCTGCCGGCGGCCGACTCCGCCGGCCCGGATCCATCATGAAAGTCTGCATCCTCGGCGTGGCCCGCTCCGGCACGACCGCCCTCTACTGCCTGCTGCAGGAGATCCTGGCCGGAAGCCGGGAGCCCTGCGAATTCGTCTACGAGCCGTTTCTCTGGCACCCCGAGGTGTTCAACGGCCGCTATGACGAAGTCAGCCGCAACTTCAGGCATATCGCCTCCCTGTCGCACCTCGGCATCCACACCCACCTCGGTTTGCCCATGTTCATCCTCCAGCCGCAGGCGCAGGCCGGCGATCCCTACCTCCGCGAGGTCCTGCGGGCCGACGCCCCGGAACGGCACGTGCTCGCCAAGATGATCCGGGCCAACGGACGCGCCCTGCTGCTGAACGAGATCTGCCCGGAGTGCCGATTCATCTTCATCCTCCGCAATCCGCTGGACAACGTCCACTCCGTGTTGAACCAGTTCTCCTTCTACGGCTTCGAATTCCACCGCGACGACTTCCCGCGCTTCAGGAGGGAGGCCGAGTCCATCTTCCAGACCCACCTGGCCGTCGACGAGCGGTCCCCCGCCTGCGCCAGGGAAGTGGCGTACTGGGAATACATGAACCGCTTCTTTCTCGAAAATTCCACCGCCCTGAAGGACCGCCTGCTGCTGCTGAGCCACGAAGCGCTCTGCCAGGACCAGGAACACACGGTGCGCGCCGTGTGCCGCTTCCTGGACCTCCCTTTCGAAACAAGGTTCCTGGAGACCGTCAACCGCAAGCCCGGAGCCACCACTCCGCGCCACGAGCTGACGCCGGAGGAGATGGACGTCCTGTTCCCCCACCTGGAACGGTATCCCGAGTGGCTGAGCCGCTTCGGGATCCCCGGCCAGGCCTGCCCCGCGCAGATCGCGGCCAAATACCGCCTGGCTCCCGTCGAGCGGGACCGCTTCCGCGAGCTGTACGGGCTGAACCCGGTGCATGTGAAACAGCGCGTCACCCGGATGATGTCGGGGTGCCGGGCCCCGGAAATGGCGCCCGAAAACGGGCCGCCCCCTCACCCGGAGACCGTTCCGGAGCCCCGGGGTTCCTCCGCCGCCGGGATCCCCTCCCGCCGCGGAGAATCGCCGGAGATGCCCACCCGCGGGGCCAACCGGATGCTTTCTCCGTTCCGCCGCTCCTGGGAACGAACGATCGCCCGGGCCAAAGGCCAGAATTCCATCACGCTGGGCGTGTTCGAGGGCGACATGCGGGAGTACGGCCACGACCTCTACTTCACCCAGCACGTCCTGCGCCTGCTGTCACCCATTTTCAGGCGGATCGTGTTCTTCGACTGCGACGGCAGGCTCGCCCGCTCCTGCCCCCGGCTCCCGGCCAACGTCTCCATCACCGAGGTCCCGGCGGAGGTCCGCGGCGGCGAGAGCCCCTCATTCCAGCCGGTGTGGCGGTTCATCCGGGAGCATGGGTGCGACCTGCTTCTCTTTTCGTCGGAGCGGGTTCTCTACAAAAGTTCCTCGCCGTTTCCCATTCCCGACCTGCCCTTCATGTTCTGCGTCCACATCGCCTGGCAATTGCGGCAGAAGATGGAGGAGGACCCCGCCATTGTGGCCGCCATCCGCGAGGCGCAAACCATCTTCCTGCTGGAGGACTACCTGAAGGATCATTTCCGGCAGATCAACACGCGCCTGTGCCGGTTCCCCTATTTCGCGTTCGCGGACGGATTCCGGGTGGCCAGGAAGAGATGCCGCCCGCCCATCCGCGTCGCCACCATCGGCGTCATCAACGACCGTCGCAACGTGGACTTCATCCTGCGCACGCTCGCCACCTACCAGGGGCCGCCGCTCGCCTATACGCTCGCCGGCAAACCGCTGGGCAGGATCGGCGAACGGGTCTCCACCCTGCTGGAGCAGCTCGCCTTCCCCCCCTCCGTCTCCTTCACGCCCCGGCTGGACTACCTGAGCGAACCGGACTTCCACTCGACCATCGCCGCCAGCGATTTCATCCTGGTGGCCTACGACGAAACCCGGAGCGAGCAGACCCCGGGCATCATCTACCTGGCGGCCAGCCACAACACCGTGCTGATCGCGCCCCGCGTCGAACCGTTCACCTTCTATGAGCGGGCGTTTCCCGGTATGATCGTCTTCTACGACCCCTTGTCGGGTCCGAGCCTGAAAAAGCTTCTGGCGCGCCTGGCCGCCGGAGGCAAGGCGACGGACACCCTCCTGAAGGAGGCGCAAACCTCGCGGCGCCTCTTCGTCAGCCTCAACCAGGCCAGCCGGCAGCGGAAGCAGATCCGGCGGTACCTGCGAAGAGAGGCGCTGCGGACGCGCTGGCAGGAGGAATTCGCCCGCGTTCGCCAGCGCCTCGCCCGCATGCTCAACTGGAAAGCCCGCTGGACGGCCTTGCTGTACGGGTCGCTCTACAACCGTTCCAACGCAACGGAGAAATACGCCGACCGGTGGGGGAAGGCCAAGTCCTGGCTGAGGATCACCCGGGCCCGGTTGGCCTGGCGCTGGCGCGACGCCCCGCGCCTGAGGGCCCTGAAGAACATCCATGCCGGGCGGCGCGGCTTCATCATCGGCAACGGCCCCAGCATCAACGAGATGAACCTGGCGCCGCTGCGCGACGAGATCACCTTCGGCGTCAACGGCATCTACCTGAATTTCGGGCGCATGGGCTTCCAGCCGACCTACTACGTGGTGGAGGACAACCTGGTGGCCGAGGACCGGGGCGCGGAGATCGAACGCCTGCGCGGCATGACGAAATTCTACGCCATGCGCCTGGCCTATTGCCTGACACCCGACCGGGAGACCGTCTTCCTCAACCATAATCCGGGCGGCAACCTGTGGCAGGACCTGCACCGGCAGTACGGGCTGAAAGGCAAGTTCTCCCCCGACGCGTCGCGGGTCACCTACGGCGGCAACACGGTGCTCTACACCTGCCTTCAGCTCGCCTTCCACCTCGGCATCCGCGAGGTCTACCTGATCGGCTGCGACCACAACCTGGTCGTGCCGAAGGGGTACGAGGGACGAAGCCCGGACGAGAACTTCGTGATCGAGTCGGTCCACGACGACGTCAACCACTTCCACCCCGACTATTTCGGGAGGGGCTTCCGCTGGCACAACCCCAAGCTGCACATGATCGAGGCGTCGTTCAAAACGGCGAAAAAGTTCTTCGAGATCCACGGCGGCATGATCCTCAATGCCACCCGCGGCGGCAAGCTGGAGGTGTTCGATCGGGCCGAATTCGAGGCGCTGTTCGAACCCGGGTACCGCAACTCCGTCTACGAAAACCGCAAGCGGCTTCATGACCGGCTGACCGCGCTCGCGCCCGCCTCGCCGCCGCGCGGACGCGTGCACTGCGACGGCCGCGTTTCCCGCAGCGGCAGCCTGGCGGACACCGGCCGGCAGCCGTTCCCGTACGCGATCGCCTTCCGGCTGCACTCCAACGGCCGGCGGATCAAGCCGGCCTACACCCAGACGGCCCCCCCCACGCCGCTGACCATTCCCCCCCTGAGCGTGTATCAGGTGGGGCCGAACGCGTTCCGTTTCTACCTGGACGAAACCTTCGACTGCGTCGTCCCGTTCCCGAAACCCGCCTGGTACGACATCCGGCTGGAGGCGGATCCCGTCGGACCGCGCACGGCCCTGTCCATCAACGGCGCCCTGGTGGCCGAGAGCCCCGCGTTTGCTCCTCTCAAGGGGATCTACACCGTCGGCCGCGGGGCGAAACGGAGATTCTGGAAGGGCGAACTGGGGGACATCCGGGTGATGCGAAGTTCGGCCCCCCCGACCGTTCTGCTGGAACTGCCCGACGACCTGACCTCCGAACCGCCCCCCGCAACGCCGCGGGGCAGGAGGAGCGCTTGAATCCGGAAGAGATCGACTTCGCACATCTGCCGACCACGAAAACGCTGCCCCGCTGCAATTTCGCCGAGATCGAAGCCGACCTGGCCGCGCAGGGACACCGCACAGCCCCCTATGTGATCAATCCGCAATCCTTCGAGCGCTATTTCCTGCACAGCGACTATCCGGACAGCTACGTGAGAGCCATCGAGAAGAAGCGCCCGGGGCGATTCCGCGCCAAGGCGCTGGAGCACTACATCTCCGGCACCCTGCTGGACCTTCGTCAAGGAGAGGTCTACCTGGACATCGCCTCCATGCGCAGCCCCTATCCTTCCATCGCCAGGACCAGCCACCCGTCGATCCAGGTCTACACCCTCGACGTGGCCTACGAGAGCGGGATTCATGGGACCCAGATCGGCGCCGATGCGACCCACACCGGATTGCCAGACGAATTCTGCGACAAGGCGTCCTTGCATTGCGCGTACGAAATGTTCCTGGGCGAGGATGACCGCCGCTTGATCCCGGAGTTGTTCCGCATCCTGAAACCGGGCGGCCGAGCGGTCATCATCCCCCTGTACATGAACCATGTCGGGTACCTTCGCATCAACCCGGATCAGCCGCCCAAAAAGAGTCCCGTGCCGGGAAAAAACGAAAAGCTGTTCAGGGGCAAGAGCGCTTCCATCCGCGTGTATTCCCCCGACACCCTGAAAGAGCGAGTCCTGGATGCGGCCAGCGGATGCGGTTTCGCGACCACGATCCTGCGCATCGCGAACCTGGCCGCGGTCACAGACCAGCTGGATTCCCCGATGATCCTGGTTCTGGAAAAAGGGCGCCCCGCTATCGGGAAAAGAGAGGAGGTGCCATGATCGGCATCGGCATCATCGGCTTCGGAAAAATGGGCCGCATCCGCGCCAAGGCCATCACCGCCAACGGGAACGGCGCCATCCGCGCCGTCTATGACCCCAACCCGCAGAACGAATGCCCGAAATACAGTTTCGCCCGCCACCCGGACGAAATTTTCGCCGACCCGCAGGTCGAGGCCGTGTTCGTCTGCACGCCCAACCACCTCAACCGGCCGTTCACGCTGCAGGCCCTGGCCGCCGGCAAGCACGTCTTCTGCGAGAAGCCCCCGGCCTTCACCGCGGCGGAGGTGGACGAGGTGGCGGTGGCGGCCGCCCGGGCGGGCCGGAAGGTCATGTACGGCTTCAACCACCGCCACCACGCCAGCATCAAGCACATGAAGTCCATGATCGAACGGGGCGAGTACGGACGGGTGCTGTGGATGCGCGGCCGTTACGGCAAGAGCGTCGACAAGAATTTCTACAACGACTGGCGCTCGAGGAAAGAGTGGGCGGGCGGCGGCATCTTCCTGGACCAGGGCATCCACATGCTCGACCTGTTCCTCTACCTGGGGGGGGAGTTCGACGAGGTGAAGGCCTACGTCTCCAACCTCTTCTGGAAGCTCGACATCGAAGACAACGTGTTCGCCATGTTCCGGAACAGCCGCAGCGGCATGGTCGCCTCGCTGCACTCCACCATGACCCAGTGGCGGCACCTCTTCTCGCTGGAGGTCTTCATGGAGAAGGGATACATGGTGCTGAACGGCCTGAAGACCTCCTCCAACACCTACGGCGACGAAGTTCTCTCGGTGGCCCGGAACCGCTCCTCCGCCCCCGCCTCCACCTGGGAGGACGAGGAGCGCATCACCTACCAGACGGAGGGGTTCTGGCGCTCCGAGATCGACCACTTCATGGACGCCATCCGCGACGACAAGCCCATCGCCACCGGCAACCTGGACGACGCCCGCAAGCTGATGCGGCTCGTCGACCGGGTCTACGCGGACGGGAGGTAACCATGGACGACCGGGGCATCATCCGCCGCTGCCTGGACGCCTACCGCGCCGCCCTGCTGGAGACGGACGTCTCCGCCTCCCTGCTGGCCGCCCGCGACCTGCTGCTCGAGATGAACCGGCGCGGCGGGAAGATGATCCTGGCCGGCAACGGCGCCTCCGCCGCCATCAGCGCCCACGCCGCCCTCGACTTCAGCAAGCAGGCCCGCACCCGCGCCATGACCATCGGCGACGCGGCCGCGGTGACGGCGCTGGCCAACGACCACGGCTACGAGTCGTGGATCAGCAAGGCGCTCGACCTGTACGCCGACGAGGGAGACGTGGTCGTGCTGATCAGTTCCAGCGGGCGCTCGGCCAACGTCGTCCAGGCGGCCCGCCACGCCAGGCAGCGGGGCCTTTCCCTGGTCACCTTCTCCGGTTTCGCTGCCGACAACCCGCTGCGCGCCCACGGCGACATCAATTTCTGGGTCGACAGCCGGGCCTACAACGTCGTCGAAAACGTCCACTCCATCTGGCTGATGATGGTCTGCGACCTGATCATCGGCACGGAGATCTACCCCACCAGCTGAACCCGGCGAGGCGCGCCCCATGCACATCGACTTCAACAACCAAAACGTCCTGGTCACCGGCGCCACCCGCGGCATCGGCCAGGCCATCGCGGCCCTGGTCCACGAGGCGGGGGGCAACGTCGTCATGACCGGCACCCGCCCCGAGCGGGTGCGGGAGCTGAACGACGAAGTGAAACGGCGCGGGATCCCGCGGCAGCTCTACGTGCACGCCGATTTCGCCGCCCCCGCCTCCCTGCAGGACTTCCTGCAGCTCCTGCCGCAGTTCTACCCCCTGCACGCCGTCATCCACAACGCCGGCATCAACCGCATCGCCCCGGTCGCGGAGATCGACACCGCCGATTTCGACCTCGTCCAGCAGGTCAACCTGCGGGCGCCGCTGCTGGTATGCCGCGCGGTCATCCCGCACATGAAGGCCGCCGGCTACGGCCGCATCGTCAACGTGGCGTCGATCTGGAGCGTAACGAGCCGCCCCGGCCGCGCCGCCTACACGGTCTCCAAGTGCGGCCTGCACGGTCTGACGCGGGTGCTGGCGGCCGAGCTCGCCCCGTACAACGTGCTGGTGAACACGCTGTCTCCCGGGTTCACCCTGACCGAGCTGACGGCGGCCACCAACACCGAGGCCGAGATCGAGGCCATGCGCGAGCGCATCCCGGCCCAGCGACTGGCCCAGCCGGGGGAGATCGCGGCCGTGGCCCTCTTCCTGGCCTCGCACCGAAACAGCTACATGACGGGGCAGAACCTGGTCGTCGACGGGGGGTTCACCAATGAATGACCTGACCATCCGGGCCGCCGCCCACGACTACTCGGTTTCCTTCGTCGACGACGTGCGCCGCGCCCTGCAGGACGAGCTTCGCGCCGGAGACGTGTGGGTGGTTGACGGCAACGTCCGCGCCCTGCACCGCGGCCGGCTGGAAGGCCTGATCCCCGACGGCCGCTGCCTCACCATCACCGCCAGCGAGGAGCAGAAGAGCTACCTGGGCGTCGCGCCGCTCATCGAGCGGCTCATCGCCATGGGATTCCGCAAGGACCACCGCCTGGTGGCCGTCGGCGGCGGCATCACCCAGGACGTCACCGCCTTCATGGCCTCGATCCTCTACCGCGGCGTGCCCTGGCTGTTCCTGCCGACCACCCTGCTGGCCATGGGCGACTCCTGCATCGGCTCCAAGACCTCGATCAATTTCGGGCCCTACAAGAACCAGGTCGGCGGCTTCTGCCCGCCGCGCCGCATCGTCATCGATCTCTCCTTCCTGGACACGCTGCCGGAGCGGGAGATCCTCTCCGGCCTGGGCGAGATGTGCCACTTCTTCGTCGTCTCCGGCCAGGCCGACTTCGACCGCTTCCGGCGCGAGCACCGGGAGGCGCGGGAATCGCGCCGGGTGCTGCACGGGCTGATCGCCCGCTCCCTGGAAATCAAGAAAAGCTACGTGGAGCGGGACGAGTTCGACCGCGGCGAACGCCAGCTGTTCAACTACGGCCACTCGTTCGGGCACGCCATCGAGACCCTGACCGACTACCGCGTGCCCCACGGAATCGCCGTCGCCTACGGGATGGACCTGGCCAACTTCGTGTCGGTGCGGATGGGCTTCATCGGCGAGGACGTTCGCCGCGAGATCCGCGGCGTCCTGCGCGACCTGTGGCAGGCCGTGCCGCTCGGCGACATCGACGCCGACCGCCTGCTGGCGGCGCTCCAGAAAGACAAGAAGAACGTGTCGGGCGAGCTGCGCCTGATCCTGAACCGAGGCATCGGCCGCATCGTCAAGGTCGGCGTCGCTCCCGACGCGCAGCTGCGCAGGTGGCTGCAGGAATATTTCCGGGAGCCCGACGCCGCCTAGAAGCGCCCCGAGGAGAAAACGCACATGGACCTCAAGCGGAAACTGGCCGCCCGCGAACTGACGATCGGCTCCTGGCTCTCGTTCTCGCACCCCGCCCTGACCGAGATGATGGCCCATGCCGGCTTCGAGTGGCTGGCCGTGGACATGGAGCACACGGCCATCGACTTCGCCGACGCGCAGCAGGCCATCCAGATCATCGACCTGGCCGGCTGCGTGCCGCTGGTACGGGTCGGCGCCAACGACCCGCTGCTGATCAAGCGCGCCATGGACGCGGGCGCCCACGGCGTCATCGTGCCCATGGTCAACTCGGCCGACGACGCCCGGCGCGCGGTGGAGGCCGTCTATTACCCGCCGCGGGGGAGCCGCGGGGTGGGATTGTCGCGGGCCCAGCGCTACGGCGCCGGCTTCCCCGCCTACCGGGAGTGGGCGGAGGCGCACAGCGTCGTCGTCGTGCAGATCGAGCACATCCGGGCGGTGGAGAACCTGGACCGCATCCTGGCCCAGGAGGGGGTCGACGGCTTCCTGGTCGGCCCCTACGACCTGTCGGCCTCGCTGAACCTGCCGGGCCAGTTCGGCCACCCGACCGTCGCGGCGGCCCTGGCCGAGATCCAGCGGGCGCTGGCGGGCGGCACCCAGGCCGGGGGCTACCACGTCGTCCACTCTGACCGCGACGAGCTGCAGGCGCGCATCCGCCAGGGCTACACCTTCATCGCCTACGGCGACGACATGGTCTTCTTCGCCGAGAAGTCCGCGGCCGAAGGGGCGTTCGCACGCGGCCTGTCCCGGACGAAATGACATGGCCCCCGGGGTGAAGGCGCTGCTGTTCATGAAGCACCACTCGGAGCGGGTGCCGGGCAAGAACCTGCGCCTGCTCCAGGGGCGGCCCCTGTTCCACTGGATCCTCGACACCCTCTCCGGCTGCCCTCGCGTCGGGGAGATCGTCATCAACACCGATTCGGAGGAGATCGCCGCCAGCGCCGCGGCGAACTTCGCGGTCACCATCCACATGCGCCCCGAGCACCTGCTGCGCATCACCGGCAACGAGGCCAACCAGATCATGGCCTACGACCTGGCCCTCACCTCCGGCGAGCATTTCCTGCAGACCCACAGCACCAACCCGCTGCTGACGGGGGCCACCGTGGAGCGGGCCATCGGCGAGTATTTCCAAGCGGCGGCGGAGAACGACTCGCTCCTCTCCGTCACCCCGCTGCACAAGCGCTTCTACTGGGCGGACGGCCGCCCCGTCAACCACGACCCGCACCGAATGGTGAAAACCCAGGAACTGCCGGTGATGTACGAGGAAAATTCGTGCCTCTACCTCTTCTCGCGGACTTCCTTCAACCGTCGCAACGACCGCATCGGGGAGCGCCCCCGGCTCTTCCCCATCGATCGGCTGGAGGCCCTGGACATCGACGAGGAGGAGGACTTCCGCCTGGCCGACCACCTGATGGCCGCGCGCCGGGGGGCGACCCGTGGCTGAGTCCCGCTGGCTGCTGCTCTCCCACCCGCTGACGCCGCGCACCCCCGCCTACGGCGCCCGCGACCGATTCCGTTCCGAGCCCGTCAGCTCCATCCGCCGGGGCGACACGGCCAACACCTCGCGCTGGACGCTCTCGACCAACCACCTGGGCTCCCACGTCGACGTTCCCCGCCACTTTTTCCCGAGGGGCAAGACCGTCACGGACTACGCCGCCGGCGAGTGGATCTTCGATCGCGTCCTGCTCCTGGACGTGCCGTGCCGGTCGGCCCGGCTCATCGGTCCGTCGGACCTGCCGCGGCGGATCCCCGCCCGCACCCAGTTGCTGCTGCTGCGGACGGGCAGCGAAAAGAGGCGCGGCTCGCCCGCCTACTGGCGCGACAATCCCGGTTTGGCGCCGGAACTGGGGGGCTGGCTGCGCCGCTTCTGCCCGGCCCTGCAGGCCGTCGGACTCGACTTCATCTCCGCCACCTCGTGGCAGCACCGTTCCGCCGGCCGCGAAAGCCACCGCGCCCTGCTCGACCCGGACGGAGCCGGCACACCGCTGCGCATCCTGGAAGACCTGGCCCTGGCCCGCGTCGCCGGCCCCATCCGCCGCGTGGTCGTCGCCCCCCTGCTCGTGGCCGCCGCCGACGGCGCGCCCGTCACGGTGCTGGCCGAGCTGGCCGCACCCCGCTGACCCGGAGGACCCCATGCCCCGCCCCATCCTCGTCTCGCCATCCTCGTTCGGCCAGTGCGGCGGTGACCCGCTGGCCCTGCTGGAACGACGCGGTTTCACCCCGGTGCTCAACCCGACCGGCCGCAAGCTGACCGAAGACGAGGTGATCGCTCTCGGCCAGGGGTGCCTGGGCATCGTCGCCGGCGTCGAGCCGCTGACCCGCCGCGTCATGGACGCCCTGCCGGAGCTGCGCTGCATCAGCCGCGTGGGGGTCGGCCTGGACAACGTGGACCTGGCCTGCGCCCGGGAGAAGGGCATCGCCGTCTGCAGTACCCCCGACGGCCCGACCCAGTCGGTCGCCGAGCTGACCCTGGGCCTGGTCCTGGCGCTGCTGCGCCGCATCCCGGCGGCCGACGCTAACCTGCACCGAGGCACCTGGAAGAAGGAGACCGGACGCCTCCTCCAGGGCAAGCGGGTCGGCGTCGTCGGCCTGGGCCGCATCGGCAAGCAGGTCGCATCCATGTTCCTGGCCCTGGGCAACCCGGTGACGGCCTGCGACATCTCCCCGGACGAGGCCTGGCGGGCCGGCCGCGCCCTGGAAATGGACGGCCTCGAAGGGCTCTGCCGCGCCTCGGACATCGTCACCCTGCACACGCCGCCGCCCCGCGGCGGCCGCCCGCTGCTGGGCGAGCGGGAGCTCGGCTGGCTGAAGCCGACCGCCCTGCTGGTGAACGTCGCCCGCGGCGGGGTGGTCGACGAGGAGGCGCTGCTGCGCAGCCTCCGCGAGAAGAGGCTGGCCGGGGCGGCGCTCGACGTCTTTTCCCAAGAACCCTACTCGGGGCCGCTGTGCCGCCTGGACAACGTCGTCCTGACCCCCCACATCGGCTCGTACGCGGAGGAGAGCAAGCGGCAGATGGAAGTGGACGCCGTGGTTCACCTGCTGGCGGAGATGGAGAGGGCGGGCCTGCCGTGATCCGAGCCGCCGTCACGGCGTTTCTGGGGGGGGCCTGGCGCCTTCTCGCCCGCGCCTACAGGAACCGGCCGATCGTCATCTGGCCCCCCCTGGCCGAGGACGCGGAACTGAACGACGCCCTCTTCAAAGCCGCGTACATGTTCCCGGGACGGACGGTCTTCTATGCCGGCCTTCCGCCGGAACGGGCCGCCAAGCCGGCCTACCTGGCCGCCACCGGGCCCATCACGGATGTGCGCCACGCCGCGCCCGGCCGCCTGCTGCTGCGCGCGCTCCTCTTCCACGTCGTCCTGCTGCGCCGCTGCCGAACCCGCCGGCACCGGGCCGTCTCCCGTTTGCCGCAGGTGTTCAACGTCGATCCGCGGGCCAATCCCGGAGAGGGCTGGCAGTATTTCTACGCCTACAACCTGGTCAGCGGCAACCTGGGCGCCGATCCGCCCGCACCGCAGCGAATCGATTTCTCCCTCTACCCGCGCCGCCCGGCATGCTTCGCTTTCGGCAGCGGCCGTTCGCTCGCGACGGCCTGTCAGCACGATTTCGGCGACGGCTACCGGATCGTCTGCAACAGCATGATCCGCGACCTGCCCCTGATGGAACGCATACGCCCCGACTTCCTGGTTTTCGCAGACGGCATCTACCATTTCGGCCCCTCCACGTACGCCCAAGCCTTCCGCGACGCCCTCGGCGCGTTCTCCCGGCGCTTCCCGGCATGCCGCCTGGTGATTCCCCAAAACCTCTCCCACCATTTCCTGGCCTGCCACCCGGAGCTTCGGGGGCGCACGTTCGTGGTGCCGCGGGCCCGCCGCGCCGGGATCATCGTCGACTGGCGCCGCACCTACGCCTATCACCGCATCGGCAACGTCCTGAACATGATGATCATTCCGCTGGCGACATCGCTGGCCGACCAGGTTTTCTTTCTCGGATTTGACGGCCGCACGCCGCAGGCGCGCCGATTCTGGAGCTACTCCCCCGGTGCCAACTTCGACGACCTGCTGGCCGACCAGGAGCGGGCGCACCCCGCCTTCTTCTCCGACCGGGACTACGAGCAGCACGCGCGACGATTCTACGCCCAAACGGAGGAGATCTTCCGCGCCGGCGAAGCGAGCGGGATTCGCTACGCCAGCCTGGCCCCGTCTTCGAACCCGGCCATGGATCGCCGCCGCCTCGCCGGCGCTTCACGTTTCTCATGGGCAGCTCAAGCCAATTCAGGAGAATAAAATGAAAAAAACATCCCTCGTGGCCGCGCTCCTGGCGCTGGCCCTCCTGTCGTTCTCGTGCAAAAAGTCGCAAAAAACGACGGCTCCGGACGTGGGCACGCCGGCGGACGCCGCGGCCTGGCTGAGCTCCCTCGGCATCGACGTCCCCGGCGGCGACCTGTCCAGGATGGCCAAGCTCGACCTGGGCAAGAAGAAGGTCGGCGACGATTCGTGGAAATTCCTGCTCCAGCTTCCCAACCTGGTCAACCTGAGCCTGGCGGAGACCGCCGTCACCGATTCCTGGTTCGCCAGGACCGGGACCTTCTTCAAGCTCAAATCGCTGAACCTGGCCAAGACGCGCATCTCCGACGGCGCGCTGGCCTACATCGCGAAGTTCCCGGCCTTGCGCTTCCTCTCCCTGACCAGCACCAAGATCACCGACCGCGGCTGCGAGCGCCTGGTGGGCGTGGCTCGCCTGGGTACGCTCTCCCTGCGCAACACCCGGGTGACCGACCAATGCGTCGGCACCCTGCTCCGCATCCCCACCCTCACCCGGCTGCTCATCTCCAACACCCGGATCACGGCCGCGGGCATGGAACAGCTGGCCGGACTGAAGAAACTGGAAGTCCTGATCGTTTCCAAGGCGAAAATGACGGACCCGGTCAGGAAAAAGCTGGCCGCCAACCTGCCCGGGTGCAAGATCAAGGAAGAGTAGCTCTTTTCCGCAGGCTCCGCCCGCCCCTTTCGCAGCGGGGGAGAACGCACTATAATCCGACCGTGACATTCACACCAGGACGTACCGTATGAAGACTGCCCTCATCACCGGTTCCGCCGGTTTGATCGGATCCGAGGCGGTGCGCTTCTTCGCCGCCGCCGGGTTCCGGGTCATCGGCATCGACAACGACATGCGCCAGGCGTTCTTCGGAGCCGACGCCTCGACCGCCTGGCAGAAAGAGCGGCTGCTGGCGGAGGTACCGGGATACCGGCACCTGGACGCCGACATCCGCGACCGCGACGCCATGGAGAGGCTGTTCGCCGGCCAGGGCCGGGATATCGCCCTGGTGGTGCACGCCGCCGCCCAGCCGTCGCACGACTGGGCGGCCCGCGACCCGCACACCGACTTCACCGTCAACGCCAACGGCACCCTGACCCTGCTGGAGGCGACCCGCCAACACTGCCCGGAGGCGGTCTTCATCTTCACCTCCACCAACAAGGTCTACGGCGACACCCCCAACCGCCTGCCGCTGGTGGAGCGGGAGACCCGCTGGGAAGTCGATCCCGCCCACCCCTTCGCCGCCCACGGCATCGACGAGACCATGAGCCTGGACCACACCACCCACTCGCTGTTCGGCGCCTCCAAGGTGGCCGCCGATGTGCTGGTGCAGGAGTACGGCCGCTACTTCGGCATGAAGACCGGCGTTTTCCGCGGCGGCTGCCTGACCGGTCCCAACCACTCCGGCACCATGCTGCACGGATTCCTGGCCTACCTCGTAAAGTGCGCCGTGACCGGCCAGCCCTACACGGTCTACGGCTACAAGGCCAAGCAGGTGCGGGACAACATCCACTCCCGGGATCTCATCTCCATGTTCTGGCATTTCTACCAGGCGCCCCGTCCCGGCGAGGTGTACAATGCCGGCGGCAGCCGACACAGCCACTGCTCCATGCTCGAGGCCATCGCGTTGTGCGAGGAGATCAGCGGCCGGCGCATGAACTGGTCCTACCAGGAAGACAACCGCGTCGGAGACCACATCTGGTACGTCTCCGACGTGCGCAAGTTCCAGGCCCACTACCCCGGCTGGCGCTACGAGTACGGGCTGCGCGACATCCTGGGCGAGATTCACGACGGCCTGGGCCGGCGCCTGGGCGCGGAGTGATCCTCCCGACGCCCCCCTCCCGGCCGGTGGCACCGGGCGTACGGCACCCGGCGATCCTGCTCGGCGCCAGCGTAGGGCTGGCCATGCTGTTCATGGCCAGCAACGGCTGGCAGCTGACGCGCAGTTGGCTCCTGCTGCGCGGCATTCTCCGCGCGCCGCCGGCCGTGAACCTGGTCGTGCTGCGGGGAGAGAAGGAGATTCTGCGGCGAAGCTTCCCGGCCAACGACGAGGGCGACTGGTACCTGGTCGGTGACCTCGACCTGGGGCCGGGCCCCGGCCCGGTACCGCTCAGCCTGCGAATCGACGGCCGTCCCCTGGAGGCCCGCCGCGTGCAGCTGGACGACGCCGTCGCCTTCGTGGGCCGCTGGCGGGAGAAGCCGATCGTCTTCCTGTTCGCCCGCCCGCAGGCCGGGATGCGCCGCTTCGCGCGCCTGCAGGGGGAGGCGCCGCGGATCGCCCGCGCCCTGGGCGGGGAGGGGACATGAGCGGCGCCGCCTTCCTGGGCGTCAACCTGCTGCTGGCGCTGGCCGCCTGGGCCGCCGCCAACCGGTTCCTTCCCGACCGCGGGCTGGCCGAGCGCCTGCTGGCCGCCGCCCTGTTCTTCCTCTCGCAGATCGCCCTGACCGGCCTGCTGCTGGGCCTCGTCTTCGCCGCCCTCCGGCCCCTGCCCTGGCTCGCCGTCAACGCCGCCCTGGCCGTTCCTCTCCTGGCCTGGGGCCGGAGCGGGCTGGCATCATCCTTCGCCGCCGCCGGCCGGAGCCTCGCCGGCCTGGGCCGTGAAGCCCTGGCCCGCCGGCCGCTGACCGGGCTGCTCGTCCTGCTCTTCCTGCTGCAGGCCGTCCTGCTGCTGGCCAAGATCCACACCCTGCCGCCCGACGTCGGGGACGTCTACTCCTACCACCTGCACCCGGCGGTGGAGTGGGGCCAGCAGGGGCGCATCACCGACGTCGATTCACCGGTGCGGCGCGTCAACCGCAACCCCTACACCCCCAAGCTGCTCCACCTCTGGGCCACCCTGGCCGGCGATTCGCGCTGGGTGGAGCTTCCGCAGTTCCTGTTCGGGCTGCTGGTGCCCCTGGCGGTCTACGCCCTGCTCACCGGGCTCGGCGTGGCCCGGGCGAACGCGCTCCGTTACGGCCTGCTGGCCTTCTTCACGCCGGTGGTGCTGATCGAGTCGCGCACCTGCCAGGACCACCTCGTCCTGACCGCGGCCACGCTGCTGGCCCTCCTCTACACGGTCCACCTCGCCTATTCCCGACGAGTCCGCGAGGCGCTCCTCCTCGGCCTGGCGCTGGGCTGGGTGCTGGGCAGCAAGATCAGCGGGCCGCAGGTGCTGGCGGTGCTGGGGCTCGCACGTTGGCTGTGCCGGAGCCTGGACGCTCCGCCCCGGCTCTCCCGGCTGAAACGGTACGGGCTGCCGCTGCTGGGCGCCGCCGGGCTGGCGCTGCTTCTGGGCGGCTACTGGTACGTCAAGGACGCGGCCATCCGCGCCCTCTACCTGAACAAGCTGGCCTCTTTGCTGACCCCGCGCCGCGCGGCGCTGCTGCTGGCGATGGTGGCCGCCGGGGCCTTCCTGTGGCGGCTGCGGCCCCGCCTGGCCGCCGCCGCCCGGGCCGTGAGCGTCGCGTGGGGGCGCACGGCCGGGCGGCGCCGAACCGCCATCCTGCTGCTGGTCCTCCTGGCCGGGGCGGCGCTGTGGCACAACCGGCAGCTGGCCCACGATTTCCTCCTGGCCCGCCGCAACCCTGCGCCGCAGCTCAGCGAGAGCTCGTTCTTCGCCGACCACCCGCTGCTGAAGAGGCTGAACGGGCCGCTGCTGAAAAACCTGCTGCTGTTCCCCTACCGCATCAAGGACATCGGCCACTTCTCCCTCTACACCCCGGACCTGCAGGAGCAGTCGGGGTTCGGCGTCGCCTTCCTGGCGTTCGGGCTGCCGGCCTTTCTGCTGGCGGCCGCCGCCTTGCGCCGGCGCTCCTTCCGGCGCAGCCCAACCGGTTTGCTGACCCTTTTCCCGCTGCTGCTGCTGCTGAGCTACTTCGCCTATTACTACAGCGCCGCCAACTACCGCCTGTTCGCGTTCTTTCCGCTGCTGGGGCTGGTGCTGTGGGGGCGCCTCGCCGACCCCGGAGAAGGCGGGCGCCTCTTCCGGCGCACCATCGACGCGCTGCTGGTGGCCATGGTCGCCTGGAACGGGGCGGTGTGCCTCTTCGAGGGCCATGCCGGCTGGCGGCAGTGGAAGACCACCCTGACCGTGGCCGACCCGCTGCAGCGCACGCCGTCCAAGTTTTCCCTGCTGCTGCAGGACGACGCCTGGCAGTTCCTCGACCTGCACGTGGCGGCGCACGAGCCGATCGCCTACAGCGGCCACTTCGACTCCCCCGTCTACCCCTACTTCGACGCCCGCTGGCAGCGGCGCATCTACCATTTGACCTCGCTGCCCGGTTTCCGCAGCGAACCGGTCGCCCCGGGCCGGGCGCGGGTGCTGCTGACCCCCGAGCTGACCCGGAGCCTGCGCCGGCGCGGCATCCGCTACATCCACCTGAACCGCCACGGCGCCCACCACCGCCGCTTCCAGTTCGACCGCCTGGTCATCGACGACCCGCGCGCGGTCCGTCTGGCCGGGGACCTTTACTTTTTTCCCAACTGACGGTACAGTAGCGGAAAAGCGAAGATGAAACTCGTCATCCAGATCGCCTGCTTCAACGAGGAGGAGTGCCTGGCCGAAACGCTGCAGGCGTTGCCGCGGCAGATTCCCGGCGTCGAAACCATCGAGGCGCTGATCGTCGACGACGGCTCGACCGACCGCACCTGCGCCGTCGCCCGCGCCCACGGCGTTCGCCATATCGTGCGCTTCACCAAGCGCCAGGGGCTGTCGCGGGCCTTCCTGGCCGGCATGCACGCCTCCCTGCAACGGGGAGCGGACATCATCGTCCACACCGACGCCGACAACCAGTACTGCGCCGACGACATCGCGGCCCTCATCCAGCCCATCCGCGAGGGGCGCGCCGACATGGTGATCGGCGTGCGCCCCATCCGCCACATCGACCACTTCTCCCCCCTCAAGAAGGCCATGCAGCGGCTGGGCAGCGCCCTGGTGCGCTTCGTCTCCAAAACCGACGTGGGGGACGCGGCCAGTGGCTTCCGCGCCTTCAGCCGGGAGACGGCCCTGAAACTCAACGTCTTCAACAACTTCACCTACACCCACGAGACCATCATCCAGGCCGGGCTGAAGAACCTGGCGGTGGCGACCGTGCCGGTGCGCGTCAACCCGCCGCGGCGCCCGTCGCGCCTGTTCCGCAGCGTGCCCGTCTACATCGCCCGTTCCCTGATCGCCATCGCCCGCATGGTGGTCGTCTACCGCCCCTTCCGCTTTTTCCTCTCCATCGGCCTGGCCTTCCTGCTGGTCGGCCTGTTGTTCGCCCTGCGCTATCTCTACTTCATGATCGGCGGCCAGGGCGGCGGCCATGTCCAATCGGTGGTGCTGGGCGGGGTGCTCATCGGCATCGGTTTCCAAACCGTTCTCGTGGCCTTCCTGGCCGACCTGCTGGGCGTCAACCGGCGGCTGCTGGAAGAGATCCAGTACCGCCAGCGCCGCAGCGACCTGCAGGCCGGGCGACGGGAATCCGATGCCGCGTCCGCCCCGAAACCGGAATGAGGGGGCCGTTGCGATGACCGTCCTGATCGACCTGCAGCATCCCGCCCACCTGCACGTGTTCCGCAACCTGGTGCGGCTGCTGCGCGCCGGGGGCCACCGGGTCATCCTGACGGGGCGCGACAAGGACATCCTGGTCGGGCTGGCCGACCGCCTCGGTTTCGAGGTGGACTTTTTCGGCCGGGCGCGGCCGGGCGTCCTGCACCTGGGAGGCGAATGGCTCTACCGCATGGCCCGCCTCCACCGCATCATCCGCCGCCAGCGGCCCGACCTGGTCCTGGCCGTGGCCGGCACGTTCGTCGCCCTGCCGGCGCGGCTGCACCGGGTCCCGGCGCTGATCTTCTACGACACGGAGCATGCGACGGCGTCCAACCTGCTCGCCTACCCCTTCTCCTCCTGCATCTACGTCCCGCGCTGCTACCGCAAGCCGATCCGCTGGCGGCACGTGCGCTACAACGGCTACCACGAGCTGGCCTACCTCCATCCCGCCTACTTCTCCCCCGATGACCGCGTGCTCGCCGAGCTGGGGCTGAAGCCGGGGGAGCGCTTCACCGTGGCCCGCTTCGTCTCCTGGACCTCCGGCCACGACATCGGCCGCACCGGTTTGACCCGAGCCAACAAGATCGCCGCGGTGCGGCGCCTGGAGGCGTACGGACGCGTCTTCGTCTCCAGCGAGAGCGAGCTGCCGCCCGAACTGGAGCCGAACCGCCTGCGGCTCGATGTCGGCCGCATCCACCACCTGCTCGCCCACGCGGCGTTGCTGTTCGGCGAGAGCGCGACCATGGCCTCCGAGGCGGCCGTGCTCGGCGTGCCCTCCATCTTCATCGACCCGATTGGCCGCGGCTACACCGACGAGCAGCAGCGGGAATACGGCATCGTCTTCCACTTCAAGCCGGACCGGCAGCAGGAAGCGATATCCCAGGCCGAATCGCTGCTGGCGGCCTGGCCGCAGGAGCGGGAATCGTGGCGCGCCACGGGCCGGCGCATCGTCGCCGAGAAGGCCGACCTGACCGCCCTGATGATGGGGCTCGTCCGGGAGCGGGCACCGGCGGCGCGCCAGACGCCCGGGGCCTGAGAGTCAGCCGGCGGACCGCCGTTCGCGCCGGAACCGCCACAGCTGCCGCGCGCACACCTGCAGGCCGATGAGCGGCAGCAGCGGCCAGCCCCACACCGGGCTGTGGCGCAGGTAGTAGTAGAAGTTGGGCAGCAGCCCGGAACGGGAGCGCAGGCTGAACCACGAGGCGATGAAGCGGGGCAGGCTGTCGTGGCCGAAGGTGGCGCCGCGGCCGCAGCGGTCGAGCCGGGTCCACAGCACCGCGTCCCAGCTGATCAGGCACTCCACCCCCTGCTCGCCGGCCCGCAGCACGAAGTCGTAGTCGGCCTTGTACTGGACCAGGGAACGTTCCGAGAACAGGCCGATCCGGGCCAGGACGTCGGCCGGGATCCACAGGCCGCGGCCCGGCAGCACCACCGAGAGCCGCTCGCCGGCGAGCGGCTTTTCCACGGCCGCCAGGAACGGGTGATAGCGCTCCAGGCGCCCGCTCCACCAGCGGAAGCGGGGGGCCCCCGAGAAGAAGATCCGCCCGCCGTCGCTCAGATTCAACGAGCCGATGACCGCCCCCGGGTGCCGGCCGGCGGCCCGCAGCAGCCGGGCGATGTAGTCGGGCGCCAGTTCCACGTCGTCGTTGAGCAGCAGCACCGCGCGCGCCCCGTCCCGCAGGGCGGCCAGGCAGCCTTCGTTGACCGAGCGCGTCCACCACCAGCGTCCGCTCCCCTTGACGACGGCCGCGTCGGGAAAATCCCGCTTCACCGCCTCCGCCGTGCCGTCTCCGTTTTCGTCGACCACGACCACCAGCCGGGCAAAGACGCGGGCCTCCAGGCACTGGCGACGGACGGCATGCAGCACCTGCAGCAGGGGGTCGCGGCGGCGGTGGGTGGGAATGACGACGGCGAAGGCGGCCTCCTTCGCGACCGGACCCGCTGCGGCCACGGATCGCCTCTCGAAATCGGTTTTCACGTCCGCCTCACCTCCGCGTCCAGACCATCGCCGCCGTGCGGCCCGCCCCGGCGCCGGGCCCGGGAGCATGGCCCATTATACCCGACCGGGGAGGAGAATTGAACCCCGCGCGGGAAGCCGGTCAACCACCCAGCGTTTCGTACGCCTGCCGCGTCTCCGCCGCCATCTGATCCCAGGAGTACCGGGCCGCCTGCGCGCGGCCGCGCTCCGACAGCCCGCGACGCCGGTGTTCGTCGGCGGCCAGGTGGTCCAGGCAGGCCTGGATGGATCCGGGATCCCGGGCATCGAAGTAGGCGGCGGCGTCTCCCAGCACCTCGGGGACGGCGCCGGCATCGCGCCCGGCCAGCACCGGACAGCCGCTGGCCATCGCCTCCAGCGGCGGCAGGCCGAAGCCCTCGCACAGCGACGGGTAGACGAAGGCCAGCGCCCCGGCATAGAGCCGGGCCAGCAACCGGTCGTCCCCGACCAGGTGGTGCACCCGCCCCGTCAGCCCGAGGCGAGCCAGATGGCGCCGCTCGCCGGGGCTCCAGTTCGGCCCGCCGAAGCAGCACAAGTCCACATCGCGGCGGCAACCGGCGGCGGCATAGGCGGACAGAAGCCCGCCGAAGTTCTTGTACCCCTGGCGGCGGGTACCCACGTAGAGCCAGTAGGGACGGGAGAAGCGCAGCGGCTCCACCGGCGGCGGCGGATCCGGCGCGCCGGGATAGACCACCCGCACGCGCCCTTCGTCCATGGGGTAGCGGGAGAGCAGCTCGCACCGGGTGGCCCGCGAAATGGTGATGATCAGATCGGCCCGCTCGATGCAGGCGCGCTTGCAGGCCAGGCGGCGGCGGAGGTCGGGGAAGTCGTCTGGAAACGATTCGGGGATCAGGTCGTTGACCGTCACCACCAGCGGGCTGGCCTGCCAGCGGGCGGCCGCCTCCGAGTAGTGGCTGGGGTGGTACCGGTCGACGGGGCGGTTGCCCAGGAACAGGCGCAGCCCGAGGCGGTTCAGGGGCTCCAGCACGGCGCCCGAGCCGCGGAACGCGGGCAGCCGCAGGCCGAAGAAGCGGGCGGCCGGGCCGCGCAGCGAAGAGAGCGGGTAGCGGTTGACGTGAAAGCCGGCGAAAAGCAGCAGGTCGGTGTCGTCGCGCCCGGCCAGGCGGCGGGTGAGCTCGAAAAACATGCGCGACACGCCGCCGTAGGCCTGGGCGGCGAATATGGAGTGATCGTACAGGATGCGAAGCCGGGCCATCATCCCTCCACCGGGAAAGGCGGGCGACCGTCCCGGGAGGAATCGGTATACCCCTTTCCCCACCGGGAATCAACCGCCGCGGGTTGCCTCCCCCGGTATGGTATACTGGAAACGCCGCCTTCCGTCCGGCCAGGAGGTACGCCATGATCGTCGACCAGCTCAGCAATATCGGCGCCTACGTCGCGAACGACATCGTGGCCGAGGCCATCGAATTCATCCGCCGGGTGCGGCCGGAAGACCCCGACGGCCGGTTCCCCATTCGCGGTGACGACGTGACCGTGCGCATCATGAGCTACGCGACCCGGACGCCGGCCGAGGCCAAGCTGGAGGCGCACCGCGTTTTCGTGGATATCCAGACGACGCTGAGCGGCGCCGAGGGGATCGAGTGGTTCCCGCGCGACGCGCTGCAACCCCTCACCCCCTACGACGACCGGAAGGACGTCGAGCTGTTCGTCCGCCCCGGCCCCTCCCCCTGCCGGGTGGACGTCTTCCCCGGTTTCTTCGCCCTGTTCTTTCCGGCCGACGCCCACATGCCGCAGCTGGCCGTCGGCGCCCCGGCGCGGATCCGCAAGGCGGTGGTCAAGGTGCGCGCCGACCTGCTGCCGCGGTTGCCGCGCTGACCCGGGCTCCGTCGCTCACTCCCCGTCGCGAACCTTGAATTCGCGCTCGATCGCCTCGTAGTAGTCGATCACCCGGTGCACGTACTCCCGTTTCTGCAGGTAGGTGCCGGGGAAGAAGGATCGCTTGAACCCGTAGATGACGAGGTTCTTCAGCTCCTTGGGGGAGATGGCGAAGGCGCGCACCGCCTTCTCGGTCTCGTCGGAGACGGTGGTGCGCGACACGGTCCGGTTGTCGGTGCAGAAGGTGGTCGACAGGCGGGCGCGGCGCATCTTGGCGAACGAGTGGCGCCCCAGCTCGCCGATGGCCGGGTTGGTCTGCAGGTTGGAGGTGAGGCAGACCTCGATGGTGATGCGCCGGTCGGCGATGAACTGCACCAGGCGGTCGACGTAGCCCTGGCGGTCGCTGATGTCCGGCGAGCGGATCAGCTCGGCGTCGAACAGGTGGACGCCGTGGCCGATGCGGTCGGCGTGCAGGTCGGTGATCGCCTGGAAGATGCTCTCCGGGCCGTACGCCTCGCCGGCGTGCACCGTCTTCTTCAGGAAGTGCTTGTGGGCCAGCCCGTAGGCCGCCTTGTGGTCCTCGGCCGGGAACCCCTTCTCCGCCCCCGCCAGGTCGAAGCCGACCACCGGCACCCCGTGGCGGTCGCGCGCCTCCACCGCGGCCCGCACCAGCTCCTGCGAGGCCAGCGAGAAGATCCACTTGCGGTCCGAGTGGGCGTGGACGGAAAGCAGCGAGTCGAAGTACTCGGAGAAGCCCGTCCCGAACATGCGCATGGCGCAGACGATCAGCCCGTACTCGAAGGGCGGCTCGGTGCCGTCGCGCACCGGGGGGCGGGCGTTGAACTCGTTCTTGGCGCGGTCCAGGCCGCGGGCGACCGCCTGCAGCACGTCGAGGCAGGACATGGCTCGGTTCTGGGAGAGCTGCGGCGCGAAGCGCACCTCGATGTAGCGAACGCCCTCGGCCTGGTTGTCGACGGCCAGCTCGTAGGCCACCCGCTCCAGGGCGGGGGCGTCCTGCAGCACGGCGCCGGTGTAGGCGAACCCGGTCAGGTACTCGTTGAGATCGGCGTAGGCGTCCTTGAAGACGGTCGCCCGCAACCCCTCGTCGTCCCAGGCCGGCAGGTTGACGCCGCGCTCGCGCGCCAGCTCGATCAGCGTCTGCAGGCGCAGCGAGCCGTCCAGGTGCAGGTGCAGGTCGGTCTTGGGGATGCGCTCGATGAACTCGCGGCGGATGGTCATGGCCGGCCTCCCCCGCGCAGCAAGGCGTGGATCTCGGGCTTGAAACGGCTCAGCTCCTCGTCGCTCAAACCGTTCAGCTCGTGCGGAAAGACCAGCCAGTGGTCGGTCTCGTGGATGTAGTAGTCCGGCTGGCGCGGGGTGCGGTTGTTCTTCGGCTTGAAGTAGACGGTGGCCAGCCGCAAGTCCTGGGGGCAGTTGCGGCGCATGCGCTCGCGCAGGGCGTCGACCACCGCCTGGATGGAGAGGCCGGTGTCGTAGACGTCGTCGACGATCAGCAGGCTGTCGTCGGCATCGGCGTTCTGCACGATGTAGTTGAGCCCGTGGACGCGGATCTCCTTGCCGCGCTGGCCGATGCCCTCGTAGGACGAGGTGCGGATGGCGATGTGGTCGGCGGCGCATCCCTTCATCTCCAGCAGCTCCTGCACGGCGATGCCCACCGGGGTGCCGCCGCGCCAGATGCCGACGATGAAGTCGGGGCGGAAACCGCTGCCGAGGATTTTCAGCCCCAGGCGGTACGAATCCTCCAGCAGCTGCTGGGCGGTGATGAATTCTTTCTCTACCATCCGGATACGGTATCACAAAGCGAGGCGAAAGTACAAGGGGGAGAACCGGCGGCCGCCCCTCAGCGACGCCCCAGCAGGCCCAGCAGGCCGTGGATGAGGGTCAAGGGGTGGAAGGGGCAGCCCGGGATGAACAGATCCGGAGAATGGGAGGCGAAGAAATCCCGCTTCAGGGCCGGGGAGGCGGAGAAAACGCCGCCGGAGATGGCGCAGGCACCGGCCGCGACCAGGATCTTCGGGTCGGGGGTGGAGCGCCAGGCGTCCTCCAGGGCGCCGGCCATGTTCTCGGGCACCGGCCCGGTCACCACCAGGCCGTCGGCGTGGCGGGGGGAGGCGACGATCTCGATGCCGAAGCGGCCCATGTCGAAGTTGACGTTGCCGCTGGCGTTCAGCTCCATCTCGCAGCCGTTGCAGCCTCCGGCGGAGACCGAGCGCAGCTTCAGGGAGCGGCCAAAGAGCCGCCGCAGCTCGGCGCGGGCCGCGACCGCCGAGCGCGCGTAGCTCTCGGCGTCGCTGGAGCCGTCGACTCTCAGCTTCCCGCGCCGGTCGGCGGCCATCCGGTAGTCGTTGCCGAGCTGGATCGCCCCGGCGGGGCAGGCCGCGGAGCAGTCCGGGCACAGCAGGCAGGCCCCCAGGTCGATGGCCAGCGGGTGGACCTGCAGCGCGCCGGTCGGGCAGGCGTCCAGGCAGCGGCGGCAGTCCGGCGGGCAGAGGCCGGGTTGAAGGGCCGGCCAGCCCCGGAAACGCTCCGGGGGGGCGGCATGGCCGACGTCGGGAATGGCCTGGTAGCCGTGGCGGCGGCGAATCTTCAGCAGGTCCCACATGACGGTTCTCCCTTACAGATCATGGCCGCAGTAGGAGAGGTCGAAGCTCTTGTTGCAGAGCGGGAAATCGGAGATCCCATCCCCGCGGACCGCCAGGGCCAGCCCGAACCAGTTGTGGAACGAGGGGTCCTTGATCTTGTACCGCTGGAGCCTTCCCCCGCCTCCGGTGACCGCGACATGGGCGATCTCGCCGCGCCAGCCCTCGACCAGCGCCACCACCAGCTGGTCGCCGGCCAGGGCCGTTCCTCCGCCGGCGCGCCAGTTTCCCGGCGGCAGGTCGTCGAGCCGGGCCCGCGCGTAGTCGAGCGACTGCTGCCACTCCAGGTGGCGCAGGAAAGCGCGGGCCAGCACGTCGCCGCTCTCCATGGTGCGCTTGAAGACCGGCGCGAAGCGGTAGATGCCGAACGGATGGTCGCTGCGCACGTCGACCGCCAGCCCCGAGGCCCGCGCGGCCAGGCCGACCATGCCGATGCGCCGCGCCTCGGCCGCTTCCACCACCCCGGTGTTTTCGAAGCGGGCCAGGGCGCCGGCCGACGAGAACAGCGCGTCGCCCATCGCCGCGGCCCGCCCCGCGGTGTCGGACAGGGCCGCCTGGACCGAAGCCGCGCGCCCGGGCGGAATGTCTTCGCCCACCCCGCCGAGGCGCACCAGGCCGCGGCCGTACCGGCTGCCGCAGATCTTCATCAGGCTGTTGATGACCCGGGTGCGCTCCGCCTGGTAGACCGCGCATCCGCTCAGGTGGGCGATGTCGTTGCAGATCGCGCCCAGGTCGCCGATATGGACGGCGGCCCGCTCCATTTCCAGGGCCAGTCCGCGGATGGCCATGCCCCGCTGCGGGACCTCCAGCCCGGCCAGCGCCTCCCAGGCGGCGGCCCAGGCCAGGGCATGGGCGACGGAGGAGTCGCCGGCGATCGACTCGGCCAGGTGCGGCAGCACGTGCAGGCGACCGGCGCGGCTCTCGCGCATGAATAGCTCCTCGACGCCGCGGTGCTGGTAGCCGAGCTGGATCTCCAGGTGGTGGACGGTCTCGCCGTGGCACATGAAGCGGAAGTGGCCGGGCTCGATCACCCCGGCGTGGATGGGGCCGACGCCCACCTCGTGGACCTCCTCCCCGGCCATGACGAAGAAGGGGTAGCCGGCCATCCCGCCCCGGCCGTGCGGATAGCGCACCGGTTTCAGCCAGGGATGCCCCCGGGGTTGGATGCCGCACCCCTCGTGCAGCTCGCGTTCGAAGAGGTGGAAGGCCGGGATCTCCGGGGTCAGGGCGGGGTAGGCGTCGCGGCCATCCAGGGCGGCCCGGTTCACCAGCAGCCTCGACCGCTCGTCGTCGGCCAGCACCAGCAGCAGCTGCCGGGGCGGGCCGGGCAGGTCGAGGAGCGCCACCACCCGCCGCGGCTCGCGGAACTCTCCGCGCACGACCCCCTGCCACTCCGCCATCTCCAGGAGCGGGACGCTGCCCACCGGCAGCGGCCGGCCGTTTCGGGTGACCGCCCAGCTCATGCTCCCCCCCCGCCCACGACGCGCGCGGCCGCCTCCAGCAGCCGGACCAGAAAGGGCGGGAACACCACCCCGGTCGCCGCCAGCAGGAGCAGGAAGGCGGCCTGCGGCAGCCAGGCCGCGGGTGGAATCCGGACGGGTTCCAGCCCGCCTGGGCCGCGGCCGAAGCTCAAGGCGAAGACGGTGCGGCCCATGCCCCAGACGATCACGGTCAGCAAGCCCAGGAAGAGGACGGCCAGCCACGCCCGGTCGCCGCGGAACATGGCGCCCACCATCCAGAACTCGCTGATGAAGGCCGGCGATGGCGGCACGGCCGACAGGGCGAGAAAGCCCCCGAGCCACAGCCAGCCGCTGGCCGGGTCGAGCTTCAGCAGCCCGCCTTCGGCCGGCACCGTCTTCTGGCGAAACAGCCGCAGGGCGTTGCCGGAGCAGAGGAAGAGCGTCGCCTTGCCCAGGGAGTGGGCCAGCATGTGCAGCAGCGCCGCCATGGCGCCGATGCCGCCCAGGCCCATGCCGATGGCCAGCACCCCCATGTGCTCGATCGAGGAGTAGGCCAGCAGCCGCTTGTAGTTGCGCAGCCGAACCACGTAGACCGCGGCCACCAGCAGGGAGAGGAAGCCGGTCACCAGCAGCAGCGCCCGGGCGAACGGCAGCAGCCCGGCCGGCCCCAGCAGCGGCAGCAGGCGCAGGATGCCCAGGAAGGCGGTGTTGAGCAGCGCCCCCGAGAGCAGCGCCGAGACCGGGGCCGGGGCCTCGGCGTGGGCGTCGGGCAGCCAGGCGTGCAGGGGCGCCAGCCCCATCTTGGTGCCGAAGCCGACCAACACGAAGGGGAAGGCCAGCTTGAGCCAGAAGGGGTCCATGCGCCCGGCCCGGGCCGCCAGGTCGGCGAAGAAGAGCGTCTGCGCCTCGCCGGCGCCGACCGCCAGCAGCAGGATGCCGACGAAGGCCAGCAGGATGCCGATGGAGCAGATGAAGATGTACTTCCAGGCCGCTTCCAGCGAGTGCCGCGCGCCGTCGGCCAGGATCAGCGGCGCGGAGGCCAGGGTGGTCAGCTCGATGAACACCCAGAACAGGCCGAGGTGCGAACACAGGATGGCCCCGCTCATGGCGAAGACGAACAGCAGCAGCGAGACCGTGAACACGGCCTGGCGCCGCGGGGACGCGCCCGCGTCGCGGAGGTGGCCGGCGGCGTTGGCCGCCACCCCGCCGTAGGTCAACGCCATGGCCAGCAGGAACAGGGCGTTGAGGGGGTCGGAGCGGAAGTACGGGGTGAAGCCGGTCCCGCCGGCGACGGCCTGGCCGGCGACCAGCAGCGCCAGCAGCGCCTGGACGAAAATGGCCAGCCGGTTGACCAGCGGGCGGCGCAGCCACCAGACCAGCGGGCTGGCCAGCAGCGGAAAGAGCAGCAAGGCGGCCACGGCCATGGTTCAGTCCTGCAGCGAGGTCAGGCGGTCGATGTGCCCCTCCTCGAAGGTGGTGCGGATCTTGTCGAAGAACACGACCAGCAGGTAGATGGCGATGAAGATGTCGAGCAGGATGCCCAGCGACACCAGCAGGGGCATCTCCTTGGCGGTGGCCAGCGAGAGGAGGAAAACGCCGTTCTCGCACATCACGAAGCCCATGATGTGGGTGATGATCTTCTTGCGGGTCATGACCAGGAAGAGGCCGGTCATGATCGCCGACAGGGAGACGCCGAAGGCGAAGTGGCGGATGTCGGCCGCCGCCCGGGTCGCCCCGAAGGCCAGGAAGAAGCCCATCACGAATATCAGGCTGCAGACCACGAGGCTGTAGAAGCCGCCGAGCCGGGGCTCGACCTCGCGGTAGATGGCATTGCGGCGCACGGCCCTCATCAGGATCAGCGGAATGAGCACGGCCTTGAAGGCGACCGCCTCCACGGCGGGCAGCAGCAGGCTGGCCCACGGCAGGCGGCCGAAGTCGGAGACCACGATCAGGAACAGCAGCACCCCCTGCAGGGCCAGGATGCGGATGATGGCCTCGATGCGGCTGGTCAGCGCCACGGCCAGCATGGAGACGCCGAACAGCAGCACCCACAGGTTCACCATGGCAGGCCTCCGAACACGAACAGCAGCAGCGAGGAGAAGACGATCAAGGCCAGGGAGCTCATCAGGAAGATGAACGGGGGCACGTGGGCCAGGCGCAGCCGCGGCAGCAGCGATTCGATCAGCCCCACGGCCACCGCCAGCAGGGCCATGACTCCCAGCACGGCGGCCAGCCCCGCCAGGGGGGGCAGCCCGGCGGGCACGACCAGGTTGGCGATGAGGGCGGCGATCAGGGTCGTCTTCAGCCAGGCGGCGTAGGTCAGCAGCGCCAGGCCGGGACCGGAGTTGTCCAGGATCATGACCTCGTGGATCATGGTCAGTTCGAGGTGGGTGGCGGGGTCGTCCACCGGCCCGCGGCACCCCTCGACCAGCAGCATGATCAGCAGGGCCAGCCCGCTCAGCACCGCCGCCAGCGCGGCCGATCCCGGGCCGGGCGACAAGCCCGCCAGGATGGCGCTGAACGAGCCGTGTCCCGACAGCAGGGCCAGGGAGGCCATGGTGACCATGAAGGCCGGCTCGGCCAGCCCGGAAAAGGTGGCCTCGCGCGCGGCGCCCATGCCCTCGAAGGAGCTGCCGGTGTCCATGGCCGCGGCCAGGGCGAAGAACTTGGCCAGCCCGAGGGCGTAGGCGAAGAGCACGAAGTCGCCGGCGCTGGAGAACGCGGCCCGCCCGGGGGCGATCGGCACCAGCAGGCCGGCGAACAGGATGGCCGCGCAAACGACCACCGGGGCGAAGCGGAACACCCAGGTGGCGGTGGTGCTGGTGACCTCCCCCTTCCGCAGCAGCCGCAGCAGGTCGAAGAGCGGCTGCAGCAGCGGCGGTCCCTGGCGGCCCGCCCAGAGGGACTTGACGCGGAGGATGAGGCCGGTGAACAGGAAGGGCAGCAGGAGCAGCAGGCCGAGGTGCAGCCCGATCCGCAGCAGGGCGTCGGTCATCCGCCCACCGCCAGGCCGCAGACGACGGCGGCGACCAGGAAGAGCAGCCCGTACAGGATGTACTGCTGGGTGCTGCCGCGCTGGACCCACGAGAACAGGTCGAGCAGGGCGGTGATGCCGCGCGCCGCCGGGGCGATGACCGCCCGCTCGAAGGCGTCGTGGCTGTGCGAGGTGAACACCGCCTTTTCCGGGAACAGGCCCTCCGGCAGCTGCCGCTTCTCCTCGATGCTCAACAGCGGCCGCGCCAGCGACACGAAGGGGGCGGCGTAGGAGGAGGCGCTGTACTGCAGGCGGCTGCCGCCTCCGCTGTAACCGCAATCCCAGGTCTTGAACCGGGGCGGCGGGTGGCGACGCAGCTGCCGGTGGCGAAGCCAGGCTCCGGCGGCGAGCAGTCCGGCCAGCAGCCACAACCCGTTGGCCAGTTGGCCGAGAAGGGAGATCCCGGCCTCCGGGACGGCCGGCGGCAGCGGGGCGGCCAGGAGCTGGGCCGGCTGGCGCACCGCTTGCAGCGCCAGCTGCGGCAGCAGGCCGATCAGCAGGCACGAGGCGGCCAGCACCCCCAGCGGCAGGAGCATCGCCGGCGCCGGGTCGCGCTGCGCCCCCTCCGCTTCGGCGGAGCGCGGCCCGCCCAGGAAGGCGATGGTGAACGCCTTGCTGAAGCCGATCAGGGCCATGGCGCCGACGGCGGCGAGGAGCCCCATGGCCAGCACGGCCACCAGCGACACCTGGATCTGGCGGGCGAGAACCGCCTGCATCAGGCCGATGTAGATGAAGAATTCCGACACGAAGCCGTTCAGCGGCGGCAGGCCGCTGATGGCCAGCGAACCGGTCAGGAAGCAGGCCGAGGTCCGGGGCAGGCGGCGGGCCAGGCCGCCCAGCCGCTCCAGGTCGAGGGTGTGCGTCTGCTGGGAAACGGCGCCGGCGCCGTAGAAGAGGAGGGCCTTGAAGAGGGAGTGGTTCAGCACGTGCAGCAGCGCCCCGGCGAAGCCCCAGAAGGCCATGGCCGGGATGGCGAAGGTCATGCCCAGCATGCCGGTGCCGATGCCGGTGCCGATGATGCCGACGTTCTCCACGCTGCTGTAGGCCAGCAGCCGCTTCAGCTCGCGCTGCGAGACGGAGAGCATGACCCCGGCGACCGCCGAGAAGAGCCCCATCCCCAGGACCAGCCCGGACACCCAGGCCGGCGGCGGCCCCATGAGCGACACCACGCGCAGGATCCCGTAGATGCCGATCTTGATCATCAGCCCGGACATCATTCCCGAGACGTGGCTGGGGGCCGCCGGGTGCGCCCGCGGCAGCCAGGTGTGCAGCGGGATGAAGCCGGCCTTCAAACCGAAACCGGCGAACAGGAGCAGGAACAGGGCCCCGGACAGGGCGGAGCGGCGCGACAGGACGGCGGCGAAGGCGCCGAAATCGAGGCTGCCCGTCTCCAGGTAGAGGACGGCAAACGCGGCGACCAGCAGGGCCACGCCGACGTGCATGGCCACGAAGTAGGTGAGCCCGGCGCCCACCGTCTCCTCCTTCTCATGGTCGAAGAGCACCAGGAAGAGCGAGGCCACCGACATGGCCTCCCAGGCGACCAGGAAGGCCAGGGCGTTCTGCACGATGGTGGTCAGCACCATGCCGGCGACGAACAGGCCCAGGAAGAAATAGTGGGACGAGAGCGGCCGCCCGCGCTCGGCGGTGGCCCGCAGATAGCCGCTGCCGAACACGGCCCCCGCCAGGGAGAGGAGCGCCACCAGGAGGAGGAAGAACGCGGCCAGGGGGTCGAGCACCAGGCGGACCTCGCCCAGCGGCGGCCCCAGGTGGAGCGTCTGCGCCAGCGTGCCGCGGCCGGCGAGGACGGAGACGCAGGGCGGCAGCCACAGGCCGCCGGCCAGCGCCAGGCCGGGGATGAACAAACGCCCCGGCCAGCGGCCCCGGGCGAGAGCGGCCAGCAGGCTGCCCAGCGCCAGCAGCGCCGCCCCGGCGGCGACGCTACTCATGGCCGGTTCGCCGGCGCAGCCGCCACTCGCTTTCCCGACGCTCGATGTGGTCCAGGATCTCCTCGGCCGGACCGCGCCGGCCGAGCATGGCGATGAAGGCGTCGTCCTGGCAGAGGAAGGAGATGCGGGCCAGGATCTCCAGGTGCTGCCTGGGGTTGGCGCTGAGGATGACGAACAGGGTGTGCACCGCCTGGCCGTCCATGGCCGAGAAATCGACCTCCTGCTCCAGGAAGCAGACGGTGACGCTCTCGTGCTCGGCGGCGGCGATGACCGGGTTGCGCGGGTGCGGCACGGCGATGCCCCGTCCGATGGCCGTGGGCATCAGCTCCTCGCGCTGGATCATGAAATAGACCAGGGTCTCCCGGTCGACGTCGGCCGGGATGGCGGTGCGGCGCATCGCCTCCCGGATGACCTCCACGCTGGTCGCGCCGACGACGCGGGGCAGGATGCCGCCGCGGCGGATCAGCGCCGCCAGGGAGAGGGCCTCCCGCCCGCCGCCGAGCTCGACGATGCGCCCCGCCGCCTGGGTGCGGTTCTTCATCACCCACTCCTGGATTTCCGAGCGGTTGAAGCGGTACTCGGCGCCGATCTTGTAGGCCGGCAGCTCGCGGGCGGCGGCCATGCGGCGCACGGCGTTCTCGGAAACCTGCAGCAGTCCGGCGATGTCCCTGATTTTCAATTCCACGAGAGGCGATCCCTGGCGGCCATTGTACGACTCCTCCCGGGAATCGTCAAGGCCGGTTCGCGGCCGGCGCCTCCGGGATCAGACGGAGCCGCCGGTCAGGCGGTGCCGGATCAGCGACACCACCAGGCCGGTCGAGACCGGGTTGTGCCCCTCGGGGATGATGATGTCGGCCCAGCGCCGGCTCGGCTCGACGAACAGGACGTGCATGGGGCGCACGGTGTGCAGGTACTGGTCGACCACCGACTCCATGGTGCGGCCGCGCTCGATGATGTCGCGGCGCAGGCGGCGGATGAAGCGCAGGTCGTTCTCGGTGTCCACGAAGATCTTGACGTCCATCAGGGCGCGCAGGGCCTCGTCGGTGAAGATGAGGATGCCCTCGACGATGATCACCTGGGCCGGCTTCTTGAGCACCCCGGAGCGGCTGCGGTTGTGGATGGTGAAGTCGTAGACCGGCATCTCCACTTCGCGGCCGGCGGCGAGCGCGCGCACGTGCTCCACCAGCAGGTCGGTCTCCAGGGCGTCGGGGTGGTCGAAGTTGATGCGGGAGCGCTCGCTCAGGGGCAGGTGCGAGATTTCCCGGTAGTAGGAGTCGTGCTGCAGCACGGTCACGCCGGCGTGGCCGATCTCCTCGATGATGGCGTTGACGATGGTGGTCTTGCCCGAGCCGGTGCCGCCGGCCACGCCGATGATCAGCGGTTTTCTGCCCATGGGCGGATCCTAGCACAGGCCGGGGCGGGAGTCAAAACGGCCCCGGCGGCCCGGGCCGGGCGGAAATATTCGGAAGTTGACACTTGATTTTTCTTCGAGATCCCACTACAATTTTCACCATGTTCGTGAAAGCGGCCCGAATGAGGTGGGCTTTCATACCCCGTCGTTCCCGCACTGCTTACGCGATGCTAAAGGAGGTACTGATTCCATGAAAAAGCTACTGCTACTCTGCATCACCGCCGTGATGCTCTCCGGGCTGCTGCTGGCCCAGGGCGTGACCACCGGCTCCTTCAGCGGCCAGGTGCTCACCTCCGACGGCAACGCCCTCCCCGGGGCGCAGATCGTGGCCGTCCACCAGCCCACCGGGACGAAGTACACGGCCGTCACCGTCGGCAACGGCCAGTTCTTCATCCCGGCCGTCCGCGTCGGCGGCCCCTACACGGTGACCGTCTCCGCCGAGAACTTCAAGACCGAGACGCAGGCCGACCTGGCCGTCCGCCTGGGTGAGACCAAGTTCGTGCAGTTCACCCTGCAGCTGGCCACGGTCGACATGGGCAGCATCACCGTCACCGCCTCGAGCCCGGTCATCAACCCCTACCGCACCGGCGCGTCGCAGAACGTGTCGCAGGACGTGATCGAGAACCTGCCGACCATCTCGCGCTCGCTGTCCGACTTCACCCGCATGGCCCCGCAGGTCCTCAACAACGAGGAGACCGACGGCGCCTTCAACGCCGGCGGCCGCAGCTCGCGCTACAACAACGTCCAGATCGACGGCGCGCAGAGCAACGACCTCTTCGGCCTGGGCTCCACCGGCACCCCCGGCGGCCAGTCCGAGGCGACCCTGATCTCGCTGGACGCCGTGCAGGAGTTCCAGGTGGTCCTGGCCCCCTATGACGTTCGCCAGGGCATGTTCACCGGCGGCGGCGTCAACATCATCACCAAGAGCGGCCGCAACAAGCTGTTCGGCTCCCTCTTCTTCGAGGGCCGCAACGAGAGCCTGGTCGGCAAGGGCCCCGACAGTTACAAGTTCAACAAGTTCACCGACGGCGTCTTCGGCGGGTCCGTCGGCGGCGCCATCATCAAGGACAAGCTCTTCTTCTTCCTCAACGGCGAAGTGGACAACCGCAAGACGCCGCAGGACTACTTCATCGACGGCTCCGGCTCGCAGTACGACTGGGGCAACCTGGCCGAAGCCGAGCGCTTCGTGTCGATCCTGCAAACGAAGTACGGCTACGACCCCGGCACCTACGACCAGATCACGGCCAAGAAGAAGAAGATGAACATCTTCGGCCGCATCGACTGGAACATCAACGCCAGCAACCGGCTGACCCTGCGCACCTCCTACCTCTCCTCCGACCTCGACTCCATCCTGCGCAACAGCCGAACCGGCTTCAACTTCGGCAACAACGGCGTGATCTACCAGACCCAGCAGCACTCCACCGTCCTGCAGCTCGATTCCGTCCTCTCCAAGAACCTCTCCAACCAGCTGATCCTCAACTACCAGCGCGTCTACGACAACCCGATCTACATGGGCGCCGCCTTCCCCTACATCTCCGTCTCCATCGGCGGCGGCAAGACCTTCTACGCCGGCGCCGAGCAGTACCGCCACATCAACGAGCTCAAGCAGGACCTGATCGAGATCACCGACTCGCTGACGCTGTTCAAGGGCAACCACACCCTCGTCTTCGGCACCCACAACGAGCTGTTCCACTTCTACAACGCCTACGTGCAGCGCGCCTTCGGCCTCTACTCCTTCAGCAGCCTCGACAACCTGGAAGCCGGCAAGGCCGACTCCTACGACCGCTACTACTCGCTCACCGGCGACCCCAAGGCCCCGGCCAAGTTCTGGGTCTTCCAGCTCGGGCTCTACGCCATGGACGAGTGGAACGTCACCCCCGACCTCAAGCTGACCCTCGGCCTGCGCGCCGACGTGCCGGTCATGCCCGACTCGCCCCTGGCCAACCCGGCGGTGGAGACGACCTTCGGCTACTCCACCGACAAGGTGGCCACCGGCAACATCCTCTTCTCGCCGCGCCTCGGCTTCAACTTCCAGCCCGGCGGCACCCGCGACCTGCAGATCCGCGGCGGCATCGGCATCTTCTCCGGCCGCACGCCCTACGTCTGGATCTCCAACCAGTTCTCCAACACCGGCATGGACCTCGGCCGCTACTACCTGTCGCGCGGCCCGGTCCCGCACGGCTTCATCGCCGACCCCAACGCCCAGCCCACCAACCCCAACCCCTACGCCTACGACGGCGACATCAACATCATGGGCGAGGACTACCGCTTCCCGCAGCTGCTGCGCACCTCGCTGGCCGTCGACAAGAAACTGCCGCTGGGCTTCACCGGCACGCTGGAGTTCGTCTACTCCAAGAACATCAAGGACATCTGGTACTCCAACATCAACATCCTGCCGACCGGCGCCAGCAACGTCTTCGACGGCCGCCCGCTGTTCGGCACCCAGAGCGTCTCCGGATCCGGCTCCGCCCGCTACGGCCGGGCCAACTACAAGAGCACCTCGTTCAAGAACGTCATCCTGCTCTCCAACACCAACCTCGGCTACCAGTGGAACCTCTCCCTCCAGCTGCAGCGTGAATGGGGCCGCGGCAACACGGTCAACATCGCCTACTCCTTCGGCAGGGCCAAGGACGCCAACTCCGGCACCTCCTCGCGCGCCATCTCCAACTTCCAGTACAACATGACCCAGGGCAACCCCAACCAGGCCGCCCTCGGCTACTCGCTCTTCGACCCCGGGCACCGCATCATGGTCGCCGCCTCCAAGCGCTTCAGCTTCTTCCACAACGCCCCCACCACCCTCTCCATCTTCTACAACGGCCACTCCGGCTCCCGCTACTCCACCATCTTCTACAACGACGTCAACGGCGACTCCTTCGCCAACGACCTGATGTGGGTGCCCGAGAGCGCCGACCAGATCATCCTGACCCGCGGCACCTGGGACCAGCTGGACGCCTACATCAAGAACGACCCGGGCCTGGAGAAGTACCGCGGCCAGATCCTGCCGCGCCACTCCAGCCGCGAGAAGTGGTACAACGGCTTCGACCTGCGCCTGGCCCAGCAGCTCCCGGTCGGCTTCGCCGCCGGCCACCGCGTCGAGATCTACATGTCCATGAAGAACGTGCTCAACCTGCTCAATCGGGACTGGGGAGTCTTCCGCTACATGAACAACGAGGACGCCCCGCTCACCTTCATGGGCTACGACTCGGCCACCGGCAAGCCGAAATTCGAATTCTACGGCAAGACCGACCCGGAGAATCCCAACAACAAGGATTACCGCTTCCTCATCAACCAGCTGCTCTCCCGCTGGCAGATGCTGGTGGGCGTGAAGTACGCGTTCTGATTCCCGCGGCCGCGGCGGTTGCCGCCTGACCGCCGGCGCCGAATGCAATCCCGACCCCCGGGGGGCGACCCCCGGGGGTTTTTTTTCGGCCGTTTTGCGGGGGGGGAGGCGGGGTTGAAACCTCAGATGGCCGGAACGAGCCGTTCCAGCAGGGCGATGAAATCCGCGCGCACGCGGTTGGCGGTGGCCGTCACCTCGGCGTGGGAGAGGGGCTCCGGGGAGATGCCCGCGGCCAGGTTGGTGATGCAGGAGATGCCTCCGACCCGCACGCCCATGTGCCGGGCGACGATGGCCTCGGGAACGGTGGACATGCCCACCGCGTCGGCGCCCAGGCGGGCCAGCATGCGGATCTCGGCCGGGGTCTCGTAGGAGGGCCCGCTGAGGGCCAGGTAGACTCCCTCGGCGGGCTTCAGCCCGAGGCGGTTCTGCTCGTGCAGGATCTGCTGGCGGATGGCCGGGTCGTAGACCGCGCTCATGTCGGGAAAGCGGGGGCCGAGCCGCTCGTCGTTGGCTCCGCGCAGGGGGTTGACGCCCATCAGGTTGATGTGGTCGCGGATGGCCATCAGCGTCCCCGGCTGCAGGTGGGCGCCGATGCCGCCGGCGGCGTTGGTCAGCAGGACGGCGTCCACCCCCAGCCGGCAGAGGAGCCGCACGGGAAACACCACGGCGCCGATGTCGTGGCCCTCGTAGTAGTGGAAGCGGCCCTGCAGCACGGCCAGGGAGCGGCCGCCGACCGTCCCCATCACCAGGCGCCCGGCGTGTCCCGCCACCGTCACGCGCCGGAAGTGGGGGATGTCGGCGTAATCGATGGCGCAGGAGTCGGAGAGCCTCCCGGCGAAATCCCCCAAGCCGCTGCCCAGCACCAGCCCCACCTGCGGCGGCTGCGGGCAGCGGGCGCGCACGAAGGCAACCGCCTGGTCCAGCTGGTCCATCAGTTCCATGTCCTTCTCCTTTCCCCGCCGAGGGCCCGCGGGGGGTGGCGTCCCGATTCCGTGTCCGTTTTCACCAGAACGATCTACCCGGGAAATCGTGCGCCACCCCGAGCCACTCCAGGATCGAGACGGCCACGTCGCTGAAGGTGGCGCGGGTGCCCAGGTCCATGGGGGTCAAGCTCCGTCCCCAAGCCAGCAGCGGCACGTGCTCGCGGGTATGGTCGCTTCCCGGTGTAGTCGGATCGCACCCGTGGTCGGCGGTGATGACCAGGCGGTCCTGCGGGCCCAGCCGCTCCAGCAGCCGGCCCAGCCCGTGGTCGGCCTCGGCCAGCGCCCGGGCGTAACCCGCGGCATCGTTGCGGTGGCCGTAGAGCATGTCGAAATCGACCAGGTTGATGAAGATCAGCCCCCGCCGGGTGATCTCCAGCTCGGCCAGCAGCTGCTCGATGCCCTCGGCGTTGCCGGCGTTGTGCAGCGACCGGCCGACGCCGCGGCCGGCGAAGATGTCTTCGATCTTGCCGATGCCGGTCACCGGCCAGCCGGCCTCCGCCAGCCGGTCGAGGGCGGTGGGCCGCGGCGGCACCATGGGGAAATCGCGCCGGTTGGCGGTCCGGGTGTAGCCGCCGCCGGCGCCGACGAATGGCCGGGCGATGACCCGGCCGATTCGCCAGCGGTCGCAGAGGAGACGGGTGGCGGCGCACATGCGGTAGAGCTCCGGCAGGGGGATCACCGCCTCGTGGGCGGCGATCTGGAAGACGGAGTCGGCCGAGGTGTAGACGATCGGCCAGCCGCAGCGCACGTGCTCGTCACCCAGCTCCTGGATGATGACCGTGCCCGAGGCCGGACGGTTACCGAGAAATCCTTTGGCCCCGGATCTTTCGATGAATTCGGCGGTCAGTTCCGGCGGGAAGCCGCCCGGAAAGAGGGCGAAGGGCCGGTCCACCGGCAGCCCCATCAGCTCCCAGTGCCCGGCGATGGTGTCCTTGCCGGCGCCCGCCTCGGCCATCCGCCCCCAGCAGGCGGCGGGGCGGTCGGCGGGGGCGACCCCCGCCAGGGGCAGGATGTTGCCCAAACCCAGGCGCTGCATCACCGGCAGTCGCAACCCGCCGACCGCCTCGGCCACGTGCGCCAGGGTGTTGGCGCCGGCATCGCCGTAGGCGGCGGCATCGGGCAGGGCGCCGCAGCCGACGGAATCGAGAACGACGAGGATGACCCTGCGGAGATCGCTCACCATGGCTTTCCCACCTTACCACGCCGGCCGGCGGCTGTCAAAGCGGGCGGCAGGCGCCGCTACCGGCCGAGGTTGCGCAGGCGGATCATCTCGGCGGCGACGGAGACGGCGATCTCGGCGGCGGTCCGGGAGCCGATCGGCAGCCCGATGGGGGCCCGCACCCGGGCCAGCGTTTCGGCGGGCACTCCCCCGGCGCGCAGGCGGGCGAACATGGTCTCCACCTTGGAGGGGCTGCCGAGAAGGCCGAGATAGCGCAGCGGCTTGTCCAGCAGCCGCCGCAGCACCCGTTCGTCGGCTTCGTGGCCGTAGGTCATGATCACCGCCCACTCGTGCTCCCCGCCGGCGAGGGCATCGGCCGCCTCCTCGTAGGGCAGGGTCCGCTTCTCGTGGGCCCAGCGGTTGGCCTCCATGGTGTCGAGGCCCGGCCGGTCGTCGCAGACCGAAAGGCGGAAGCCGAGCGGCGCCATCACCCGGCAGAGGGCCAGCGACACGTGGCCGCCGCCGAAAAGATGCAGGGTGTCGGCCAGGCCCAGGAGCTCGCCGTAGGTCCACGCCCCGCCGTGCTCGGCGAATCCCCGTGGCTGGCCTGCAGATCCCGCCGCGACATCCATTCCGGAGCCGGAGAGCAGCAGCCAGGCCGGCTCGCCGCCGGCCGCGGCGAGGCGGGCCCGGTGCAGCGCCGGCACGTCGACCAGCCGCAGCGACAGCAGGGCCACGGTCTGGCTGCCGGAGCAGATCTGCCCGGAGCTCTCCGCCCCGGCTGTTTCCTCGTGGCGACGGAGAAAAAGCTGCGGGGCGCCGCCGCCGGCCGCCAGGAACCGCCGCGCCCGCTCCACCAGCCCGCGTTCCGTCTCGCCGCCGCCGATCGTCCCGGAGACGGCGGTCGCGGAGACGGCCATGCGAAAACCGCTCTTCCCCGGCGACGAGCCGTCGTGGGCGACCACCTGCAGCAGCGCCGCCGGTTCGCTGTCGGCGAGGCAGCGCAGCAGGAAATCCCACACCCCGCTCACGGCAGCTCCTTCTCGCCGGCGGGCGGACCGCGCCGCAGATAGCGCCCGCCGCCCGGCCCGGCCGTCACCCGGCCGTCGGAGAAGGCGACCCGGCCGCCGGCGATGACCGTGCGCGGCCTCCCGACGAGTTCCATGCCCTCGTACACCGTGTGATCGCAGCGCTGCCACTGGGCGGCGGCCGTCACCGTCCAGCGGGCGCCCGGGTCCCAGACCACCAGGTCGGCGTCGGCGCCGGGGCGGATGACCCCCTTGCGCGGGTAGAGCCCGAACAGGCGCGCCGGCGCGGCGGAGACCAGTTCGACCATCCTCTCCAGGCTGAAGCGGCCGGCGGCCACCCCGTGGGTGTGCAGCAGGCTCAGCCGCCACTCGACGCCGCCGAGGCCGCCGGCCAGGCGGGTGAAATCCCCCGCCTGCCGCTCGCGCAGGCCCTCCCATGCGAAGGGGCAGTGGTCGGTGGCCACGGTTTGCAGCCCCCCGGCCTGCAGGGCGCGCCACAGGGCTCGGCCGTGGGACGGCGGCCGCAGGGGCGGGCTGCAGACGGCGCAGGCGGCCTCGCGCAGGCCGCGGCGGTAGAGCCGCTGGTCGAGCACCAGGTACTGCGGGCAGGTCTCGCCGTAGGCGCGCTGCCCGGCGCGCCGGGCGGCGGCGATGGCCGCGGCCCCCTGGCGGGTGGAGACGTGGACCACGTAAAGCGGCGCCCCCGCCAGCCTGGCCAGCAGCAGCGCCCGGTTGACGGCCTCGGCCTCCAGCTCGGGGGGACGCGAACGCGGATGGAACCGCGGCGCCAGCCGGCCGGCGGCGCGCAGCCGCTCGCGCAGGAAGGCCACCGCCTCGCCGTGCTCCGCGTGCACGGTCACCAGGGCGCCGATGCCGGCCGCCGCCTGCAGCACCTGCAGGAAGCGGCGGTCGTCCACGCCGATGGAGTCGAGGTACGCCAGGTAGACCTTGAACGACGTGACCCCCTCCTCCTCCGCCAGGCGGCGCATCTCGGCAGCCGTGTCGGGGCCGAAATCGGTGACGCCCATGTGCAGCCCGTAGTCGCAGGCGCAACCGACCGCCTGGGCCCGGCGCAGCCCGAACGCTTCCAGCAGCCCCTGGCCGCGGGCGGGGGTGACGAAATCGATCACCGTGGTGGTGCCGCCGGCCAGGGCGGCGCGGGACCCGCTGGCGAAGTCGTCGCCGCTGGTGCCAGCCCCCGTTTCCAGGGAGAAGTGGACGTGCGGATCCACTCCGCCGGGCAGGACCGGCAGGCCACCGGCATCGAGCACCCGGGCATCCCCGACCGGCAGCCGCGGACCCACGGCGACCACCCGGCCCTCGTGGACCAGGATGTCGCCGGCGGCACGGCCCTCGGCATTGACCACCAGGGCGTCGCGCAGCAGCAGGCGGGGCATGCTACAAGGCGGCCAGCAGTCCGGTGCGCCGGTTGAACTCGTCGATCAGCTCATCCCAGCGCCCCACCTGGCCGAAGACCTGCGGCCAGACGCCGCGGTCGTGCCACAGGCGGTTGAGGTCGGCCACCTCCTTCTGCTGCTGCTCCACCCAGGTGAAATACTTCAGGTTGTGGATGGCCCGGCGCCGGGGGTGGGTCAGCTCGCAGAAGTGGTCGCTCTCCTGCCCCAGCAGGCAGCGCTCGTGGTCGACCGCCGCCTGCAGCGGCGTGTAGGCGCCGGAGGCGGCGTTCATCTCGGACAGGCGCGAGCGGTACATGTCGGCCGAGTCGGTGGCCACCGTCACCAGCAGGTCGGCCCCGTCCCACTCGAAGTGGCGCGCCGCCTTGACGGCGGCCAGCAGGTTGCCGATGCCGGAGATGCCGATCTCCCCCAGCCGCTCCAACACCGCCTGGGGCACGCCGGCGGAGGCCAGCTGCCGGCGCCCGGCCGGCTCGTTGAACAGGCGGAAGAGGCGCATGCAGTCGTTGTCGTCGATGGCCGCCACGGCGTCGGTGGTGCGCAGGTTGTGGATCCAGGGCACGTGCTTGTCGCCGATGCCCTCGATGCGGTGACCGCCGAAGCCGTTTTCCAGCAGCGTCGGGCACTGGCGCGCCTCGGCGGCGACCACCGTGAGGGCCGGGAAGACCGTTCGCAGGAAGTCTCCGGCGGCGATGGTGCCCGCCGACCCGGTGGCCGAGATGAACGCGGTCGGCGCCCCCGCCTCCCCGGTCAACCCGCGCGCGACCTCGGCGATGGCCGGGCCGGTGACCGCATGGTGCCAGCAGGCGTTGCCGAACTCGTCGAACTGGTTGAAGACGATGCAGTCCGGGCGGGTGCGGCGGATCTCCCAGCACTTGTCGTAGATCTCCTTGACGTTGGATTCGCAGCCCGGGGTGGCGATCACCTCGGCGCCGATCTCGCGCAGCCAGTCGAACCGTTCCCGGCTCATCTCCTGGGGCAGGATGGCCACCGCCGTGCAGCCCAGCAGCGCCGAGTCGAAGGCGCCGCCGCGGCAGTAGTTTCCGGTGGAGGGCCAGACCGCCTTGTGGACGGTCGGGTCGAACTGGCCGCTGATGATGCGCGGCGCCAGGCAGCCGTAGGCGGCGCCCACCTTGTGGGCCCCGGTGGGGAACCACTTTCCGATCAGCATCACGATGCGCGCCTCCACCCCGGTCAGCTCCGGCGGCAGCTCGAGGGCGTTCACCCCGCCGAACAGGCCGCCGCGCTCGCGCGGCTCGTTCTTCCAGGTGATGCGGAACAGGTTGAGCGGGTGCACGTCCCACAGCCCGATCTCGCCCAGGCGCCGGCGCACGCCGTCGGGGACCCGGCCGGGATCGCGCATCTGGGCGAAGGTCGGCAGGATGATGTTGCGCCGGCGGCAGTGGTCCACCGCGCGCTGCAGCGTCCGTTCATCCACAACCCGGTCGATGATGGGAATCATGGCGCACCCCTTGTCCGGGGGTCGGTTCGGCGCTGGCCTCCCGGCCGCCCATCATAAATCCGGACTCCCCGGCTGTCAAGCGACCGGCGGCCCGCCCATGGCGGGCGACCGCGGATTCTGCTACAATGGAACCGGAAGCCGTCCGGCCCCGTTTCTCGGGTGTAAGGAGCGTGACCATGAACGTCCTGCGCAAACTATTCGGCCTGCTCGTCATCCTGTTCCTCGGTCTGCCCATCCTCTTCGCCGTCGTCATCGCCGTCGGCGTGACCCAGGCCGCCGCCTCGCCCCAGCTCTACAGCGAGCTGCCGCCGCGCATCGTCGCCGAGGTGCCGGCGCTGGTGGACGAGGTGGTGACCCTCTCCCAATCCGAAGCCATCATGGACAGCAACAGCCGCGCCTGGCTGCGGGCCGCCGCCGCCGTTCCCACCCGGCCGCACGCGGTGCTGGAGGAGACCGGCATGCTGGCCTGGCTGCGGGGCGAGCTGACCCGCTCCCTGGGCCAGATCGGCCGCATCCTGCGCGGCGAGGCCGCCGTCCAGCCGGTGAAGCTGGACATGCGGCCGCTGAAGCGGGCGCTGCAGCACGACGCCGTGGCCCGCTACCTGGGCGAGGTCATGGAGAAGCTGCCGCCCTGCGACGAAACCGGCACCGCCGCCTGGCGCGAGATCGTCGAGGAGCGCCGCTGCGGCCGCGACCTGCCCGCCTGCCGCCCGGCCGAAGGCACGCCCGACCTGCTCCTGGAGCGCATGCACGCCGACGTGGCCCGCGACATCCCCGACGAAGTGGAACTGGTCGAGTTCGACCGGGATTTTCCACGCCACATCGGCTTCATGCGCACGGCCATGTCGGCGGTCTGGCTGGCCTTCCTGGCGCCCGCCCTGTTCATCGGCCTGGGCGCCGCGGTGGCGGCCGACTCGCGCGCCTCGTTCCTGCGCTGGTTCGGGATCTCCACCGGCATCGGGGGCCTGCTCAGCCTCGGCTTTTCGCTGATGATCGAACGCGTCGTCCCCTGGGCCATCCGTTCCGGCCAGATCGCCATCGACGGCACCCTGGTGCAGATCCGCGAGGTCGCGCTGGAGCGCGCCGGCAACCTGGTCCAGGTGACGGCGAAGTATTTCGTGGGACCGGTCACCTCCACCGCCGAGATCGTCTGCGTGGTCGGGCTGGTGATCTTCGCCCTCTCCTATCTCGTCGGCGGCAGCCGGCCCGCCCCGGTCGCCCCGCCACCGCCTCCCGCCGCCTGATCCGGTCGCGGCCGCACCGGCAACCGGCCGCCGTGCTATAATGGCGGCACATGACGAGAACGAAAGCGAACCGCGACGAGGAGCGCCGCCCCCCCGGCGGGGGCGAAACGGTCGGCTCCATCCTGGCTTCCCGGGCCAGACCGGGTGAACCGCCCTGGCTGGCGGCCACCCTCGACCACCGCCTGGTGCCGCTGGACACCCCGGCGGATGCCGGCCAGCGCGTGGAGGGGGTCGGCCGCGCCACCCCCGCGGGCATGGACGTCTACCAGCGCAGCGCCTCGTTCGTGCTGCACATGGCGGTGGCCGAGCTGTACGGGAACAGCCGGCTGCAGATCGGCCACTCCATCGCCAACGGATTCTACTACGACCTGCACGCCGACACCCCGGTGGACGAGACCATGCTGCAGGCCATCGCCGCCCGCATGCGCGAGATCATCGCCCGCGACCTGCCGCTGCGCCACCGCGTTCTCGGCCGCCGCGAGGCGGCCGCCTTCTTCGCCGAGCGGGCCATGGCCGACAACCTCAGCATGGTGGAGCATTCCCCCCCGGAGCAGGTCCAGGTGGTGGAGTGCGGCCGGTTCGCCAACGTCGAGATATTCCCGCTGGCGCCCCGCACCGGCGCCATCGACGCGTTCGAGCTGAAGACCTACAGCCCCGGCTTCGTCCTCCTCTTCCCCGACGCCACCGGGGCCGCCGTCAACGTGCACATCGGCAAGACCCGCAAGCTGTTCGAGATCTACCGCGAGAGCAAGAGCTGGGGAGAGATCCTCGGCGTGCACAACGTCGGCCGGCTCAACCAGGTCATCGCCGCCGGCGGCGTCTCCGAGCTGATCAAGATCGCCGAGAGCCTGCACGAGAAGAAGATCGCGCGCATCGCCGACGCCATCGCCGAGCGCCGCTCCGACCTGCCGGCGGCGCGCGAGCGGGTGCGGCTGGTCCTGGTCGCCGGCCCCTCGGCGGCCGGCAAGACCACCTTCTCCAAGCGCCTGGCCATCCAGCTGCAGGTGAACGGCATCCGCCCGCTCACCCTGTCGGTGGACAACTACTTCATCGACCGCCACCTCTGCCCCCTCGACGAGAACGGCGAGTACGATTTCGAGTCGCTGCAGGCGCTCGACCTGGAGCTGTTCAACCGCCACCTGGCCGACCTGCTGGCGGGCCGCGAGATCGCCATGCCGCGCTTCGACTTCGAGAGCGGCAACCGCCGCCCCGACGTGCAGCAGCTGCACCTGGAGGACGACCAGATCCTGGTGATCGAGGGCATCCACGGGCTCAACGAGCGGCTCAGCGAGGCGGTGCCCGCCGCCAGCAAGCTGAAAATCTACATCTCCGCCCTGACCCAGCTGACCCTGAACGACCGTTCGCGCATCCCCACCACCGACACGCGCATCCTGCGCCGCCTCATCCGCGACCACCGCTACCGCAACTACAGCGCGGCCCAGACCCTGAAGCGCATCCCCTCGGTCACCCGCGGCGAACGGCGCAATATCTTCCCCTTCCAGGAGAACGCCGACATCATGTTCAACTCGGCGCTGGCCTACGAACTGGCCGTGCTGACCGCCCATGCCGTGCCGCTGCTGGAGACCGTCGCCCCCGGCGACGACTCCTTCGCCGAGGCCCAGCGGCTGCTCACCTTCCTCAAGCTGTTCCGGCCCGTGCCGCCCGACGAGATCCCGCCGACCTCCATCCTGCGGGAATTCCTGGGGGGATCGAGCTTCCGCTACTGAACCGGCCCGGAAACGGGCTCAGCGCCGGCCGACCGGCTTCAGGGGGAGGCTCAGCGCCGGCCGACCGGCTTCAGGGGGAGGCTCAGCGCCGGCCGACCGGCTTCAGGG
>CAYZNT010000022.1:0-64770 GCA_964479735.1 uncultured Clostridia bacterium
GGCCACCGCCAGCGCCGGCACCGCCGTGATGGCGAACGCCGCGTCGCTCCAGTCGTCGAGGGTCCCGTCGTTGGAGACGATGCGCACCCGGTAGTTCGCCCCCGCCGGCGCCGTGCCGCCCGAGTGCTGGCCCACGGTCCAGCTGTAGGTCCCCGCCCCCGCGCTCAGGCCGCCCGCGATCTGCCCCACCTTGGCGTTGCCGTCGTACAGCACGAGACGCACCAGGCCGGTGTAGGCCGTGGCCGTCCAGGTGATGGCGTGGCTCGAACCGGTGATCCAGCTCTCCCCGCCGTCGGGGGATCCGAGATGCAGGACCGGTACGGCTCCCGGGTAGATGTCGACCACCGCGTAGTCGGACGTGCTGCCGTAGCCGTACACGTTGCTGAGATCGTAGTAATTGTCGGCGCTCCCTCCCCACCCCATGTTGACGTGCACCTGGCTGGAGGGCGACGTGCGGTAGCCGTCGATCACCACGGCGTGGCCGCTGCCGGGCTTGAAGGTGGCCAGGATCGCCGGCCGGCCGATGTCGGCCTGGCCCTTGAAGACGTCGAACCAGCCGCTCCAGTCGGCATAGGAGCTGCGGAAGACGAAGTGTTCGTCGCCGCTGTACTTGAAAAAGGAGAACAAGGCGTCGTTGGCGTTGGGCACCGCCCCCGAGCCGCCGGTGCCGTAGTTCATGTTGATGGCGATGCCCACGTCGGACATCAGCCGGGCCACGGCGTCGGCCTGCTCCGCGGTGTAACCGGAGCTGTAGGAATCGATCATCCGGTCCCAGTAATAGTCGTGGGCGAAGTCGGCGCTCAGGGTTTGTCCGTTCCATGAGTAGGAGTGGCTGCCCTGGCCCCTTGCCGGGTATTTCCAGAAATACATCACCTGGGCCATGGCCGTGGCCGAGCATCCGGTGTAGGTCGGGGTGCCTTCCACCCTGGGCGTGTAGTTCCAGTAGGGCGCGGCCTGGTTCCAGCGCGACCTGGTCAGGGGGGCCACGTCTCCAACCGGTTCCGCGTCCAGGGTGACGGCGCCGCCTCCCGGGTTCAGCCAGGCGTTCCAGCGGGACTCGTTGCGCTGCGAGATCCGGGTGTCGGCTTGGCCGCCGGCGCCGTCGAAGGCGCGGTCCAGCCCTTCGCGGGGCAGGTATCCCAGGTTGATCTTGTCGGCCAGGAGTCGGTCGAGGAGTTCGATCATGAACGGGTGGTCATACAGGGCGGCGTAATCGCCGTCGAAGGAGATGAACACCTGCGGCGCCGCCTCGCTGATGTCGCCCATGATCATGAATCCCCCGGGCTGCATTCTCACCAGGTAGCCGGCCATGCGGCCCCGGTGAATCAGGGGTTCCGCGGAGTCCAGCCGGAACTCTCCCGCCGTGGTCCGTTGCCGGGGACGCGATCCCTCTTCGTCCAGCAGGCGCACGGCAACCTGGCGCGCCTCGCCGCCGGTGATGATGCGTGCCGGCAGGATGGCGGCCGCGAACAACAGCGTGAACAACGCCCAAGCGATTCGTCTCTTCATGTTTCTCCTCGCATGTTCCGGTTCGTCCCGTCACTCGGCCAAGGTGAACGCCGCATCGCTCCAGTCGGAGAGCAGGCCATCGTTGGAGACGATGCGAACCCGGTAGCCCGCCCCCGCCGGCGCCGTGCCGCCCTGGTGCTGGCCCACCACCCAGCTGTAGGTCCCCGCCCCCGCGTTCAGGCCGCCCGCGATCTGCCCCACCTTGGTGCCGCCGTCGTACAGCACGAGACGCACCAGGCCGGAATAGTCCGCCGCGTTCCAGGTGACCGACCGCACCGAGCCGATCGTCCAGTTCTCCCCGCCGTTGGGCGAGGTCAACGCCAGCGCCTGCGTCGCCAGGGTGAACGCGGCGTCGCTCCAGTCGGACAACACCCCGTCGCCCGAGACGATGCGCACCCGGTAGTTCGCCCCCGCCGGCGCCGTGCCGCCCGAGTGCTGGCCCGCCGTCCAGGTGTAGGTTCCCGCCGCGGCGTTGATGCCGGTGGCGATCTGCCCCACCTTGGTGCCGCCGTCGTACAGCACCAGCCGCACCAGGCCCGCATAGCTTGTCGCCTGCCAGGTCACCGGGTGAAGGTTGCCGATGAGCCACCGCTCACCGCCATTGGGCGAAAGCAGTTTCAGCGCCGGCGGGGCCGCGATGGCGAAGGCGGCGTCGCTCCAGTCGTCGAGCGTCCCGTCGCCAGTAACGATGCGCACCCGGTAGTTCGCCCCTACCGGCGCCGTGCCGCCCGAGTGCTGGCCCACCGTCCAGCTGTAGGTGCCCGCCCCCGCGCTCAAGCCGGCCGCGATCTGCCCCGCCTTGACACCGCCGTTGTAGAGCACCAGCCGTACGGAGTCGCTGACATTGGTCGCCGTCCAGGTGATGGGGTGCGCCGAACCGGTGATCCAGCTTTCACCGCCGTTAGGCGCGGTGAGCAGAAGGCTCGCATCCACCGGGCCATCCCATCCCGCCAGCCTCGCCATCAGCCACCAGAACGCCCTCCCCTTGAGCACGCAGTTCAGCCGGTGCGAATGGGCGCAGCTTCCGCAACCGGCCGCCAGCGTCGCCAGCGGGTCGGCCGGATTCGCCGCCACCCAGTTGACCGCCCAATTGCTGTCCTCGATTTCGTCGCCGTCGCTGTCGTAGTTGCACTCGTCATCGGCCCGCAGCGCCATGTAGTTGACAAGGCCGTCCGGGTCGTAGCTCTCGATATCGGCGAAATCAAACAACACCTTGTTGTGGTCGCGGCAGTACTGGCGGATCTGCTCGTTGCGCAGGTTGAGGTTTCCGTCGGCGCCCGTTCCCGCCAGGTGCCCGGTCATGTAGACGAAGCGGACCGCCGGAAAGTCGGCTTCCAGCTGGTTCATCAGCGACAGGTAGGTGTTGATGTTGGCCGCCGAGGTGTCGGCCTGGCCGCACCAGGACCAGATCACCACGTTGCGGTCGCAGCCGCCGACCCGGTTGAGCAGGGAACGCGTGCGGGCCGCCCAGGTGGTGTAGTCCGGGTTGCCGAGGTCGCCCGCGGGATAGTAGTCGTTCAGGAAGATCCCCGGGGAGTAGACGCCGCTGGAGTAGGTGTAGTCGAACAGTTCATCGCCCGAATCCCGGAGCGCCTCCATCCCGGTCACCAGCTGGGAGCCGTGCGAGGTGTGACCGTAGGTGGCTCTCAACTGGGACTTGGCCAGGGTGATCCATGCGTCCGGCACCTTGGAAAGGTCGGTGCAGGTGTGGTCGATGATGATCGGTTCCTGGGCGTGAAGCCCCGGCACGCTCATGACGAACAGCAACAGACCGAGAACCAACGGTTTCACAAGTCACCTCCCTTGTCCGATCCAAGTTCCGGCGGCCGGACGGGCTTCCCGGCCATGATCCGAAACGGCGGCGGGCGCCTTCACGGCTTCACTCGCTCAGGGTGAACGGCCCGTCGCTGAAGTCTTCCTGAGACCCGTCGCCCGCCAGCAGGCGGATGGAGTAGAGGCTGCCGGCCGGCGCCGTTCCGCCCGAGTACTGGCCCGCCGTCCAGGTGTAGGTTCCCGCCGCGGCGTTGATACCGGTGGCGATCTGCCCCACCTTGGTATTGTTGCGGAAGAGCACCAGCCGCACCGTGCCCACGTAGCCGTTGGCATTCCAGGTGATGGCGTGGCTCGAGCCGATGGTCCAGTTCTCGCCTCCGTTTGGCGAAGTCATCTGCAGCTGCGCCGGGGCGATGATCGAAAACTGGGCGTCGCTCGGGTCGATCACGGTGTTGTCGGTGCTGCGCAGGTAGAGGCGGAGCCCGGGGCCCATCGCCGTGCCGCCCTCGTACTGCCCCACGGTCCAGGTGGTGGAGCCGGCGGCGGCGGCGAGGCCGGTGGCCACGTTGCCCAGCTTGGTGCCGTTCTGGAAGAGTACCAGGCGGACCGTTCCGCTGTAGTGGGTGGCCGTCCAGGTGATCGCCCGGTTCGTCCCCTGCGTCCAGTGCTCTCCGCCGTTGGGGGACAGCAGGTGGAGCTCCGGCACCCCGGCGATGGCAAAGACGGCGTCGCTCCAGTCTTCCAGGGAGCCGTCGCCGGAGCGGAGGCGGATGCGGTAGTTGCTTCCGGGAGACGCCGTTCCGCCGCCGTACTGCCCCACCGTCCAGGTGTAGGTGCCGGCCGCGGCATCCAGGCCGGAGGCGATCTCGCCCAACTTGGTGCCGCCATCGTAAAGGATCAGCCGCACGGTGTCGGTGCAGGCCGTGGCTGTCCAGGTGATGGCGTGGCTCGAACCGGTGATCCAGCTCTCCCCGCCGTTCGGGGAGGTGACCTCCAGGGAAGCGAAGGTGCGGATGGCGTCGTCCACCACGATGCGCGGCCGGGAGCCGGTCGGGCTGGAGCAGCCGGTCTCGACGGAAACGCCGGTGCTCTCCAGGGCCGCGAGGAGGTCGGTCACGGATCCCGCCGGGACGGCCTGCTTGAGCAGCGCCCAGGCGCCGGCCACGTGCGGAGTGGCCATCGAGGTGCCGTTCCAGGAGGCGTAGGAGGTGTCGGAGGCGCCGGTGCTGGAGTTGACCGCGTAGCCCGGGGCGAAGAGTCGCTGCAGGGTCGGATGCCAGTTGTTGAAGTAGGTCTCCTCGTCGCTGTCGGTCACCGCCCCCACCGACACGCAGGTGGAGATGCAGGCGGGAGAACTGATGAAACCGCAGTAGCCGTCGTTGCCGGTGGCGATGCAGGTGGCGATGCCGGCCGCCCGCAGGTTGTCGATGGCCGTCTTCTGGGGATCGCCGTCGCAGGCCGCGCTGAAGCCGCCCCCGCCCAGGCTCATGTTGGCCGAGGCGATGCTGTAGGTCGAGCGCAGGGAGTAGACGTAGTCCAGCCCCGCCACCTGGTCCGAGTCCCAGGTCATGACGCAGGGGTCGCCGCCGCACTCCTCGGCGGAGAACTTGGAGAAGATCTTCACGGCAATGAGGTTGGCGTCGGGCGCCACCCCCTTCAGGGTGCCGTTGTCGCCTGCCGCGATGCCGGCGACGTGGGTGCCGTGGTCGTAGCCGTCGTAGCTGCTGGGGTAGTGGACGGCGGATCCGGAGCCGGTCTGCGAAGTCAGGCCGTTGGGGCAGTCGCCGGCCGGTCCCGCGCCATCCTCGCCGGAGGCGAAGCAGGCCTCGACGACCGTCTTGCCGGCGAAGAACTCGTGGCTGGATCGGATGCCGGTGTCGAGGACGGCCACGTACCAGCCCTGGCCGGTATAGCCCATCGCCCAGGCGTCGGCGGCGCCGACGATGGAGACGGTGTTGTTCAGCAGCACCGGGTCGGGGGAGCCGGAGACGCGGCCGGCCAGCGGCGCCTTGCCCCGCCATCCCTGGAGCAGCGGCAGCGCGCGGTCTTCGTGAACCGACACCACCTCGTCTAGAAAGGCCATCGCCGCCAGGGCGTCGGAGTCGGCCGTCAGGGCGACGTAGGGCAGTGACTGGAATTCGCGGTTGACGCGGAACGAGGCGGCGGGCAGCTTCCCGTACAGCCGTGACCGGGCCGCGCGGAGCTCCGCGCCGAGGGCGGCCATGGCCTGCCGGCCGGCCTCCGGGAAAGACAAGCCGGGCGACACGACGGGAAAGGCGTTCGCCCGGGCGACCAGCTGCCCGTAGTCGGAAACGGCCAGGCGCACGATCACCCGCGCCCGCCCCTTGGCCACGGCGCGGTCCATCATGCGGACCCAGTCTCCCTTTCTCTCGGCTTCCAGGACGCCGAGCAGCGACAGCGCCGCCACTCCGGCGATCAGGAGACGACGCACCCGCAAGTTCCGGATTGCTACGATCATTGGCCACCCCTCTATGGTTGTTGTGTGCAGTGAACCCATCACGACCCTGTCACGGGCGAACTGGGGGATATTGTATCGGCTCCGGGCGCACCTGTCAAACCGTATCTCCCCGGCGGCGCTCCGGATTGACTCGTTTCCTTCCATCCGCTACAATAGGCCGCCGGCTCGCCCCGGCCGGAGGCGGACGTGAAGGACTTTTCCCCGTTTCGGCGCAACATCGTCGGCATCGACCAGGAGTTCGATTTCGCCTATGGCCGCAGGCGCATCCTCTACGCGGACTGGACGGCCTCGGGTCGCCTCTACCGGCCGATCGAATCGTTCATCTCCGACACGCTCGGGCCCTACGTGGCCAACACCCACACCGAGACTTCGCTCACCGGCACCCTGATGACCTCCGCCTACCACCAGGCGCGGGCCATCATCAAGCGCCACGTGCACGCCGGGCCCGACGACGTGGTCATCTTCTCGGGCTACGGGATGACCGCGGTGATCAACAAGCTGCAGCGCATGCTGGGGCTGCGCGTTCCCGAGCGGTTCTGCCACAAGCGGGAGTGCCAGGACACGAACCGGCCGCTGGTGCTCATCACCCACCTGGAGCACCACTCCAACCACACCACCTGGAACGAGTGCTGCTGCGACGTGGAGATCGTGCGCCGCGGTGAGGACGGCCTGCCGGACCTCGATCACCTGGACGATCTGCTGCGCCGGAACGAAAAGCGACCGCTGAAGATCGGCTCGTTCTCCGCCTGCTCCAACGTCACCGGCATCCTCACCCCCTACCGGCAGATGGCCGAAATCATGCACCGCCACGGCGGGTACTGCTTCGTCGACTTCGCCGCCTCGGCGCCCTACGTGGCCATCGACATGCACCCGCCCGAGCCGCTGCAAAAGCTCGACGCCATCTTCTTCTCGCCGCACAAGTTCCTCGGCGGCCCGGGATCGTCCGGGGTGATGGTCATGGACCAGGCGCTCTACCGCAACCAGGTGCCCGACCAGCCGGGGGGCGGCACGGTGCTCTGGACCAATCCCTGGGGGGAGCAGCGCTACTCCCCCGACATCGAGGTGCGCGAGGACGGCGGCACCCCCGGATTCCTGCAGGCCGTCCGAGCCGCCCTGGCCATCCGCCTGAAGGAGGAGATGGGGGTGGCGGAGATCCTGGCCCACGAGGCGCAGCTGAAGGAGGACCTCATCCGCCGCCTGGAGCGGAACCCGTTCGTGCAGATCCTCGAAAAGCAGCAGCGCCTGCGGCTGGGGATCGTCTCCTTCTACTCCCTGCACCTGCACCACAACCTGATCGTCAAGCTGCTCAACGACCGCTTCGGGGTCCAGGTCCGCGGCGGCTGCTCCTGCGCCGGCACCTACGGCCACATCCTGCTCCACGTCACCCGGGAGCAGTCGCAGGCCATCACCGCCAAGATCGACCATGGAGACCTCTCCGAGAAACCCGGCTGGGTGCGCATCTCGCTGCACCCGACCATGACCGCCGGGGAGATCGCCGCCATCGCCGACGCCGTGCTGCAGGTGCTCGACCACTACGCCGAGTGGAGCGCAGACTACACCTTCGACCCGCGCACCGCCGAGTTCACCCACCGGAGCGCCCCGCCCCCGGCCATCGACATCGCCGCCGCCTTCCGGGCCACCTGACCATCGCTTGCCGCCCGCCGGTTGATCCCGTATAATGGCGGCGCGGAGACCATGAAATCCCTGCAGGACTACCACGAGGTTCTGGACAACCTGTTCGACGGCCTCTACATCACCGACGCCGAGCGGCGCATCACCTTCTGGAACCGGGCCGCCGAGCGCATCACCGGCTACGGCCGGGAAGAGGTGCTGGGGCGCTCCTGCGCCGACAACATCCTGGTGCACGTCGACAGCGGCGGCGTGAACCTGTGCAACGGCCAGTGCCCGCTGGCGCACGCCATCCAAGACCACCAGCCGCGCCAGGCCGAGGTCTTCCTGCACCACAAGGCCGGCCACCGGGTCCCGGTGCTGGTGCGCGTCTCCCCGCTGCTCGACGCCCGCGGCGAAGCGCTCGGGGCGGTGGAGGTCTTCAGCGACAACACGGCCCAGTTCGACCTGGCCGCGCGCGTCGGCGAGCTGGAGCGCATGGCCATGCTCGACTCGTTCACCGGCCTGGGCAACCGGCGTTTCCTCGAGCACTCGCTGGAGAACCTGCTCGCCCTGTACCGCCGCTACGCCTGGCCATTCGCCCTGGTCTTCCTCGACCTGGACGACTTCAAGCAGATCAACGACGGCTTTTCGCATCTCGTCGGCGACAAGGTGCTGAAGATGGTCGCCGGCACCCTGCAGCGCAACGTGCGCTCCTTCGATCTGCTCGGCCGCTGGGGCGGGGAGGAATTCCTCATCGCCCTGACCAACATCGACGAGCAGCGCCTGCGCGAGGTCCTGGAAAAGTTGCGGCGGCTGGTCGAAGCGTCGGCGTTCTGGATCGACGAGCGGCGCGTGGGCGTAACCATCTCCGCCGGGGCCACGATGGCGAGGCGCGACGATACGCTGCAGACCCTCATCGAACGCGCCGACCAGCTGATGTACGTATCCAAGGGCGGCGGCAAGAACCGGGTGACCATCGGCTGACGCGACGTTCCGGGGTCAGATGGCCCCGGTCATGAAGTAGTCGGCGATGCTGTCCTCCGCGCGCATCAGTTTCCAGCGAACGAAGATCTCCTTGAGCCGTCCATCGCGCACCATCTTCAAGAGCTCGCGGTCCCAGGCGGCGGCCAGCTCCCGGAGGGCGGGCGCGAAGACCAGGTAGATCTTCTTCTTGTGGAAGGTGACGATGGAAAACGGGCTCCAGTCGATCCCCGGCAGAACCCGGCGCGTCTCCTCGACCTGGCTGCGCTCGTCGATGAAGAAGTCGGCCCTGCCTGCCAGCAGCGCCTCCAGCCCGGCGCGCACCGAGGGCACCTCGATCCGCTTCACCGGCACGTGGAGCATGACGTCCATGTCGAAGCCCTTTTCCCAGGCGACGCGCATCCCGGCCAGGGTGCGCTCGTCCACCCAGGTGTGGCCCTGCCTCAGGAAAAGCACCTGGGTCTCCGCCGTGTCGATGTGCCACACCGGGTAGAGGGCGTTTTCGCGAATCTCGTCGCGGTAGGGGCCCAGCAGTCCGTCCACCCGGCCCTGGCGCAGCAGCTCCTTGGCCTGGTCGTAGGGATGGGCTTGGAACCGCACCACGATGCCGCCGGGCCGCAGCGCCTCGCGCACGATGTCGACGTAGGCGCCGCTCAGGTCCCGGTTGAAATAGCCGGGCCAGACGTCACTGGCGATGGTCACGGTGGGGATCGCAGCGGGCAAGGCCAGCGCGCCGCAGAGACCGCAGAGCACGATCCGTTTCATCCCGGGTCCTCCTCGGCTGGAGTCGCGGCGATTGTAGCAGTTGCGACCGGCCCCGTCAATGTCCGGGCGCGCCTCTCACTTTCCCAGCGCCTTGAGCAGGGCGGCCTTGAATTCGGGGTTGATGCGCGCTCCGCTGCTCTCGGCCTTCTCCAGGCACTCCAGCGCCGCCGCGTGCTCCCGGCGGATGAAGTGGATGTTGGCCAGGTTGTTCCAGGCGTCGCCGCAGCGCGGATTGATCTCGACCGCCAGCCGGTACTGCTCGAGGGCGCGGTCGAAGTCACGCAGCTTGAAACGGGCGTTGCCGTGCAGGAGATGATACTCGGCCGGCTCGCCCAATCCCTCGGCAAACGGCTTCGCCATCTGCGCGTCGATCTGGTTAATCTGGTTGCGGATGCCGGAGATCTGCGCCTCCACCCGATAAACCTCGACGAAAGCGTTCTCCCCCTTCTGGTTGCGCAATTGGGATAACGACTCTTCCAGGGGGGGCAGCGAATCCTTCAGCTCCTGTCGGCGCTCTTTCATCCGCCCCAACCGGATCTGCTGCACGATGGTCTCCAGACTGGAGATGAGGCGGAAGTTGGTTTCGGCCGTCTGGGCTTCTCCAGCGGCGCCCGCGAAATCACCCTGGCGGTAGAGAATCTCGCCCAGAAGGTAATGGGCGTCGGCGTGCTCCGGCATGATTTCCAGGGCCTCGCGCATTTTGGCGGCGGCTTTTTCCAGCTTGCCCTTGCTCAGCAGTTGCTGCCCCTTCATGAAAGCGGGCTGGGCGCGCTTGTAGGCGATGGAAAGCTGCTGGGTCTCTTCCTGGTCGATCACCTGAGCGGCGAGCGTGGCGGCAGCCAACACCAGCCCGATCCCGATGGAGCAAAGTTTGTGGTTCATGCTTCCCTCCTCGATGCGATTGTCCCTCACTTTCCCAGCGCCTTGAGCAGGGCGGCCTTGAATTCGGGGTTGATGCGCGCTCCGCTGCTCTCGGCCTTCTCCAGGCACTCCAGCGCCGCCGCGTGCTCCCGGCGGATGAAGTGGATGTTGGCCAGGTTGTTCCAGGCGTCGCCGCAGCGCGGATTGATCTCGACCGCCAGCCGGTACTGCTCGAGGGCGCCGTCGAAATCGCGCAGCCGGAAACGGGCGTTGCCCCACAGGGCGTGGTACTCGGCCGGCTCGCGGTTGAAGTCGGCCACCGGCTCGTTCATCTTGGTCTGCAGGGCGCCGATCGTGGCGTTGAGCTCGTTGAGCTGGGACTGGATGGAGGACCTCTCGCCGCTGGTGCGGGCCTGCGCCAGCTGCCCCTCCAGGGCGGTGCGCGTCGCGTCGAGCGACTGTCGCTGGTCGCGGATGCGGTCCAGGTGGATCTGGCGGACGATGGTCTCCAGGCCGGAGATGAGGCGGAAGTTCTTCACCGCGGTCTCGGCTCGGCCCTGGGCGGCGGCGAAGTCCTTCTGGCGGTAGAGGATTTCACCCAGCAGGTAATGGGCGTCGGCGTGCTCCGGCATGACCTCCAGGGCTTCGCGCAACTTGTCGGCGGCCTTGTCCAGCTTGCCCTTGACCAGCAGAGCCTGCCCCTTCAGGAAGAGGGGCTGGGCCCGCTTGTAGGCATGGGAGAGACGCTGCGTCTCCTCCTGGTTGACGACCTGGGCCGCGAGAGTCAGCGCGGCAGCGACGAAAAACACGAAAGGGAAAATGAAGGAACGGAAGCGAATCATGGTGGCCTCCCGGAATCCGATGCGTCCATTCTAAACCAGCCGCGGCGGAGATACAAGCCGAGGCCGCGTGCGATGCAGAACTTTCTCTGCGCGTTCCGCGTCATGATGACAGAGATGAACCTTCGCCGCCTGTCGCTCTTCGCCTTCTCGCTGGTGCTGCACCTCGCCATTCTGTACGCCCTGTCGCGGGCGGTATTCCGCGTGGCCCCGGCCGCGCCGCCCGTCACCGTCGTGCGCCTGGTGGATGCCCGGCAGCCGCTGGCGGAACCGGGCGGCGTTCCGCAACCGGCGAGGGCCAGCGTCGGCCCGGGAGCGGGATCCCCTCCAGCCGAAAACCGGACCGGGCCCGGCAGGGATCCTGCGGGCAGCCCCTCCGGTCGTACGGCCATCCCCACCGACGGCGAAACGCCCGCCGCGCCGCGGAGCTACCCGCGCCTGCGGGAGTTCCTATCCCCGCCGTCGTGGGACGAGCCGCTGCCCTTCTCCCTTCCGGCAATCCGGGAGGCGACCGGGCGGGCGGAGTTCGGCCTGGCGCTGGGGGATGGGATGAATGTCGATCCCGGCACGAACGCGCACTTCCGCTCGCGCGGCATCGACGCCGCCCCGTGGGCAACGGCCGTGGTGGCCGCCCTGTGCCGGGCTTTTCGCGTATCGCCCGACCTGCCGCTGCCGGCGCTGGGCGAGGCCGGCGTCGCCGTCGGCTGGGATGGCGCCGGCCGGGCGCTTCCGGAACTGCGCCGCTCCTCCGGCTCGCCGCTGCTGGACCAGGCGCTGCTCAACACCGTGGAGCTCAGCCGCGAGGCGTTGCGCCAGCCGGAATCGTGGGGGAACCGGCGCGACCTGTTCCTGCTGTTCCGATTCCTCTCTCCCGGAGCCCCGAATCCCGCCACCCTGCCGGTGCTGCGCACCGCGGCAACCGAGTTGAACGACCCGGCCGTCGCGCGCATCGGGCTGCTCGATGTCGGGGACCTGGTTCTGGCCGCGCCGCCGCCGCGACTGACGCTGGGGGTGGAGATGCGCCATGCCCTCTCCTACCGCCTGTTCCAGGGTGACGAGCTGGTCGCCGGCGGGGGGCTGCACCCGGGGATGAACCGCCTGCCGCTGCCCGTCGCCGACCTGCTGGCGGTCGGGGGTCAGCGCGATTTCCGCCTGGAACTGCTGGAGAACGGCGTGGGGCGCGAGTTGCCGGTGAGCCTGCGGGCGCTCGTGGAGAAACCGGCCAATTCGGGCCAGGTGCCCGATGGATTGCGCGCGGCCGGCTTCGGCGTGGCCCTGTTCATGGACAACCGGCTGCTGGCCTGGCAGAGCCGCCCGCTCTCCTGCCCCGTCTACAGCCGGAACGAGCGGGAGCGGCGGGACCGGGCGCTGCAGCGCCGGCTCGGCCTGCCGCCTGACCCGCTGCGCCGCGAGGAGAGAGAGCTGCAGAAGGCGTCGGTGCCGGTGATGGCGCTACCCATGCTCGCCTGGCGGGCGCTGCGCCGGGGGCGAACGCGCCGGCTCGCCGCGGCGGCGGAGGCCGAAGCGCGCAACCCCCTGTGCGCGGGATTCCGCGTCACGCTGCTGCTCAATCCTCCGCAGGCGGATCCGCAGCCGGCCGAGGTGTCCGTTTCCCTCCGCTGAGACGGCCGCAGGTCAGCGTCCGTCCCCATCCATCCTGGAGTCAGCCGGGTTCGGCGGCTCGGAGCCACCTCCGGGCCCGCTCCGGCATCTCCCCGCGCAGCGATCGATCGCCCGCGCGGCGGATCGTCTGCGGATCGCGGGCGGCCGGAGTCCCCAGCTGCAGGGGATCCACCGCGAATCCCACCCGAGGCAGGTCCAGGCGGTCGGCGTCCCAGCAGCAGCGCACGGTGGGGTCCGGCTCCTCCTGCCAGCGGCCGCCGGTGTGGCGCGTGCAGGCGCGGCAGAGGAGTGCCAGCCGGGGGGGGGCGAGCTCGAAGTGCACGCCGCTGAGGCATCGCGCCAGGGCGGCGCCCCGCTCGCCGTGGGCCGGGTCGCGACCGTCATTCTGCCGGCAGGCGTCGTGGAAGAGGGCGAACAGGCGCACGACCATCTGGTCAGCGCCGGCGGTGGCCGCCGCCAGTTGCAGCCCGTTCTCCCATACCCGCGCCCAGTGCCCGAGGCCATGGATGCCGAGGGGATCGAGACGATACTGGCCGAGAATGGCCGCGAACAGCCCCGCCTCCGGCTTCAACGTCCCCCTCCAACCGGCCGGCGGCGGGTGGCGGCCAGCAGCTGCCGGCGCCGCTCCGCCGGGAAGCGCTCGATGGCGTAGCGCAGGCTCGTGCGCGGGATGCTCGGGCCGTGCCGGAGCAGGAAGCGCGCCAGCCGCTCCATGTCCGTTTTTCCCGCCTCCCGCAGCAGCCAGCCGGCCGCCTTCTGCACCAGGTCGTCGCGGCTGGAAAAGAGCCGCAGGGCATTGCCATAGGCTTCGTCGAGCCCGCGTCCGCGTCGCGCCGGCTTGATCCAGGCCACCAGAGCCGCCCGCTGTACCCAGCGGTTGGGGCTGGCCGTCCAGCGGCGCAGCTCTACCGCCAGCTGCGGGTGGGCCAGCAGCAGCGGGCCCAGGGCGTCCGGGCAGAAGGCGTCGACCGCCGCCCAGCTGTCGAGGCGGTCGTTCTCCAGCCACTGTAGCAAGCGCGGCAGCAACTCCGGGCTGAAGTGCCGGTGGAATTTCAGCAGCAGCAGGGTTCCGGCCAGGCGCGCCTCGAAACGGTCGTGGTCCAGCATGCGCTCGCAAAAGGCGAGCGCATCGGCCAGCGACCAGTCGGTTTTCACGGCGTCGCACAGCTCCCGCACCAGCGCCCGCAGCCGCGGCATCGGCACGCCGAAAAAGCGCACCGTCTCCCGGAAGTAGCGCTGGGCGCCGGCCGCCCGCCGCGGGTCCGCCTCGCGCTCCAGCGCCGCCGTCATCCGGGCGGCGGCCGCTGCCGGTGTCCAGGTGGACTTGCCAGTCCCCATGCGCCCACTATACCCGAAAGGGCCGGTGGGCGCCAGTTGCGTTTGACATCCTCCGTCCCTTGTATTAGAACGGACGCGGACCCTGCATGTTTCCACGAAGGAGGAACCCATGACAAAGAGACCTGCCCGCCGCCTCATCATCCCGGCCATACCCGTTCTGGCCCTGCTGGTGCTCGTCGCCTGCGGCAAGAAGGAGCCGGCTGCCCCCGCCACCGCCGGCGGAACCACCGCCGCCCCCGCCGCCCCGGCCAGCGTTCCCGGCGGCGGCGACCCGACCCGCGATTACAAGCTGGCCTACCTCGACGACGCCAAGATGGCCCAGTTCATCAACTCCCTGCAGGAGCCGGTGAACCCCTTCGAGATGGTCCTGAAGGGCGGCGGGATGAAATTCTCGTCGATCCAGAAGGAAGCGGAAAAGCTGAACGCCTACGCCCAGCGATTCGGTTTCAAGGGCTACGAGGACTACCTGGCCGTCTGGGGCCGCATCACCGTGGCCGAGATGACCGTGGCCGCCCAGGGGATGAAGAAGGGCGCCATCGACATGATCGCCCGGATGAAGCAGAACGCCGAGGAGCAGCTGAAGCGCAGCGACCTCTCCCCCGAGGAGCGGCAGAGCTACGAGCAGCAGGCCGCCGACAACGCCAAGTCGCTGGAAGAGATGCAGAAGCCGGACGAAAGCAGCATGAACGCCCAGGACCTGGCCCTGTACATGAAGTACAAGGAGCAGATCGAGGCGGCGGTCAAGAAGTTCAAGAAATAGACGTTTCCCCGGGAGCGGATCACCAGGCGGGCCGGGATCGTCCCGGCCCGCCCGAATCACCGGCCCGGCGCCGACCGGCGCGGGGCGCCGCCGCCTACTTCGGCAGCTCCTTGAAGCAGAGGAACCAGTCCTGGCACTCGTAGTCCTTTCCGCCGCCGGCCACGCGCTCGGCGGCCTGGCCGCAGGAGCCGGGCGGCGGGATGATCACTTTGTCGCCCGGGCGCCAGTCGGCCGGGGTGGCCACCTTGTGCCGGTCCGACGTCTGCATGGCCACCAGCAGCCGCTTGATCTCGTCGAAATTGCGGCCGTTGGCGAGCGGGTAGTAGATGAGGGCGCGGATCTTCCCCTCGGGGTCGATGAAGAACACGGCGCGCACCGCCTGGGTGTCGGAGGCGCCGGGCTGCACCATGCCGAACGCCTTGGCCACCTCCATGGTGAGGTCGGCGATGACCGGGAACTTCACCTCCACGTTCTTCATGCCTCGGTAGGACGCCTTCTCGCGGATGGCGCGCAGCCAGGCGATGTGGCTGTAGTGGGAGTCGATCGACAGGCCGATGAGCTCGCAGTTGAGCTTCTTGAACTCGTCCTGCATCGAGGCGAAGGTCATGAATTCGGTCGTGCAGACCGGGGTGAAATCGGCGGGGTGCGAGAAGAGGATCACCCACTTGCCCTTGTAGTCGTCGGGAAAGCGGATCGGCCCCTGGGTGGTGACGGCCTGGAAGGCCGGGGCCGGTTCGCCGATCAACGGCACGTGCGGGGCGTTGCATTCCGGTGAAGCGGTGTTTGCCTGTTCCATATTGGTTTCCTCCTTGATTGAGCGATCAGGGCATGTCCGAGACGACGCTGGCGCCGGGGTCACCCGACCTGGACCGAGGCCGCAAGGCAGCGCGAGCACAGGCCGCGAAACTCGACCTGGGCGCGATCCACCCGCCCCAGCGCGGCGACGGCCGCCGGGGCGGCCAGGCGGTCGAACCCCGGTTCGACGAAATCGTGAATGGCGCCGCAGGCGGTGCAGACGAAGTGGTGGTGCCTCTCGCGGCAGGTCTCGATGCGCATTCGGTCGGCGCCGCCGCCCACCGGTTCCACCAGCCCCAACCCGGCCAGCAGGCGCAGGGTGCGGTACACGGTGTCGAGCGACACCGTCGGACGGCGACGGCGCACGGCTCGATAGACGGCGTCGACCGACGGGTGGTCGCGGCGGCCGGCGACCTCCGCCAGGATGTCGAGCCGCTGCTGGGTCAACTTGACGCCGGCGCTGCGGAAAGGGTCGGAAAGTGCGTGGGACGCTCCCCGCCCTGTGCCGGCCTTTCTCCTGGAATTCACTATTTTAGTAATCATTCTTTTTTAGTTATAATTCTTGTCTTTGGTTTTGTCAACAGAATGCCAGACTTTCGCCCTCGAACTACGAAACCCACGCGGCCCGGGGGGCTCTCCCCAAGCCTCCGCCTCGGTTTCACCCGGCCGCAGACCTGCTGGCTGCCTTCCCGCCGGGGGCTGGTTGGGATACAATGGCCATATGGACAAGCTCCTGTTGATCGTTCCGGTGCTCGGCTGCAGTTTTCTCTCTCCGTTCCTTTCGGCTTCCGCCCCGAAGCGCTTCACCCCGGCCGACGCGGTCCGGTCCGAGTGGGAGCGCCGCCCGCCGCCGTTCACCGAGGCGGAGAGGAACGCGCTGCCGGAGGCCGACCGCGAGCGCCTCGACCTGGCCCGGCGGCGGATCGGCGCCCCCGGAGACCCTCCGCTGCTGCCGCCCGAGCTCGAGAAGCCGCTGCGGGAAGCCTGGGAATCGAAGGCCCTGTCGGCCCGCTCTCCGCTGGAGCGCTTCACCGCCCTCCATTTTCTCAACCGCCTGGGATCGGACCGGGCCCTGAGCGCCCTGGCCGGCCTGGGGCCGGAGGACGCCCTGGCCTGGCCGCGCCACCTGCACCTCGAGTTTCCCCTGGCCGCCGCCCGCCTGCGCGGCGAGAGCGTGAAGCCAGAACTCGCCGCCTTCCTGGAGGCGCTGGGTCGCGCCGGGAAAAGCGACCCGGTGCGCGCCGCTGCCGCCCGGTTGCGGCTGGTGCTGGCCGGTGTCGAGTCGGAGCTCCTGCCGCCGCTGGAGCCGGACCCGGGCGCGGTGCTGGCCCTGCTGGAGACGTGGAACCGATCGCCCTGGGAAAAGCGGCGCGAAGTTCACCTCCAGCTGCTGGACGCGGTGCAGTCCGGCGATCCCGGCCGGGTCGCCGCCGCGCCCTGGACCGCGCTCGGGCTGCTCCGGGCGCCGCTCGAGGCCGGGGGGGATTTCCCCCTGCGACCCACGCTGCTGATCCGCCTGCTCGAGGGGCTGCCCGACCCGGCGCCCGAGGTGAGCCTGTCGTGCGACCTGCCGTCCGGCAGCGGCGCCCGCCCGGTGCAGCTGGCCCAGCTCGGCGCCCTGCTTCGCTTCCCGGTCGGCGATGCGGCGCGCCGCGAGCTGGCGAAACTGAGCCCGCGGCTCTCCGCCGCCGATCCGCTGCTGCGGGCGGCCCTGCTTCCGGTGCTGCGCAGGTTCGATCCGGCCGCCGCGGACCGGCTGCGTTCCGCGCTCCTCGCCGGCCGGGACCCGCTGGGCCGGGCGGCGGCCATCGAGGACCTGCCCGCCCCGCCGGTCGACCTGGACGAGGTGGAGCGCCGCGCCTGGAAGGACGCGGAATTCGACTCGGCCCAGGCCCTTTTCTCCGCCCTGAAGCGCTGGAGCCTGCCGGCAGAAAAGCGCCGGGATCGGCTGCAACGCTGGCTGCGCCATCCCAACTGGAGCCGGCGCTACGACGCCTGGCAGGCGCTGCGCGAGATCGCCCCCGAAACCCCCTGGCCGGCGGCGCCGGCCCCGACCCGCGAAGAGCGGAGGATCCTGAAACTGGCCCGCCGCCTCGCCGAAACGGGCAAGCCGGTGCGCCTGCGGCTGGAGTTCGCCTCCGGCCGCCACGTCACCCTGCGCCTGGATGCCGCCCGGGCGCCGATCAACACCGCCAACCTGCTGCGGCTCGCCTCGCGCGGCTTTTTCGACAACCGCCGCGTGCCTCGGGTGGTGCCCGACTTCGTGGTGCAGATGGGCTCCCCGCTCGACACCATGGACGGCGGCCCGGGCTACACCGTCCGCTGCGAGAACAGCCTCGACGGGTACGGTCCGGGGAGCGTCGGCATGGCGCTCGCCGGCAAGGACACCGGCGGCAGCCAGTTCTTCATCACCCTCAACGCCACCCCCCACCTGACCGGCAAGTACACCCGCCTGGGGGAGGTGGAGAATCCGGACGAGGCGCTGCGGCTGCTGGACAACTTCTCCCTGACCGAGACCATCCGCCGCGTCCGCCGCCTCGACTGAGCGGTCCCCGCGCCCGCCGCCTAGGCCGGGTAGTGGCCATACTTCATCTCGCGCTGGACGATCACGCTGCGGTGGCTGGAAAGATCGTCGGCGAAGGTGACGCGCAGGCGGCGCATGAAGGCGGAGAAGTCGTCCGGCGAGCGGCTCATCAACTCCACTTCCAGGTCGTAGGAACCGATGGTCTTGACCAGGAAGATGACCTCGGGCTGGAGGCGGAGCCAGGCGCAGAAGCGGGCCTGTGCATCGCCGGCCGGGTTGCGCAGCTGCAGGAACACCTTGCGGTAGGTCAACCCGAGCCGGGCATGGTCGATCTTGGCGCCGAAGCCGGCGATCGCCCCGCTGCGGCGCAGCGCGCGCACCCGCTGGGCGGCCGAGGCCGGCGCGATGCGGCAGCGGAGGGCCAGCGCGGCCATCGACAACCGCCCCTCGCGGCTGAGCTCGGCCAGAAGCCGGCGGTCGATCGGGTCCACGGCCAGCGGTCGGCCGCGGCTCTCGAGCTGCAGCGGTCTGCCATCACCGTCCCCGCCCAGGAAGCGCCAGGGAAAGAACTCGATGCGGGTGGCCAGCGAGAAGTACTTCTCCTGGAAGAGCGCCCCGAATTGCCCCAGGATGTCGTCGTACACCGCCTCGAACGCCGGCACGCCGGTCGCCCAGACCACGAACTCCAGGTCGAAGTCCCCGTCCAGCCGGGTGAGCCAGGAGACCTCGGGGCGGTGAAGCAGGTGGTCGCCCAGCTTGTTCTCCAACTCCTCGGTGAGGTGGTGGAAGCGGACGAAGACGCGGTAGTGGTCGAACCCCAGCCGGAAGATGTTGGGAATGGCGAAAAATCCCGTGACGACTCCGCGCCGCAGCAGGGCGTGCAGGCGGTAGCCCACGCGCTGCTTGGAGAGGCCGGTTTTCTCCCCCAGCCGGGTCAGGCTTTCACGGCCGTTCAGGCTGAGTTCGCGCAAAATGCGAAGATCTGTTTCATCGGCAACCCCGCCCTCGTTCATTGCTTCATAATCTAACATATTACTTTTACTTTTACAAATTTTTTCGCACATTTTCCATTTTTTGTCTCATATCTAAATGAATTCTTGATATTATATTCATCCCCAGCGAGAAATGTGATATAGAGATGGTTTAACCCCCGATACGGCGCTGCCTGACGGGGCCGGAGGTGTTTCCGATGACCGACCGTCGCGTATCCGCGCATCCCGTGCTGCAGGTGGAGCCCGGGGAGACCGTTTCCTTCTACTGGAGCGGGCAGCTCCTCTCCGGGCGCAGGGGCGAGGCCGTCTCGTCGGCCTTGATCGCCGCCGGCATCTCCGCCTTCGGCCGCAACGCCCACGACCACACGCCGCAGGGGATCTACTGCGCCAACGGCCAGTGCTCCAAGTGCCTGGTGATCGCCAACGGCCGCCCGGTGAAGTCATGCATGACGCCGCTCAAGGCCAACATGGTGCTGCTTCCGGCCGACGACCTGCCCGAGTTGCCGGCCGTCGATTCGGTTCCGGAACTGCGCGACATCCCCGAGGAGTCCACCGACGCCCTGATCATCGGCGGCGGCCCCGCCGGGCTGTCGGCGGCGCTGGAGCTCGGCCGGCTCGGCATCCGCACCCTTCTGGTCGACGACAAGGCGGAGGCGGGCGGCAAGCTGGTGCTGCAGACCCACAAGTTTTTCGGGTCGGTCGAAGATTCCCAGGCCGGCACCCGCGGCATCCGCATCGGCCGCAAGCTGGCCGAAGCCGTGGCCGCCGACCCGCATGTGACGGTGTGGCCGGATTCCACCGTCCTCTATGTCTTCTCCGACCGCAAGGTGGGCGTCCTGCGCGACGGCGCCTACGTGCTGGTCACCCCGCGCGTCGTCCTCAACGCCGCCGGGGCGCGCGAAAAATTCCTGGTCTTCCCCGGCAACCAGCTGGTGGGCGTCTACGGCGCCGGGGCCTTCCAGACCCTGGTCAACCGCGACCTGGTGCGGCCCTCGCATCGCCTGTTCATCGTCGGCGGTGGCAACGTCGGCCTGATCGCCGGCTACCACGCGCTCCAGGCCGGCATCGGGGTGGTGGGCCTGGCCGAGGCCATGCCCGCCTGCGGCGGCTACAAGGTCCACGCCGACAAGCTGAAGCGGCTGGGGGTGCCGATCCACACCTCGCACACCGTCGTCTCGGCCAACGGCCGCGAACGGATCGAGTCGGTGACCATCGCCCGGGTCGACGGAAAATTCCGTCCCGTCGCCGGCACGGAGCGGACCTACGCCTGCGACACGCTGCTGGTGGCGGTCGGTCTCGACCCGATCGCCGAGTTCACCGCCCAGGCGCAGGCGGCCGGTCTCCCCGTCTTTTCGGCGGGCGACGCCGCCGAGATCGCCGAGGCGTCGTCGGCCATGTTCAACGGCCGCATCGCCGGGCTGACCGTCGCCCGTGAGCTGGGGGCCCGGGTGGAGGAGATCCCCGCCGCCTGGCGCGAGAAGGCGGAGCTGCTCAAGTCCCACCCCGGCCCGGTGCAGCCGCAGGGGTTCCCCGAGGGCGAGGAGGGGGTGATGCCGGTCATCCACTGCCTGCAGGAGATCCCCTGCAACCCCTGCTCCACCGTCTGCCCCACCCGATCGATCGAGCTGGAGGGCGACCCGCTGCTGGGCATTCCCCGTTACAGCGGGCGCTGCATCGGCTGCGGCAAGTGCGTGCTGGTCTGCCCCGGCCTGGCCATCACCCTCGTCGACTACCGCCAGGACCGCGAAAACCCGGTCGTCACCGTGCCCTACGAGATGTCCCACCTCCCGCTGGCCGCGGGCAGCCGGGTCGCCGCGGTCGACATCGACGGCCAGCCCCTCGGCGAGATGGAGGTGGTGGCCGTGCAGCAGAACCGTGACAACCTGACCCGGCTGGTGCGGCTGCGGGTTCCCGCCGCCGCCGCCGCCAAGCGGGTGGTATCCTTCCGCATCCAGCCGGCCGAGGCCTCCGCGCCGCTGCCGGAGGCGGCGCCGGCGGCCGACCCCGATGACGCCATGGTCTGCCTGTGCGAGCGGGTCTCGGCGGCGGAGGTTCGCGCCCTGGTCCGCCGCGGCATCACCGACGTGAACCAGATCAAGGCCATCACCCGCGCCGGCATGGGCGCCTGCGGCGGCAAGTCGTGCGAGGCCCTGATCCGCACCATCTTCCGCCAGGAGGGGGTGGACTCGAACCGCATCGTCGCGGGCACGAAGCGCCCCCTCTTCGTGGAAGTGCCGCTCGGCACCCTGGCCGGGACGGCCCGGGAGGAGTGACCATGAAAAAGAACTACGACGTGGCGGTGATCGGCGCCGGGTCGGTGGGCGTCCCGGCGGCGCTGGCCCTGACCCGTGCCGGCTTGTCGGTGCTGGTGCTCGACCCGCACCCCTCCCCGGGCCAGCTCAGCAACAAGAAGGCCATCGGCGGCATCCGCGCCACCCATTCCGACTTCGGCAAGATCCGCATCTGCCAGCGCAGCATCGAGATCTTCTCCACCTGGAAGGAGGCGGAAGGCGACGAGATCGGCTGGATGAGCAACGGCTACAGCTACCCCGCCTACTCCGACGAGCAGGCACGGAAGCTCAAGGAGCTGATGAAGGTGCAGCACGGCTTCGGCCTGAACATCGGCTGGCTGTCTCCCGAGGAATACGCCGAGCTCGTGCCCGGCATCACCATGGACGGCCTGCGCGGCTCCACCTACTCGCCCCAGGACGGCAGCGCCTCGCCGCTGCTGGCGCTGAACGCTTTCTACTTCAAGAGCCTGGCCGCCGGCGCCGAGTACCGCTTCGGCGAGAGGGTCACCTCCCTGCGCCGCCGCGACGGGCGCATCACCGCCGTCGTGTCCGACCGCGGCGAGTACGGCTGCGGCGAGGTGATCAACGCCGCCGGCAACGACGCCCGCAGCGTGGCCCGCATGGCCGGGCTGGAGGTTCCGGTCGATCCGGACAACCACGAGGGTGCGATCACCGAGCCGGTGAAGCCCTTCTTCCGGCCGATGGTGGTCGACATCCGCCCCGAGCCGGGGTCGGCCAACTACTATTTCTACCAGAACCACGAGGGGCAGGTGGTGTTTTGCATCACCCCCGACCCGCCGATCCTGGGGGTGCAGCCCGAGGCCACCTCGGTCTTTTTCCCCCAGGTGGCCAGGCGCATGGTCCGGCTCTACCCGCGGCTCGCCTCGCTGCGGGTGCGCCGTTCCTGGCGGGGCCAGTACCCGATGACCCCCGACGGATTCCCCATCGTCGGCCGGGCCGCCGGGATCGACAACTACGTTCACGCCGTGGGCATGTGCGGCCAGGGCTACATGCTGGGCCCCGGGCTCGGCGAACTGCTCTCCCGCATCGTCACCCGCCGGGAGACGGTCGAGGACGCCCGCGTGCTGCAGAGCTTCCGCCCCGACCGCCCCTTCTCGGGAATCGAGGCGCTCAAGTAGGCCGGCCGCCGGCGCGCGGGGGGCGGTAGCCGCGCAGGACGTACGCGAAACCTCCGGCCACGATCAGCCCCAGGCAGGCGAAGACGACCAGGTCGCGCCACAGGAAGGTGGGGTCGCGCTGCACCAGCATGACCACCCCCATGGCGTTCACCGCCACGATCATGGTCAGGAAGAAGCCGTAGAAAACCCATTGCAGCGCGAAGGTCTCCGCCGGCCGGCTCCACAGCAGGTACACCGAGAGCAAACCCAGCGGGATGGTGAAGCCGAGGTCGAAGACGCGCACCAGCCAGAAGGCCGTCGGCGCGATGTCGTAGGCCCGCGCCGTGCCGGTGGCCATCACCTGGCGCACCTCGCCGATCCACATGGAAGCGAAGAGCAGCAGAAAGGCGACCAGCAGCGCCGAGTAGACGGCCAGCCCGCGCCGGCGGAAGCGGGGCTCCGCCCGGGCTGGGAAGAGCGACAGCGAATAGAGCAGGAGAACCAGTGCGGCCACCAGCACGAACAGGAAGTGGAAGGTGTACAGCTCGGAATTGCCGGCGTACCGGGAGGAGCTCCACTCCCAGCCGATGGTGTAGCTGAGCGCGTAGTAGACGAGGTAGAGCGGGGTGGAGACCAGCAGGTACCGGGCGGCCGGGCGACCCCGCAGCAGCAGCAGGCCGCCGCCGACCAGCAGCGGCGCCAGCAGGAACAGGTTGACCAGGTCCTGGCCGAGCAGCTGGTGGTTGATCAGCGCCGCCGTCCGGTAGCGGATCCGGCCCAGCCCGAGAGGCCCCAGGAGGGCGAGGTAGGCCAGTACCGCCCCGCAGGCCATGGCCAGCAGGGCGACGAGAACTCGCTCGATTCGCATCGCGGCCGGCGGCATCGTCATGTTGCACCTCCCCGGCGGTCGCCGGGCTGCATGCCGGCCGGGCGGATGGAGCCGAGGCCGCGGCGCCTGAGAATACCCGGGCGCGCCGCCCACGTCGCGATGGCCCGCTGCAGTTGCAGGAAGGTGGCGTCGGCCACCCCGTGGGAGTGGGTGAGGAGCCGCTTGCCGGGAACGACGAAGCCGGCGCCGGGTTGGCTGCATCGGCTCCCCGGAAGCCGCGGTTTTACGCAGGAGGGCCCCTTGGCGGTCGCCTCGAAACGCACCACCGCCGCATGCACCTCCGTCTCGCCCGGCGTCGCCTGGGCGCGGCAGGGCCACGTGGCCACCGGCAGCGGACCGGCCATGGTCGGCAGGCAAGTCACGTTCATCATCTCCTCCCGGTGCGGCGGACCGTCTGCGGGGAGCGCCGCGTAATCCCGGAACAGCCACACATTGTATGCCAAGTCGCCGGAATTTGGAAACATCGCCCGGGCGGCCGGTTGCGCCTGTCCGCCGGCAGGCCCGCGCGTCTCCGGATTGATCCACATACGCGGCGGCGCGAACCGGGGCCGCACCCGCCGGTCGCGGGGAGCGCGTCGGGCGGCGGCTACCCGTCTTTCAAAAAGGGGTTGACCGCCCGGATCCGGGCCAGGGTGTCCGAGCGGCCGTGGCCGGGCAGCAGAACGGTCTCGGCGGGCAATTGGCGGACCATGGCTCCCAGCGCGGCGACGAGTCGCGAGAGCACGGCACGGCGCTTCCGGGGAGCGGACGCCGGGATGGCTCCCACCGTGTCGGGAAAGAGCGAGTCCCCGCTGAAGAGCCAGTTGCCGATGTGGAAGCAGGAGCTCCCGGGAGTGTGCCCCGGGGTGGCGAAGAGACGGACGGGAATCGAGCCGGCGCGGAACGCGGACCCGGGCACGACAAGATTGACCACACCGCCGCGGCGGGCGACCTCCGCCTGGACCAGCGACGCATCGCCCGGGAGGACGGCGATCTGCACCCCGTAGCGGCGTGCCAGGGGGGCGTCGCCGCCGCAATGATCCGGATGGCCGTGGGTGTTGAGGATCAGTCGCGGCGTCAGGCCGTTGTCGTCGATGAACCCGGCGATGCGCGGGTCGTCGCTGCCGGGGTCGATCAGGACGGCGTCCCGCGACTGGGGGTCGAACACGATGTAGGCGTTGGCGAACAGCGGCGGCTGTCCGGCCTGTCCCTCGCGGACGTTGGCGGTGAAGCGGACCGCGCGCACCGCGCCGGCCTCGGCGGGGCCATACTCCTGCTCCAGGATGCCCACCGTCGACCGGCCCATGGCCGCACCCACCAGCACCTGCAACTTCAGGTTGATTTCCTCGCCCACCCCGGCGCGTTCCGCCGCCCGCAACTGGATGTCGGCCTCGGAGAAGCGGCCGGCCAGGTAGTGGATGGCGATGACGTTGTTTCGGGCCTGACCGTTCATCGGATCGGCGGCGATGGACCGGGCGTAACAGGCCAGCGCTTCGTCGTAGCGCTGCAACTGAAACAGGATGTTGCCGTGGAGCCCGGCATACTCCGAGGTCAGCTTCCGGCGCAGCGCCTGCTCGGGGTCAGCCGGGGCCAGCGTCTTCTCTTCCGCCCCGGCGATGGTGAGCAGGACCCCCTCCAGATCGCGCCGTTCGCGGCAGGAATCGGTCGTATCATAATACCGGGCCAGGCTGCGCGCCGCTTCGTCCACATCCCGGAGGCTCTGCGTACGGGCGTAGGCGCCCATTTCAACGATTTCGTCCAGGTGCGACTCGGCCTCCCTGATGGCCGCCAGGGCCGCAGAGTGGCTGCCACCCAGGAAGTGGATGTTGGCCAGGTAGTAGTGGGCGTAGGCGTGTCCGGCCATCCCGGCCGTGCACCGGGTGAAACGGCGCGCCGCCTCTTCCCGGTCTCCCCGGGCGAACAACTCCCGGCCCGCTTCGAAGTGGCGCTGCACGGAGCGGAAGCGGGCCAGCAACGCGGCCAGTTCCTTTTCGCTGCGCGGGGAGTTCTCCACCGCCGGCAGGGCGGCGACGGCCAGGAACGCAACCAAGATTCCGAACCGACATCCAGCCCGGCCTCTTCTGCTCACGCACCGAACCGGCATCATGGGGTGCCTCCGCTACCTCCTCATACGCAGCGACGGCCTGTTTCGCCCAGAGGCAACCCGGGTCGCGCTTCCCCGCCGGGGGCAGGCATGCTATAACGGATCCATGACCGGAAGAAGAACGGTTTCCTGGACCTGGGGCGCCGCCGCCTGGGGTACGGCCCTCCTGTTGTTTCTGGCCACCCCGGGCCACTCCCGGGAGTGGCCGCGCTCGGCCATGGCCAGCGCCTACGCCGCGGGGGCCGGGCGCCCCTGGGCGCCTCGCGGCGGAGTTCGCGCGCCGACGCCGGAGGTCACGGCCGGTTCCGCCACCCGCCTCGAGATCCGGCTGCAGCTGGCCCGCATCCCGCAGCACGACACCGACCTCGGCCGCAGCGAGATCGTGCTCCGCTCCCAGGCGGACGGCGCCATCCGGCTCCGCGAGACCCTCAGCGAAGCATGGCGCTGCCTGGGGTACCATGCCGCCACCCGCCGCTACGTGCTGGCATCGGCCAACGAACACGGGGTGAAGGTCACCCTGCGCGGCCTGCTCTACCTCGAGGAGTCGGAGCCATTCTTCGTCGACTCCGCCTTCGCCGCCGTGCGCTTCGAGGCCATGGCCTCCCTGCTGGGCCCGGGCGCGGAGCACCTGGCCCTGATCGGCACGGACGACGCCCACCCCGAGGCTTCCCTCTTCGCCCTGGACATCGGCGCCGACCATCTCTGGCGACTGGGAGAAGCGCCGGCCCCGCCGCCCCGGCCTGCCGGCTACCGCCCCGACCCGCTGACGGCGGCCGGCGACCCCTCCGCCTGGGAGGCGCCCGACCGTCACTACCTGGCGCTGGAGCCGGGCATCTGGTCTTTCCGCGACCGCCATACCCTGCAGGTCTCGTACGGAGCCGACACGGAGCGGGCCCGGGCCGGGCAAAGGGACCCGCGCACCTGGGACCTGCGCGCCGGCCAGCCCGCCGCGGCGCGGCTGCTGGCCAGGGTGGCGTGGCTGCCCAGCCTCCACGAGTACGGCGGAGCGTGCATCCGCATCTCCGGCGAGCCGACCGTCTACGTCGACCCGGCCGGGATCGGGGACGTTGCCCTGGAACCCGCCGATCTCATCCTGCTCACCCACGCCCACGACGACCATTTCTCGCCACGAACGATGCGCCGCCTGTTGCGGCCCGGAACGGTGGTGGCCGGGCACCCGGAGTGCCTGGCCGTCCTGCAGCGCGAGGGCGTGGTCACCGCGGCCGACTGCCTTCCGTTGACAGCAGGCGACACGCGCCTCGTCCGCGGGGTGGCGGTCACCGCCACCGCCGCCTTCAGCCCGCGCTCCGCCGCCCACCCGCCAGCGGCCGGCAACCTCGGCTTCCTGCTGGAGTTCGACGGGGCCCGGCTGTTCTGCAGCGGAGACAGCGGCTCGGTCGCCGGGCTGGAAAGGCTGGCCCCGGTCGACATCGCCGTCCTGAACTGGCGCCCGCCCTACCAGATGGGCAACGAGGAGATGGCCACCGCCGCCCGCGCCCTGCGCGCCGCCGTCGTCATTCCGGTTCACTGGCTGCCGGGCGAGCGGGACCGGGTGGCGCCGGTCCGGGCGCTGCTTCCGGTTGGAACCCGCCTGATCCTGGAAGAGAGAGACTGACTGCCGCCGGAGAGGCCCGGATCCTGCCCCGCCGGGGCGCGCGCAGGCTCCCGGCTACCGCCCCAGCACCATCTCGCGCGCCTTCTCGGTGATGGCCCGGAAGTCGATCTTGCCCGACCCGCTCCGGGGCATCACCGGGATCACCACGAAGCGCGCCGGCAGGGCGATCTTGGCCAACTGCCCGGCCATGGCCTCCAGGATGGCCCGCTCGTCCACCGGCCGGGTCACCGCCGCCACGATGCGCGCGCCGCGGACCTGGTCGGGGATCTCCACCACGCAGCACTCGGTGTCGGGCGGCAGCAGCTTCTCGAGCACGTCCTCCACCTTGACCAGCGAGACCATCTCGCCGCCGATCTTCAGGAAGCGCTTCAGCCGGCCGACGTGCCACAGGTAGCCGTCGCCGTCCACGAAGCCCATGTCGCCGGTGTCGTACCAGCCGTGGCGGATGCTCAGCGAGGTCTGCTCGAAGTCGTCGAAGTAGCCCTTCATCACGTTGTCGCCCCGGACCAGGATCTTGCCGATCTCCCCCACCGCGCAGGTCTCGCCGGTCTCGTAGTTCTCCACCCGCACCTGCACCCCCTCCAGGGGCCGGCCGACCGATCCCGGGCGGTTGGCCTCGGGGGTGTTGACGGTGATGCCCGGGCTGGTCTCGGTGGTGCCGTAGGCCTCCAGCAGCACCTTGCCGTGCTTCTCCAGGAACGCCCGGCGCAGGGCCTCCGGGCACTTGTCGGCACCGGAGAGCAGTATGCGCACGGTGGCGAAATCGCCGCGCGCAGAGGCGCGCAGGTATCCCCAGAAGAAGGTCGGCGTGCCGGCCATCAGGGTCACCTTCTCTTCGCGGACCACCCGGCAGACGGTCTCGAAATCGAGCGGGTTGGCATAGGTGACCAGGGTCATGGCCTGGGTCAGGGGGACCCACAGGTTGGCGGTCTGTCCGAAGACGTGGAAATAGGGAAGGTTGGCCAGGAATACGTCGTCGGGAGTGAACGAGTAGGCCCGGGTCAGGCTCAGCAGGTTGGCGGAGATGTTGCGGTGGGTCAGCTGAACCCCCTTGGGCTCCTTCTCCGAACCGGACGTGAAGAGGATGAGCAGGGTGTCGTCCTCGGCGGCGGACGCCACCTTGCGCAGCAGCGAACCGACCGGCAGGGCCGCCTTCAGCGCCGCGCCCACCTTGTCGAGCAGGCCGACTTTCTGCAGGATGTCCTCGAGGTAGACCATGCCCTCGACCGGGCGGCAGTTGATCTTCTCGCACAACGCCCGCGAGGTGACGATGGTGCGGAAGGCGCATTTCCGCTGCGCGTACTCGCAGTTGGCGGCGGCGCCGGTGGAGTAGTTGATCATCACCGGCACGCGCCCGCTCAGCAGGGCGGCCAGCACGGCCAGGACCGACCCGGCGGAGTTGGGCAGCATGATGCCCAGGAAGCCGGGGTCGAAGCGTTCGAACTTCCCCGCCAACAGCAGCGCGGCGACGAGCAGCCGGTGGTAGGTCAGCCGGCGGCCCAGGGTGCGGTCGACCACCGCCAGCTTTTTGCCGTGGCGCTTGGCGATGCGCACGAACTCGTGATGCAGGATCATCGGCACCTCCGCGGCCCGCCGGGCGGAAACGGCGGAACAGCATAGTCGTTAAAAATAACCGAAAAAAGAGGCGCCGTCAACCCCCCCCCCGGACCGCCGGCCCTCAACCCGCCACGGCGGCGAACAGGCGCCAGCCGCCGAGAACCCCCGCAGCCGCCGCCAGCAGCTGCAGGGCGGCCGGCCAGGCGGAAAAGCGCCTGCCCGCGTCCAGGGCGACGGGCACCTTCCGCCCCTGGTTGCGCAGCGCCTCGACGAGGCGGCGCTTCACCCCGGACCGTGCAGCCAGCAGCGGCAGCAGCCCCATGGGAATGAACAGGAAGCCGCAGACCAGCCAGCCCCAGGCCACCCCCCCGCCGCCGCTCGGCGGGCGAAAACCGAACTCCAGGAAGTTCCAGCCCAGGGACACGAACAGGGCCGGCCAGGCCAGCGGCAGCAGGCTGACCCAGCCGCCGCGCGGGTTGGCGAAAATCCCGGCGAAGACGGCGGCCAGCCCGGTCACCACCGCCACCGGCACGATCCAGACCCAGCCCGGGGCCGGGTGGGCGATCGGGTAGGGACCGCCGGAAGCGACGAAGCCGCCCAGGCGCATCACCCCGCGCATGCCCAGGAAGAGGATGGTGAGGCAGGCGGCGACCCAGGCGACGCAGGCCAGGGCGAAGAGCCATCTGGCCGGACGGGAACCCGGATCACCATCGTCCCGCAGGTCGATCATCCGGATGCCGAACCGGTCGGACGTCACGGCCGCTTTCCCCCGGCCTCGGGCGAGCGGTTCTTCACGTATTTTTCCAGCCAGGTCCAGGTCTCCCAGAGCATGTGCATGACCGACTCGCGGGCGGCGTAGCCGTGCGCCTCCCCGGGCAGAAGCACCATGCGCGCCGTGGCCCCGTTGCCCTTGAGGGCGTGGTAGAAGCGCTCGGTCTGGACCGGGAAGGTGCCGGAGTTGTCGTCCGCCTGCCCGTGGATGAGCAGCAGCGGGTCCTTCACCTGGTGGGCGTACATGAACGGCGACATGCGGATGTAGGTGTCGGGCGCCTGCCACAGGAGGCGCTCCTCGGCCTGGAAGCCGAAGGGGGTGAGGGTGCGGTTGTAGGCGCCGGAGCGGGCGATGCCGGCGGCGAAGAGCCGGGAGTGGGCCAGCAGGTTGGCGGTCATGAAGGCGCCGTAGGAGTGGCCGCCGATGGCCACCCGCCGGCGGTCGGCGACGCCCATGCCGGCGAGGGTGTCGATCGCCGCCTGGGCGCTGGCCACCAGCTGCTCGATGTAGGTGTCGTTCGGCTCCTGGCTGCCCTCGCCGACGATGGGCATGGCCGGGTTGTCGAAGACCGCGTAGCCCTGGGTGATCCACAGGAGGGTGGAATAGGCCGAGATGCGGATGAAGCGATGGGGAGAATCCTGGATCTGCCCGGCCGCGGCGCGGCTCTTGAACTCCTGCGGGTAGGCCCACATCAGCACCGGCAGGGGGCCGTTCGCCTTGCGGTAGCCCACCGGCAGGTAGAGGTTGCCGCTCAGCTCGACGCCGTCGGGCCGCCGGTAGCGGATGATCTGCTTCTCGACGTCGCGCAGCGCCGGGAAGGGGTGCGGGAAAAAGGTGACCGGGGTCAGCCGGCCGTTGCGCAGGTCGCGCAGGAAATAGTTGGGCTGGGTTTTCTTGCCCTCGCGGCTGGTCAGCACGACCTGTCCGGCGGAGTCGACGAAGTCCACGGGGCTTTCGTACCAGGGGGCGGCGGAGCGCCACAGGCGGCGGGTCGCTCCGGTGGCCAGCTCGTAGGAGTCGATGAAGGGGCGGTCGCCCTCGGGCGAGGCGCCGCGGCCGACCAGGAAGAGCAGGCGACCCGTGGGATCGGTGCGCAGCACGCGACGGCCCCAGCGGTTGGGCACGGTGGCGAAGCGGCCGGGGTCGCCGTAGCGGTCTTCGGCCGAACGGTCGAAGAGCGTGCGCAAGGGCTGGCCGGGCTCGGCGGGCCGGAACAGTTCCGTGCGCAGCCGGCGGCTCTTCCACCAGTAGTGATGGAGCAGGGCCATGTCCCCCGTCCCCCACTGGATGCCGCGCAGCCGGTAGGACAGCTGCGGGCCCGGCTGGGGCGCACTGGTGAACGGAGAGGTCAGGAAGAAGAGCTGGTCGCGGATCTCCGCCGGGCGTGCCGGGTCGCCCCCGTCCTGGGCCTCGACCCAGCAGAGGGTGGCCGCGGTGTCGGTGCGCCAGTTGAAATCACGCGGCCCCCGGCGCACGGCATCGTTCCCCGGGGGAACGTCCTCGGCCAGGGGAATGTCGGCGACCCGCTTCACCAGGTTTCCGGCGCGGTCCCAGATCTCGAAGGTCCGCGGGAAGTCGGTCCAGGGGACGAGGTAGGAGAAGGGGGGCTTGACCAGTTCGACCAGCAGGTACTGGCCGTCGGGCGAGGGGTCCACGGAGGCGAAGAGGGCCGGTTCGCCGACGGACGCCGTGCCGCCGGAGAGGTCCACGATCGCCAGTTGCGAGGTGGCGTAGTGATCGAAGAGCGCCTCGTCGTGCTTGTCCTTCAGCAGGTCCTGGAACGTGCGCACCGGGGCGGCCTTGCCCCAGTTGCTCTGCACCACCGGCCCGCGCGGCACGGGGTCCCGCTGCGGCTGCGGCGGGCGGTTCGGGGGCACGGTGAGGCAGGTCAGCCGCTCGGAGTCGGGAAGCCAGCCGTAGCTGAACGGGTCGATGGCTCCGTTCACCACCGCCCCGGTCAGCCTCGCCGCCTGCCCGTCGGCGGCCCTCGCCACCCAGAGCTCGAGGCCGGAGTCGACGGTGACGATGAAGGCTACCTTCAGGCCGTCGGGCGACCACTGCGGGTCCGAGAGGCGGGCGCCCTCCGGCAACCCGGCGAGCGGGAACTCCTTCATCGTGCGCAGGTCCCGGAAGGCGACCTTGCGGAAGTAGGCGGTGCGGCCCGCGCCCGGGCCGTTGGTCTTCGGGTTGATGCGCAGCCCGGCCAGCTTCAGTTCCGGCTGCGAAATGTCGGCGATGGGAGGCAAGGAGGGGCGCTCCACGATCAACAGCGTCTTGGCGTCCGGCGCCGGCATCACGATCGGGCTGTTGGGGGCGTCGACCAGGTCGGCGATCTCCCGGGGCGGCAGCTGATAGGTCACCTCTTCCTGGGCGAAGCCCGGAGACACCACGGCCAGGAGAACCAGGGAAAACCAAAACGACTTCACGACAGCGGACTTCGAACCGGTCATCATCCCCTCCACAGGCGCGGCAGGAAGGCCGCGCGGCGATTTGCGCGAAAGACCATTTTGCGGGAACGGGAGGGGCATGTCAATCGGGAAGAAGCCGGTTCCTTGACTTCCCCGGCGCCCGCCCCTACAATCGGGTGACAGAATAAGGAGGGGGGATGGGAAAGGGACGCGGTTCGCCCCTCGACGCAACCCACGATCGGAAGTACGAAGACAGCCCGCGCCTGGACGTGGTCGGGCTGATCGCCGCCCCGCCGCGCTCCGTGCTGGAGATCGGCTGCGGCGCCGGCGCCACGGCGGCGGCCATCAAGCGGAAGTTCCCGGGGGTGACCTGCGTCGGGGTGGAGATCGACGAGGGGGCCGCCGAAAAGGCGAGAACCCGCCTGGACCGGGTCATCGTCGGCGACATCGAGAAACCGGGCACCCTGCCTCCGGACCTCGCGCGGGAGTCGTTCGGCCTGGTCGTCTGCGCCGACGTCCTCGAGCACCTCTACGACCCCTGGAAAACGCTGGCCACCCTGCGCGGCTATCTCGCCCCGGCGGGCCGGCTCATCGCCAGCATCCCCAACGTCCAGAACCTCGGCCTCATCCTGCGACTCATCGCCGGCCGCTGGGACTACACGTCCAGCGGGCTGCTGGACTCCTCCCATATCCGCTTCTTCACCCGGAGCGGAATCCAGGAGATGTTCCAAACGGCCGGATACCGGATCCTCGAGTACCAGAGCATGCTGCAGCGGAACATCGATCGGGAGTCGTGGCCTCAGGACCTGGATTTCGGACAGGTCGTCCTCCGCGGCATCACGGCCGAGCAGGCCTTGCCGCTCTTCACCTTCCAGTACCTGGTGGTGGCGGAGAAGGTCGGCTAGGCCCTGCGCCCCGGCCCGCCGGCTGGAGAGCATCGGTTTCATCCCGATCCGGGGTGGAGTTCATCACGTCTTCCATTTGTGGCTTGGCGAAGATCGCCGTTGACATACTGTGTGATACACATTATAATAATGATATGTTACTTGGCGACGTCAGACAGTATTTGGAAAAACGGAGGTTCGGCCATGGATACTGACCTCGGCAGTATCGAGACCGAGATGAAGCGAGGGTTTCTGCAGCTCCTGGTCCTGGCCGTTCTCGACCGGGAAACCTATGGCTACGCCATGGTGCGCGACTTCCGCGACCAGGGCTACGAGATCGAGGAGAACACCCTCTACCCCCTGCTGCGGCGCCTGGAGAAGCGGGGCCTGGTCCGGGGCAAGTGGGAGATCGGCGAGGAGCGCCCGCGGAAGCTCTACCGGGTCACCGCCGCCGGGCGCGAGATGCTGGACGGGCTGCTTTCCATCTGGAGAAAGCAGGACGAGATCGTGAGGCGATTCCTGAAGGAGAAGAAAAATGTATAAGAACCTCGAGGCCTACCTCGAAGAGATCGGTCATTTCCTCGCCGGCAGCCGGGAGCGCGGAGAGATCCTGGCCGAGATCCGCAGCCACATCCTGGAGAAGGCGGAGCGGGAAGCCGGGCCGGTCACGGAATCGTCGCTGCAGGAAGCGATCGCATCGTACGGCGGGCCGCGCCAGGTGGCCGAGAAGTACCTGGACGGAAGGCCCATCATCGCCCCGGCCTACCAGCGCCACCTCTTCCGATACACCAGCCTGCTCTTCGCCGTCCATGCCGCCTTCGCCCTGCTCGCCGTCGCCCTCCGGGAAAGCTTCGTCGTCTTCCCGTTCCTCTTCGTGCCGCGCCTGGGGATCGCCGAGGCCTTCATGTACCTGCCGATGGCCTTCCTGGCCGACTTCGGCATCGTCGCCCTGGTGCTCCATTTCGTCACCCGGAGCGGCAGGGAGGTCCGTCTCCCGTGGCCGCGCTTCGCCCGCGACATCGACGAGATCGGGTTCGAGGGGGCGAAAACGCTGGCCGGCCGCGTCGCGATCCTGGCCGGGGCCGGGATCATGACGGCGCTGGCCGCCGCCGCCGTCTGGCTGCACCGGACCTACGGATCCGTCTTCCTCCTCCGCACCGGCCCGGGTGATTTCCGCCCCCTTCTGCTCCCCGGGCCCGGCCGCTGGCTCTCGCTGATCGCGATCGCGCTGCTCGCGGTCGGCGCCCTCGCCCTGGTCGTCAAGTCGTTCTGCAGAACGCGCCGCCGGTCCCGCCAGGTCGACGTCGTCAGCGACGGCATCGCCCTGCTGCTCGTCGCCGCCGCCCTCAACCTGCAGCGCGCGGAGATCTTCAGTTCCCAGGTCCCGGCCCGGCTCCACGGCTGGCTTCACAACTCGGTGACGACGACCCTGCTGGTGGTGGCGGCGGCCATCGCCTTCGACCTGATCCTTGCCCTGGTCCGACTCGGCCGCAGGAACCCGGCCGCGTGAGGGGAGGCGGCCCTACTTGTCCACCAGCCTCATCCCCGGCTCGCTCTTGCGCGCGCCGCGGACCAGGGCGGCCAGGTTGTCGATGCGCCGCACCTCGTCGGGGGTGAGGAAGATTCTGGCGGACTGCACGTTTTCGAGAAGGTACTTGCGGCGCTTGGTGCCGGGGATGGGAAACACGTCGCCGCCGCGCGCCAGGAGCCAGGCCAGGGAGACCTGGGCGGCCGTGCAGCCCCGGGCGGCGGCCATCTCCTCGAGCGCGGTCACGGCGCGGCGGTTGCTCTCGAAGTTGGCTTCGGCAAACAACGGGACGCTGGCGCGGAAGTCGTCGGGGCCGAGCGCCTCCCGCTCCGTCAGCGTTCCGGTCAGGAAGCCGCGGCCCAGCGGGGAGTAGGACACCAGGGCGATGTTCAGCTCGCGGCAGGCGGGCAGGATCTCCGCCTCCACGTGACGCACCCAGACGGAATACTCCGTCTGCAGCGCCGCCACCGGGTGCACGGCGCAGGCCCGGCGCAGCGAGCGCGGCGAGGCCTCCGACAGGCCGATGTGGCGCACCTTGCCCTCCCGCACCAGCCCGGCCATGGCGCCGATCGTCTCCTCCAGCGGCACCTCCGGGTCGATGCGGTGGAGATAGTAGAGATCGATGCGCTCGATTCCCAGCCGCCGCAGCGACGCGTCGCACGCCTGCCGGACGTACTCCGGCCGCCCGCACACGCCGCGCTCTCCCGGCAGGAAACCGAACTTGGTGGCGATGACCGCCTCCTCGCGCCTTCCGCCTAGGGCCCGGCCCAGCAGGGTCTCGTTGTGGCCGTTGCCGTAGACGTCGGCGGTGTCGAAGAAGTTGACCCCGGCGTCCAGGGCCGCCCGGACGGTGGCGGCCGACTCCCCGTCGTCCGTCGGCCCGTACCACTCCGACATGCCCATGCAGCCCAGGCCGATGGCCGACACCTGCAGGTCACTGCAACCGAGGGTTCCACGCATCATGCTCCGACTCCCCCGCCGGCGCTGGCGGCCTTTTTCACGATTCTCCCGGACCGGTCCGGGGCGCCCCGGCCCCGCCCGGACCGCGCACGGGCCGCCCGGTCACAACCGCACCCGGTAGGTGAATTTTAGCATGAATACGTTGTCCCCGGGGGCACGCAGCATGTCGCCGAGATCGCGGCCGAGGGAGAGGTCCCCGGGATGGGAGTGATCGGCCCGGTTCTGGGTCCAGACCAGGTACAGGGTGGAGCCCAGGCGGTACTCCCAGCGGAACACGACCGTCCCGCGCAGCGACTTGTAGTTGAAGTCCGGGTCGGGGAGTGCGACCGGCGCGCCCCCGTCGCCGGGGTCGATCCGGTACCGGCCCTCCTCGCGGACGATGCGCGAGGCGCCTTCCCCGTAGGTGAGGAAGTCGTCGCTTCGCGGCCGGCTGAGTTCCTTGATCTCCCCGAAGGTTCCCGCGGCGATGAACGGCTGGATGTAGGCCTGCAGGCTGAGCCGGGGCGTGAAGATCCAGTTGAGGCGGATGGAACAGGATAGCGTCTTCTGGTCCAGTTTCCCGAAAATGTAGCGGGTGCCGTAGGTGGCCGTCTTGACCCGGTCGCTGACATTGGCCAGCCATTGGGCGGGATTCGTCGAAACCTCGTAGTCCGGGACGACCGACAGGTTGAAATTCGTGACCGGCTTCCACCGCAGGCTGGCCGTCCCCACGTGGGTCGACCGGCCCCACCCGCTCATCAGGTGATAGCCGCCGAAACTGAACACGATGGTCCGGCGGCTGTCGCTCCAGACCCCCCAGTCGATCCAGTCGTACCGTCCCATGAGCATCAGCGGCCCGCCGCGGGTCCAGGAGTTGCTCCATTTCTGCGGGTTGTGGCTCCACTGGCAGTAGGCCGACCAGAAGCTGGTGAAGGTGACGTCATGGATCACGATGACCCGCTGTTCGCCGATCCGGTCGCCGCCGAAGTTGTAGTTGCGCTGGGTGAAGACCATGAGGTCCCACTCCTTGACGAACTTCCATCTCTTGAAGGATCGGTAGCCCAGCATCAGGTGGCCGTTGATCACGTCTCCCCGCGATTGGTAGCCCAGATCGCGGCAATCGAAGCCCGGAGAGACGAAGCCCAGGGCGGCGTTGAAAAGCAGGTTGCCCTTCTCCTTGTTCAGGCTGAAGCGGCCGGCCATCCCGGAGAGCGACGTGGCTCCCTCGTCCACCTCCAGGTAGCCGGCGTCGGGCTGCTGGAAATAGTGGGGGTAGGAGAGCTGCAGGGCGGTGATCTGTTCCCGGCTGCCCTCCACCCGGGTCCCGGCCAGCCATCCGGTCGCCGCCCACGCTTTCTTGTTGCCCAGGAACGTCCAGCCGTCGATGCCGAAGCCGTACGCCCGGCGGCTCAGGAGCGAGGAAAGGGCCTCCGTCCGCAGGTCGCGCAGGACCGACGTGGCCATGACGCCGAGCCCCTGACGCCCCTGGCCGAACTCCTTCTGCGCGCGCAGCACCAGGTAGCCGGTGAAGGGCTCCACCTCCCGGGCGGAGCGCAGTCCCTGTTCGTCGATTTCGGCGTGCTCCCTCTGGGTCAGCGCGGTCAGGAAACCGATTTTCCAGTTGCGGCCCAGGGTGCCGCTCAGCTTTCCGGCGCCCAGGATGGTGGCCCATTCCGGGTAGTCCGCGTAGCCATCCGTGTCGGCGGCGCCCTGCGGGGCCCGGCCGATGCGGCGGCTGTAGAACAGGCGCGGCGGGCTCCAGTCGGCCCCGATCGAATTGGTGGCGCCTCCGGAGCCGAACTGGAGGATCTGCGCCCCCTCGATGAAAAACGGGCGTTTCTCCGAGTAATAGCTCTCCGCCGCCGAGAGGTTGATCACGGCCGGGTCGACCTCCACCTGGCCGAAGTCGGGATTGAGGGTCAGGTCCAGCGTCAGGCTGCTGGACAGCCCCAGCTTGAGGTCGGCGCCGGCGTTGGCCAGGAACTCCTCCCCGGTTTGGAAGGGGTTTCCCGGCTGGGCCTGGATGAAGTTGGCCTTGCCGATGGCATAGGGAACCGCCTCGATCAGGGGGCGCGGGGCGATTCCGCGCATGCCTTCCATGCGGGCGAAGCGCGAGACGAAGGCGCTCTCGGTCTTGGGCACCCAGGCGAAGGTGGCCCGCTCGTTCTTGCGCTTGATGTCCCTGCGGAAATTCACCCCCCAGAGGTACTCCTCGCCGTTGTTCTTCTTCTTGAATCGCAGCTGGTCGAAGGGGATGCGCATCTCCACCGACCAGCCGCCGTCGTCGATGGTCGTCCGCGCCTCCCAATGGCCGTCCCAGGAGAGATCGGTCCAGGTGTCGTTGTATATGACCCGGTCCGTGACCGACCCGGCGGGGTTGACCGCGAACATGAAGCCGCTCCTCTTGTCGTTCAGGGGATCCACGCAAAAAATGAAGTAGTCGGCATCCACCGCTTCGTCCCGGCGGGAGAGGAGGCGGGTGATCTTTCCCGGCTCCGAGTCGTGAAGCCTGGCCGCGACGTAGATGGCGTCGTCGTCGTAGGCCAGCCAGACGTCGGTCTTCTCGGAGCAGGGCTTGCCGTCGTCGGGATCGTTCTGGGTGAAGCCGTTCAGCGGCGGCCTCCACCACTCCTCCTCCAGCAGCCGGCCGTCCACCTGCACCCGGCCGGCCAGGCGATGGGCGCGCACCGACCGTTCCGACGGCGGGAGGGGGCCATCGTCCGCCGGGAACGCGCCGAAGGCCATGACCGGCACCAGGAGGAGGGTCATGACCGCCCGCCCAACGGCCGCGGGAGGCGAGACGGCGACCGGGACGCTCACGGTTCAAGCTCCAGGGAGTAGGCCGCCAGGGTGTTGGCGTCGAAGGTGGGGATCAGCAGCAGCTTCCGTCCGGGCACGAAGGCGAAGTCCGCGATCCGCTCGTCGGCGGTGGAGGTGTCGAGCAGCAGGGTCTGCCCACCGGCCGCGCCCAGGCGGTAGAGCCGGCCGCCATGGTCGCCGACCAGGTAGCCGCCGTGGCCGTCGGCCTCGATGCCGTCGATGTTGGAGCCCCGGGGAAAGAGGGCCAGCACCGTGAGGTTCCTGTCTTTCAGGCCCACGGCGACGACTTTTTCATTCTGCCCGACCAGCAGCCGGTTCTTTTCGCACAGCAGCCCGTTGGGGCGGTTCAGGTTCTCCAGCCAGGGCTCCAGCCTGCCTCCGGCCAGGCGGTAGACGATGCCGGCCGGCGTGTCGGATATGTAGAGGTTGCCCGCCGTATCCATGGCCACGTCGTTGGCCATGCGCACGCCGGGCAAGGGAACCGTCTCGCGGATCTCCCCGCTGCGCGTGTCGACCACCTTCAGCCCGGTCCGGTCCACGACGTACAGGGTCTGGCCGCGCAGCAGCATGCCGGTGGGCATCCGCAGCCCGCGGACCCACTCGCGCGCGATGATCTCGCCGGTGGCCGAGACCCGGGAGACGAACTCCTGGCCCTCGTTGAAATAATTGGATACGTAGAAGACGTTCTGCCCGGGGTCGAAGACCACCGCCTCCGGCAGCGCCAGGTTGGACTCGAGTTTCCAGCCCCGTTTCAATGCCGGGTGGGCGAAAACCTCCTGGCTGCGGCGGAGGCAGAAGGCCCAGCCGCCCTGGGTTTCGCCGAGCAGCAGCAGCAGCTCGTTGTCGCCTTTGCGGAGCGGCAGGTAGAGCGAGTCATGGTAGCCGACGATGCCCAGGAACGACGGATCGCGCGAGCGGTAGGCGGAGTTCCCGCTGTAAACCGGGCGGCGGTTCAGGAAGACGGTGACGATGTCGCTGTAGCCGAAATCGATACCCATCAGGGAGTCGCTCTCCGCCGCCAGCGTGGCCCGGGCCAGGATGCAGTCCCCGACCCGGGAACCCCGCGAGAAGTGCCGGGAGACGTCGACCAGGCCGCGGCGGTCTGCGGTGACCGCTTTCCAGGAGGCGGACGAAGCAGCCTGGGCGGGGTACTCGGAGAAATCGACCCCGACCACGGGCATGGGGGCGGAGATTTCCCAGTTGCCCACCCGGCCGGGCATCTCTTCAACCGGGGGCGGCGGGGGCAGGGTTAGGGCGTCGGAGGCCGCGTAGCGCAGGTTGGAGAAGAAGGCCGTGCCGTCCAGGGGGCCCGCCAGGCCGATGCTCCCGGCGCCGCCGCCATGGGCCAGGTCGTCGATGACCAGCACCGGATCGGGGTCGTCGTTCCAGAAGACCTGCGCCTGCCGGTCGGCCACGACGACCTTCAGCCGGTTCCAGCGGTCGGGCGCCACCTCCAGGGCGGCGGTGAGCCCGGGCCCGTTGTAGAGCTGCCAGGAGTCCACGCCGTTGAAGACCGGCCCGTACTGCAGCGCGTCATCGTAGAAGGGCGAGCGGTGCGGGCGGACGTATACCCGCTCGTAGTTGGCCCCGTCCTTCACCCGGAACAGCAGGCCGGGGTAGGAGCGCGACTTCGCCGTGGTGGCGATGTCCACCTCGATCACGCCGTTGCCCAGGGCGGCCCCCTTCATGAAGGCGGTCCCCGCCAGGGCCTGGCGGCCGAGGTGCTCCGTGATCCGGGCCTGGCCCAGGTCCCACTGACCCGGAGCGAATTCCGCCACCGGTTGTTGGGCGGTCAGTTGACCGGCGGCAGAAACAATCAGCATGATCCCCAAGAAGAAGCGTTGCGCCGACTGGCGTGTATCCATGGTGGTCTCCTTGTCTCCGCTCGCCCCCCGGCGACGCCCTGCCGCCCCGGACCGGGTGGCGGGGCGGGGCTCCGGCCCCGACGGCGGAACGGGCGAGTTCATTCATACATACGGTCGGAAGGGGAAGAACGTCACGGCGAATGCGAAAAATGTCGCCCCCCGCCAACCGGAACGGGAGCGCCTCCGGGCCGGTCAGCGGGGAGGAGCGGCGGGCCGTCTCCCGCTCACCTCGGCGCGCCGAAAATGGCGCGGATGCGCGCCATGTCGAACTTCGGAGATCGATCGAAGCGGTAAATGCCGTTCTGCTCCTGCTCCACGTCGGTGAGCTGGGTGTAGCAGAATCCGCACGCCTCGGGCAGGGAGAGGATCACCCGGGTCAGCGCGCCGAGCCGGGCGTAGAACTCCTCCTCGCTCTTCGGGCCCTCGCCGTAGCCCCAGGAGTTCGCCGCGTGGGGCGGGCCGACGATCCAGCGGATGCCCCCGTACTCGGCCACGACGTAGGGCTGGCCGGCGTAGGCCGCCTCCCACTCCGGCTTGCGCGGCTTCACCCCCGCGACCGGATCGGGGGAGACGAGTTGCCGGAACTTGTCCGGGTCCTGCTCGTACTCGTGCACCGTCCAGAGGTCGGTCTTCACGTGATAGAGCCCGGAGGCGTCGTTCACCGGCCGGGTGCCGTCCAGGGCGTGGGTGAGGTCGTAGGCGTCGCGCAGGCATCGGTCGTGCTCGCCTCCGTCGCCCCCGCCCCGCTCCCAGGTCTCGTTGAAGGGGCTCCAGGCGATGATCGAGGGGTGGTTGCGCAGGGAGCGGACGATCTCTCCCCACTCCGCCAGGAAATTCCGCGCCGCCTCCGGCCGGTTGAGGTCGCAGCCCCAGGAGGGGGACTCGCCCCAGGTCAGGTAGCCCAGGCGGTCGGCCCAATAGTGGAATCGCTCCTCGAACACCTTCTGGTGCAGCCGCGCCCCGTTGAAGCCGGCCTGCATGGCCCGCTCGATGTCCCGCCGCAGCGCCTCCTCGCTGGGCGCGGTCCAGACGCCGTCCGGATAGAAGCCCTGGTCGAGCACCATCCGCAAGAAGAACGGCCGGCCGTTCAGCAGGATGCGCCCCCCCTCCACGCGCACGGAGCGCAGGCCGGCATAACCCTTCACCCGGTCCGCCACCCGGCCGCCGGCGTCGATCACCTCGTAGGTCAGGTCGTAGAGGAAGGGGTCGGCCGGCGACCAGGGCCGAACCAGCGGCACGGCCACGGTGAGATGGGCGTGCTGGCCGATGGCGGCGGTAGCAAACCGCTTTTTATCCCCGGCGGCCACGGTCACGCGCAGCTTCTGCCCGGAGGCCGCGGCGAAGAGCCGGGCCTCGAAATGGAAGCAGCCCGCCTCGGGGTCGGGCAACACGCGCACCTCCGCCAGCCCGGACATCGCCGCCGCCTCCAGCCAGACGGTCTGCCAGATGCCGGTGGTGCGGGTATAGAAACACCCGTGCGAATGGAACGCGCGGCTCTGCTTGCCCGAGGGCTGGGTGCCGGCGCGCAGGTCGTCCTCGGCCCGGACCACGAGGTGGTGGACCCGGCCCGGGGTCACGAAGGAGGTGATGTCGTGGCAGAAGGGCGCGCCGCCGCCGTAGTGGACGCCCGCCCGGCGGTTGTCGATGTAGACGGTGCTCTCGTAATCGACCCCGCCGAAGTGCAGCAGGATGCGCCGGCCCCGCCACGCCTCGGGAACCACGATGGCGCGGTGGTACCAGATGGCGGGGATGAAGTCCCGGTAGCCGATCCCCGAGAGGGCGCTCTCCGGGCAGAACGGCACGGTGATCTCCCGCTCGAATCCCGTGCTGGCCGGGAATCCCCGCTCCGCCCCGGTGCGGCCGAAGTCGAAGGCGAAGGTCCAGGTGCCGTTGAGGTTGAGCCACTCCCGGCGCTCGAAGGAGGGGCGGGGGTGCTCGGGCCGCGGCACGGCGCCGGCGGCGGGCAGGAAGGCGGCGGCAAGCAGCGACAGGGCGGCGACCAAAGGAACGAACCGTTTCATGCAGGCCTCCACGGCGCCGGCAGGCGCCTCTCGGCCCGATCATAGCACGAAAGCCGGGGCGGACCCAGCGCCTGCGCCGCCCGGAGAGAAGGCCCGCCCCGGGAACGGAATCCACGCGAAACGTGTTGAAAACGGCCCGGAAAGCGGTACTATATTCAGGTGATGGGCAAACGCGAACCGGTTCGCACGTGGCTGATGGTGACCCTGGCGCTGCTGGCCATCCCGGCCTGTTCCCGGCAGGAACCGGATGCGGAACCGCTCTCCATTCCCGGCGAAGAGATCATTTCCGGCGAGGCGGGGGCGCCGGCCCAGGCCGCGCCGGGTGCCGGCGCGCGCCCGGTGATCAACCTCGGCGAGGCCCCCTGGGACCGGGAAGAGAAGCTGCGCCGGTTCTATGACCGCTTCCTGCGCTACCTCAGCCGCCGGCTCAACGCCGAGGTGGTGCTCAACATCACCCCCGACTACCAGACCCTGCTCCGCGACCTGGTGTCCGGCCGCATCCAGGTGGCCTCGCTCACCCCGATGGCCTACGCCGAGGCCCTGGCCTCGGCCCGGGGCCATTTCCGCTACCTGGCCACGCTGAAGTGGCACGACTCCTCCATGTACCGCGGGTACGTCTTCACCCGCCGCGAATCGCCGATCGGCAGCCTGGAGGGGATGCGGGGCCGCACCATCGCCTTCAACGACATCACCTCCGCGTCCGGGTACCTCTACCCGGTCTCGCTCTTCCTGCAGCGGGGGATCGACCCGGAAACGTTTTTCTCGCGGGTCTTCTTCCTCGGCTCGCACATCAAGGTGACCGAGGCGGTCCACCAGGGCTCGGTCGACCTGGGCGCGACCTATGACCGCAACTACGAGGAGTATCAGCGCCAGCACGGAACCCCCTTCCGGGTGGTGCTGGAGACCGAGCCGATCCCGTTCGGCTCCTTCGTGGTGTGCAACCGCTTTCCCGACGACCTCTTCCGCCGGCTGCAGGCGGCGCTGGTGGAGCTCGACCGCTCCACCCGCCTGGAGGACGGCAAGCCGGTGCTCATCGACGACTACTTCCTCTCCGGCTTCCAGGTGGTCGACGAGAAGGCGTACGCGCCGCTGGAGAGGACCTACCGCCTGATCGCCGAGTACCGCCGCCGCCAGGGCGGGTCCGGCCGCCCATGATCAACCGCCTGATCGCCCGCCTGTCGGTCCGCGCCAAGATCGCCCTCATCATCTCCATCATCCTGGTGCCGCTGGTCGCCGTCACCGCGGTGGCCTTCTCCCTGCTGGGCTCGCGGCTGCTCGGCTCCCTGGAACGCGCCATGGCGGAGGAGAAGCGGACGGTGTACAACGCCTTCATCGGCGTCCAGCACCGGACGACGATTTACGCCTCCCTGGTGGCCACCCACTACGAAGTCCAGCGCGGCATCTACTTCGACGACACCGGGGTCATCCTCAAGTTCCTGGGGCCGCTCAACCGCCTCATCGGCGCCGACGTCGTCACCGTGCACGACCGGGCCGGGGTCATCATCGCCCAGGGGCACGCCCCCGGGGTGTTCAACGTCCGCGACACCGGGCACCGCGGCCTGCAGCTCGCCCGGGAGGGAAGGACGTCGCGGGCGATTGAGCCGTACGGCCCCGACCTCCTGGTGCGCACCACGGTGCCGGTGCACCACATGAACGAGCCCGGCCGCATCCTGGGCAGCGTGACCCTGGGCTACTTCCTGGACAGCGACCTGGCCCGGGAGTTGCGCCGCCAGACGGGAGCGGAGATCCTCCTCACGCGAAACGGCCGGATTTTCGCCTCCAGCCTCGGCGAACCCCTCGCGGCCAGGCAACTCGTTTCGGGGCAGCGCTCGCTGCGGGCCGGCGGCCGGCGCCTGGACCTCGAGTCGATCCCCATCGGCACCCGCGGGCCGGACCGCGTGGAGCTGCACCTGGCCGTCGACCACTCGTCCCTGCGCCGCGCCCTGGGCTGGACCCTGGTCGGCCTCGTCGTCGCCTTCCTGGTGACCGCCGCCGCCGGGCTCGTCGTGGCCCTGGTGACCGGGCGCCACATCACCGCCGCCACCGGTGCCCTGCTGACCGCCACCACGGCCATGGCCCGCCAGGAGTTCGACGCGCCGCTGCAGCTGCCCGCCCACGACGAGTTCGGCCTGCTGGCGGCCACCTTCAACCGCATGGCCGGCTCCCTGAAGGAGGACTTCCAGACCATCCGCGCCCAGACGCGGCAGATCGAGCTGCTCAAGAACTACCTCACCAACATCATCGAGTCCATGCCCTCGATGCTGGTCGCCACCGACGAGCGCGGCATCGTGACCCAGTGGAACCAGGCGGCCGTCGCCTTCAGCGGCGTTCCGGCGGAGCAGGCCATCGGCCGCTCGCTGTGGGAGGTCCTGCCCCCGTTCCAGAGGCTCCGGCCGCATTTCGAGGAGGTCATCTCCACCCAGGAGCCGCGGCACCTGTTCCGCGAGGTGTTCGGCGACCCGGAGCCGGCCGTCCACAACGTCGCCCTCTTCCCGCTGATGGCCAACGGCATCCATGGCCTGGTCATCCGCGCCGACGACATCACCGAGATGGAGCGCAAGGAGTCGCAGCTGCGCCAGGCCCAGAAGATGGAGATTGTCGGCACCCTGGCCGGGGGGCTGGGCCACGACTTCAACAACGTGCTGGCCGGCATCACCGGGGCCCTGTCGATGATCGAGTACAAGCTGCAGCACGAGGCGGAACCGCCGCGGAAGATCCTCGACGAGTACCTGGAGGTGATCTCGGCTTCGGCGCAGCGGGCCGCCGACATGGTGCAGCAGCTGCTGACCCTGTCGCGCCGGCGCGAGGTCGACTTCCAGCCGCTGGACCTCAACCAGTCGCTCCGCAACGTGCTGAAGATCTGCCAGAACACCATGGACAAGAGCATCGACCTGCAGGTGCGGTTGCAGCCGCAGCCGGCGGTGGTGCGCGGCGACCCCACCCAGATCGAGCAGGTGCTGCTCAACCTGGCGGTCAACGCCGCCCACGCCATGACCACCATGCGCGGCGAGGAAGAGCGGCAGGGAGGCCGGCTGGTCATGGCCATCGGCATCCAGGCGTCGGACCGCCCGTTCCGGCTCGCCCACCCCGAGGCGGAGGCGGAGCGATACTGGGTCGTCTCGGTCCAGGACGACGGCGTGGGCATGGACGGCCAGACCCGGGCGCGGGTATTCGAGCCCTTCTTCACCACCAAGGAAAAGGGCCACGGCACCGGCCTGGGGCTGGCCATGGCCTACAGCATCGTCCGCCAGCACCACGGCTTCATCGACGTCCACTCCGAGCCCGGCCGCGGCTCGACGTTCCGCGTCTGCCTTCCCGCCTGCGCCGACGAGCGCCTGGAGGGCCGCCCGGCCGGTGACCAGCCGATTCCGTTCGGCTCCGGGCTGGTGCTGGTGGTGGACGACGAGCCCTACGTGCAGCAGATGGCCTGCGACATGCTTCGCCAGTGCGGGTACGAGGTGGCCACGGCCGGCGACGGGGAGGAGGCGGTGCAGCTCTTCCGCGAGCGCCACCCCGAGGTCCGCGCGGTGCTCCTCGACATGAACATGCCGCGCCTGTCGGGCCGCGACGCCTTCCTGCGGATGCAAGAGATCGACCCCGGCGTGCGGGTCGTCCTCAGCTCCGGTTTCCGCGAGGACGACAGGGTGCAGTCCGTGCTGAACCTGGGCATCCGATCCTTCCTGCCCAAGCCCTACACCCTGGAAAAGCTGGCCCGGGCCATCCACGAGGCGGCGCGTCCCTAGCCGGCGGCGCGGCGGCGGCACCGGCCGGCCCCTCCCGGGGATCCCGGTGCGCCTCGGCCGCCATGGCGCTTTTTTATCGCCTGGGGTACACTGGTGGCGAAAAAGCGCGGCGGGAGAGAACTCCATGAGCGTGAAGCCGAGAGCTGAACGCGGCCGGAAAGGCGGCGGACCAGCGCCGGCCGCCCCCCCCTTCCGGGACATGGTCGAGCTGGCCGACGTGATGATCGCCGTCTTCCGCGGCGGGAAGGTGCTCTATGGGAATCCGAAGTTGTGCGGGGAGACCGGCTGCCCCCTGGCCGAACTCCGCCGGACGCCGCTGGCCGGGCTCGTTCACCCCGACGATCGCCGGGAGGCGGCCGGCTGGCTCCTGACGGAAGGGCGCAGCGCCGAACCGGTTTCGCCACCCCGCTTCCGCCTCCTCTGCCGTGACCGGAGCGCGTGCTGGATCGAAGCCCGGACCCGGTCCGTCCGCTGGCGGGGCCGCCCGGCCGTCCTTGCCGTCCTGGTCGACGTGACCCGGCATGTGGACGCGGAGACGGAAATTGAATCGGGCCGGGCCCGGCTCCAGGCGCTGATCGACGCTTCGCTCGACGCCATCACCATCACCGACGAAACGGGGGTGTTCCTGGCCAGCAACCGGGCGCTGCAGGAACGCTGGGGCAAATCCAGGGATGGGATCGTCGGCCACTCCGCGGCCGAGGTGCTGGCCCCGGAGACGTTCGCCGCCCGCCTGGAGCGGGTCAGGCGCTGCCTGGCCTCGGGGCAGGCCGACCATTTTTTCGACAACCGCGGCGACCGCTGGTTCGAGAACACGATGGCCCCCGTGCTCGAGGCCGACGGTCGCATACGCTCCGTGGCCATGTTCTCCCGCGACGTCAGTGCCCAGAAGCAGGCGGAAGAGGAACTGCGGCGGAGCGAGGAGCGTTACCGGGCGATTTTCGAGAGCACGGCCACGGCCAACGCCCTGGTGGCCGAAAACGGCACCATCCTGCTGGTCAACGCCAACTTCGAGACCCTGGTCGGCTCCCCCCGGGCCGAGCTGGAGGAGATCGCCGCCTGGTCTTCCTTCGTCGCCCGCGATGACCGACCGCGCATGGAACAGTTTCTCGGTGCCTGCCGGGCCGGGTCCGGGGCGGCGTCGGCGCCGCTGGAATTCCGGGGGGTCGACCGCGACGGACGGACACGGCACCTGTACATGAAGGCGGCCATGATGCCCGGAGACCGCACCGCCATCCTGTCGCTCATCGACGTCACCGACCAGGTGCTGGCCGAGCAGGGAATCCGCGAGCGGGAGAAGATGGTCCAGGCCGGCCTGGAGATATCGCGCGACTGGATCTGGTTCATGGACCTGGACGGGATCAACACCTACTCCAACCCGGCGATCCGGGAGATCCTCGGCTACGAGGCCGGCGAGATCGTCGGCCAGCCGGTCGACCTCATGCATCCCGAGGACCGCCGGATGGTCAGGGAGCGGATGCCCGGCTGGATCCGGAACCGGCAGGGCTGGAAGAACCTGCTGGTCCGCTTCCGGCACCGGAACGGCACGTGGAGATTCCTGGAAAGCAGCGCCATCCCCATCCTCGACGCCGAGGGAAGGGTGACCGGGTTTCGCGGTGTGGACCGGGACGTGACCGACCATCGGGAGCTCGAGGAACGGCTGAGGCAGTCACAGAAGATGGAAGCCGTCGGCCAGCTCGCCGGAGGCGTCGCCCATGACTTCAACAACATCCTGCAAGCCATCCTCGGTTACTCGGACATGCTCGGCCAAGAGCTCGCCCCGGGCAGCCCGGCCCATTCCCGGCTCGCGGAGATCCGCAAGGCGGGCCGGCGGGCGGCCGACCTCACGCGCCAGCTGCTGGCCTTCAGCCGTCGCCAGGTGCTGCAGTTGGCCCCGCTCGACCTGAACCACGTCATCGAAGAGACGCTGGGCATGCTGCGCCCGCTGATCGGCGCGAACATCGAACTGGCCGTCGAACCCGGTTCGAACCTGCCCGCGGTGAACGCCGACCGGGGCCAGGTCGGGCAGGTGATCATGAACCTGTGCATCAACGGCCGGGACGCCATGCCCGGCGGCGGCCGCCTGGCTATCGAAACCGGCAGCGTGCGGCTCGGGGCCGAGGCCTGCGCAAAGCACGAGTGGGCCCGGCCGGGCCGCTACGTGCGCATCAGCGTGACCGACACCGGAATCGGAATGGACGACGAGACCCGGGAAAAGATCTTCGAGCCCTTCTTCACGACCAAGGGGCCCGGCAGGGGGACCGGCCTCGGCATGGCCACCGTCTACGGCATCGTCCGACAGCACAACGGCATGATCCAGGTCTTCAGCGAGCCGGGCCAGGGCTCGCGCATCAACGTGTACCTGCCGGCCCTGCAGGAAACCGCGGCCGCCCCCGCCCCGCGCCCGGACACCGGGGACCCGGGCGGGCACGAGACGATCCTGCTGGCCGAAGACAACGAGCAGGTCCGCGGCCTGGCCCGCGCCATCCTCGAGGAGTCGGGCTACACCGTGCTCTCGGCCGGCGATGGAGCGGAAGCCCTGGCCATGTTCCGCCGCCACGAAACGGCGATCGACCTGCTGCTGCTGGACGTGGTGATGCCCAGGATCGGGGGCAAGGGCGTTTTCGACGAGATTCGCCCGCAGCGCCCCGGCCTCCCCTGCCTGTTCATCAGCGGCTACAGCGGCAACGCCCTGCCCACCGGGTTCATCTCCGGCCTGGGCCTGCAACTTCTGCAGAAGCCGTTCACGAGAAACGCCCTGCTGCGCGCCGTGCGCGCGGCGCTGGACGGGGCCCGGCCGAAACGGCCGTGAGGCGCGCCCCGAACGAAAGGGCCCGCGCCACCCCACCGGGCGGCGGCGCGGGAGTGCGGATCCGGGTTACTTCTTCTTCACGTCGCCCAGCGGGATCTTCATGGCCCTGGCCAGCCCCTCGCCGTAGGCGGGGTCGGCCTTGAGGCAGTTTCCGATGTGGCGGAGCTTGATCTCGTCGGGCACCTTGGCCATGTCCCGGGCGGTGTTGGCGATGAGCAGCGCCTGCTTCTCCGGGCCGATGAGCCGGAAGAGCATGCCCGGCTGGGTGTAGTAGTCGTCGTCGTCCTGGCGGAAGTCCCAGCGGTCGGCGGCCCCGGAGAGGGCCAGCGGCGGCTCGGCGAACTCGGGCTGCTGCTGCCACTCGCCGAAGCTGTTGGGCTCGTAGCCCTTGGTGCTGCCGTAGTTGCCGTCCACGCGCATGGCGCCGTCGCGGTGGAAGCTGTGGGTGGGACAGCGTGGGGCGTTGACCGGGATCTGGTGGTGGTTCACGCCGAGGCGGTAGCGCTGGGCGTCTCCGTAGGAAAACAGCCGGCCCTGCAGCATCTTGTCGGGCGAGAAGCCGATGCCGGGGACCACGTTGGCCGGGTTGAAGGCCGCCTGCTCGACGTCGGCGAAGTAGTTTTCCGGGTTGCGGTTCAGCTCCATGACGCCGACCTCGATGAGCGGGTAGTCCTTCTTCAGCCACACCTTGGACAGGTCGAAGGGATGGAACTTGTAGGTGGCCGCGTCCTTCTCCGGCATGATCTGCACGTAGAGCTTCCAGCGCGGGAAATCGCCTTTCTCGATGCTCTCGTAGAGGTCGCGCTGGTGGCTCTCGCGGTCGCGCCCGACGATCTCCCCCGCCTCGTCGTCGCTCAGGTTCTGGATCCCCTGCTGGGTCCGGAAGTGGAACTTGACCCAGCAGCGCTCGTTCCTGGCGTTGATGAAGCTGAAGGTGTGGCTGCCGAAACCGTGCATGTGGCGGTAGGTGGCGGGGATGCCGCGGTCGCTCATGACCACGGTCACCTGGTGCAGCGCCTCGGGCAGCGAGCTCCAGAAGTCCCAGTTGTTGAGGCAGCTGCGCATGTTGGTGCGGGGGTCGCGCTTGACGGCGTGGTTGAGGTCCGGGAACTTCAGGGGGTCGCGCAGGAAGAATACCGGCGTGTTGTTGCCCACCAGGTCCCAGTTTCCCTCCTCGGTGTAGAACTTGATGGCGAAGCCGCGGATGTCGCGCTCCGCGTCGGCGGCGCCGCGCTCGCCCGCCACGGTGGAGAAGCGCACGAACAGCTCGGTCTTCTTGCCCACTTCCGAGAAGATCTTGGCCTTGGTGTAGCGGGTGATGTCATGGGTGACCGTGAACGTGCCGAAGGCCCCCGATCCCTTGGCGTGCATGCGGCGCTCGGGGATCACTTCGCGGTCGAAGTGGGCCAGCTTCTCCAGGAACCAGACGTCCTGGAGCAGCATCGGGCCGCGCGGACCGGCGGTCAGGGAGTTCTGGTTGTCGACGACCGGGGCGCCGTTGCGGGTGGTCAGCTTCTTCTTCTTTTGCATCGTTTTCCTCCTTGTTTTGTTTCGGTGGATTGCATCTGCTTGCAGTCGGGGCACAACCCGAAAAAATCGATCCGGAAGGTCATGATCTGATAGCCGCTGGCGGCGGCCGCCTCGCGGGTCACCTCTTCCAGGCCGGGCAGGTCGGGGTCGAGGATGCAACCGCAGCCCGTGCAGACGACGTGGGGATGCGGGTGGGGGCGGCGGCCGTCGTAGCGGCTGCCGCCGTCGGCGAAGGCGATCTCGCAGGCCTCGCCCAGCGATTTGACCAGCTGGATGGTGCGGTAGACCGTGGCCTGGCTGATGCCGGGGAAGCGCCGCTTCAATCGCGCCCAGATCCCGTCGGCCCCCGGGTGATCCTCGCTCTCGGCCAGCTGCCGCATGATGGCCAGCCGCTGGGGAGTGAGCTTCAGCCCCAGGGCCCTCATCTTGGCGGACATGGCGTCCAGGCGTCGCGCGGCGATTTCATCCATTATAATTCCTCTCAATTGAGAATTATTATCAATTGTGACCGGGACTCGTCGCCTTGTCAAGGGGTTGCTCCGGATTTCTCAATTTTTGTCCATGCCCTGGATCCCGGAGCCCCGGGGACCGGGGAAAAACCGCCAGGTGCGCGGGCTTTGAAAACCGCCATCGCATCTGCTACCATGGGTGCGCGGAGGAGAGAACCCCATGCCGACGAGAGAAACCAGGTTGTCCCGCTTCTGGCCCGGGCTGCTGGCCGGTCTCGGGATCGCCCAGCTCTACAACCACGCCGTCATCGCCTGGCACGTCCCCGGGCTGACCCGGCTCGCCCTCGACGCGGGGATCGAGATTCCCCCGGCGGCCGCCTTCCTCTCCCGCCCGGCGGTCTTCCTGGGCGTCCCGGCGCTTCTGCTGGCCGCCCTTCTCCTGGTCGGCATCGGGTTGCGCCGCAGCCCCCGCTGGCAGGTCGCCGGGCTGGCGGGGGTGAACCTGGCCGGCTGGGCCATCCTGGCCATGAACACCCGCGCCCTGTTCCAGCCGCTGCTGGAAACGCTTCGCGGCGTCGGCTGATCGCGGGCGGCGGAACGGCGCCGGGGGGAAGGAGGAGGGGCCATGGAGGAGAGGCTCTCACCGCTGGAGGAGAGGTTCGAACGGTGGCGGCGGAGCATCGGGCTGTTCCTCGGCCCGGCGGTGGCGGCGGCGCTCTGGCTGGCGCCCATGCCCGCCCTGGGCCGTCCGGCCCACACCCTGGCGGGGGTGCTGGGCTGGATCGTGGTCTGGTGGGTGACCGAGCCCATTCCCCTGCCCATGACCGCCCTGCTGGGCTCGGTGCTGTGCGTGCTGACCGGCGTGGCCGGGGCCAAGGCGGTCCTGGCCGCCTTCGCCGACCCGCTCATCTTCCTTTTCCTGGGCTCCTTCATCCTGGCCGAGGCGATGGCCGTGCACGGCCTGGACAAGCGCTTCGCCTACCGCATCATGTCGATCCGCTGGGTGGGCGACCGCCCCGGCCGCATTCTCCTCGCCTACGGGGCCATCTGCGCCTTCCTCTCCATGTGGATCAGCAACACGGCCGCCACCGCCATGATGTTCCCCATCGGCCTGGGCATGGTCTCGGCCCTGGCCGGCGCCCCCCACCGTTCCGGCGGGGACGCGCCCCCGGCCCGGCAGTCCCGCTTCGCCGCCGGCATGATGCTGATGGCCGCCTATGCCGCCTCGGCGGGCGGCATCGGCACGCCGGTGGGCACGCCGCCCAACCTGATCGGCCTGGCCATGATCGAGCGCTTCGCCAACCTGCGCATCACCTTCTTCCAGTGGATGCTCTTCGCCGTGCCGCTGCTGGCGGTCATGCTGCTGCTCCTCTTCGTCCTTCTCTACGGCCTCCACCGGCCGGAGCGAGGGGCGGTCGGGGGCGGCTCGGCCTTCATGCGGGGGGAGGCGGCCCGGCTGGGTCCCTGGACCCGAGGCCAGAAGAACACGGTGGCCGCCTTCGCCCTGGCCGTGCTGCTGTGGATCCTCCCGGGGCTGGCCGGGCTGCTGCTGGGCAGCCAGTCGGCCCCGGCGCGGTTTCTGACCGCCCGCTTCCCGGAGGCGGTGGCCGCCCTGCTGGCCGCCTTCCTCCTTTTCCTGCTGCCCGTCGACTGGCGGTCGCGCACCTTCACCCTCTCCTGGCGCCAGGCGACGCGCATCGACTGGGGCACGCTGCTGCTCTTCGGCGGCGGCATCGCCCTGGGCGAGCTGATGTTCAAGACCGGCCTGGCGGAGGCGGTGGGCCGCGGCCTGCTGCAGCTGAGCGGCGCCCGCTCGGTGTGGGGAGTCACCCTGGCCGCCGTCTACATCGCCATCGTGGTCTCGGAGGCCACCTCCAACACCGCCTCGGCCAACATGGTGGTGCCGGTGATCATCTCCCTGGCGCTGGCCGCCGGCCTCAACCCGGTGCCCCCGGCCATCGGCGCCACCCTGGGCGCCAGCTGGGGCTTCATGCTGCCGGTGTCGACGCCCCCCAACGCCATCGTCTACGGGTCCGGCCTGGTGCCCATCACCCGGATGGTGCGGGCCGGCATCCTCTTCGACCTCCTGGGCGGCCTGGTCATCTGGCTGGGCTTGCGCCTGCTCCTGCCCCTGGCCGGGCTGGCCTAGGCCCGGCCCGCTTCCCGGGGTCCCGCCGGAGGCGAGCGGCGGCGCTTGCGCAATTTGCGGCCGACCGTTACAATCCACCGGGCCCTCTCGAAGGAGGCCATCATGAAACCCGTCCGGAGACAAGACCACGAGCCGCCGCACGTGACCGCGAAGCTGGGCTGGAGGTACCACCACCTGGGCATCCCCACGGAGGTGCCGCACCGGGGCGAGACCCACCTGCGGCACCTGAAGATCCACGTGCGCGGGTTTCGCAGCAGCCCCTTCGGAATCGAGTGGATGAGGTTCGACGAGGGGTGCCCCGTGCCCGAGGTGGTCCGCACCCTCCCGCACGTCGCCTTCGAGGTGGACGACCTGGACCGGGAACTGGCGGCGTGCGGCCTGGAGATCCTCTGCCCGCCCGGCGCCCCGTCGCAGGGGGTGCGCGCGGCCATGGTGCTGCACGACGGCGCGCCGGTCGAGCTGATCGAGTTCCGGAAGGGGAAGAGGGGACGGCCGTTGAATCGTTGAATCCGGACCGGGGCGCGGGAGGCCGCGCCCGGAGCGGCGGCCTCGCCTTGACAACGCGGGGGGATATTCCTATCATCAGGGGTTCCAGGCCGCACCGGTTTTTCCAGCCGGACCCAAGGAGGCGGAGATGACCCAGAAGGAGATCCGGGACAAGCGGGACACGATCGCCCAGTGGGCATTCGACACGCGGGCCATCCTGGGCCGCTTCCACATCTGGCTGGAGGACGTCGAGGTGCAATGGCTGCGCGGCCAGCCGGCCCGGGAGTTCACCTCCCAGATCTCCTTCCTGAACGGGGCCATGGAGCGCCTCTTCGCCATGGCCGGGGCGGTCACCGCGCTCGGCACCCTGCTCTTCGGCCGCTTCGGGGCCGGCGCCAACGCCGACAAGTCGGCGTTGAACCAGGCCAAGAAGGACGCCGACGCCATCTCGGCCTACGCCCTGAGCGAGGGCCTCTGGTACCTGTCGCGGCAGCTGCCCGAGAACCACGCCATCATGGTCTGCCTCGGCGAGGGCCTGATGCCGAAGGCGGGCGAGACGCCGGAGATGGGTTCCAACCCGCAGCTCGGATTCGGCCGCGTCTACGCCCGGCCGGAGGTGGCGCGCTGGCTCGACCACCGGGTGGTGCGCCTGCTCAACGACCCCGGCTACGACTGGGAGCAGTTCTACCGCGAGACCAAGACGGCCGGCATCACCATCTGGGGGGCGGCCATCGACACCCTGGAGAACACCTCGCGCTTCTCCAAGGGCTGCCAGACCGGCCCCATGACCGTGCTCCACCTCTTCAACCAGCCGCTGCGCATCGTCCGCCCCTACGAGGGCTACATGGGCAACCTCTTCCTGCCGCGCGAGGTGGTGCAGACCGCCACCGCCCAGTCGGTGCTGGTCACCTTCCGCACCCCGCGCAAGCTGGTGGTGCAGGCGATCGAAGCCACCTACCCCGGCATCCGGCGCCCGAACATCCACGTCTGGACCCTGGGCGGCAAGAGCCGCGCCGCGCGCATCGGCGGGCTCTGGCAGGAGTGGACGCAGGAGGGGGTGCACCTGGTGGAGGAGGGCTGGCCCCTGCCCACCGGCATTCCCGCCTTCACCGAGTCGGGCACCTACGCCCCCACCTACCACATCGGCACCTGGCTCCAGGACGGCGAGACCCACCTCTTCCTCTGCGACGGCTACGCCGCCTCGGCCGAGGCCATCCAGGCTGCCTCCCTGGCCCCCATGCTCGGACTGGAGGCCTTCCTCAACGTCTTCACCTCCAGCTTCAACCTCCCCCGGGAACAGGAGCAGCAGGTCATGGCCCTGCCCCCCGACGCCCCCGATTTTCCCGCCCGCCTGGCCGGCGTCCTGGGCCGGGAGGCGACGGCGGCCGAGGCGGAGGAGTTCCGGCGCATGATCCACGAGGGGCTCGACGCCGGCATCCCGGTGCAGAAGGCGATCCTGCAGACCGACGACTTCTTCCCCGAGAAGAACTGGGACCTGCTCGCCGTCTCCGGCTACATGAAGCCCGACCCCTACTCCGGCGCCCCCGGGGTGGAGGAGGTGAAGCCCGGAGTCTACCGCGTGACCGTGCGCCTCGCCGCCCCGGGCGGAGACAAGCGCATCACCTTCACCCTGCGCCTGATGGAGACCCTGGAACAGAGCCGGCTGGTCTTCAACCCCCTGCTCAACCGCTTCATGGGCGGCGAAGACTTCACGTCCCGGCCGGTCAAGATCTCCGACTCCGGCCGCATCCGCAACGAGATCCAGACCATCTGCTCCGAGGCGCTCGACTTCCTGCCGGACGAGCGCATCCGCATCCACCTCGACCGCATCCCGGCCGAGGTGATCCCGCCCGAGCGCCAGCGCAAACTGCTCGACATCCTGCACTGGTACAAGGCGCACCACCCCCTCTGGTTCTCCTGGCTGGAGATCGCGGAATAGCCGGGGGCGGATCTGAATCGACGAGTCCGGCCGGCGGGGCCGGCCGCTCGAGGGAGAGACCAATCCATGGACATTCTGCAGGCGATCGGAGGCACGTCGCTAATCGGGCTGCGCCGGCTCGTCCCGCCGGGCCACGCCCGGGTCCGGGTCAAGCTCGAGTGGGAAAACCCCACCGGCTCGATGAAGGACCGGATGGCGCGGGAGGTGATCGCGCGGGCGGAGGAGGAGGGGCGGCTGAAGCCGGGCGGCACGGTGCTGGAATACACCGGCGGCTCCACCGGCGCCTCCCTGGCCCTGGTCTGCGCGGCGAAGGGCTACCGCGTCCGCATCGTCACCTCCGACGCCTTCAGCCGCGAGAAGCTGGACCAGATGGCCGCCCTGGGCGCGGAGCTCACCCTCGTGCCCTCCGAGAACGGCCTGACCACAAAAAAGCTCATCCTCGACATGATCGAGGCCGCCCGCACGCTGAGCCGGGAGCCCGGCACCTTCTGGACCGACCAGCTCAACAACCGCGACGCCGTCGCCGCCTACTTCTCCCTGGGAGACGAGATCTGGGAGCAGACCGGGGGAGCGATCGACGCCTTCGTCCACTCCGTGGGCACGGCCGCCTCCCTGCGCGGCACCGCGACCGTCCTGAAGAGGCACAATCCCGCCATCCGCGTCGTGGCGGTGGAGCCGGCCGAGTCGGCGGTCCTCTCCGGCGGGGCGGCGGGCCCCCACAAGATCGAGGGAGTGGGCATCGGCTACCTCCCCCCACTCTGGGAGCCCTCGCTGGTGGACGAGGTCATTCCCGTCTCCACGGCCGAGGCCAAGGAGATGGCCCGGCGCCTGGCCCGCGAGGAGGCGCTCTTCGCCGGCACCTCCGCAGGGGCCAACGTGGTGGCCGCCCTGCGGGTGGCGGAGCGGCTCGGCCCGGGCGCGGCCGTGGTCACCCTCCTGCCCGACTCCGGCCTGAAGTACCTGAACACCGACGTCTACCGGAGGAAGCCGGAGTAGGCCCCGGGTCCGCCGCGGATTGCCGCCGGGGCGCAGATCGGCTATCATCGGCGCGGAGGTCTCCATGCGCAAGCTCGCGATCATCGCTTTTCTTTCCGCATGCCTGACGCCCCTCCTCGCTTTCGGCGGGGAACTGCAGGGCGGCATGCTCTTCTTCCGCACCCGCGACCTGGCCGGGGTGAGCGCTTTCTACGAGAGAGAGGTCGGTTTCACTCCCTGGCTGGAGCAACCCGGGGTGCGGATCCTGCGCTTCGGGAACCTCCTCCTCGGCCTGCACCAGGAGAAGGAGTGCGACACCGGGGCCCTGGTCTCGCTCTTCTTCTCCTCCCGCGCCGCGGTGGACGCGGCCTACGCCGGGCTCAAGGCCCGCGCCTCCGCCCCGCCGCGCGAGAACCCGACGTTCCGCGTCTATCACTTTTTCGCCTCGGATCCCGAGGGGCGCCTGCTCGAATTCCAGAGCTTCCTCGATCCCGTGGACTGGGACCTGGCTCCCTCCCCCGCATCCCGCACACCCGGGCAGGAGCGCCTTCTCGACATGACCTACCCCTACGACGGGCGCACCATCTACTGGCCTACCGCCGAGCCCTTCCGTCTGGAGAAGCTCGGCTGGGGCATCACCCCGGGGGGCTGGTGGTACGCCTCCAACAACTACGCGGCCTCGGAGCACGGCGGCACCCACGCGGACGCCCCCATCCACTTCGCCGAGGGAGGCAGGACCATCGACCAGGTCCCCCTCCGGGAATGGATCGGCCCGGCGGTGCGCATCGACGCGACCCGGCAGTGCGCCCGGGACCGGGACCACATGCTCACGGTGGAGGAGATCCGCTCCTGGGAGGCCGGGCACGGCTCCATCCCCCCGGGCTCCTGGGTGCTGATGTACACCGGCATCGGCACCCGGTTCTATCCCGACCGGAAGCAGGTCCTGGGCACCGAAAAGAGCGGGCCGGAAGCGCTTCCCGAGCTGAGCTTCCCCGGCTTCTCCCCGGAGGCGGCGGAGTTCCTGGTGAAGGAGAGAAGCATCCGCGGCGTGGGCCTCGACACCCCCAGCATCGACCGCGGCAAGTCCAAAGACTTCCGGGTCCACCGCATCCTCTTCGCAGCCGGGAAACTGGCCCTCGAAAACATCGCCAACCTGGACAAAGTTCCCGACACCGGCGCGGTCCTCCACGTCATCCCCATGATGATAAAGGACGGCACCGGCGCCCCGGCGAGGGTCTTCGCCCTCCTCCCCCCCGCAGGCGACGGTAATTGAATCGTTGAATCCGGGCAGCGCCAGGGAATGAGGCGCGGCCCACGCGGCAGGCTCCCGTCCCCTACGCTTCCCGGCAGGCCTTTTTCAACGGGGCGAGGAGTTTTATCGGCCGCACCTCCTCGAGCACCACCCGCTCGCAGCGGTTGAAGCAAGCCAGGTCGCTCAGCGCACGGGCGAGTTCGGTGATCAGCCCGTCCCGCGCTTCGCTTCCCGGCTCCAGGGAGAGGCGGCGCACGACGAGGGTTTTCCCGGGGCGGTCTGCCTTGGGGTCGAGCCGGCCCACGATCTCCTCCCCGAAGAGGATGGGCAGGACGAAGTAGCCGTGGCTCCGCTTCGCCTTCGGGGTGTAGCACTCCAGGGTGTATTCGAAGCCGAAGCGCTCCTTCAAACGGAGGCGGGAGATGGCCAGGTTGTCGAAGGGCGACAGCAGGCGCACCCGGGGTTTTCCCGGCCTCATGCGCCCCGCCTCTTCCAGGAGAGCGGGAAGGGCATAGGCCGGCTCCCTGCGGTCACCGACCCCGAGGCGCACGATCTCCCCCGCGGAGAGCATCCCCTTCAGGGCCTCCGATACGCTCTTCCGGTCCCCGATGCGGATGTAGTCCCGGATCTCTTTCCCCCCGGCGATTCCCAGCGCGTTCAGGGCGCGGCGCGCGATGAAGCGCCCGAGCTCTTCGGGCCCGGGCACGCGGGTGTCGGTCTCCGGCGGCAGAACCCGCTCCCTCAGGTCGTAGACCCGCTCGAATCCCCGCCGCTCCCGGATCATGAGCTCCCCGCGCCAGAAGAGGAGCTCCAGCGCGGCCTTGGCCGGCTTCCAGTCCCACCACGGCCCCTTCCGCTTCCCCTCGGGGTTCCCGAACTCCCGCGCGGAGAGCGGCCCCTCCTCCCGGATCCGCTTCAGCACCGGCTCCATCTGGACGCCGTGACTCTCCACCCAGCCCCGGTACCAGGAGTCCCCCGGCGCCCGGAACCCCTCCATGGCGGGCAGGTAGAAGCGGTAATCGCCCATGGGCAGGTAGGAGGCGGCATGGCCCCAGTACTCGAAGACGCTCCGGTCCACGGCCTGGGCCAGGTGGAGGTGCTCCGGTTCGTACCCCGGGATCCGGGTCCGGAGGGTGTGGTGGTGCGCCCTCTCGATGACCGAAATGGTGTCGATCTGCACGTATCCCAGGTGCCCCACGGTGCGGGCCACCCCCTCCCGCCCCCGGCCCGCCGGGCTCTTCCCGTCCAGGAGCTGGGCGTGCAGCAGCATCCGCCGCGCGAGCGTTTCCGGGATCGTTTCGACCATGGCCGGATTCGCATCATACCAGAAAACTGCCCCGGGGTCAGGTGTTGCTTTCGAGCGTTCCGCAGCGCACCGGCCCCCCGGGTTGTTATGCAGGAACCGGCGCCGGCCGTTGACATCTCGGCCGAAAAGGGGAAAATGGCGTCAGGGCATCAGGAGGCATCCATGTGGGTCAAGAACAAGGGGTGGTGGGCCAGCTGGGTGATCCTCCTGGCCCCGGGCGTGGTGGCGCTGGTGATCGGCATCCTCGATCCCGACGCCCGCACCGATGACGACATGCCCCTGCGCACCTTCGGCCTGCTCTGGATCTTCCTGCAGCTCCTCATCCTGGGCGCCATCCTGGCCTTCATGCGGTGGCAGAGGCACCGGGCCGACTATTTCCGGGAAAACGGCGTTCCGGGCACCGCCCTCATCCTCGCCGCCGACACCACCGGCACCACCGTGAACGACATGCCCCAGGTCGAGCTGAAGCTGGAGATCGAGGCACCGGGCCGCGCCCCCTACACCATCACCGACCGGCGCTGCTGGAATCCGCTGTCCCTGGCCGGGCTGAAAACGGGAGCGAAACTCCCCGTGCTGGTGGACCCGCAGCATCCCGCGAAGATCATGTTCCCCGAGGGCTGAGGCCCGGGGTCAGGTCTTGCGCCCGGGCATTCGCCGACTTGCAGGCCCCCTCATCGCGGAGCGTCCTGAGTCGAGGCCCGGCCCCTCAGATCTCCTTTTCGCTGCGGGCCACGACCAGGGCGCCGGCCACGTCCCCGAGCACGTTGGCCACGGTGCGCATCATGTCGGGCAGGCGGTCCACCGCCAGGATGAGGGCGATCCCCTCGATGGGCACGTGGATGGCGGCCAGGATCAAGGTCAGGGTGACCGTGCCCGCCAGGGGCACCCCGGCCGTGCCGATCGAGGCCAGGGTGGCCATCACCACGATGGTGAGCTGGGCGGAGAGGTCCAGCGGGATGCCGTAGACCTGGGCGATGAACACCGCGGCCACGGCCTGGTAGAGGGCCGTGCCGTTCTGGTTGATGGTCGCCCCCAGGGGCAGCACGAAGGAGGTGATGTGGGGGGGCACGCGGAACTCCCGCTCGACCGTCTCCATGGTCAGGGGCAGGGCGGCGGCGGAGCTGGAGGTGGAAAACGAGAAGACCATGATCTCGCGCATCTTCAGCAGGAAGCGCCCGACCCCGATCCTTCCCAGCCAGCGCACCGAGAGGGGCAAAACGACCAGGGTGTGCAGAACCATCCCGGCGCCCACGGTGAGCACGTAGACCAGCAGGGTGAGCAGGATGCGGTACCCGAACTTCCCCACCAGCCCGGCGATCAGGGCGGCCACCCCGAAGGGGGCCACCTTCATCACCAGGTGGATGATTCGGGCCACCGCCTCGTTCAGCGAGGTGAAGAAACGCACCAGCGGCTCCCCGCTCTCCTTCGGCATCAGGGTGACGGCCACCCCCAGGAGCAGGGCCATGAAGATGATCTGCAGCATGTTGGCCTCGAGCAGGGCCCGGACCGGGTTCTGGGGAACGATCTCCACCACGATATCCCGCCAGGAGCGGCTCTCCAGATTCTCCAGCGACACCTTCTGGGCCCGCCCGTAATCGGCCAGCAGCTGGGCCCGGGCGTCGGCGGAGACGTACTTGCCCGGGCGCACCAGGTTCACCGCCAGCAGCCCGATCCCGATGGCGATCAGGGTGGTGACCAGGTAGTAGGCGACGGTCTTGGCCCCGATGCGCCCCAGGCGGCGCACGTCCCCCAGGCTCACCGTGCCCGTGAACAGCGAGGCGAACACCAGGGGCACGATCACCATGATCACCGCCCGGATGAACACCGTGCCGACGGGCTCCACCCAGGAGATGCGCGGCCCGAACACGACCCCCAGCACCACCCCGGCGAGGAGGCCCAGGATGATGCGCGTGTGCAGTTCCAGTTTCGCCCACATTTTCATCGTTTCCTCTCCGGCAAGACCGATTGAATGGAAAAAACTATCTTACCACGAAATCGGGGCGGGTCCGGCGATTGAAAAGCGGGGTCACCTCCCGCCTTCAACCATTCGGAAGCTGAAAACTGGCCTTCCTCCGGATGTCGTGATGCGAGACCTTACTTCGCGCCTACTCGGGGATGCGCACGATCCATTGGCTGGAGAACTCCGAGGCCCCGGTGGCGTTTACGGCCTGCACCCGGAACCTGTACCTCCGGTTTCCTTCCAGGCCCCCGTTCGTGAGTATATGACTGAAACGACCGTAGCGGCGCCCCGATTCCACCGGCACGATGCAGACGATCGGGGGAGGCCAGCCTCGGACATCCCTGATTTCGATCCGGAAGGACTGGAGGGAGGGGAGCAGGGAGTCTTCCTGAAGCGGCTGGCTCCACTCCAGGAGGACCTGGAGGCGGGAGAGAGCACGGACGTTGAGGAGTCGAGGAGGCGCCAGCCGGGTGTCCCGGGCCGAGTTCCCGCCGGCCAGTCTCCGGGTGGTGGCGCTCACCTCCTCCGAACTGGGTGAAAAGTTCATCCCGACAGCCGATTTCACCCGGTAGTGGTAGGTGGTTCCCGGCAGAATCCCCGAGTCTCTCCATTGGGTGCCCCCGCCGCGCTCGGTGCCGGCCGCCGCCTTCACCTGGCCCACCGGGACGAAAACTCCATCGGGCCCCCGGCGCTCGATAAAATAGCGGAGCGGGAAAGGGCCGGTATCCTTCAGGGAAGCGCTCCAGGAGAGGTCGACGGAGCGTTCGGAGGTGTCTTCCACTCTCAGATCGACGGGACGCCGGGGGGCGGGGAGGGCGACTGCCGGCCCAGGGCCCGGCCGGGTGCGAAAGGAGTGGACTTCACCGAGGTCGGGCTGGGGAGGACGCGAAACGCCCGCGGGCGGGGGGGGATAGGCCAGGAGCCGGAAGAAGTAGGCGGTCCCCGGCTTCAGCCCGGACACCTGGACTTCCACCGGCTGGTTCCCGGTGCTGGCCCCGGCCACCGCCTCCGGAGTGGTCTCGCTGGTCGCGATATCGCCCATCTTCTCGCCGTACCAGAACCTGTACCTGGCGCCGGTGCAGCCGTTGGGATTGAGGACGCCGCGGAGCCGGGCCGAGTTCATGGTGACGTTGTCGGCTTCGCCCGTGATCACGGTGATCTTCGGCGCCTGGGCCCGGCCGGGCAGCAGCAGCCCCAGCAGCAGGGCGGAGGCGACGGCATGGGCCCGGAACCGGTTTTCGTGCCTGGCACTATTCATGATATTCCCCCTTTCACTCCACTCTCTTGGGAATTATATAGGAACGGCCCCGCCGGAATCTCATCCCGAGGAGGAGGGAGGTGCGATTCATCCATAAATCAGAAATCGACGGGCGCAGAATCACAACGGAACATCGCGTGCCAGAAGTGAGTTCAAATCACACCACTGCCTGCTCGACTCACGCTTTCTAATGGGCGTCTCCATTCCCCCCCATGCAGAGTTGCGCCCTTGCATGCCAGCCGGGCCCGTCTCATCCCAATGGATATTGCTCAAACGTGAAGTTGAACAGCACCGTCCCTACATGCCTTTCTTTTCCCCCCTTGCAGACGGAATCGGTCCGGCTTCGCGGAGCCCCGCCAGAGGCGCTGCGGCAACCCTCACATCAGCTCTTTAAAATCGGTCCGGTCGATCTTCTCAAAGAGCTGGGCGACGAGGGCCCGGGCCTCGGCCCCGGAACAGTGGTTCTGCAACTCCACCGTGACCAGGGTCCGGCCGTTGAAGAAGTAGCCCCGCAGGCAAACCTCGGTGAACCGGGGCCGGTCGGGATTGACGTCGGCACAGAGGGATTCGTAACCAGTCGAAAGAATCGTGCCCTTGCCGACCTTCTCCTCGCTCACCGGGGTGACGTGGCCGACATTCAGCCCCTTCCAGTTCTCCCGGCGTTTTTCGAGCTGCTTCCTCATGCTCTGCAGCTCCTTCGCCATCTCACCGGACATCATCTCCGCCTGCATGGCGCCCATTTCGTCGCTGATATCGTAGGCCTTGATCTCGAAGTGCAGGGCGTGGGGGGTGGACGTGTTGAACAAACAGCCGGTGGTCTTGGGCAGGGTCGCCGTGCAGGTCACGAAGGTCATGAATCCCATTCTCGGTATCTCCGAACACCAGAGCTCCGTAGCCCCTTTGGGAAAAAGGGTGGCCAGCTTGGCCGGTACGGAGCCGGCGGCCTGGAGGGGAAGCAGGGCGGCAACCGCAAGCAGCAACAGGATGAACCACGCGCTCGTCGCTCTCATGAAGACCTCCGTCGGGGATATCGGCTGCGGGCCCGCATTGGCAACAATTCTAGCAAAACCTCCGAAGTGAAGCAAATGGCCGCGTGGGGTCCCGAGCCGCTCACCGCCTGCCCGCCCCTGGCCTTGTAATGAAGGGGGACGGCCGATACAACTGTACATTGAATCGCTGGGTTTCCCCGTTTTCCAGGTCCATGACAGATCACCCCCAAACTGTTGATGCGGATATCGGAGAACAGTTCCATTTCGGCAATTTCACAGTACCTCAGTCCGGATCTCTCTTTCAGATGCACCAGAAATTCCGCCCGGAACCGTTTTCCCGCATAACTCCCCATGTCCAACTCGAAAAGCTTGACCCCACGCATCATCTCAAACTCCCGAAAAACCTTTTCCACCGGCTCGAGACTGCTATCGGTCATCCGCTTCCGTTTTGAACGATCAGACGATCGTGATTGTCCACGATGCAGTCCCCACCCCCAGTCGTCTCATCCCCAATGGATATTATATGGAATGTGAAGTTGTACAGCACCGTCCCCCACCCGCCGATTGTAGCCCGCCAGCGACGAAAAATGAATCAGCGCGGCCGGGCTGAGATGCCTCGCAGCTTTTCCCTATATCATGAATGAACACAAGGGGGTATCCTCATGAAGCAAGCCATTCTTTTCACCTTTTTGATCGTTTTGGTCCTGTGCCTTCCCGCCTGGGGACAGACGATCCGCGTGACCTCTCCCAATGGGGGCTCCGCCTGGTCCATCGGTTCCACGTACTCGATCACCTGGGCAAGGACCGGCGCCATGCCCAATACGGTGACCATCCGCCTGCGCGTGGCCGGTTCCAGCAACTCGGACCCGGCCGCGCTGGCGATTGCCGCAAGCGTCGACAACTCGGGAAGCCAGGGAACGTTCTCCTGGAGGATCCCCGAGACCGTCCAGGCGGGGCGGTATTTTGTCCGCGTCAAGACGGTCGGTTCGCCCGAGGGAACCCCGGAAGTGAACGGCGACAGCGCCGATTTCACGATCCGGGCCGGGGTCGCGCAGTCCCTGGCGGTGGCCTCCCCCGGCGCGTCCAGTTCCTGGCGGCCGGGCAGCCGGCAGACGATCACATGGACGAAAACAGGTGAATTGAATCCCATGGCCAACCTCACCCTGCGCCGCGAGGGAGCGCCGGAGACGGAAGCGGCCGCCGCGCGCATCGCCGACGGCTGCGCCAACAACGGCAGCCGGGACTGGGTCATCCCCGAGTCGCTGGCCGAGGGGCGCTACTTCGTGCGGGTCAAGTCGGGCAGCGTCCAGGGCGACAGCGCCGTCTTCGCCATCAGCGCCGGCGGCCGCGGCAGCGACCTCGCCGGCCCCGACACGCCGGTCCGCGCCGACTTGTCGATGCCCGGCGTCGGCATCGAGTATTCCAACGGCCACGTCGTCGCCTGGGTCAAGAACAACGGCCCCGAAAGCGTGAGGGAACACGACGTCACGTTCCGCCTGCACTTTCCCGAGCGTGAGCCCGCCGCGCGCATCATCACCAAGCGCATCACCGTTCCCGTAGGCGCCGAAGAGGGTGTCCAGCTGCTGGCCATGGCCGCAAGCGACATCCCCGACACCGGCCTGCGCACGATCGTGAGCATCGACAGCGCGCTTTCCCACGTCGTGGACGCCAACCGCCTCAACCAGCACCGCGACGTGCGCATCCCCGCCGACAACCGCCCCCCGATCGACCTGGGGATCAGGATGACCGACTCCACGGTGGAACGCGTGATCGGAGGAGGATCGTCGACCCATTACAAGGCCCGCTCCCGCGGCACGATACACATGACCCGCAGCGGCGGCGGCCCCACGGAATTCCGGCGGATGAACTGCCGCTGGGAGCTGGAGAGGCGGCGTCGGGACGGTACAACTGGCTGGAGTCACGATTATTGGGATCAATCGGGCACGTTGCAGATCGGGCCGTTCCGGGACGGGCAGGAAACCACCCAGGCCATCACGATCGACTCCATGATCCATCACAGTTTGCCTGAGGTATACAATTTCCGCATCGCCCTCATCCTGGACCCGGACGGAGGCGTCAACGACCCCAACCAGGGCAACAACCGCACCTATACGCAGGCGTTCGGAATGGATTGAGGCCGCCGGGAACTAGTCGGAGACCAGGTCCTTCGGCCTTCTGATGCCCCGGCACCGTCTCAGGTTGCCAGGATCTGCTTGATCCGGCCGGAACAAGAACAAGAATGGGGTCAGGTCTTGAAATGACAGGTCGGTCATTGATTCTTCTCA
>CAYZNT010000023.1:0-60240 GCA_964479735.1 uncultured Clostridia bacterium
GCGGAGCCGAAGCCGGTCCCCGCCGCCAAGCCGGCCGCCGCCCCGGTCCACGCCCCGGCCGCTCCGCCGGCCGCGATCGCGCCCGCGGCGGCACCCCCGAGCGGCGTCCCGGCGCTCAGCGACCTGCGCCTGCTCGGCTCCCGGGGTGACCGCGTCTCCTTCGAGCTGCTCTTCAACCGCCTGCCGGAGTTCGCCGTCATCCCCATCGACCAGCAGCCGGCACGCCTGGCCATCGACCTCAAGTCGACCCAGGCCCGCAAGCTCCGCCAGGATGTCAACGCCGGAAACGTGCGCGGGGTGCGCGGCGCCTACAACGCCCCCGAGGTCTACCGGGTGGTCTTCGACCTGACCCACCTCGCCCACTACGCGGTGACCGCCGACGGCAACCGCCTGCTGGTGGAGTTCTTCGAGACCCCGCCGGTTGCGACGCCGCCGCCGGCGACGGCCGACAACCGGGTCCCGGTCGCCGCCTCCCAGCCGGAGGCGACCCCTCCCGCCGCCCCCCAGCCGGTCTCCACCCCGCCCGCGGCTCCCCCGGATTCCCTCAAGCTGGCCCTGCAGGCCGCGGCGCGCGCCGAAACCCCGGCCGTGAACGAGGTCCTGCCCACCGCGGTGAAAGTGCAGCCGGCCGCGGCGCAGAAGGAATTCTTCGGCGCCGAGAAGTCCCGCTCCGATTACATCACCGCCCAGGACGAGAAGGGCAACGAGCAGACCGCCTTCGTGCGGCAGACGGTCGCCGAGGGCAAGCCGAAGTACGGCGGCGAGCCGATGGACTTCTCGTTCAAGAACGCCGAGCTCGTGAACGTGCTCAAGTTCATCGCCAAGGTCGCCGGGCTCAACCTGATGATCGACCCCAACGTCTCCGGCCGCATCACCTGCGAGCTGGTGCAGGTGCCCTGGGACCAGGCGCTGGAGATGTTCCTGAAGATCAACAAGCTCGACATGGTGCAGGAGGGCAACATCCTGCGGGTGGGCAACGTCGACGCCCTGGCCGAAGAGGCCAAGAAGCGCCAGGCGCTGCGCGAGGCCAAGGAGCAGGAGGGGCCGCTGGAGGTCATCACCCGCACCCTGAGCTTCGCCAAGGTGAAGGACGTCATCCCGACCCTGAAGAAAATGATGACCCCGCGCGGTGACCTCACCCCCGACGAGCGCACCAACACCCTGATCATCCAGGAGGTGCCCGAGAAGATCAAGGTCATCGACGCCCTGATCGACACCCTCGACGCCGCCAACCCCCAGGTCTCGATCGAGGCCCGCATCGTGGAGGCCACCGTCAACTCGCTGGACACCTTCGGCATCCAGTGGGGATACAGCCTGATCGCCGATTCGGCCACCGGCAACCAGACCAGCCTCAAGTTCCCCTCCACCCTGCTGGGCGGCGGCATGGACCAGAAGGTCAACAACTACCAGGTGAACCAGGTCGACTACGGCTACGCCATCAACCTGCCGGCCACCTCGTCCGCCATATTCCCCTTCATGCGCTTCGGCAACATCGCCAACACCTTCAACATCGACCTGCAGCTCTCCGCCCTGGCCCGCAAGGGCAAGGCGCGGGTCATCTCCGCCCCCAAGACCACCACCCAGAACAACAAGCCGGCCGAGATCGAGCAGGGCGCTCGCATTCCCTACGAGACGAACCAGAACAACACCATCACCACCCAGTACATCACCGCCGCCCTGGGCCTCAAGGTGACGCCTCAGATCACCGCCCGCGGCTCGGTCATCATGGACCTGGAGATCAAGAACGACCAGGCCGACTGGCAGTTCCGGTCACAGAACGGCAACCCCCAGGTCAACACCGAGACGGTCAAGACCTCGGTGATGGTCAACGACGGGGCCACCCTGGTCATCGGCGGCCTCTACCGCGTGGAGCAGACCGACAACTCGGACGGGGTCCCGGTGCTCTCCCGCATCCCGATCCTGGGCAGCCTGTTCCGCAACCGCTCGCGGGTCTCGAACCAGAAGGAACTGGTCGTGTTCATCACCCCGCGCATCATCAAGTGACAAGTGAGGAGACGCACATGAAGAAAACAGGGATACTGATTCTGGGGTTGAGCCTGTTGTTCCTGGTTTCCTGCAGCAAGCTGGAGAACCAGACCCATTCCGGGACCAAGCTGGTGCTTAACTCGCTGACCGATTCGCAGGGAGCCCCCTTTCTGCAGTCCGATGTCGAGAGCGGCACCGCCAGCGACCTGGGCATCGCCCTGCTGTCGGCGTTTCCGCTGAACCTGGTCACCGGCACCGCGTACCAGGCGGTCGTCGTCGACCAGATCGACGTCACCTTCACGCGGGTGGACGGCCACAACGTGGAGGGGGTGGACGTCCCCTACGGCTTCACGCAGGTGGTGAACATCCTCGTCCCGGCCGACGGTGAGGGGGTCAGCGTGCCGTTCGTCGTCATCCGGGACACCGCCAAGCTGGTGTCACCCCTGCTCGACGTCTACCTGAACAACCAGTCGCTGCAGCTGGTCGCCCACGTGACGGTGCACGGCGTCGACGTCGCCGGCCACCGGGTCGCCCCGGTGACCGGGAGTTTCAACGTCTGGTGCGCCAACTGGGCCACCGCGAACTGAAAAGAGGTGGGAAGATGAAAAAAACGCTGTTCCTGGTCGTCATCCTGATGCTGGCTTTCTCCGTCTCCTGCAAGCGCAGCGACGTGGCCGACCCCGACGCCTTCGGATCGTCCCTCGACGAGTACGGGGAGGCCGGCGGGCAAACCCATGTCGTGATTTCCGGCACGACCTACTCCTACGTCAAGACCATCTACTCGCCGATCAACTTCGTCCAGGTGACCCTCTCCGGCACGGACCCTCAGGGAAACACCCTGTTCTTCTTCGTCTACAGCGACAGCCAAGGCCGCTACTCCTTCAACGTGCCGGTCGGCTCGACCGACATCACCGTCACCCCGAAGCGCGACGTCATCCAGACCTGGCAGCCGGAAAACCGCTCCATCCCGGAGGCGCTGAGCAATCTGACCGGACAGGACTTCTTCGGCACGACCGTGTATTAGCCTGACCCAACGTGGCCGAAGTCCGGAGCGAACGGGAGCAGCTGCAGCAGCTGGAACGGGTCGTCGCCGAGCACGATTTCGCCCGGGCCCTGGTCCTGGCCGAGCGCATTCTCGGTGACTTTCCCCACTCGTTCCAGGCGCGGCTGCAGTATGCGCGCGTCCTGAAGGAGCTGCACCGCCTGGACGAGGCCGGGGCGCTGCTGGGCGACCTCGACCGCGAGTACGGGGGAAACCTGGCCGTGCTGGTGGAACTGGGCGACCTCCAATTCCGGCAGAAGCGCTACCCGGAGAGCCGCGAGGTGTTCCAGCGCGTGCTCTTCCTCGACTCCTTCAACCGCCGCGCCAAGGCCACCCTGGCCTACATCGAAAGGCTGCTGGAAAACCCCGGCGGGGACCGGATGGAGGACACCTCGGTGGAGTTCCGCCTGCCTCGCACCGCGCCGGCCGCCCCTCCGGTCGACCCGAACGAGCAGACGGCCCCGGAAGTGATCCTGACCAGCACCGAGGTGGTGCTGACGCCCACCGAGGAGATCACCTTCGACCGCGGGGACTCCCGGCCCGCCGCCGCCGGGGGGACGAGAGCCGACGCCGTCGACTTCTCCCGACAGCCCACCCTCGCCGAGGACGAGCTCGAGTCCATTTTCGGGCTCGCCGAGGAGAAGGCAGCGCCCCCGGCGCAGACGGACCGGGCCCTGGACGAACTGTTCGCCGATCTGGGTGCCGGCGCGCTCACCGTCGAGCCCCCCGGGGAGGCCCCGCCGGCGCACTCCCCGGCGGACACCAACGTCCCCCTGCCGCCCGTCGCCGACGCGCCGGCCGTTCCCGCCTCGGCGCCCGCGCCGATGGAGAGCCTCGACTTCGAGACCGCCTCCGCGGCCGAGCTGTACCTGCAGCAGGGGCTGTACGACGAGGCCGAGGCCATTTTCGCCAAGCTGTTCGGCAAGACGGGACGGGACGAGTACCAGGCCCGCATCGAGGAGGTCCACCGGCTGCGGCGCACCGAGCGGGCGATGAGGACCATCGAGCGCATGTTGGCTTTCCTGCAGGCCCTGCAGAAGAGGGGAAGCGCACGTGTTTAAACCCATATTCGAAGAGATCACCCGAAAGAATCCCGAGATCTACGCCATCGGCATCTGGGGCAAGGACGGCCTGGAGCTGGAGAAGCTCACCGTCGTCCGCGCCGATGTCAACTCGGAGCTGCTGGGCGCCGAGATCGCCGACGTGGTGGCGCGCCTGGACAACCTGCAGCTCACCCCCGGCCGCTTCAGCCTGGAGTACGTCGCCGGCCGGATGAAGGTCATGGTCTTCTCGCTGACCCCGCGCTACTTCCTGCTGGTGGTCTGCGGCCCCGAACTCATCTCCGGGCGCCTCGCCTTTTACCTCGGCCTGCACCGCGACCGGCTGGCCGCGCAACTGTGACCGGAGGCCGGCGCCGCGCCCGTTTCCTGGAGCGAACGACATGAATTCCTACCGCAAGTTCCGTGTGCTGCCCGACCTGCCGGAAAAGCTGAAGCCGCTGCAGGCCATCGCCGCCAACCTGTGGATGACCTGGCACCCCGATGCCATCCGGCTGTTCATCACCATGGACGGCGAGCTGTGGGAGAAGTGCCTGCACAACCCGGTGCGCATGCTGGGCGAGATCAGCCAGGAGAAGCTGGAGGAGCTGGCCGCCGACGAAGGTTTCGTCGTCGAGGTGCAGCGCGTGCACGAGGCGCTCGAGCAGTACGTGAACACGGTGCGCAGCATCAACGACGCCCGCGCCACCTCCATCGCCTACTTCTCGGCCGAATACGGCCTGAACGACACCCTGCCGCTCTACTCCGGGGGCCTGGGCATCCTCTCCGGCGACCACGTCAAGTCGGCTTCCGACCTGAACCTCAATTTCCGCGGCGTCGGCCTGATGTACCAGCTCGGCTACTTCCAGCAGTACCTCAACCAGGACGGCTGGCAACAGGACTTCTACCAGGTCAACGACTTCTTCAACATGCAGGTGCAGGAGACGCGCGGCAGCGACGGCCAGCCGGTGATCATCGAGATCGAGTTCCCGGGGCGGAAGGTGGCCTTCAAGGCCTGGCAGATCCAGGTCGGCCGGGTGTTCATCCACCTGCTCGACGCCAACATCGACCGCAATTCGGAAGCCGACCGCCGGCTGACCGCCCAGCTCTACGGCGGCAACGTCGAGACCCGCCTGCAGCAGGAGATCGTCCTGGGCATCGGCGGGGTGCGCCTGCTCGACCGCCTGAACATCGCCGTGGACGTGGCCCACATGAACGAGGGCCACTCGGCCTTCGCCCCCTTCGAGCGGGCCCGGGTGCTGATGAAGACGCACCGGCTCAGTTTCCAGGAAGCCATCGGCATCGCCCGCAAGTCGGGGGTCTTCACCACCCACACCGCCGTCGCCGCCGGGCACGACGAGTTCACCCCCGACCTGATGCGCCGCTACTTCGAGAGCTACGCCGGCGAGCTGGGCGTCTCCATGGACGAGTTCATGGCCTTCGGCCGCAGCAACCCGGCCAGCGGCCAGGAGAACTTCTCGATGACGGTGGCGGCCATCCGCAACTCGGCCTACGTCAACGGCGTTTCGACCCTGCACGCCGACGTGTCCAAGAAGATGTGGCGCCACCTGTGGCGCGATGTGCCGTTCGAGCACCTGCCGATCCAGGCGATCACCAACGGCGTGCACATTCCCAGCTGGATCTCCATGGAGCTGAACGACCTCTACGAGCGCTATCTCGGCTCCAAGTGGCGGGAGCGCCAGGACTACCGCGACGCCTGGGAGAAGGTCCACAACATTCCCGACCCCGAGCTGTGGAAGGTGCACGAGATCCGCCGCCGGCGGCTGGTCGCCTTCACCCGCCAGCGCCTGAAGAAGCAACTGATCGCCAAGGGGGCCTCCAACCTGCTGATCAACGAGTCCGAGGAGGCGCTCAATCCCGACGCCCTGACCATCGGCTTCGCCCGCCGCTTCGCCACCTACAAGCGCGCCAGCCTGATCTTCTCCGATCCCGCGCGGCTGCTGCAGATCCTGAACGATCCCAAGCGCCCGGTGCAGCTGGTCATCGCCGGGAAGGCCCACCCCCAGGACCAGGCCGGCAAGGAGCTGATCAAGAGCATCATCCACTTCATCGCCGACAACCACCTGCGCCAGAAGGTGGCCTTCATCGAGGACTACGACATCAACGTGGCCCGCTACCTGGTGCAAGGCGTCGACGTCTGGCTCAACAATCCGCTACGCCCGCTCGAAGCCTGCGGCACCTCGGGCATGAAGGCGGCCGGAAACGGCGTGCTCAACTTCTCGGTGCTCGACGGGTGGTGGGACGAGGCCTACGATTTCAAGAACGGCTGGGCCATCGGCAACCGCGAGAACTACACCGACCACCGCTACCAGGACGAGGTCGAGAGCCGCGCCATCTATTCCATCCTGGAGAACGACATCGTGCCGCTTTTCTACGAGCGCGGCGCCGACGGCCTGCCGCGCGAGTGGATCCGCATGGTCAAGCACTCCCTGCTGACCATCGCCTCGCACTACAACACCAACCGCATGCTCAAGGAGTATTTCTACCGTTTCTACAAGCCCGCCGGCGAGAACTTCAAGCGCCTGGTCGCCGACGACTGCAGCGGGGCGCGCGAGTTCGAGAACTGGAAGCAGTTGATGCGCCAGGCCTTCCCGGCGGTGCAGCTGCAGGCGGTCCATTTCGACGGCAGCCGCTCCTTCAAGATCGGCGAGCGCATTCCGGTGCAGGCCGAGGTGCTGCTGGGCAAGCTGCAGCCCAAGGACGTCCGCGTCGACGTCTATTTCGGGCTCTGCGCCGGCGAAAACCTGCTGTCCCACTCCGGCATCGAGCAGTTGGAGGAGGCCGAGAAGATCGAGGACGGACGCTGGCGCTTCAGCGGGGTCATCCCCTGCGGGCGCACCGGCTCCTTCGGCTTCCGGCTGCGCGTCACCCCCGACCACCCGCTGCTCACCGATCCCTACGAGCTGGGCCTGGTGCTGTGGGGGTAGGGGGGACGCCGGCAGTCCGCCTGGGGGGCATACGCCCCAACCATAGCCGCAGGTCAGTGGCCTCGCGCCCGGAAACCTTTTTTACTGAACCCTCCGCAGCAGGCTCAGGTAGAAGATGTCGTTGTTGAGGGGCCCGGGCATGAGGTATATGCCGTGGTCGCCCGCTCGCGCCAGGAAGCCGTGGCGCTCGGCCAGCGGGGCCAGGGGCTCGGACCGGAAGGGCTGGGCGGAGAGCACCGTGGCCAGGAGTTCGTCGGTCTCGGCGGCCAGGAAGGAGCACACGGAATAGAGGATGGTGGCCCGGGGGCAGGCCTGGAGAAGGGCGGCCACGATCTCCGCCTGCAACGCGCAGCTGGCGGCCAGGCGCTCTTCGCCGATGCGGCTTTTCAGGTCCGGGTTCTTGCGCAGCGTGCCGCTGGCGGTGCAGGGGAGATCGGCCAGGATGAGCCCCTCGAAGTGCTGCGGCAGCGGGGGGCGGGCGGCATCGGCGGCGAAGAGGACGATCCCCGCCCCGGGCAGGCCGGCGACCGCGCTGCGCAGCAGAGGCAGCCGCTCCAGGCGCCGGTCGGAGGCCAGGATGAGCGCGTCCGGGCGCAGGGAGGCCAGGGCCAGCGTCTTGGAGCCGGGGGCGGCGGCCAGGTCCCACACCACGGAGCGGGCGTGCTCGGCGGCCACCAGGGCGACGAACTGCGAGCCGCTGTTCTGGAAGTAGGCCGGCAGACCGTCCTCCAGCAGGCGCCTCACCCCGCCTGCCTCGGCGGTCTCCAGGCAGCCGGGCAGGGGCAGGCAGCGGAATCCGATGCCGGCCTCCTGCAGCGCGGCCGCTATCGCCGGGGCGGCGGTGCCGGGGCGGGGGCGCAGGTGGAAGACGGGCTCTCGGTCGAGGTAGGCGAGATCGTCCTCGACGCGGGCGGAGAGCCGGGCCAGGTCGCGCACCAGCAGCGGGCTCATCGAGTGGCGCACGCCCGGGTCGGGGTGGCTCTCGAGCCAAAGGCGCAGCTCGCCGCGGCGGCGGGCGGCGGCGCGCAGTACGGCGTTCACGAAGGGGCGGCTGCGGGGCGGCGCGACCCGCACCGACTCGTTGACGGCCGCGTAATCGGGGTAGGAGTCGGAGCCGAGCAGCAAAAAGAGCCCGGCCAGGAGCGGAGCGGCCGTCTCGTCGTCGATTTGCCCGGGCGGCCGCGACGACAGCCGGGCCAGCGCCTCGCCCAGGGCGATCTGCCTGCGGGCCACGCCGTAGACCGTGCGGCTGATCTCGTCGTTCTGGCGCCGGTCGGCGCGGCGGTCCAGGGCGCGCTGAAGCAGCAGCTTCAGGTTGGACCGTGGATCTCGCCGCCAGGCCAGCAGGATGCGCACGGCCGGGGCGAGAAAGGTCACGGCAGGACCGCGGGCAGCTGGTTGCCCAGGCAGTAGTCGTGCGGCGTCATGGGGCGCTTGCTCTCCGGCTGGAACTCGCCGATGCGCAGCACCGTTCCCCCGCCGCAGGCCACCCGCAAACCGTTGCAGTCGGCGGCCAGGACCGTCCCCGGGCCGGCGGCCGTCTCCGGGGCGGGGTCGACGGCTGCCTGCAGCACCCGGAACTGCCGCCCCCCGGCCTGGAAGAAGAGGCCGGGCCAGGGGGTGAAGGCGCGCAGCCGGTCGACCAGCCGCGGCGCCGGCATCCGCCAGTCGATCCGCCCCTCCTGCTTGCGCACCGCCGGCGCCCGGGTCGCCAGCCGCTCGTCCTGGGGGGCCTGCCGCAGCTGGCCGGCCAGGATGCCGGCCACGGTGTCGGCCAGGAACGGGGCGCCCACCGCGGCCAGGCGCTGTTGCAGGCTGGCGCAGGTGTCGGCGGGGTCGATGCCCACCGGCAGCTGGGCCCAGACCGGACCGGCGTCCATGCGCTCACCGATCTCGAAGATGGTCAGGCCGGTTTCGGTCTCCCCGTTCTCGATGGCGCGCTGGACCGGGGCGGCGCCGCGGTAGCGCGGCAGCAGCGAGAAGTGGACGTTCACGGTGCGGCACCTGGGCAGGAGGTAGAGGCCGGCGGGGATCTTCTGCCCGTAGGCGATGACCACCGCCAGCGCGGGCGGCGCCGAAGCCAGCTCCGCGGCCAGGCGCCCGTCACCCAGCGTCTCGGGCTGCCGGAGGGGCAGGCCGCGCGCCTGTGCCCACCCCTTGACGGGCGGCTCGATCCGCTTTCGGCAGCGGCCGCCGCAGGCGTCGGGCTGGGTGACGACCAGGGCGATGCCGAAGCGCTTCTGCAATTCGTCCAGGAAGGGCAGGCAGAGCGCGGCCGTTCCGAAGAAAAGCAGTTCACCACTTGCCACTTTTCTTCAGTTTGCGGATCTCCCCCTTGACCAGGGTGCGCTTGAGCGGCGACTGGTGGTCGATGATCAGCGTGCCGTTCAGGTGGTCGATCTCGTGCTGGACGACCCGGGCGGCGAAGCCGGAGAACTCGCGGCGCCACTCCCTGCCCTCGAGGTCCACGGCCTGCACCAGGATGCGGGTGCGGCGCTCCACGGGCATGGTGAAGCCGGGCAGGGAGAGGCAGCCCTCGTCGCCGGTCTCCAGCCCCTCGGCCTCGACGATGCGCGGGTTGATCAGCACCAGGAAATCGGTTGGGGTTTCGCCGCTCGACGGGTCGATGACGGCCAGCTGGATGGACTCGCCGACCTGGGGCGCGGCCAGGCCGACGCCCGGCGCCCCGTACATGGTGGAGGCCATGTCGGCCACCAGACGGCGGAGGCGCTCGTCGATGTCGCTCACGTCACCGGCCTTGCGGCCGAGCACGTCGGCGCCGAAGGTCAGGATTTTCATGGGCTCGCCCGTCATGGCCCGATTATATTTTCTCGCACCCCGGTTGTCAATTGCAAACGCCCCGCCGATGTGCTATACAGGAGGCTGCAGGCAGGAATGAACGGCCAGAGGGAGCTATTCGTCGTGCACTCCGCGCGTGCCGAAGAGATCGGCCGCCGGCTGAAGGCCGACTTTTCGGTCGTCCCCCTCGACGACCTGGCCAGCCGCGACGAGCGGTTCATCAACGCGCTCGCCTTCTTCTCCCCGCAGCCCGGGCTGGCGGACGGCGTGCGCCGGGTGCTGCAGGCCAATCCCAGCGTCCACTTCATTCTCTGCCACGACGAAGACGTGCGCGCCGCCGAGCTCGTGCAGTACGTGCATGCCGGCGTGGCCGAGACGGTCTCGCTCGCCGACCCGGCGCGCGAGTGGCAGGCGCTGCTGGGGCGGTTCGGTCCCGGCGGCGAATCCGAACTGGACTACTACCACCGCCTGATCGCGCGCTTCCGCGAGCTCGGGGTGCTGACCAACAGCCTGGAGATGGCGCGCATCTTTTCGGTCGTCGAGCGCGTCGCCCCTTCGAACTCGACGGTGCTGGTGCACGGCGAATCGGGAACCGGCAAGGAGCTGATCGCCCGCGCCATCCACCACTTCAGCCCCCGCCGGGCTCACCGCTTCGTCGCCGTCAACACCGGCGCCATCCCCGAGAACCTCCTCGAGGACGAGCTGTTCGGCCACGTCCGCGGCGCCTTCACCTCGGCGCTCAAGGACCGCAAGGGCAAGTTCGAGTACGCCGACCGCGGCACCATCTTCCTCGACGAGATTTCCAACATGCCGCAGTCGCTGCAGGTCAAGCTGCTGCGCGTCCTGCAGGAGCGTGAATTCGAGCGCATCGGCGACAACCAGACCAAGCGCATCGACGTGCGCGTCATCTCGGCCACCAACCGCAACCTGGAGGAGCTGGTCAAGTCGGGATCGTTCCGCGAGGACCTCTTCTACCGCCTGCACGTCATCCCCATCCAGCTGCCGCCGCTGCGCCAGCGGCGCGGCGACGTCCCGATACTGGCCAATTATTTCCTGGCCAAGTACTGCCAATTGAACGACCTTCCGCCCAAGAGCTTCGTCCTGCCGGCACTGCGCCTGCTGCAGGGGCATTCCTGGCCGGGCAACGTGCGCCAGCTGGAAAACCTCATCGAGCGGCTGGTGGTGCTCAACATGCCGAAGGCGGTGCTGCTGCCGGCCGACATCCCGGACGAGATCAAGGGGGCCGCCGCCGGCCAACCGGGCTTCCTGCCGGCCGAGATCCCCGACGAGGGGGTGTCGCTCAACGACATCGTCGCCGGCGTGGAGCGAACCCTCATCCTGCGATCGCTCGAAAAATCCGCCTGGAACAAGCAGAAGGCGGCCGGCATGCTGGGCATCAAGCGCACCACGCTGATCGAGAAGATGAAAAAGATGCAGAAGCAGAGCGAGTGATGGAACCCCCCGCCACGCCCGACGTACTCCCGTCCGAGATGAGGCTGCTCAGGCTGCTGCTCGACCAGTCCGACAACCCGGTCATCCTCTCCACCCTGGACGGCAAGTACCTCTACGTCAATCGCGCCTACCTGAGGCTGCGGGGCCTCGGGGAGCCGGAGGTGCGGCACGCGCTCTGGTGGCGCACGTTCCGCAGCCGCTCCGAGCGGCAATTCATCCGGGAGCACCACCAGCTGATCTGCAAGAACCGGTCCCACCAGTACAACTTCGAATACGTCCTGGGCGACGAGCGTCGCGTGGTCATCTCCTGGGTGGCCCAGGTCATCGAGGACCCGGAAGGCGGCGCCAGCTACATCGCCGAGATCGGCAAGGACATCACCGGAGAGATCCAGCTGCAGAACCAGCTGATCCAGGCCCAGAAAATGGAGAGCCTGGGCACCCTGGCCGGCGGCATCGCCCACGACTTCAACAACATCCTGACCTCGATCATCGGGTTCGCCACCTTCCTCAAGGGGCGCCTGCCCATGGAGTCGGACGAGCGCAAGTACGCCCAGAACATCTTCAAATCCGCCCTGCGGGCCACCGAACTGACTTCCAAGCTGCTGGGGTTCGCCCGCCGCGGCAAGTATTCCGAGCGGCGCGTCAGCCTCAACAACGTGGCCCACGAGGTCTACGAGATCATCAAGTCGACGTTCCACAAGAACATCAAGGTCAACCTGCGCCTCCAGGACCCGTTGCCGCTGGTGCTGGCCGACTACGACCAGATCTACCAGTCGCTGATGAACCTGGTCATCAACTCGCGCGACGCCATGCCGGCCGGGGGCACGCTGACCATCCGCACCAGCGAGATGTACTTCTCCGAAAACCAGGATATCGGCTCGTTCACCGTGCTCCGGGGCAACTACGTCTCCCTGGCCGTCGAAGACACCGGCACGGGCATGGACGAGGAGGTGCAGCGCAAGGCCTTCGATCCCTTCTTCACCACCAAGGAGGCGGGCAAGGGGACCGGGCTCGGCCTGGCCATGGTCTATGGCATCGTCAAGAACCACCGCGGCTACATCTTCCTGAATTCACGCAAGGGGCGCGGCACCCAGGTGATCCTCTACCTCCCGGTCGCCGTCGCCGTGATGGCGGCGCGCGGCGAGGGCGAGAGCGGCACCGACTCCGGCGAATACGACCTGCGCAACCTGGGCGGAGGCCGCCTGCGGGTGCTGGTGGTCGAGGACGAGGAGGACATCCTGGACTACCTGGAATCGATCCTCAACGACTCCGGCTGCCAGGTGTTCAAGGCGCGCAACGGGCAGGAGGGGGTGGATCTCTACCGCGAGCACCGCGGGGAGATCGACCTGGTGATCATGGACATGATCATGCCGGTGATGGACGGGCACGCCGCCATCGAGCACCTGAAGCGGATGGACCCGGCGGTGAAAATCGTGGTCGCCACCGGCTATTCGAAGAGCGACGTCATCGAGCACATCCGCAGCCTGGGCATCTGCCACTTCATCTTCAAGCCGTTCAAGGTGGCCGACCTGATGCTCATCATGCGCGAGGCCCTGCAGGCCGGGGCTGCCCGGGAGACGGCCACATGATGTATAATGGGATCCACGCAGGAGGCGACATGAGGACGAAAGGGTTCACGCTGATCGAAATGGTGGTGGTTCTGGCCGTCATATCCATCCTGGTGGCCATCCTGGTTCCGACCATCGCCAAAAATATCCAGGACGCCAAGATCGCCCGGGCGCAGAACGAGGAGCAGGTGATCGTCGCCAGCGTCATGTCGTTGTTCAAGGACACCGGCAAATGGCCGTACACCAACGCCAACGGCCCGGCCGGCAACGCCAGCCGCCTGCTCAGCGGGGAGACCACCGACCCCGTGCCCGCGGGCGCGGCCGCGGGCGCCGGGACCGGAGCCGCCAACTGGGGCAGCCTGGGGCCGGTCAAGCGGCTCTACGACTTCCTCTACTACAACAACCCGGACGACGATACCGGCCCGGTCAACCAGAACCAGGCCGGCCAGGATTACCCGACGACGGGCGACTTCCGCTGGCGCGGTCCCTACATCGACAAGCGCGCCTACCTCGACCCGTGGGGCAACCAGTACGTCGTCTCGGCGCGCTACTTCCCCGGCAACACCCTGCCCGGCAGCACCGCCGGCCACCAGGTGCTGATCCTGTCGGCCGGCCCGGACAATCTCTGGTCCACGCCGTTCGACGACGCGGTCACCCGCCTGACCACCCCGTCCGACGCCGTCCGCGGGGACCCGCCGCACGACGACATCGGCCTGACCGTCTGCACCAACAACTGATACCGCGAGCCGCATGGGCCACATCCGTCTCCTGGCGGAAGAGGTATACCGCAAAATCGCCGCCGGCGAGGTGATCGAGCGGCCGCTGTCGGTCGTCAAGGAGCTGGTCGAGAACGCCATCGACGCCGGCGCCCGCGACATCCGCGTGTCCGTGGCCGGCGGCGGCAAGGAGCGCGTGCGCGTGGAGGATGACGGCGCGGGGTTCGCCGCCGCCGAAATCGAGCTGGCCTTCGAGCGCCACTGCACCTCCAAGCTGGAGGGGTTGGACGACTTCGATTCCCTGCGCACCCTGGGATTCCGCGGCGAGGCCCTGCCCTCCATCCGCGAGGTGGCCGAGGTCGAGCTGTGGAGCAGCGACCGCGACGACGGCCGCGGCGTCCGGGTCCTCTTCGCAGACGGGCGGTTGAGCGAGCGGGCCGAGGTGCCCTGGCCGCGGGGCACGGCCATCGAGGTGCGCCGCCTCTTCCACAGCCTGCCGGTTCGCCGCAAATTCATGCGCGGCGACGCCAGCGAGCTGGCACAGGTCGTCGCCTGGCTCGAGCAGGCGGCCCTGTCGCGCCCCGACATCGCCTTTTCGCTGGACAGCGGCCGGCGCAGCCTCTTCGCCTATCCCCGGGCCCGGGATCCGGGCGAGCGCATCTACCAGGTGTTCGGCCGGGATTTTCTGGCCGGCCTGATCCCCCTGGACTACGCCGACGGCGAATGCCGACTGAGCGGCTACGTCTCCCGCCCCGGGGCGGGAGAGGCGGCCCGCAACCGCCAGTTCTTCTTCGTCAACCGCCGGCCGGTGCGCGAGCGGACGCTGCTCGCGGCGCTCAACCAGGCCTGCGCCGAACACCTGGAGAAGAGCCGCCATCCGGGAGCGGTGCTTTTCCTGGAGGTCTCCCCGGCGGACATCGACGTCAACATCCACCCCATGAAACTGGAGATCCGCTTTCGAGACTCGCGGCGGATCTTTTCCCTGCTGCACCACGGGATCAGGGCGGCCTTCCGCGGGGCCGCGACGACCCCCGGCGGACCGGCCCTGGCGGGCGCGGCGCCGCCGCCGGAAAAACCGGAGCCGGAAGCGGCGGGAGGGGAGACGGGCGGAGCTCCGCGCTCCCTCTTCGACGCGGCCGGAGCGCCCGGGGCCGCCGAAGACGACTTCGATCTGCTTGGCCAGTACGCCCGGAGCTACATCGTGGCCGAGCGGCGCGGCAGCCTGCTGCTGGTGGACCAGCACAACGCCCACGAGCGCATCCTGTTCGAGCGGCTTCGCACCGGCCGGCCGGAGTCGGCGCCGGTCCTCTTTCCCCTGCTGCTCGATCTGTCGCCGGCCGAGCAGCGCCGCCTCGACGGTGACAAGCTGGCCTTCCTGGCCCACACTGGCTTCGACGTCGACCGGCTCGACGATTCCACCCTGCAGGTGCGCGCTTTCCCGGCGCTTCTCGACGAGCGGCGCGTGCGCGACGCCATCCTCGCCCTGCTGCAGCCGCCGGAGGAGGAAGCGCCGGGGCCGGACGGCTGGCTGGCGACGGTGGCCTGCAAGGCCGCGGTCAAGGCCAACCAGCGCCTGCACCCCGACCAGATGCGGGCGCTGCTGCGCGGGCTGTTTCGCCTGGAGAACCCCCGCTTCTGTCCGCACCGGCGGCCCATCTCGGTCGAGCTCGGACTGGACTGGATCGAGAAACAGATGAAGAGGCGCTGAGGGGGCGGGCACGCAGGCCCGCCCCTACATCAGATCCACTGCGTCAGGTTGACGAAGGTCTTGATCTTGGTGTCGGCCTCGCGCAGGCGCGCCGACAGGGAGCGGGCCAGTTGCAGGAGGATCCGGACCCCGCTGTCGGGGTCGGTCTCGAGGAAGCGCATGAAGCGCTCGCGGGTGATCTCCAGCAGGAAGGTGTCGGTGTGGGCGACCACGGTGGCGCTTCGCGGCAGCTCCTCGAGCAGCGCCATCTCGCCGATGAAATCCCCCTTTTTCATGATGCCCAGGGTCTCCTCGTTGGCCTTGTCGGCGCGCTGCGAGACCCGCGCCTCGCCGGAGATGATGACCATCATCGAATCGCCGCGGCTCTCCTCTTCGAAGATCAGCTCGTTCTTCTGGAAGACCCGCTCGCTGAACAGCGAGGCCAGTTCGAGCAGGGCCTGGGGCGGGAGGTCGGCGAACAGGGGCAGGTTGCCCAGCAGGTCGACGAGGAAGGATCGGTTGTCGTCCATCAGGCTCATTGTACCACATCCGCGTAGGGGACCAGCCGCGGCCGCAACCGCGCGGCCGCTTCGCGCAGCCGCCGGCAGAGCCCCTCGTACTGGGCGACGAAGTCGGCCAGGAACGGCGAATCCTGGCGGTGGGCCTCGCCGAGGGCGAACAGGACGTCGAGCTCGGGCGGGGCGGGGAGCCCGGTGGCGCTGCGCTTCAGGGCGGAGAAACGCTCCCAGCAGGAGGCGGCGGCCTCCGGCTCGCGCCAGGACTCCTCCAGCCGCCTGACCCGGTCGACGAGACGCCGGGGAATGCCGCGTCGCCTCATCTGCCGGCGCAGCCGGGCCGGGTCGGGCGGCTGCGCGGCCAGTTCGTCGAGCAGCGCCTCCAGCTTCAGCATCTGGCCGAGGTGCCCGACGGTCTCGTCCCACTCGAAGGCCAGCGAGTCGAGGATCTCGATGGTCATGCCGCGGGCGAAGTCGTTCAGCGCTCCCTGGAACTCGGCGACGAGGGGATCGGAGGCCGGCATGTCGGCCAGCCGCGACAGGGACTGGGCGGGGCTCTCGCCCCCGTCGCGCCCCTCGTCCAGCAGCCCGCGCACGGCCGCCCACGCCTGCAAGGTGTGAAAGTCGCGGGTGGTCGGCCCTCCCTCGGCCAGCCGGCGCACGCGGGCGATGATCTCGGCGCGCATGGCGCGGCGGATGCCCGGCTCGTCCAGGCGGAGTTCCTGGGCGGCCAGGCCGGCGATGCCCAGCAGGCCGGCCGCCACGTGCCACGCCGCTCGCCTCATGCGTCCTCCTGGCCCCATTGTACGCCTGCGGGCGCCGTTTTTCACCATAATTGGGCCGGGACGGAAGGGGCGGTGATGGCCCCCTCCTTCCGGCAACCGGCAGCGATTGACATTTGCGCCCGATTTCCTTATAGTCAGTACGGATTCGATGCCGCACGGCAAGGAGTGACCCATGGTCAGGATCAACCACAAGAAGACGGAACAGATTCTCATGGCCTTCGAGGAGATCGCCCGCATTCCGCGCTGTTCGAAGCACGAGGAGAAGATCTGCGAGTTCCTCATGAACTGGGCCGCGTCGCACCAGCTGGCGGCGCGCAAGGACAAGGTCGGCAATATCGTCATCCGGGTGCCGGCGTCGCCGGGCTACGAGAAGGCGCCGCAGGTGATCATCCAGGGGCACCTGGACATGGTCTGCGAGAAGACGCCCGACTCTCCCCACGACTTCTCCCGGGATCCGATCCGCTTCGTCTACGACGGCGAGTGGCTGAAGGCCGACCGCACCACGCTGGGCGCCGACAACGGCATCGCCGTGGCCATGGCCATGGTGCTGGCGCTCGACCCCGATGTTCCCCATCCCGGGCTGGAGCTGCTGTTCACCGTCGACGAGGAGACGGGGCTGACCGGGGCCAACGCCATCGAGCCCGACTTCATCGACGGCAAGATCCTGCTCAACGTCGATTCCGAGGACGAGGGCGTCTTCACCGTGGGTTGCGCCGGCGGCCGCGACACCCGCATCTCCCTGCCGCTGGCGTACGAGGCCGTGCCGGCGGGGTACACCGCCCTGCGCCTGAAGGCCAGCGGCATGGCCGGCGGCCACTCCGGCGTCAACATCAACGAGCAGCGGGCCAACGCCCTGCGCGTGCTGGCGCGCGCCCTGATCGCCCTGCGCGCCGACTCCGACATGCGCATCATCTACCTCGGCGGCGGCACGGCGCACAACGCCATCCCGCGCGACGCGCACGCCGACTTCTACGCCCCGGCGGACCAGGAGGCCCAGATCCGGGAGCGCGTCGCCGACCTGCAGAAGATGTTCAGCGCCGAGTTCCGCAACACCGACCCGCAGCTGGCCCTGACCATCGACGGGTTCAACGCGGTGCAGGATGACCGCGCCATGACCGCCATCGCCTCCGCCCGGGTGGCCGACCTGCTCCTCGCCCTGCCGCACGGAGTGGCCGCCATGTCCACCGACATGCCCGGGCTGGTGGAAACCTCCAACAACCTGGCCAGCGCCCGCGTCGAGGACGGCCAGCTGCGCATCATCACCTCGCAGCGCTCCTCGGTCATGTCGCGCCTGCACGCCATCACCCTGCGGGTCGAGACGGTGGCCCGGCTGGCGGGCGCCGAGGCCGTCTCCGGCAGCGGCTACCCGGCCTGGCAGCCCAACATGGCGTCGCCGCTGCTCGCCCGCTGCCGCGAGGTCTACCGCCGCCTGTTCGGCAAGGACGCCCATGTCGAGGCCATCCACGCCGGCCTGGAGTGCGGCATCATCGGCGACAAGAAGCCGGGCATGGACATGATCTCCTTCGGCCCGACGCTCAAGAACCCCCACTCGCCGGACGAGCGCATCCACATCCCGGCCATCGGCAAGGTGTGGGACTTCCTGGCCGAGCTGCTCAAGTCCTACCGCTGAAGGAGGCGACCATGAAGCGCCGGGACTTCCTTCACAGCGGCCTGTGGCTGACCGGCTGCGCCGTCGCCCCGGCCCTGCTCCACGCCCAGGGGAAAGCGGCCGGCGGCGAGGCTCCGGTGGTCAAGGTGACCGGCGAATCGCCCTACGATATCACCCGCCGGGCGCTCACCGAGCTGGGCGGGGCGAACCGCTTCGTGTCGCGCGGCGACGTGGTCATGGTCAAGCCCAACATCGGCTGGAACCGCTCGGTGGAGCAGGCGGCCTGCACCAACCCCGAGGTCGTGCACGCCCTCATCGACATGGCCTACGGGGCCGGCGCCAAGAAGGTGATCGTCATGGACAACACCTGCCACCGCGCCGAGGACTGCTATGCCCGCTCGGGCATCGAGGCCGTGGCCCGCAAGGCCGGCGCCGAGGTGCGCTACGCCGACGAGGGGCGGCTGGCCGACTTCGACTTCCGCGGCGACGCGCTGCGCAAGTGGCCGGTGTTCCGGGATTTCATCGAGGTCGACAAGTTCATCAACGTGCCCATCCTCAAGCACCACGGCTCGGCCGGGCTGACCATGGCCATGAAGAACCTGTTCGGCGTGGTGGGCGGGAACCGCGGCAAGCTGCACCGGGACATCGGCGAGAACGTCGCCGACATGGCGCGCGGCTTCCGCCAGCACCTGGTGGTCATCGACGCCTACCGCATCCTGCGCCGCAACGGCCCGGTCGGCGGCCGGGTCAGCGACGTGGAATTCGGAAAGACGGTGATCGCCTCGACCGACGCCTTTCGCGCCGACGTGGTCGCCGCCCAGCTCTTCGGCGTATCGCCGGGCGACATCGAGTACCTGAGGGCCGGCGCCGACCGAGGCATGGGGCCGATCGACCCGGCTCAAATCACGGTGCGCGCCCTTTCCGTCTGAGGCATGACCCGCCGCCGCGGCCTCGCCCTGCAGCGGTCGCGCATCGCGTCGCAGGCCTTCTTCCTGCTGCTGTTCACCCTGCTGCTGGTGCTGACCGGCGCCGCCCGCGGCTGGAGCGTACGCTTCAGCGACGCCTTCTTCTGGTTCGACCCGCTGTGGCTGGGCGTGGGCGTGGCCTTCGCCCGCCCCGTGCCGCCCGAGTTGTGGCTGGCCCTGCTGCCGCTGGGATTGACGCTGCTGCTGGGGCGTTTCTTCTGCGGCTGGGTCTGCCCGCTCGGCGGCCTGCTGCAGTTCTTCACCTGGCTGTTCCGGCGCCGAACGGCCCGGCCGCGCGGCGTGGCCCGAGGGCCGCTCCGCGTCAAGTACCTGCTGCTGGCGGCGCTGCTGCTGATGAGCCTGGTCGGCGTGCAGCTGCTGGGCTGGCTCGACCCGCTGTCCCTGCTGACCCGCAGCGCCGCGGTGGTGGTTCTGCCCGGCGGAAACTTCCTGGCCCACGGCGCCTTGGCGGGCATGTCCGCCTGGCCGCTCGTCGGGCAGGCGGTCCGCCCGGTCTACGACGCCAGCCGCCGCACCTGGCTGGCCCTCAAACCGCGCACCTTCGGCCACGCGCTGCCGGTGCTGCTGCTGCTGGCGGCGCTGCTGCTGGCCAACCGCTGGCGGCGCCGCTTTTTCTGCAACACCCTGTGCCCGCTGGGAGCCCTGTACGGGCTGCTGGGGCGATTCGGCCTGCTGCACCTCAAGCCCAACGGCGCCTGCACCTCCTGCGGCGCCTGCGCCGCCCACTGCACCTATTACGGCAGCCCCTTCCGCGATTACCTGAAGTCCGAATGCGTGCTCTGTTTCAACTGCGTGGCCGATTGCCCGCGCGACGCCGTCGACGCGGACCTGCGGCTCCCGCGCGGTTCGGACCGCCTGGTCACCGACATCGGCCGGCGGCGGCTGCTGGGCGCCCTGGGCGCGGGGGCGGCGGCGGCGGTGGTGCCCGGGCTGGACACGCTGCGCAAGACGCGGTTCCGTCCCTACCTGCGGCCGCCCGGCGCCGTCCGCGAGCGCGATTTCCTCAAAACCTGCGTCCGCTGCGGCGAGTGCGTCCAGGCCTGCCCGACCAACGCCCTGCAGCCGGCGCTGCTGGAAGCAGGCTGGGAGGGGCTGTGGACCCCCCTGCTGGTGCCGGTCAACGGCTACTGCGAGTACGAGTGCAACCGCTGCACCCGGGTCTGCCCGACCCGGGCCATCACCCGGCTGGGCCTCGACGAGAAGAAGAAGTTCAAGATCGGCACGGCGGTCATCGACCGCAGCCTCTGCTACACCTACGCGGACGGATACAACTGCGCCGTCTGCGAGGAGCATTGCCCGGTCCCCGACAAGGCGATCAAGTTCCGTTCCGTCGAGGTCCACAATTTCCGCGGCCGCCTCAAGAAGGTCCGTCAGATCTACGTCGACCCCGACCTGTGCATCGGCTGCGGCATCTGCGAGAACGTCTGCCCGCGCACCGACCAGCCGGCCATCCGCGTCGGCGCGGAGGAAGAGGGGCGCGAGCAGCGGGCATGATACCGGAAACGAGACCATCCAGGAGCGACATCCCATGAAGAAAACCCTGTTCTCCGCCTTGGCCCTGCTGCTGGTGCTGGGCTTCGCCGGCTGCGAAAAGTCCTACAAGGCCACCATCCAGGTGAACAATACCGGCACGGTCACGATCATCGTCGACATCGACGAGCAGGTCACGATCATCGAGGCGGGCAAGTCCGACTCCATCACCATCACCTGGGCCGGAAGCGCCACCACCACGACCTACCTCAGCGCCTACGCGGTGACCAACCCGAACCTGGTCCGCTTCGAGACCATCACCCTCCAGGCCGGCGACCTGATCATCCGCAACATCACCTTCAATTGAGGAGGCGGCCGTGAAGGAGAACCCGCCCCGGGCACCGCAGGGAGAGATCTGGCTGGCCTCCGACCACGCCGGATTCGAGCTGAAGGAGCGCATCAAGGCCCACCTCCGGGGGCGCGGCCTGGCGTTCACCGACCTGGGCCCGGATTCGGCCGAACCCGTCTCCTGGGCCGACTACGGCGCCCGCGCCGCCGCCCGCCTGGCCGCCGCCCCGGCCTCCGGCCGGGCGGTGCTGGTCTGCGGTTCGGGCATCGGCATGTCGATCGCGGCCAACAAGTTCCCCGGGGTGCGCGCCGCCCTGTGCTGCGATCCGTGGATGGCCGAGATGTGCCGTCGCCACAACGACGCCAACGCCATCGCCCTGGGCGGCCGGCGGCTCGACCCCGCCGTGGCCCTGCGCATGGTCGATCTCTTCCTGGACACGCCGTTCGACGGAGGCCGCCACCAGGCCCGCCTCGACGACCTTCGCCGTCTCGTCGAACGGGCCAACTTCAAGGAGGTGGAACCATGACCGATTCCCGGCCCCTGGTCTGCCCGCTGTGCGGCGCCAGCGAGCTCTGCTTCGGCTACATCGGAAACAGCAGCAACGTCTTCGTGCCCAGCGGCGTGTTCACCATCCACGGCTTCCGCACCCGCTCCTTCGCCTGCCTCTCCTGCGGGCACGTTTCGCAGTTCGTGCCGCGCGACAAGCTGGAAAAACTGCGCGAAAAATTCCACGAGCACGACGAGGCGGAGTGAGCCCGGGCTGGCCGGCGGGCGATTGACCTCCCCTCCGGCATCGGGTAGAATGAGGGCGCTGCCCGTCGTTCCCGGCACCCAAGGAGGATTCCATGGCCGTCGATACGCGTGACGTCTTCGAGATCGTCGAGAAGCAGAACCAGTGGCGCGGCAAGGAGTGCATCAACCTGATCGCCTCCGAGAACACCCCCAGCCCGGCGGTGCGCGGCATCCAGCTCAACGACTTCATGGGCCGCTACGCCGAGGGGCACCCCAATGCCGGGGACAAGATCAACCGCTACTACCAGGGGACGCGCTACATCGACCAGATCGAGGCCATGGCCGCCCGCGAGATGCGCGAGCTGTTCGCCTGCCGCCAGGCCGAGGTGCGGCCCTACAGCGGCAACAACGCCAACACGGCCATCGCCATGGCCTACCTGCGCGGGGGCGACGTGGTGGTGGCCAACTCGACCGACGCCGGCGGGCACATCAGCCACAACTTCTTCGGCATCATGGGGCGGCGCATCCAGACCCGCGGCCAGGTGCTCAAGCCGGGCAAGGAGAATTCGGTCGGCCTGCACTTCTTTCCGCTCACCGAGGACCGTTACCATATCGACGTCGAAAAGAGCAAGGAGCTGATCGACCGCGTCAAGCCCAACCTGTTGGTCATGGGCAAGAGCCTGTATCTCTTCCCCGACCCGGTCAAGGAGCTGGCCCCCTTCTGCCGCGAGCGCGGCATCCCCCTGCTCTACGACGGCGCCCACGTGCTCGGGCTGATCGCCGGCGGGCAGTTCCACAACCCGCTGGCCGAGGGAGCCACCTGGCTGACCGGCTCCACCCACAAGACCTTCCCCGGCCCGCAGCGCGGCGTCATTCTCGGCGATCTCGACGCGGAGGGCGAGAAGAAGTACTGGGGGGCTGCCGATCGCGGCGTCTTCCCCGGCACCTCGAGCAACCACCACCTCTACAGCCTGCCGGCGCTGCTGGTGGCGGTGCGCGAGATGAAGGCCCACGGCCGGGACTACGCCGCCCAGATCTGCCGCAACGCCGTCGCCCTGGCCAGGGCGCTGGAGGCCTGCGGCATCAAGGTCGAGGCCAAGGCGTTCGGGTACACCCGTTCGCACCAGGTCGCCGTCGACGTCTCCGCCTTCGGCGGCGGCGTCAAGGCGGCCCTGGCCCTGGAGGAGAACGACATCATCTGCAACTACAACATGCTGCCCGGCGACACCGACGCCCAAAACCCCTCCGGGCTGCGCCTGGGGACCCCGGAGATGACCCGCTTCGGCATGAAGGAGCGGGATTTCGAGGAACTGGCCGGCCTGATGGCCGAGGCCATCAAGGGCGGCAAGGTCCGCGATGCGGTGCACCGCCTGCGCGGCCGCTTCCAGGACATGCAGTACACCTGAGTCCACCCCGAAGCCGCCAAATATCCTTCGCTGAGGCCCAAAACGGCGGGCCGGCCATTTGACAAAAAAAAGCCGTTGTGTTAGGAACGGGAAGGAGGTACGTGATGGAGGCCCGTTCCGGCAAGGAGGGAAATCCGGTGCAGGGAGGGGAGACGGCGATCATCGGCGACCAGACGGTCCTGCTCAACAACAACCAGCAGCCGCTCATCTTCGCCTGGCTGGTGGACCTGGCGCGCGAGTCGGTCGCCCGCATCCACCGCGACGTGTTCACCATCGGCAGCTCCCCCGGCGCCGACCTGCCGCTGACCCTCCCGGACGTCAAGGGCATCCACTGCTCCATCTACTTCAGCGACAACCGCTTCGAGCTGAACGACAACAACAGCCGCTCGGGGACGCTCGTCAATCACCGTCCCGCCAAGCGCCAGCCCCTGGAGGACAACGACGTGATCGCCATCGCCGGCAGCCAGTTCCTGTTCAAGTGCTTCCACGGGGAACGGAATGGATGACCGGACGGTGATCGAGCCCGTCGACCGCACCGTCTTCGAGGGGCTGACGGGCGGCCGCTCGCCGGTGCGCGGCTGGCTGACGGTGTGGAGCGGCCCGCTGCGGGGCCGAGACTTTCCCCTGTTCCCGGGGCGAAACTTCGTCGGTTCCGGCCGGCCGTGCTCCGTGCAGATCTCCGACGTGCGCTTCCCCGACTTGGCCTTCAACATCCGCATCCAGGACCAGGTCTGGACCCTGGTCGACATCGATTCCGACAACGGCCTGATCCGCAACGACGAACCGGTGTTCCGCTGCGAACTCCGCGACGAAGACTGGATCAAGGCCGGCCCCACCCTCTTCCGGGTGAAGATCCGCTGACCGATGGACATCCACTTCTTCGCCCGAAGCGACGTTGGCCGCGTCCGGTCCGCCAACGAGGACTCCTACCTCAGCGAGAAGATCGCCGACGACGAGTACCTGTTCATCGTGGCCGACGGCATGGGCGGCCATCAGGCCGGCGACGTGGCCTCCAGCCTGTCGTGCGCGGCGTTCCAGGAGAACTACCGGCTCCTGCGCCAGAAGGGGACCTCCATCCTGGAGGCCATGGAGACGGCGGTGCGCAAGGCCAACTCGGCCATCCTCAAGAAGGCGGCCGCCGAGCCCGACAAGCGCGGCATGGGCACCACCTTTTCCTCCATCGTCATCGCCGGCATGCACGCCAGCATCGTGCACATCGGCGACTCGCGCATCTACCTGATCCGCGACAACAAGATCCGCAAGCTGACGGTCGACCACTCGTTCGTCGAGAAGCTGGTCGAGGACGGCCGCATTTCGCCCGAGGAGGCGCGCGAGCACCCGCAGAAGAACGTCCTCTACATGTCGCTCGGGGCGCGCGAGGGGTTCTCGCCGGATATCAGCGAGCTCGCGGTCGAGGACGGGGACGTGTTCGTCATCTGCTCCGACGGGCTCAGCAACATGGTCAACGACGACTACATCCGCGAGTACGCCGTCGCCGGCTATCCCGAGGAGGCGGCGGACGCCCTGATCAAGATGGCCAATGCCAACGGCGGTTCCGACAACATCACCCTGCAGATCATCCGCATCGGCCCGCTCGGCATCATGGAGGAGACCCGTCCCATCCGCATCTCCCGGCCGCGGAAGAAGTCGGTCACCCTGTTCGCCGCCCTGGGCGTGCTCGGGCTGCTGATCCTCTTCTGGCTGGTCTTCCGGCCGATCCTCTTCGACGGCGAGCGGCGGCCGCCCGCCCCCCCGGAGGGCACGGCGGCCTTTCTGCCGGCCGACCCCGCCGAGCTGGCCGCGGGCGCCGTCGACAACCAGCCGCCCGCCGAGCTGGCCCTGGATCCCGCCGATTATCTTTTCCTGCGCAACCAGGAGCTGGTGGCGCGGCAAGGCGAACAGCTGTACTACATCCGCCTGGACGGGCAGCAGTTCATCGGCGTGCCGGTGGGGGCCGAGGCCCAGGTCGTGCCGTCCTCCATGGCCGGCATCTACCTGCTGCGGCGGCTGCCGTCGCGGCAGCCCGACTTCCGCCTCCTCCGCCACCCCGATCGCAAACCGCTGCTGCTGCTGCAGGCCGACGCCCAGGTCGACGTCCGCGACGTGAGCAAGCACCTGCAGCGGATCTCCGGGCTGGGCGAGAACGTCAAGGCCGATTTCCTCACCCCGCAGCTGCTGATCTTCCATGACCTCAGCCGCTACTACGTGGTCAAGGGCTGGAACAGCCCCGACTTCGCCTTTTTCGTGCCCAGCGAGATCCGCTACACCCCCAACTCGCGCCTCTTCTTCCGGCTGGTGGGGGGCCAGTGGCGCATGCTGTACTACTCCCCCGAGGACAAGCAGGCCCTGCTGTTCCGCCTGGGCGGCAACATGGAGAAGATGCAGGCCTGGACGGGCCTCGACGGCGACGTGGCCCTGGCCGCCGATTTCCGGGACGACGGGCGCCTGTTCCTCTACCACGGCGCCGAGGCCGTCGCCTTCTGCGACGGGCGCCCCCCCCAGCGCTACGACATCCGTTTCCGGGCGGCCGGGGCGCACATCGTGCGCATCCTCGTCGACATGGAGTCCGGCCGCAAACTGCTGATCGACGCCGGAGGCCAGCTGTTCATGCTGGAAGAACCCGCATGATCCGCATCGGCGAGCGTTTCGGGAATTTCCAGATCCAGGCGGAGGTCGGCCGCGGCGGCATGGGCACCATCTACTTCGCCGTCGACACCATGCTCAACCGCGAGGTGGCGCTGAAGGTGATCCACCCGCAGTACAGCGACAACGCCCAGCTGATGGAGCGGTTCAAGATCGAGGCCATGACCCAGGCCCGCATGAACCACCCCGGCATCGTGCTGATCTTCTCCTTCAACCACATCGACAACGACTACGCCATCGCCATGGAGTACGTCGAGGGGCGCAGCCTGAAGGAGATGCTGCAGGAGCGCGGCCACCTCGATCCGCTCGAGGCCATGGACATCCTCGAGCAGATCCTCGACGGCCTCTGCTACGCCCACTCGCGCAACGTCATCCACCGCGACATCAAGCCGGCCAACATCCTGGTCTCGCGCGACAACCGCGTCAAGCTTTCCGACTTCGGCATCGCCAAGATCCTCGGCGTGCACGGGCTGACCAAGACCGGCATGCTGGTGGGCACGCCCTGGTACACCTCTCCGGAGCAGATCATCGGGCACCACATCGACTTCCGCACCGACATCTACTCCCTGGGCATCACCTTCTACGAGATGCTCGCCGGCCGCGTTCCCTTCGACTCGGAGACCAACTCCGAGTTCCAGATCCAGAAGGCCCACCTGGAGACGCCGCCTCCCCGGCCCTCCCTGTTCAATCCCGACATCAGCCTCAAGCTGGAACGGTTCGTGCTCAAGGCGCTGCAGAAAGACGTGAACAAGCGGTTCTCCAGCGCCCGCGAAATGCTGGCCGAGCTGCAGGCGCTGCGCAAGGAGCTGGCCGCGGCCACCGCCGTGCGCACCGCCCTGGAGAGCCCCCCCCCGTTTCTGCGGCCGCGGCGGCGCGCCCGCTGGATGCTGCCGGCCGGGGTCGCCTCCCTGGTGGCCGTCGTCCTGCTGGTCCTGTGGCTGATGCGGCCGACCCCCTCCCCGGTCCATCGCGAAGCGGGGGGGGGCGCCGCCTCCCCCGAGACCGGCGCCTCGTCAGCCCCCCCGGTCCGGCCGCCCGCCGACGGGGGGGGCGAGGCCGCCCGCGGCCAGGCCGACGCCAGGCCCATGGAGCCGCTGGCCTCGGCCCAACCGACCGTCCGCGGCGGGGAGCCGCTGCTGGTTCCGGGCGGCGTCAAGCCGGAGCCGCCCTTGAAGCCCGCCGGCAAGCCCGCGTCCCAGGTTGCGGCGGAAGCCGGCACGGCCAAGCCCGGCATGTCCGGCGCCGGTCCGGAGACGGGAGCCGCCCGGAAACCGCAGCCGGCCGCCAGCCCGCCTCCCGCCCGGCCGGAGGGCGCCGCCGCGGCGCCGCCGGCGACGGCCCTGCCGGCGAGCGGCGAACTGGTCATGCGCATGCGCGAGCTGGCCCTGCAGAACCGGCTGGGAGAGGCCGAGAGGCTGGCCGATCTCTATTTGCAGAAGCCGGTCTCCGAACAGGACGTTCGGCTGCTTGCCGCGCTGGGGGCGGTGAAGTTCGCCAGCGGCAGGCTGCCGGATGCCGGCGACCTGTGGCGCCGAGCCCTGGAGGCCAACGAGTGGGTAGCGCTGGCCTTCGTTCACCTGCACGAGAGGGCAGGCGACCGCTGCCAGGGGCAGCTGCGCTTCCGCCGCGGCACGCTGATGTTCAACTCCCAGACCCGCCCCGACCACAGCTTCCGGCTGGAGGCCTCCAGCTTCCGCGACCTGGTCGTGCGCCCGCGGCGCCGCGAGCTGGTCCTGCTGGCGGAGATCAACGGCCAGCCGCTGGAGTGGCGTCTGGTGCCCATCACCCCCGCCGACCGCGTCCGGCGCGAGGCATTCCTGGCGGAATTCGTGAAAACCCACGTGTTTTGAAGGAGGACGGGATGGACGGCAAACGGTTGTGGCTGTTCGCGTTGCTGGTGGCGCTGGCGCTGCAGTCGCCGGCCGCCAGGCTGGACGAGTACCAGATCCTGGCGTACAAGGTCAAGCCGGCGGTCATCCGCGTGGTGGCCATCGTGTTCGTGGAGTACCGGCACATCAGCGCCAACAACGAGCAGGTGAACGGCAACGTGGCGCTGGGCGGCACCGGATCGGGCTTCATCGTCAACGCCGACGGATACCTGGTGACCAACGGCCACGTCATCGACCGCGTCTACTGGTACGAGAACAACCCCGACGTCTTCATCGGCAACGTCCTGCCGACGGTGGTCTACCAGATCATGCGCAAGGAGGGTTTCAACGACATCACCCGCGAGCTGGTGGACAAGTGGGTCGACAACCGCAAGTTCCAGGTGACCAACCACAAGACCTTCAAACGAGTCATCCTCTCCAACGGCGACATGAGGGAGTTCGAGGTCAAGCGCTATTCGCCGGCCATCGACCAGGGCGGCAAGGATGTCGGCATCCTGAAGATCGAGAAAGCCAACCTGCCGGTGGTCAACCTCGGCGATTCCTCCCGGGTGGAGCTGCAGGAGGAGATCCAGACCTTCGGGTTCCCCGGGGCCGCCGACCTCGACGGGGTGATGGGGTACTATCTGAACCCGAAGTCGTCGCTGCAGGTCACCGTCAACCGCGGCCGCATCTCCTCGCTGAAACAGGACGTGCGCGGCGTGCCGCTGATCCAGACCGACGCCGCCCTGGCCCCGGGCAACTCCGGCGGGCCGGCGGTCAACCGCTCCGGCGAGGTCATCGGCATCACCACCTTCGCCGGCGGGGAAGTCGATGACTTCGGCAACTTCCGGCAGATCCAGGGCTTCAACTTCATCGTCCCCGTCAACACCATCAAGGAGTTCATCGCCGACGTCGGCATCGACGTCAACCGCGGTTCGCCCTTCAACGACATCTATTACAAGGCGCTCGACCACGTCTGGAACGAGAACTGGATCGAGGCCGGTCGCGAAGTGGACAACGCCCTCAACCTGATGAACGATTCGCCCGACCTGCGCGACCTGAAGGAGAAGATCACCATCGAGGTCAAGAACCTGCCCTGGCTGGTGAAGCAGTGGAAGGAGAACCAGACGCTCTTCATCGTCGCCCTGGCCATCCTCGTCCTGCTGGCGGTGGTGGTGTTCGTCCTGACCCGCTCCCGCCACCCCGCCTCCACCGACCTCCCGGCCATGAAAGCGCCGGCGCCGCCGCGGACCCGTCCGGCGGCGGCCAGCGTGCCGGCGCCGGTGGCCGACACCCAGGCGCTCGAGCGCAGGGGCGACAAGACCCTGGTCCTGTTCGGCCACATCGAGGTGTTCGTCGACGACCGCAAGATCGGCACCTACCCGGTGACCGAGAACGCCGTCACCCTCGGCCGCGACCCGGCGCGGGCCGGCGTGGTCATCCAGGAGGCCATCGTCTCCAAGCTGCACTGCACCGTGTTCGTCCGGGAGAACGCCGCCTGGGTCAGCGATCCCGGCTCGACCAACGGGACCTACATCGGCGAGCAGCGCATCAGCGAACAGCCGCTGCGCGACGGCGACGTGGTGATGCTCGGCAAGAAGGGCAGCGTCCGTTTCGTCTACCGGCACTGAGCGGGAGGAACCGCCATGTCCGAACGCTGCCGGAGAATCGGGACCGCCGCCGGTCTGCTGCTGGTCTCCGCTGCGCTGGCGGCCCAGGCGTCGCTGCCGCGTGCCGAGGTGCTCCGGGACCCGGCCTGGCGGCAGGCCTACGAGGAGTTCGTTCCGGACGAGGCGCTGCTGGAGGGGCTGCGGCAGAAGGCCGCCGGCCTTCGCCTGGAGGTCTACTTCGCCTTCTGGTGCCCCGATTCGCTGCACCACGTGCCACCCATGCTGCGCATTCTGGACGGCCTCGGCGATGACGCACCGCCGGCCGCCTTCTTCGCGGTGGAGCGCAAGGCGGGGCCGCAGCAAAAATTCTACGTTGAAGCGGCGGGCGTGGAGCGTGTGCCCACCTTCATCGTCTACCGTGACGGCCGCGAGATCGGCCGCATCGTCGAGAACCCCGTCGGCTCCCTGCTCGAGGACCTGCTGAATATCGTGTTCTGAGCGAGACGCCGCCTCAGAGGTAAGGGACCAGGTCGTAGACCGCCGGCGGCTCCGGCTGGCGGAAGAAGACGGCCGGCACGCGTGCCAGCTGCCGTTCGGCCTCGGCGCGGTCGCGGAAGCGCCCCCAGAATACGAGCCAGCAGGTGCGATTGTCCCGGCGCCGGTTGAGGAGGAAGAAATCCCGCTGTTGCCCGCGGTCGAACTGGCGAAACGCGTGCGCGACCGATTCCTTCTGGCAATCCAGTTCGATCAGGATGCTGAAGGCGGTTTGGCCTCGCTTCAGCTCCTCGCGCCAGATGTCGGCGGCGGTGATCAGGTTCCCGGACCGGAACTGGCTCCAGGCGCCGGTCGAGAGGTCCGCGCCGGCCGGTTTCGTTCTCGGGTCCGGGGGAGCGGGGGAGGGAACCGGCTGGGTGGGCCTGGGCGAGGCGGGCCCCGGTCTGGACTCGGCCGACGGCCCGGCGGTGTCGGTCCGGGCGGCCGTCTCCGGGGGGAGGGCGCGCGGTTCGGCGGGAGTTGTCTTCGCGGCGGCGGCCGCAACCGGGACGGGATGCTGCGGTTCGCTTGCGCCTACCGCCGGCGGTTCGGCGTGGGAGCGGATCAGCAGCAGATAGAGGCCGCCCACCACGAAGAGCACCACGGCCAGGGTGACCGTCCAGTAGACGAGACGGTGGTGCTTCTGGTCGTTCATGGTGCTGACGAACGGGCGCGGCAGGTCGGCGGGGCGCGACCGGCCGGTCGGCGCCGGCTTCTCGCGCCGGATTTCCGCGGCCAGGAAATCCTCGTCATCCGGCTCCCCGGGGGGGGAGGCGGGAGAAACCAGCGGCGCCTCGTCCTCCGCGCCGGGCAGGCGCAGGGCCGGCAACTCGCGTTCCACCAGGGCCTCCTCCTCCGCGTCGCCGACGCTGTCCGGAAGATCGATGGACACCGGCGCGGGGGCTTCCTCCTCCTCGCGGCCGGCATCGGGCCCCGGGCCGTCGGCGGGCGGTTCACGCCAACCCGCCGCCTGGGCCGCCGCCCGGACGGCGTCGCGGGAAAAGCTCCGGTCCGTGGACTCCTCGGGAAGCGGCGGCTCCGTGGGAAGCGGGGGCTCGCTGTCGGCCGCGAACGGAGGCTCCGGCTCTGCGGTCGCCTCGGCGGGGCCCTCCGCCGGACGTGGAGGCGCCGCGTCGGCCCGCGTCAGCAGGCCGGCGACCATCAGGAAGTAGACCGACTTGAGCGCCGATTGCCGGGGCGAGTCGGCGAAGCGGGGCAGGACGGCCTCCAGCGGCGTCGGGTTGCGGAAGGCGGCGATGATCTGCTTCTGGTACTCCGACAGCGGGTAGGCGGCGAGCCTGGCGGAGTCGGAGGTCAGTTGCAGCGGCAGCTGCAGGGTGCCGATCTCCTTCCAGATCGTGTCCATCTCCAGGTGCTCCTGCACGCAGTGATGGACCAGGATCGGGATCTCCAGGTCCAGGGAGACCAGCCGCTCGGGCGGCGTGTCGGACACGAACTGGTAGCCGCCGCTGGTCCATTCCAGCACCGATGCCACGATCCGTTCCAGCTGCTCCCGGGTCATGGCCACCAGGTTCTCCAGGGTGATCAGGCCGTTCTCCACCAACGTCTTGCCCAGCGACTCGGGGGCCTTGACGCTCTTGCGGAACAACTCCACCGTGTCTCCGTCGATCAGCTTGCGGTCGATGAGCAGGGTCTCCAGGCGATCCTCGGGAGCGTTGGAGATGGCCCAGGTGAACTTGCCCCGGTTGAAGTACAGCACCTTCAGGGTCTCGTTGCGCTTCAGGTAGAGAATGCCGGTCAACCGCCTCTCGAAGATGGCCAGCAGCAGGCGGATGACCGGCGTGTCGCCTAACAGTCCTTTTTCACTCAGCATGGGCGCCTTTCACGCCATATTGTAGGAGTTGACCCGCCGATGTCAAGCCGGCGCAAGTTGACAAGAGCGCGATTTTGAATTATAATTATTTTCTGACCATTGGTTAGAATTTATTCGGGAGTAAGCTTGGGCATCCAGGAGCGGAAACAGCGGGAATTCGGGAAGCGCCGCAACCTCATCCTCGAGTCGGCGCGGCGTCTTTTCGCCTCCAAGGGGATCACCGGGGTGACGCTCGACGACATCGCCCGCGAGATCGAGTTCAGCAAGGGCACCATCTACTCCCACTTCAACAGCAAGGAAGAGATCTATGCCCAGATCCTGCTGGAGCACCTGGACGGGCTGCTGGGCTTCCTGAAGCACGCCTCGGACGACAGCCGCGACACCGAGGAGGGCATCCGCCGCAGCCTGGATGCCTACATGCGTTTCTATGGCCAGAACCGCGAGTACTTCAAGCTGCTGTTCTTCGTGGACTTCTTCGGCGACGGAGACGGAGTGCCGGAGAAGCTGCAGAAGGAGATCCAGTTCAAGAAGCTGGCCTGCCTCGCCGAGCTGCAGCGGGTGCTGAAGAAGGACCCGCGGATCGGCGTGCGCGTGGACACCGGCCTGCGCGACCTGGCCTTCCTGCTGTGGGGCATGATCAACGGCATCCTGCAGCTGGCCGAGACGCGGCAGATCGGCGAATCGGAGCTCGAGCGCCTGGCCCGCCTGGCGTTCGACATCGTCGTTCGCGGCCTGAAAGACGGAAAACCATAATCCCATGTCGGAGGATCACGATGGACGTATTCAAGAAATGCCAGCAGTTTGACCGGGTCGACCAGATCAAGGAGATGGGCATTTTCCCCTACTACCACGCCATCGAGGAGAATCGCGGCCCGGAGATCCGCATCTTCGGCCGCGACGTGGTCATGGCCGGCTCCAACAACTACCTCGGCCTCTCCAAGCACCCGGAGGTCGTCGCCGCCGCCCACAAGGCCATCAACGATTTCGGCACCTCCGCCTCCGGCTCGCGCTTCCTGAACGGCACGCTGGTGCTGCACGAGAAGCTGGAGGAGGAGCTGGCCGACTTCCTGGGCATGGAGGCCTGCCAGCTGTTCACCACCGGCTACCTGGCCAACCAGGGCATCCTGCCGACCCTGGTCGGCAAGGGGGAGTACCTGATCTCCGACAAGGACAACCACGCCTCCATCGTCACCGGCACCCTGATCGCCAAGGCCATGGCCGCCGAGGTCAAGCGCTACAAGAACAACGACATGGAGTCGCTGGAGAAGGTGCTGAAGGGACTGCCGCCCCACGCCCCGAAGCTGATCGTCTCCGACGGCGTCTTCAGCATGTCCGGGCTGGTGGTCCATCTGCCCGAGCTGGTGCGCCTGGCCAAGAAGTACCACGCCCGGCTGATGATCGACGAGGCCCACTCGGTCGGCGTGCTGGGCCGGGGCGGTTTGGGCATCTGCGACCACTTCGGCCTCCGCAACGGGCACGACGTCGACCTGGTGATGGGCACCTTCAGCAAGTCGTTCGCCTCGCTGGGCGGCTTCGTCGCCGGCCCGAAGAAGGTGGTGGAGTACATCAAGTACATGTCGCAGGCCGTCATCTTCAGTGCGAGCATGGCCCCGGCCAACGTCGCCGCGGTGCGCGCCGCGCTGGCGATCATCCGCCGCGAGCCGGAGCGGGTCGAGCGCCTGCGCTGGATCGGCGACTACATGCGCAACGGCTTCAAACAGGCCGGGCTGAAGATCATCGACGGCATCACCCCCATCGTGCCGGTGATCGTCGGCGACGACATCAAGACCTTCCAGGTCTGGCGCCGGCTGCTGGACGAGGGCGTCTTCGCCAACGCCGTCATTTCTCCGGCCGCCCCGGCCGGGCTGCAGCTGATCCGGACCTCCTACATGGCCACCCACGAGAACCACCACCTGGATCAGATCATCGAGACCTTCGCCCGGGTCGGCAAGGAGTTCGGCGTCGTCCACTGACCGGCGGCATTGCAAACCGCCGGGCGTTCTTCTATCATGGAAGGGCGCCGCCGCGGCACACGCGGCGGCGGGGAGCCGCCCATGACCCGTTCCGTCCGCCGCTGGCGTCCGCTTTCCTCTGCCTGCCTGGTCCTGGCCCTCTCCTTCCCGGCGTGGCCCGCCGCGGAGTTGAAGGACGGGCGCTTCCCCGCCGACCCCGTCCTGCGACGCCAGGTGGAGCGGCGCTTCGCCCGGCAGCGGTCGCTGGCGCGAACCCGCGCCGACAAGCTGTTCGCGGTGTTCGCCGAACCGCTCACCCCGGCCGAATCCGACCTGCTGCGCTACCTCTACGCCACCCTGCCGCTGAGCGACCTGGCCGACCAGGAGGGAACGCTCTTCCTGGACGCGGTGCGGGCCACCCTGGCGGCGCGACGCGACTTGGCGTGGGCCGCCTCCGTTCCCGAGGAGCTATTCCGCCACTATGTGCTGCCGCTGCGGGTGAACAACGAGAACCTCGACGCCTTCCGGGCGACGGTCTACGATGAGCTGAGGAGACGGGTGCAGCACCTGCCGATGGCCGCGGCGGCGCTCGAGGTGAACCACTGGTGCCACGAGAAGGTGACCTACCAGCCGAGCGACGCGCGCACCTCGGCGCCGCTGGCGACCATGAAAACGGCCTGGGGGCGCTGCGGCGAGGAGTCGACCTTCGCCGTCTCGGCGCTGCGCGCGGTCGGCATCCCGGCGCGGCAGTGCTACACCCCGCGCTGGGCGCATACCGACGACAACCACGCCTGGGTAGAGGCCTGGGTGGAGGGGCGCTGGCGTTACCTGGGCGCCTGCGAGCCGGAGCCGGAGCTGGACATGGGATGGTTCAGCGAGCCGGCGCGGCGCTCCATGCTGGTGCACACCCGGGCCCCCGCCCCCGGCCCCTTCGCCGAGCCGGTGGTCGACGACAACCCCCACTGCTCCGTGCTCAACCTGACCCCCCGCTACGCCCCGACCCGAAACGTGTCCGTGCGCGTGCTCGACGGAAGCGGACGGCCGCTGGCCGGGGCCGAGGTGCAGTTCCTGCTCTACAACTCCGCCGAACTCTACCCGATCGCCTCGCGGCGGACGGGCAGCGACGGCCGGGCCGGCCTGGAGACCGGCCTGGGCGATCTGGTCCTCTGGGCCCGCCACTCCGGCCGCTTCGCTTTCCGCCGGTTGCGGGCGGCTGAAAACGGCGAGGCGGAACTGCGCCTCGGCGTTGGGGTCGACGCGGCGTTGAGCCTTGACCTCGACCTGACGCCGCCGGTCACCCCCGAGCCGCGACCGCGGCCGGATGCCGGCCGCGAGGAAAACCAGCGCCGGCTGAAGGAGGAAGACAACCTCCGCGCCGCCTACGCCGCCACCTTCATGACCCGGGATGCGGCCCTTGCCCTGGCCCGGGATGCCGGCCTGGACGGGGAGGCGGTGGCCCGATTCGTCTCCGCCTCCGCGGGCAACTGGGGCGAGATCGAGGCGTTCCTTCGATCCCTGACCCCGGTTCGCAGGCCCTGGGCGCTGGCGCTTCTCGGGACCCTCGCGGAAAAGGACCTGCGCGACACCCGATCCGCCATCCTGCTCGACCACCTCGATTCCGCCCTGGGGCTGCCCGAAGCGAGCCGGGCGGACAGGGACCGCTTCGTGGATTATGTGCTGGCGCCGCGGGTGGCCAACGAGGCGCTCGTGGCCTGGCGCCTGCCGCTGCGGCAGGGCCTGCCGGCCGCCGTGGCCGGCGCCGCTACCGACGATCCGAGAAAGCTGCACGACTGGGTGCGGAAGAACATCGTCGTCGACCTGCAGGCCAACTACGGCCGGGCCCCGCTCTCGCCGCGCGGCGCGCTCGAGCTGCGCCGTGCCGACCCCCCGTCGCGCGACATCCTCTTCGTGGCCCTCCTCCGCACCCTGGGCATCCCCGCCCGCCTCGACCCCGCGCTGCGCTTTCCCCAGTTCTGGCAGAACGGCGTCTGGCAGGACGCCCCCTTCCCTCCGGCGCTGCGCGAGCCGGCGCTGGCCGGGCTGAGGCTGGAGAACGGCGGCGGCGAGCCCGACCCGCGCTACTACGTCCACTTCACCCTGGCGCGCCTCCGAGACGGCGGACTGCAGACCCTGGAGTACGACTACGACCGCAGGCTCTCCGACTTCCAGGATCGCCTCGCCCTCCCGGCCGGCGACTACCTGATGCTCACCGGCCACCGCCTGGAGGGCGGCGCGGTGCTCGCCCGGCTGCGGTTTTTCCGACTGGAAAACGGACGCGACACCCGCCTGGCGGTGACGGTGCGCTCGGAGGCGCCTGCTCCGGAAGTGAAGGCGGCGCTGGATCCCGGCCTGAGCCTGGAGTTCGGGGAGGGTCGCGAAGCCAGCCTGGGGGAGCTGGCCGGCGATAAGGGGATGGTACTGCTCCTCCTCGCCCCCGGCGAGGAGCCCTCTCGGCACGTGGTGGCCGACCTGGCCCCCCTGCGCGACGAGTTCGCCTCCTGGGGCGGCAAGGTGGTCGCCCTGCTCCCCGAGGGGCGGGAACCGCCCCCGGAGTATGCCTCCCTGCCCCCCCAGACGCGCTACGCGAGAGATCCCGGAGGCGCCGTCCAGGCCGCCCTGGCCCGCGCCGCCCGCTCCGACCCCCGCACCCTGCCGCTCCTGGGGGTGGTACAGGCCGACGGCACGCTGCTCTTCGTCTCCGCCGGCTACGCCATCGGCTCCGGGGACCGGCTGTGGCGGGCGCTCGCGCATTTGCGCTGAATCGGGCTTGCCCGGCCGACGCCGATCGGGTACCATCGATGCGGGCGCCACGGGCGACCCGGAGGTGAGCATGAAAGCCAATTCCGCTGCCGGATGGCGACAGGCGGACTGGATCATCGTGCTGTCCGGCCTGGCCACGAGCGCGGCCGCGCTGGCCGGCGTTTTCTTCCTGGCCAAGGCCGATCCCGACTTCTCGATCATGGGATGGTACGCCCTGTTCGTCATCCCCGCGGGCGCCGTGCTGGTGGGCATCGCTGCCGGGTCCGGGTACGGGCTGGTCTCGTGGGTGGCCGGGCGCAAGGTGAGCGGGGCCCTGCTGGCGCTGATCCTCGTGCTCCTCCTCGCCGCCTGGAGCGGCGCGCAGTGGCTGCAGTTCCGCTCCCTGCACCTGACCTACGTGGACAGCGGCTCCCCGGTGGGGTTCTTCGAGTACTTCGACGCCACCACCCGCAGCATGAGCCTGACGTTCGGCCGCAGCAAGTCCGGCACGGGGCAGATCGGCGCGTTCGGCTACTTCTTCCGGCTGCTGGAGCTGGCCGGTTTCGCCGTCGGCGGCCTGCTCATCCCGCTCGGCCTGCGTGCCCGCGCCTATTGCGACCGTTGCCAGGTCTACATGCGCAAGCGCGGCTCGTGGTGGTTCGCCGCCGCCGCAGCGCCGCGCAAGATCGGCCGCAAGGACGAGGCGATGCGAAGCGCCTACGAGGCCGAGATGAAAGCGGCCTTCGACGGGGGCATGGCCACGGCCCGGCGACTGAGTGACGCTTCGGCCGCCCGAGACGTCTCCGCCTTCCAGTCCGCCCTGGCCTCGGCGATCCCGCCCCGGAGCGCCGCCAGGCTGGGGCAGCGAATCGAGGCCCGGCTCATGGCCTGCCCCCATTGCGGTGACGGCCAGCTCCACGTCAGCCTCCACAGCGGCCAGGGCGACAAGTCGCGGTCCGAAAAGCTCGCCAGCCAGCCGCTCGACGGCGGCTTTACCCGCTCGCTGCCGGGCGGGGGCGCGGGATGAAGCGGCCCTACGGCGCTCCCGAAAGCAGCCTGGCCCATTACCGGTGCCGGCGCGCCTCGCGCCCCTTCGGGATCGACGGGCGGCTCGACAAGGAGCCCTGGCTCCACGCCGAGTGGTCGCCCCGCTTCGTCGACCTGGTCTCCGGCGCGCCGGCGCTCCTCGGCACCCGGATGGCCGCCCTCTGGGACGAGGAAAATCTCTACGTCGCCTTCCGGGTCGAGGAGCCCGACGTGAGAGCGGAGATGACGGAGCGCGACTCGCCGGTCTACCTCGAGAACGACGTGGAAGTGTTCATCGGCGGGGAGGACTGCTACTACGAGTTCCAGGTCAACGCCCGCGGCACCATCTACGAGGTGTTCTACATCTGGCAGCGGGCCTTCGAGCGCGGCGGGCGCTTCGACACCCCGGAGTTCGACCTCCTCAAGGGTAGGGTGGACGTGCTGGGGGGCTTCCAGGACGCCTCCCGCCACAATCGCCACCCCCGCGGCAAGCGCTGGGCCTTCCTGGACTGGGACCTTCCCGGGCTGAGGGCGGCGGTGCAGGTGGACGGCACGCTCAACGACCCCTCGGACACGGACGGCGGCTGGACCGCGGAGATCGCCTTCCCGTGGCGGGGCATGGCATCCCTCTTCCTGAGCCAGCCCCTGCCCCCGCGCCCCGGCGACACCCTGCGCCTGGATTTCTCGCGCTTCGAGAAGCTGGAAAGCGGCGGGCGCCCGGTCCAGCCCAGCCCCGGCTGGGCGCTCAACGCCCACGGGGTGTACGACTCGCACATCCCGGAGTGCTTCTCCTTCGTGCATCTCGTGAAATGAAGGAACTCACGCCGGATTGCCGGCGTGAAGCGAGATTCCGTGGAATGAGCCAGACGCTCCCCGCTACCTCTCCGGCAGCAGGGTGAACTCCCCGCTGGTCACCACCCGCCCTCCTCCGTTCCCCTGGATCTGGATCACGTAGTGGCCCGGTTCGCCCCGGAAGATGGAGGGCTGCAGGTTCCAGCGGAAGTGGTTGTCCTGGCCCTTGGCTGTGGGGACATGGGACGCCAGGGGGATGACCTGGTCGTCTTCCCGGCGCACCGCCTGGATCTTCACTTCGGTGCCGCAGGCGGAGGTGAACTGCTCCCATTCGATGACCACTCCTTCGCCGAGGTGGATTTCCTGGCCGCCGCGCGGACGGGTGATGCGGAGGCAATGGCGGTCGAGCGGAGGGGTGATGGTGAAATAGCCGCTCCAGCATTCAACCGCGCTTGAACCATACCGCCCCATGACGGCGACCCGATACTGGTTCACCTTCCCGCTGAAGCAGTCCTCCGGAACCCGGAACGTGAAACGACCGGTGTTGGCCACCGGATACCCCGGCCAATCCACGACCACCCGTTGTTCGCCTTCCTCCCCTTCATACAGGTACAGGCTCACGCCTCCCGGAATGCCCACCCAGGTGATGTCGTGGGTGGAACCGGCTTCCCAGCGGTCTCCCTGGCGGGGAGAGGTGACGGTGTAGAGACAGAAAGGCTCGCTGAAGACGTCGACCGAGTCGTCGGCGGAGCGCAGGCGGAAACGGTAGTTTGTCCCCGCCGGCGCCACCCCGCCTTCGTAGCGGCCGGCCTCGCTCCAGCGATATCCCGAAAATCCCGCGTTCGGATCGAGGTCGTTGGCGATCGCACCGAGCTTGCGTTCCCCGTCAAATAGAATCAACCTCAGCCGGGCAGTCACTCCACTCGCACTCCATTTGATCCGGCAGGCCTCTCCCAGCTTGAATCCCCCGGCCCACACAAAATGTGTCTCCGCCCGAAGGCAGTTGACTGCGAAAATCGGCAACAATATGGTGAAAAGTGCGCACTTCTTCATCATCGGCCTCCCGGCAGGTTCGCATACAATTATACCGGAACCCCCGGTTCTATCTCAACCACGGACGGATCGCGAAGGCCGGGTGGTGGAGGAGACCCGGTCCAGGGAGCGATCCGTTCTTGGTTAGGGTCCCCGTGTGTTCGGACCAGAAAACCCCGCTGCAGGATCCCGGCGGAAGACATTCCACCCCGGTTTCCCGTATAATGGTCTCTTCCCGGAGGTGACCATGAAGCGCCTGAGCGCGATTCTTCTGTCTCTCGCCCTGCTGGCCCTGCCCGCCGCCACCCAGGAACTGCGGACTGCGGCCGAGAGTTCGAACTACACGAAGACCACCCTCTATCCCGAGGTGATGGCCTTCGTCCAGGGGCTGCAGAGGCTTTCCCCCCAGGTGAAGGTGCTGCCCTTCTGCACCTCCGCCGAGGGGCGCCTGGTGCCGCTGGTGGTGATGAGCCGGGAGGGAATCGCCTCGTGGCGCGAGCTGCGCGCGTCGGGGAAACCGGCGGTGCTGATGATGGCCAATATCCATGCCGGGGAGATCGAGGGCAAGGAAGCCTCGCTGATGATGATGCGCGACATCGCCGCCGGGAAATTCCCGGGGCTGCTCGACGCCCAGGCGGTGCTGTGGCTGCCCATCTACAACGCCGACGGGAACGAGAAGCTGGGCCGCAACCGGCGCGACCAGGGGCCGGAGCTGGCCGGGGTGCGCACCAACGGCCAGAACCTCGACCTGAACCGCGACTACCTGAAGCTGGAGGCGCCGGAGACCCGGGCCCTGCTGCAGCTGCTCAACGAGTGGGACCCGGTGCTGGTGCTGGACATGCACACCACCAACGGCTCCCACCACCGCCACCCCCTGACCTGGTCCGCCCAGATCAATCCCAACGGCGACCCCCGCCTGGGAGACTACATGTGGACCCGGCTGTTCCCGGCCGTCGCCGCCGCCGTGAAGAGGGAAACCGGCATCGAGGCCATCCCCTACGGCAACTTCCTGGACAACGAGTTCCCCGAGAAGGGCTGGGAGAACGACTCCCCGGACGCGCGCTACGGCTCCAACTACGTGGGGCTGCGCAACCGCTTCGCCCTGCTCGACGAGAACTACTCGTACGCCGACTACCCGACCCGGGTTCGCGCCGCCTACGGCCTGCTGGCCTCCGTGCTCGGCTACACCGCGAAGCACGTGGGCGAGATGCAGGCGCTGGCGCGAACCGTCGACCGAGAGACCGCCGCCTCCTTCGCCTCCCGCCCCTTCGCCCTGGAGTTCACCATGGAGCGGCTCTTCGACTTCACCATCCGGAGCTACGAGTTCGAGAAGGTGGTGGTCAAGCCGGAGGATCGGGCCAAGTACCCGCCCTGGGTGCGCGATTTCTTCATGCGCCCGACCGAGCGCCCGCGAGAATACAAAATGCCCTACCTGGCCAGGGCGGTGGCGACGCGCACGCTGCCGCTGCCGGCGGCCGGCTACATCCTGCCCCCGACGCAGTCGGAGGCGGCCGCCCTGCTGCGCCTCCATGGCCTGCGGGTGGAGCGCACCCTGGAGCCGTTCCGGGCCGGGGCGGAAAACTTCCGCATCGGCTCGATCGAGCTCGCCAAGGCCATTTACCAGGGCCACGTGGCGGTGACCCTGAAGGGAGCCTACGAGAAAGCCGAGAGCGACTTCCCGGCCGGTTCCTTCTACGTTCCCCTAACCCAGCCGCTGGCGCGCCTGGCCCCGGTCATGCTCGAGCCGGAGTCGATCGACTCCCTGGCCGCCTGGGGCCTCTTCAACCGCGTGCTGGTGCAGCAGTGGACCAACCGCCCCGGCGTCCACCCGGTGTGGCGCCTGGCCGCCCCCCCGCCGGTTCCCACCCTGGCGGAGTAGGGGACGGTGATTGAATCGTTGAATCCGGCCCGGCCATGGCGCTGAAGCTGCTCCTGCTCTTCGCCCTCGGCGTGGCCGAGTTGTGGGCCGCCGCCCCGGCCGGGGTGGCCATGGGGTTCCACCCGGCCCTCACCTGCGCCGTGGCCGCCCTGGGCGCCGTGGCGGGCGGGGTGGTCGTCACCCTGCTGGGCGAGAAGGTGAGGGGCTGGATCCTGGGCCGGCGCCGGCAGGAGAACGTCGAGAAGAAATCGGGCCTGGCCTCGCGCGTGTGGCTCCGCTACGGGGTGATCGGCTGGGGGCTGCTCGCTCCGCTCCTGGTCGGCTCGCCCCTGGGCGCCGCGCTCGGCCTGGCCTTCGGCGCCCCGGCGCGCCGCCTCATGGCCTGGCTGGCCGCGGGCAGCCTCCTCTGGGCGGTGGCCTTCACCCTGGTCTCCCACTTCGGGTGGCGCCTGGTCGGCCGCTGATCCGATTGCCGCCCCCCGGCGGGGCGTGGTACAATCGCCGCGGAAACCCGCCATGCTGGAAAACCTGAGCGACCGTCTGCACAAGGTGCTGCGCCAGTTGAAGGGGGAGGCGACCGTCACCCCCGCCACCCTGGAGCCGGCGCTGCGCGAGATCCGCCTCTCTCTGCTGGAGGCGGACGTGAACTTCAAGGTGGTGAAGGAATTCGTGGAGAACGTCCGCCGGAAGGCGTCGGGGACGACGGTGCAGGAGAGTCTCAACCCGACCCAGCAGGTGGTGAAGATCGTGCACGAGGAGCTCACCGCCGTGCTGGGGGGGGCCTCGCAGGAGCTGGCCCGCTGCGCCGTGAAGCCGCGGGTGATCCTGCTGGCCGGGCTGCAGGGCTCGGGCAAGACCACCACTGCCGGGAAGCTGGCGCTGCACCTGAAGGGGCTGGGGCGCTCGCCGATGCTGGCGCCTCTCGACCTGAAGCGGCCGGCCGCCGAGGAGCAGCTGCGGCTGGTGGCCGCCGACGTGGGTGTGGCCTGCTTCGAGGGAAAGCAGCCCGACCTGCCCGGGCGGGCCGCGGCGCTGCTGGCGGCGGCCCGCGAAAAGGGCTACGACGACGTCATCGCCGACACCGCCGGCCGCCTGCACGTGGATGACGGGCTGATGGCCGAGCTGAAGGAGCTGCGCGACCTCCTGCAGCCGGCCGAGACCATCTACGTGGCCGACTCCCTGACCGGCCAGGACGCGGTCAACTCGGCCCAGGCCTTCGCCGCCGCCATCGGCCTCGACTCGCTCATCCTGACCAAGCTCGACGCCGACGCGCGCGGCGGCGCCGCCCTCTCCATCGCCCGGGTCACCGGCAAGCCGATCAAGTTCGTCGGGACCGGCGAGAAGGCCGGCGACCTGCAGCCGTTCCACCCCGAGCGGCTGGCGGCCAAGATCCTCGGCATGGGCGACATGCTGACGCTGATCGAGAAGGCGCAGCGGGAGTTCGACGAGAAAGAGGCCGCCGAGGCGGCGCAGCGTCTGATGAGGGACGAGTTCGACCTCGACGACTTCGCCTCCCAGCTGGGCCAGATGCGCAGGCTGGGTTCGATGGAAGACCTCATGGCCATGCTGCCGCGGGGCATGACCGGCGCGCCTCCGGGCGGCATGAAGGTGGACGAGAAGCGGCTGCTGCACACTGAAGCCATCATCCGCTCCATGACCCCGGGGGAGCGGGCCAACCCGCGCCTCATCGACGGCCGGCGCCGGGCCCGCATCGCCCGCGGCTCGGGGCGCCCGGTGCAGGAGGTCAACCAGCTTCTGAAGAGCTTCCAGGAGATGAAGAAATACATGAAAAAACCGTTCTTGCGCCGGATGATGAAGAAATTTGACTTTTCCGGGAAAATAAGGTAAATTGAGACGCCAACGCCACTGTCGAGGAGTATACATTCATGGTTGCCATTCGCCTGACCAAAATGGGCTCGAAAAAGAAGCCTTTCTACCGCGTCGTCGTCGTGGACCACGAGAAGCCCCGCGAGTCCGCGTTCATCGAACTGCTCGGCCACTACAACCCGAAGACCAACCCGCTCGACGTCAAGATCGACCTGGATAAATACAACGCCTGGCTGCAGAAGGGCGCCAAGCCTTCCGACACCGTTCGCTCGCTGGTCAAGAAGCTGCAAACAAATAACTGAGCAAGGAGGCCAACGTGAAGCAACTGGTCGAAATCGTCTGCAAGGCCCTGGTCGACAATCCCGACCAGGTCTCCGTGACGCAGGTCGACGGTGAGCAGACCACCATCCTCGAGCTCCGTGTCCACCCCTCCGATCTCGGCAAGGTGATCGGCAAGCAGGGCCGTACGGCCCGCGCCATCCGCACCATCCTGGCGGCTTCCGGCATGAAGCAGCGCCGGCGTTACACGCTGGAAATCATCGAGCACTACGACCAGCAGCCGCAGCAGTGAATCGGTATTGGTTGCAGTCGGAAAAATCCTAAAAACCTGGGGAAACCGCGGTGAAGTCGTCTTGGACTGCGCGGTGGATCCCTGCCCCGAGCTGGAGACGGGAGCCCCCGTCACCCTGAAATCCCTGCGCCGCAGCCGCGATCTGGTGCTCGCCGGGCAGCGGCTGGTCAACGGCCTGTGGCTGATCAAGCTGGCCGGCGTCGACACCATCGGCCAGGCACTGCCGCTGGTCGGCTGCGAGCTGCTCAGCGCCTCCGTTCCGGAAGCGGCTGCCCCGGCCGGGCCCCTCGGCTACGAGGTGCTCGATTCGGCCGGCCTCTCCTGGGGGCGGGTGACCGGCGTGCGCCGGAAACCGGCGCCGCTGCTCGAGGTGCAGCCGCCCGCCGGCGGCGAGCCGCTGCTGGTACCTTTCCACGAGCCGATCGTCGTCTCCGTCGACGACCGCCGGCGGCTCGTGCGCATCGACCCGCCGGCCGGGCTGAAGGAGCTGAACGGATGAGGTTCTCGGTGATCACCATCTTTCCCGAGATGATCCGCCAGTTCTGCGCCCACGGCCTGCTGGAGAAGGCCCTCCAGAAGGGACTGCTGGAAATCGACGTCCACGACCTGCGCACTTTCGCCGCCAACAAGCACCGCAAGGTCGACGACCGGCCGCTGGGGGGCGGGGCGGGCATGGTGCTGATGCCGCAGCCGCTGTTCGACGCCATCGACCGGGTCCGGGGCACCGAACCGGGGCGGGTGGTGCTCTTTTCCGCCTATGGCGGGCCGCTGACCCAGCGGAAGGTGAAGGAGCTGGCCACCTGGCGGCACCTGATCCTCGTCTGCGGTCGCTACGAGGGGGTCGACCAGCGGGTCATCGACTCCCGGATCGACGAGGAGATCTCGCTCGGCGAGTACGTGCTGATGGGCGGCGAGGTGGCCGCGGAGGCGACCATCGAGGCGGTGAGCCGCATGATCCCCGGCGTGGTCGGCAATCCCGACTCGGTGACCGGCGACTCCTACTACCAGGACGACCAGCTGGCCTTCCCGCAGTACACCCAGCCACGGGAGTTTCGCGGCCTGGCGGTGCCCGAGGTGCTGCTGTCGGGCCACCACCGCGAGATCGAGGCGTGGCGCCGCGCCAACATGAAAAAAAGGAGAAAAGCCGATGAATAAGATCGTGGAGTGCGTACCCAACTTTTCCGAAGGCCGCGACATGGCGGTCATCGATGCCATCACCGCCGAAATCAAGCGCGTGCCGGGGGTGGAGCTGCTGGACGTCGACCCGGGCCGCGACACCAACCGCACCGTGGTCACCTTCGCCGGCTCTCCCGACAGCGTGGCCGAGGCGGCGTTCCAGGCCATCCGGAAGGCCGCCGAGCGCATCGACATGGCGCGCCACAAGGGGGCCCACCCGCGCATGGGCGCCACCGACGTCTGCCCCTTCGTGCCCGTCTCCGGCGTGACCATGGAGGAGTGCGCGGAGATCGCCCGCCGCGTCGGCAAGCGGGTGGGCGAGGAGCTGGGCATCCCCGTCTACCTCTACGAGGAGGCGGCGGCCAACGAGAAGCGGCGCTCCCTGGCCTACATTCGCGAGGGCGAATACGAGGCCCTGCCCGAGAAGCTGAAGAACCCCGAGTTCAAGCCCGATTTCGGCCCGGCCGCCTTCCACCCCGGCGCCGGGGCGACGGTCATCGGCGCCCGCGAGTTCCTCATCGCCTACAACGTCAACCTCAACACCCGCAACGTCAAGCTGGCCAAGGAAGTGGCCAATCGAATCCGCGAGAAGGGCACCACGGTCAAGGATCCGCAGACGGGGGAGAAAAAGACGGTGCCCGGAACGCTCAAGGCGGTGCGCGCCGTCGGCTGGTACATCCCGGAATACAGCATGGCGCAGATCTCGGTCAACCTGCTCAACTACAAGGTGACTCCCCTGCACCAGGTGTTCGAGGAGGCGGTGCGCGTCGCCGCCGAACTCGGGGTGCGGGTCACCGGCTCGGAGCTGGTGGGGCTGATCCCGCTGCAGGCGCTGCTGGAGGCCGGCCGCTTCTACGCCCGCCGCCAGGGTGCTTCCTGCGGCGTCGGCGAGCGCGAGCTGGTGCGCCTGGCGGTGCAGAGCCTGGGACTGGCCGAGATCTCCCCCTTCAAGACCGACCACAAGGTGATCGAGTACCGCTTCCGGCGCAAGGGCAAGCTGGCGGCGATGGACCTGGTCGAGTTCTGCAACGAACTGGCCTCCGACTCGCCGGCCCCCGGCGGCGGCTCGGTGGCCGCGCTCAACGGCGCCCTCTCGGCCGGGCTGAGCGCCATGGTCGGCAACCTGACCCACGGCAAGAAGGGCTACGAGGCGGTTCGCGCCGGGATGGAGGAGACGGCCGGGCGCGCCCAGGAGCTGAAGGACTTCTTCATCGAGGCCATCGACCGAGACACCGATGCGTTCAACCTGGTGATGGCCGCCTTCGGCCTGCCCAAGAAGAGCGACGAGGAGAAGGCGGTGCGCGAGCGGGCGATCCAGGAGGCCACCAAGGAGGCGGCGCGCGTGCCGCTGGCGGTTCTGGAGAGGTCGCTGGCGGCGGCGGAGATGGCGCTGGCGGCAGCCCGCGACGGCAACCGCAACTCGCTGTCGGACGCAGGGGTGGCGGGATTGACGGCCGCGGTCTGTGCCGAGGGGGCGCTCTACAACGTGCTGATCAACGTCAAGGACCTGGCCGACGAAGACTTCCGTCGCCAGGCCAGCGCCCGGGCCCAGGAACTCTTCTCCCGGGCCGCCGGCGTGGCCGACGAAATCCGCGCCATCATGCGCCGGGAACTGGCGGCGGGCCAGGGCTGAGCCGCCGGGCGCCGGCGGGCCGGCGGCGGGGAGGCGAGAGCGGTGGGCAAGAGCATCCTGGTCGTGCAGCTCAACCGGATGGGAGATGTCCTGATGACCGGGCCGCTGCTTTGCCGGCTCCGCGCCCAGGACCCCGCCGCCCGCATCACCCTGTTGGCCTATGAGGGGGCCGCCGACCTCCTCGCCGGAACCCCCCTCGTCGACCGCCTGCTCACCGTGGCCCCGGGCGAGCTGGCTCCGCTGGTCGACGCCGTCTGCGCAGGGAGGCCGCCGGCGCCGGTGGAGCTGCTCGAGTCCTACGACCGGCTGGTCAACCTGGCCTGGGACGTCCCTCCGGCGCGCCTGGCCCGGGCGGTGAGGGCGCAGGACAAGTGCGGCCGGGTGGAGACGGTCCGGGGCGAGATCCGGCTGCTGGGTGACTGGGCCAAGCTCCTCTTTTCCGCCTTCCAGGACCGGCCGGGGACCCCCTTCCACATCGCCGACATCTTCTCGGGCCTCGGCGGGGCGCCCTTCGCCCCCGTCGCTCCCTACCTGCGGCCGGGGCCGGACGACGCGGAGCGGGCGGACCGATTGCTCGACGGCCAGGGGGCGGGGGAGGGGGACGGCCCGCTCGTCGCCCTGCAGATGGGCGCTTCCGACCCCAACCGCGCCTGGGGAGCGGAGCGCTTCGCCGCCTTGGCCGGTCTCCTGGCCGGGTCCCCCGGGGCGCGCATCGTCCTCGTCGGAGGCCCGGGTGACCGGCCGCTGGCCCACCGCTTCGCCTCCCTGGCGCCCCGTCCCTGCATCGACCTGGTGGGCCGCACCTCCATCGCCGAGTTGCCGGCGGTTCTGTCCCGCTGCCGCCTGCTGGTGAGCAACGACACCGGCCCGGTGCACGTGGCGGCGGCGGTCGGCACGCCGGTGCTGGGACTCTATTTCTCCTGCGCCTACGCCCCCGAAACCGGGCCGTACGGGGCGGGACACGCCGTGCTGCAAGCCGAGCCCCCGTGCGCGCCGTGCGCCCACGGCGCCTTCTGCCCCCACATGACCTGCCGCGACATGCTGACGCCGGAATCGGCGGCGGACGCCGCCTCCTGGCTGCTCGGCGCCGCAACCGTTCCCGTCCTGCCCCCCGGGGTCGTCCTCTACCGCTCCCGGTTCCTGAGCAACGGGCTGCTCGCCTACCGCCCGGCGGAGGGCTCGGTGGGAGGGCCGCTCGCCGACTACGCCTTCCTCAACCGGCTGCTGTGGGAGCCCCGGCTGAAGCTGGTCCCGGACCGCCAGGCGGTCATGGAGACGGTCTCCGGCAATGCGGGGAACGCTTCCTTCGCGGGCCTGGCGGCGCGCCTCCGGCGCGAGACGCAGGCGCTCGCCTCCCTTTTCAGGCGGGGCGCCGAGTTGTGCGCCGAGCTGGAGCGGCAGCCCCCGGGACACTCCCGGAAGGGCGGCCGGGGCGAGCAGATCGTCGGCGAGCTCGGCGGTGTGGAAACGGCGCTGGGGGACCGGCGGCCGCCGCTGGCCGCGGTGAAGCACTTCTACACCTACGAGCTGATGGACGTCGACTACCTGCCGCAACCGGCGCTGGCCCGCCAGCTGGCCGGCGCCTACCGCAGGCTGGCCCAGTTCACCGCCGCCGGCGCCGACCTCTACTCGCGCCTGGAGCGGCTCGCGCCGGTGGCGGGCGAGGCGGCCTGGCCGTCGGCGGTGGCCGAGGTGAGCGCCTTCAAGAACCGGCCGGAGAACCGGGAGCGGGCGCAGGCGGAATGGCTCCTGGCCGGCCGCCTGGAGCCGCCGGCGACCGACGTGCTGATGGTGGTGCGCGACCAGCTGCCGTTCGTCCGCCAGGCGCTGGAATCGGTCACCCGCTGCTCGCCGCGCGCCTGCGTTTTCGTTTGGGACAACGGCTCCCGGGCCGACACCGCCGCCTACCTCGACAGCCTGGCGGCCGCCGGGCGGATCACCCTGCGCCGCTCGGCCGAGAACCTCGGCTTCATACGCCCCAACAACGAGCTGGCGGCGCTGGGCGGATCCCCCACCATCGTCCTGCTCAACTCCGACGCCGAGGTGCTGCCCGGCTGGGACCGGGCCCTGGTCGCCCAGCTGGAAGCCGCGCCGCCGGCGGCTCTCTGCGGGTACCTGGGCGGGAGGGTGAACGCCGACGGCCTGCCGCGCGAGATGGCCGTCGGCACGGACATCGACTATGTCTGCGGATACTGCCTGGCGCTGCGGCGCGAGTCCTACCGCGTTCACGGCCTGTTCGACGAGCAGCTGCAGTTCGCCTACTTCGAGGACAGCGACCTCTCCCTGCGCCTGCTGCGCGCCGGGCACCGCCTTTACGCCCTGCACCTCGACCTGGTCTGGCACCACGAGAACCGGACCGTGAGCGAGGTGCAGAGGGACGAGCCCATGAGGCGCCGCATGGCGGAGACGTTCCGCCACAACCAGGAGCTGTTCCGGTCGCGGCACGGCGCCTTTCTGGCGGAGCGGCGGCAGCGGCCGGGAGGTGAGCGATGAGCGGCCGGGAGGCCGGCAAGCTGATTCGCGAGTCCGAACGGCTCCTGGCCGGAGGGGACGTGGCCGGCGCCGTCGCCTCCGCCCGCCGGGCCGTGGAAGGGGATCCGGAGTCCCCCGCCGCCTGGCTGGCCATGGGCAACGCCCTGGCCCGGATGGAGTCCCCGGCCGTGGCCGAGAAGTGCTTTGCCCGCGCCCTTTCCCTGCGCCCCCGCTGGGCGCCCGCCCTGTGCGGGATGGGCCGGCTACGACTGGAGGAGGGACGGGCCGACGAGGCGCTGCCGCTGCTGCGGGAGGCGCTGGCCGCCGGCGAGAAGGACGAAAACGGCCGCCTGCTCCTGGCCCGGGCGCTGCTGGCGATCGGGGAGGCGGCGGAGGCGGAGAGGCACTACCGCCGGCTGTTGGAGGGGGGGCGTTCGGCCCTGCTGCTCGCCAACCTGGGCGCCGCCCTGCACGCCCGGGGAGAGTACGACCAGGCGCTGGCGCTGACCGAGGAGGCGCTGCGGCTGGAGCCGGGCTCGGTCGGCGCCCATTTCAACCGCGCCCTGCTGCTCCTGCTGCGCGGCGACCTCGCCGCCGGCTGGCGGGAGTACGAGTGGCGCCTGCAGCTCACCCCCCATGACCGGCGACTGACAGGTTTCTTTTCGGGAATCGGCCTTCCCCGCTGGTCCGCCGGCTCGCCGCCGCGACGGTTGCTGGTCTGGACCGAGCAGGGCCTCGGCGACGCCATCCAGTTCGCCCGCTACCTGCCGCGCCTGAGAGAAGGCGGCCATGAAGTGACCCTCGCCGTCCAGCCGGAGCTGGAGAGGCTGTTCGCCCGCTTGGCCGGCGCGGACGGGATCGTTCGCCGCGACGAGGAGACCCTGCGCCGGCTGCGGGTGGACGCCCAATTGCCGCTGTTGAGCCTGCCCCTGGAACTCGGCCTGGAGCGGGTCGAACCCGGAGGAGCCTACCTGGCGGCCGACGAGGCGGCGGTGGAGCGCTGGCGGCTGCGGCTGGGCCGCGAAGCGCCGAAGGTCGGGCTGGTCTGGGCCGGCGGGGCGCGAAATCCCAACGACCGCCTCCGCTCCTGCCGGCTGACCGACCTGGCCGCCCTGGCCGGAGCCGGGGGGGTGCGCTTCGTCTCCCTGCAGAAGGGGGCCCCGGCCGGCCAGGCGAAATCTCCACCCGCCGGGATGGAGCTGCTCGACCCGGCCGGCGAACTGACCGACCTGGCCGACACCGCGGCCCTCGTCGCCGCCCTGGACCTGGTCGTCACCGTCGACACCGCGGTCGCCCACCTGGCCGGGGCCCTGGGCCGGCCGGTCTGGACGCTGCTGCCGTTCGACCCCGACTGGCGCTGGGGGATCGGCCGCCCGGAGACCCCCTGGTACCCCTCCATGCGCCTTTTCCGGCAGCCGCGGACCGGCGACTGGCAGACGGTGGTCGCCGAAGCCGCGGCTGAACTGAAAAAATTGTGAAAAAACCCGGAAGGCGCTAAAGTTTTTCGCAGCCGCTCCGAAATAGTAGGCGAACACTCGTTGTAATCGCATTTTTAATCGGGCAAGGATGCCCACAAAACAAAATCATGGAGGATACCCATGCCGGGTCAAAGCTTTTCAGTCGTCAACAACCTCTCCTCGGTCGAAGCGCAGAGAAACCTCTATTTCTCTAACATCGGCCTGAACAAAACCCTGGGCCGGATGTCGTCCGGCTACCGCATCGTCGAAGCCGGTGACGACGCCGCCGGCCTGGCCATCGCCAACGGCCTGAAGGCCGACGTGGCCGCCCTCACCCAGGCCGTCCGCAACGCCAACGACGGCATCGCCATCGTGCAGATCGCCGACGGCGCCCTCTCCAAGCTGACCGACCTGCTGGTCCGCGCCGTCACCCTGGCGGAACAGTCGGCGTCGGAAACCGTCGGCGACACCGAGCGCACCACGATCGACATCGAGTACCAGCAGATCCTCGACGAGATCAACCGGGTGGTGTCGGTGGCCTCCTTCAAGGGCGAGAAACTCTTCAACACCGCCGCGGCCTTCACCAAGCGGATCTTCGTCGGCGACACCCACGAGGCCTCGTTCATCAAGGTGTCGATCGGCGGCGCCGCCGGCGCGGGCACTTCCGCTCTGGGCCTGGCCACCAGCGACCTGGCGTCGCAGGCGAACGCCGAGGCCGCCCTCGGCCTGATCCAGACGGCCATCGCCTCCATCTCCAAGTGGCGCGGCGCGTTGGGCGCGCAGCAGAACCGCCTCATCAACTCCGTGGCCATCATCCAGGTGCAGTCCCAGAACCTGCAGGCCGCCGAGTCGTCCATCCGCGACGCGAACATGGCCGAGGAAGTGGTCAACATGACCAAGTGGCAGATCCTGCTGCAGTCGGGCATGGCCTCGCTGGCCCAAGCCAACGCCTCGTCCCAGCTGGTTCTGTCCCTGTTCCAGTAACCTTTCGCTGACCCGTAACACGGCGGGAGGGACCGGATGGTCGAGGGTGTGACCAGTCAGACCAACACCGCTTTGCTCATACAAGCGGGGGAGGGCGGAGTGCCCTCCCCGCCACCCTCTTCTTCCGAAGCGAAACAACGGGGAGCGGGCGCCCCTGCCCAGGCAGCGGGCGCCCGTTCCATTCCGCCGGGCGACGTGCCCCAGGCGGCGAGGAACGCGGCGGCCCAGTACGGCGAGACGGACCAGTCCGGGTCGGTGGCCGACCAGAAGAAGCTCGAGGAGATGGTCCGAGAGCTCAACGAGAAGTTGTACAGCCTCAATTCCCAGCTCCAATTCAGGATTGACAAGGACCTCAATCGGACGTATATCAGTATTGTCGACCGGAAGACGAAAGAGGTGATCAAGGAGATCCCGCCCGAAGAGATCCGCCACCTGATGGCCCAGATGCGCGAGTACGAAGAGAGCATCCAGTTCCATGCGGGCAAGGGCGGCGGGGGCCGGGACCTGTTCGTCAACGTGGAGGTGTAGGCATGTCGATATCCTGGACCAGCCTGTTCGCGGCCAGCGCCTCCAACGAGTCCATCTCCGGCCCGCTCGACGTCAACTACATCGTCGAGCAGATCATCAACGGCAAGAAGGGCGAGATCAAAACGCTGGAGACCTACGAGACCCTCTACAACGCCAAGAAATCCGCCTTCCAGGAGCTCAACACCCTCGTCTCGGCGGTCGAGAGCTCGCTCTATTCGATCAAGAGCTCCGGGTTCTCGAAATACGCGGCCGCCTCGAGCGACACCAGCGCCCTGGCCGTCAGCGCCTCGACCACGGCCGGCGCCGGCAACTATTCGATCATCGTCGGCCAGCTGGCCCGCGCCCAGTCCAACACCTCGGCCGGGCTCGCCTCCAGCACCGACCTGCTGCTGGCCGAGGGAACGACCTTCTCCATCACCCAGGGCGGCGAGACCGAGACCATCGACATCACCGGCCAGACGCGCAGCCTCAGCGGCCTGAAGAGCGCCATCAACCAGCTGGACCTGGACGTCAACGCCACCCTGGTCTACGACGGCGCCAACTACAAGCTGCAGGTCACCTCCACGGCCACCGGCGCCGCCAACGCCTTCACCATCGACGACACCTCCGGCGGGGCGGTGGGCACCGCCATGGCCACCCCCAAGCTGACCGCCCTCGACGCCGAGATCTACGTCAACTCGCCGGTGGCGGCGGAGAACAAGATCACTCGCTCCGGCAACGTGTTCTCCGACGTCATCCCCGGCTTGACCATGAGCCTGAGGAAGGCCGACGCAGCGACGACCATTTCGGTGGACGTCACCTCCGACACCGCCTCCCTGCGCAGCGGCATCGAAGGCTTCGTCTCCGCCTTCAATTCCGCCGTCAACTTCCTCAACACCCAGTTCACCTTCAACGAGCAGACCGGCGCCTCCGGCGCGCTCTCGGGCGAGTCCGCCGCCCGCAAGGTGCAGCTGGACCTGATGTCCATCGTCTCCTCCCGGGTGCAGGGGATCGACAGCGGCAGCGCGTTCAAGAGTCTGGCCACCGCCGGCCTGACCCTCGACGAGAACGGCAACCTGGTCATCGACGACGAGAAACTCGACGCGGCGTTGACCGACAACCTCGACGACGTGAAGCGCCTGTTCGTCGACGTCGGCACCTCGTCGGCCTCCGGCATCGATTTCGTCGGCCGCCGCGCCGCCACCCGGGCCGGCACCTACGGGATCCACATCAGCCAGCTCGCGGAACAGGCGATGGTGCAGGGAAGCGCCGAGGTGCCCGGCGGCGGCCTGGCCGGAAACGAGACCCTGACCGTCACCTACGGCGGTTCCAGCTACGCGGTGGAACTGACCGCCGGCATGTCCCTCAACCAGGTGATCTCGGCCATCAACACCGAGATGCAGGAGAACAACGTGGCGGTCTTCGCCGCCGCCTCCGGCAACACGCTGCAGATCGGCACCGAGGCCTTCGGCAGCGCCCACACCCTGCAGGTCGTCTCCAACCTGGCCGCGGGCGCCGGCGGGACCGGCATCGGCACCACCCCGCTGAGCGACACCGGCGTGGACGTGGCCGGCACCATCGGCGGCCGGGCGGCCAGCGGCAAGGGCCAGGTGCTCACCTCGACCGAGGGCGACGCCAACGGCCTGATGGTGCTGGTGACCACCTCCACCCTGGGCGACAACGGCACGGTGAACGTGACCTTCGGCGTCGGCGAGCAGCTGCGCGAGAGGATGTACAACGCCTCCCTGCCCTACCAGGGGCTGATCGCCAACAACATCACCGCCCTCGACTCCCAGCTGGAGAACATCTCCGACCGCATCTCGGCCATCAACTCCCGGCTGGCCAAGGAGCAGGAGACCCTGATCAAGCAGTTCACCCAGGCCAACGAGGCCCTGGTGCAGCTCGAGTACCTGATGTCCGCCCTGAGCAACAGCATCGGCGGCTCCAACCGCTAGGCGCGGGCGATGGGCGCGCGACGGGACATGATGCGGAGCCGCGCATGAGCGAAGGCCGCGTGTACCTGAAGAATTCCCTGGAGGGGATGACCGGCGACGAGCTCATCCTCTTCGTCTACGCCGAGAACGTCAAGATCCTGCAGATGGCCCGCCACTACTTCGACAGCGGCGAGGTGGAGAAGCGGGTGCTGGCCATCAACAAGGCGATCGAGGTCACCACCACCCTCTCCTCCATCCTCAACTACCAGGCCGGCGAGATCGCCTTCCGCCTCAAGTCGCTCTACACCTTCTCCATCCGGCAGCTCTCTCGGGCCAACTACGACAAGAAGCCGGAGCTGGTCGACGACGTGCTCAAGATCTTCCGCGAGCTCCTCGCCGCCTGGAAGGAGAAAATGGCCAAGGACCGCCTCTCCCCGGCCGCCCAGCTGGACCCCTCCCACTCCCCGGAAAAGGCCGCCAAGCTCGAAATCTATGGATGATCGCGAGATCCTGCGCCTTCTCGGCGACATCCTGAAGAAGCTCGAACGGATCGAAAAGAAGGTGCGGGCCGACCGCTGGCCCGAGGTGAACGAGATCTTCGCCTCCATCCGCAGCCAGGAGGAGAAACTCACCGATCCCAAGAACGACATCCCCGCCCGCCTCGCCTCCGATCCCGCCTTCTCCTCCCGCTACCTGGAGCTCAAGGAAAAGGCCGAGGCCAGGATCCGGGACGTGACCCGGGCCATCGAGAGCTGGAAGGAAACCCAGCTCCTCAGGATCGCCCAGTCCCGCAACCTGACCGACGCCCTGAACCGCTACTCCCGCCCCCCCGACACCTCCTTCTTCGTGGACAAGAAAGAGTAGCGGCCGGGCCAGGTCCGGCATTCAAACATTTTCGAGACGTTTGTTTCCTCATGTCGATATCCAGGACCTGAGTCCCAGGCCCCTATTGATTTGCCTTCGCTTTTGCCGCACAATGGGCGCGTGGCATGGAGCATCGAAGAGTCTCTTCCCGCCTGGAGGCAGCCATGAGAGGTCACCCCGCTTTCGCGATCGTTCTGCTCGCCCTGCTCGGATCGTCGCCCGCCCTGTTCGCCCAGATGGACAACCTGACCAACCTGAGCGTGGAGTGGATGCGCATGCCGGCCCGGAACGCGGCCGTGGACTCGGCCGACTCCGTGGTCTACAACCCGGCCGGTCTGGTGCGGCTGGAGGAGGGCTGGCACTTCGCCCTGGGAAACCAGTCCCTGTTCCGCAAGCCCGAGCACCGCTTCCTCATGCCCTTCAGCGGGGAGGAGAAGACGTACGGGCAGGCGGGCGCCGACCCGCTGCTGCCCAACTTCTACGCTGCCTACCGCACGGGGAGTTGGGCGGTATACGGCGGGGCGTACATCTCCGGGGGCGGGGCCGTGGCCGATTACCCCGAGGGCTCGGTGAACACCGAGATGGCCGGGTTGATGCTGCTCTTCATGCCGCTGCTGGACGAGTTCGGGATGCCCACCGGGCTGCGGATCGGCGATGCCTACGGGGTGAGCGGCCAGTTCCTGAAGGCCTCCTCCTACTACCTCACCTTCACCGCCGGGGCCGCCTGGAAGCCGGTGGAAGCCGTCTCGTTTTCCCTGGGCGGCCGCTACATCCGGGCCAAGAACCGGCTCCAGGCCGGGTTGACGCTGGGAGACTCGCCGCTGCAGCTGCCCGACCTGGACCTGCGGGTCGATTCCACCGACTCCGCGGGCGGGGCCGGGGCGGTGGTCGGGCTGCACGTGCAGGTCTCGCCCCGCCTCTGGCTGGCGTCGCACTTCGAAAGCGCGGTGAAGCTCGACTTCGAGACCGCCGTGACCCGGGACGACCTGGGGGTGGCGGTGGACGGGGCCTTCAACCGCCGCGACCTGCCGGCCGCCTTCTACGGCGGGCTGGGCTGGCAGATGAGCCGGCGCATCCTGCTGCTGGTCGACTACAACTACTGGTTCCAGAAGCGCGCCGCCTGGGGAGACGCCGTGGTGGGCGGCGAGACGGTACCCTGGTCGGAGCTGGCCGGGGACTGCTACGCGGCCGGGGCCGCGCTGGCCTACCGCCTCAACGACCGCTGGCTGATCTCGGCCGGGGCGGTCTACACCGGGTTCCTGTTCTCCGACAAGCAGGCCTACTACGCCCGGCTGGGCGAGTTCGAGGCGCCCAAGGCGAACAACTGGAACGTGGGCGCCGGCTGCGCCGTGGAACTGGGCGGCGGGCTGAGGCTGAACCTGGCCCTCGGGACGACGATGTGGAAGGAGGAGTCGGTGCGACTCTTCGCCGCCCTGCCCTTGCTGGAATACGAGGTCCTGCTGGCGCCGCTGGTGAAGATCCGCAACAAGGCCTACTCGGTGTCGGTGGGGCTGAACCTCGACCTGTAGGCTGGTTGCGGCTCCCGGGCACAACCGGGATTGCATTTCCGCCCGAATTGTTTTAAACTAACGCCCGCGCCCACGCGAGCGGAGGAGTTTCCACCCCATGCCCGGACTGACACCTGGACGACGCTGGCAGCCTGCCTATTTGCCCACCACCCGTCCCCCGCTGGGCGAGCGCGCCCTGGCGCGGGTGGAGCGCCTGGTCAAGGGGGCGCTCTTCGGCTGCCGCATGTGCGGCAACTGCCTGCTGCAGGAGACGGCCTTCATCTGCCCGATGGAGTGCCCCAAGGGGCTGCGCAACGGCCCCTGCGGCGGCTCGACGCCGGAGAGGTGCTACGTCGAGCCGACCCGCCCCTGCATCTGGTACCGCATCTACCAGCGGGCCGAACGGATGGGGCGCCTGCAGAAACTCATGGAGGTGCTGCCCCCGCTGGACTGGTCGCGGGTGGGCGCCGAGACCTGGCTGGACGCCTGGCGGGCCCTGCGCCGCCGCGGCGCCGGGCGCACCCTCGGGGAGCTGTTGCGCAAACGCAGCCGCCAGGACGCGTGGGAGGAGTGGTTCCGCTCGATCCGGCAACCCGCCTGGTGGCAGGGCGACGACCGGCCGCACCCGCCGCTGCACCCCCAGCCGGTGTCGAAGCTGCAGGAGAAACTGGCCGCCGGGGAGTTCGTGGTCACCGCCGAGATCGCCCCTCCGCTGGCCGGCGATGCCGAGGAGGTGGTGAAGAACCTCCACCTGCTGCGCCGCTCCATCGACGCCGCCAACTTCACCGACAACCCGTCGGCGACCGCCCGCATGTCCTCGCTGGCCTGCGCCGCCGTGGCCGTGCAGCACGGCGTCGAACCGGTGATGCAGATCGCCGCCCGCGACCGCACCCGCTCCGGCCTGCAGGCGGAGGTGATGGGCGCCTCCGCCCTGGGCATCCGCAACGTGCTCTGCCTGACCGGAGACCACCCGCGCCTGGGGCCGGCTCCCGCCGGGCGGATGGACATCTGGGACCTCGACTCCGTGCAGGTGGCCTGGCTGCTGCGGCGCATGCGCGACGACGGCGTGCTGCTCGACGGCCGCAAGCTTCGCCATCCGCCGCCGCTGTTCATCGGCGCGGCCGCCTCCCCCCATGCCGCGGACCCGGCCATCCAGGCGCAGCGGGAACTCAAGAAGTTCCACGCCGGGGTGCAGTTCTTCCAGAGCAACCTGGTCTACGACCTCGACCACTTCGAGCGCTACCTGGAGGCCTGGGACCGCGCCGGCCTGCTGGGGAAGGCCCACCTCCTGGCCGGGGTGACGCCGGTGCGCTCCGCGCGCGCGGCGCGCATCATGAACGAGGTGCCCGGGGTGCGCATCCCCGAGGCGCTGGTCCGGCGCCTGGAGAACTCGCGCGACCCGCGCGAGGAGGGCGTGCAGATCGCGCTGGAGACCATCGCCCGCCTGCGCGGCCTGCGCGGCGTCTCCGGCATCCACATCATGGCCGTGGGCTGGGAGCTGATCGTGCCGCGGCTGGTCTCCGAGGCCGGGCTGAAGGAGAGCGCCGCCGGCGCACCGGCGGAGCGGCCGCCGGAAGTCGGCGGCGGCGAGGCCTGGGACCTGCCGCCGCTGCCGTTCGCCAACCGCCGCTACCTGGACGCGCTGGCCGAGCGCGTGTTGGTCTTCGACGGCGCCTACGGCACCGCGCTGCAGAGGATGAAGCTGACGTCGGCCGACTTCGGCGGGGAGAGGCTGGCGGGCTGCAACGACTGGCTGGCGGTGCAGAAGCCGGAGGTCATCCGCGCCGTCCACGACTCCTTCCTGAAAGCGGGATGCGACGTGGTCGAGACGGCCACCTTCCGCGCCAACCGCATCACCATGGCCGAGTATGGCCTGGCCGAGCGGGTGGGCGAGATGAACCGCGCCGCTGCCCGTCTGGCGCGCGCCTGCGCCGATGCCCAGGCGGTCGTAGACGGGCGGCCGCGTTTCGTGGCCGGGGCGCTCGGCCCCAGCGGCAAGCTCCCCTCCTCCTCCGACCCCCAGTTGTCCGACGTGTCCTTCGCCGAGCTGACCGACGTCTACCGGGAGCAGGCGCTGGGTTTGATCGACGGCGGCTGCGACCTGCTGCTGGCCGAAACCATGCAGGACATGCTGGAGACCAAGGCGGTCATCGTCGGCGCCCAGCGGGCCTTCGCCGAGACCGGCCAGCGCCTGCCGCTCCAGGTCCAGGTGACGCTCGACACCAACGGCCGCATGCTGCTCGGCACCGACATCGGCGCCGCCCTGGCGACGCTCGAGCGCATGGGCGTCGACGTCCTCGGCATCAACTGCTCCACCGGGCCCGAGCACATGCACGCCGCCCTCGGCTACCTCGGCGAGCATTCCTCGCTGCCGCTCTCCTGCATGCCCAACGCCGGCCTGCCGCAGAACGTGGGCGGCGAGGCCGTCTACCCGCTGGCGCCGGAGCCGTTCGCCGCCGCCATGGCGGGATTTGTGCGCGACTACCGGCTGGCCGCGGTGGGGGGCTGCTGCGGAACCACGACGGATCACATCCGCGTCCTGGCGCGCCGGGTGGCCGGCCTGAAGCCGGCGCCGCGCCGCGCCGCGCCGGAGGCGATGGTTTCCTCCGCCATGGGCGCCGTGGCCTTGCGCCAGGACCCGGCCCCGATGCTCATCGGCGAGCGGCTGAACGCCCAGGGCAGCAAGAAGATGAAGGAGCTGCTGCTGGCCGAGGACTATGCCGGCATTGTCGCCGTCGCCCGCGAGCAGGTGGCCGGCGGCGCCCACACCCTCGACATCTCCTGCGCCATGACCGAGCGCCGGGACGAGGCGGTGCAGATGGGGCGGGTGGTGCGCGCCCTGTCGCAGGCCGTCGAGGCGCCGCTGGTCATCGACACCACGGAGGCGGACGTGCTGGAGGCGGCGCTTCGCGCCGCCCCGGGGCGCATCATCGTCAACGCCATCAACATGGAGAACGGTCGCCAGCGCATCGACGCCATGATGCCCCGGATCCGCCTCTTCGGGGCGGCGGTCATCGCCCTGACCATCGACGAGCAGGGCATGGCGCGCACCGCCGACCGCAAGCTGGAGGTGGCCGAGAAGATCTACCGCATCGCCGTGGACGAGTACGGCCTGGCTCCCGACGCGTTGATCTTCGACGCCCTGACCTTCACCCTGGCCACCGGCGACCCGGCCCTGGCCCGCACCGCCGTCGAGACCCTGGAGGGCATCCGCCGCATCAAGGCGGCGCTGCCCGGCGTTCTGACCTCGCTCGGAGTCTCCAACGTCTCCTACGGCTTCAAGCCGGCGGCGCGCGCCGTGCTCAACTCCGTTTTCCTGCACCACGCGGTGGCCGCCGGCCTGGACATGGCCATCGTCAACCCCAAGCAGATCATCGCCTACGCCGACATCCCGGCCTCCCAGCGTGAGCTGGCCGATGACCTGCTGCTCGACCGCCGCCCCGACGCCACCGCCCGATTCATCGCCCACTTCGAGGGCGTGAAGGCCAGGGAAAGCGCGGCCGCGGCGGACGATGGCTCCTCCCTGCCGCTGGCGGAGCGCATCCGCTGGCGCATCCTGCAGCGCAAGGCGAAGGGCATCGGCGAAGACCTGGAGGGGCTGCTGCGGGAGCGGCTGGGGGTGACGTCACCGCCGGGGCCCGGCCCGGAGACCAACGCCGCCGCCCTGGCCATCCTCAACGAGGTCCTGCTGCCGGCCATGAAGGAGGTCGGAGACCGTTTCGCCTCCGGGGAACTGATCCTGCCGTTCGTCCTGCAGTCCGCCGAGGCGATGAAGGAGGCGGTCACCTGCCTCGAGCGCTACCTGGAGCGGGCCGACAGCGCCGCCAAGGGGAGGGTGGTGATGGCCACCGTCTACGGCGACGTGCACGACATCGGCAAGAACCTGGTGCGCACCATCCTGGCCAACAACGGCTACGCCGTCGACGACCTCGGCAAGCAGGTGCCGGTGGCGACCATCGTCGACCGGGCGGCCGAGGTGAACGCCGACGCCATCGGCCTGAGCGCCCTGCTGGTGTCCACCTCGCGGCAGATGCCGCTGGTGGTGCAGGAGCTGCAGCGCCGCGGGCTGGCCATCCCGGTGCTGGTCGGCGGGGCAGCCATCAACCGCCAGTACGGCCGCGACGTCGCCCGCCTGCCCGACGGGGGCGCCTACGCCGGCGGCGTCTTCTATTGCCGTGACGCCTTCGACGGCCTGCAGTGCATGGACCAGCTGTGCGACCCCGCCGCGCGCGCGGGTTTCGTCGCCGCGGCGCTGGCCGACGTCGAGACTCCCGCCGCCCCCCCCGCGCCGCAGCCGGCGCCGGCGGCCCC
>CAYZNT010000024.1:0-2483 GCA_964479735.1 uncultured Clostridia bacterium
CCCCTGACCGCGTCCTCACGCCCCGCCCTCTGCGTCCATGTCCTGGAACCAGCCGTTTTCCACGCCGAGATCCAACGCCGCGGCCTTGACCCGCTCGTACTCCTCGCGCCGCAGAGGGCGGTCGATGCCGGGGATGCAGGAGGCCCGGTGGGCCGGGAAGTACTGGCTCATGAGGGCGAGGTGGGCGTCGCGGAAGGGGCCCCGGCGGAAGGCCTGGAGCACCTCGATGGAGTTGTCCGCCTCGCCGGGAACGATGAGGTGGCGGACGATGAGGCCGCGCACGGCCAGCCCCTCCTCGTCGAGCTGCAGCAGCCCCGACTGGCGGAACATCTCGGCGATGGCGGGGAAGGCGGAGCCGAAGTAGTCGGGGGCCGCCGAGAGGCGCTTCCCCAGTTCGCGCCCGTGGGACGAGCCGGAGTATTTCAGGTCGGGAAGCCAGACGTCCACCAGGCCTTCCAGTTGCGCGATCACCTCGGGGCGCTCCCAGCCGCTGGTGTTGTAGACCAGGGGGATCTTCAGTCCGCCGGCGGCGGCGAGGCGCAGGGCGGAGACGACGTGGGGCAAGTAGGGCGTGGGAGAGACCAGGTTGATGTTGTGGGCGCCGCGCTTCTGCAGCGCCACGAAGATGGCGGCCAGCCCGGCCACGGAGCAAGACGAGCCGTGGTTCAGCTGCGAGATCGGGAAATTCTGGCAGAAGACGCACTTCAGGGTGCAGCCGGAGAAGAAGACCGTCCCCGAACCGCGGCTGCCCGAGATGGGCGGCTCTTCCCCGTGGTGCAGGTTGTGGGAGGCGATGCGCGCCTCGCCCGCCGCCTGGCAGACGCCGGCCTGCCCGGAAGAGCGCTCCGCCCGGCACTGGCGCGGGCAGAGGGTGCAGGAGCGGAGGGCGGTCTGGAAATGCTCTTCCTTCGCCGCCCATTGGGCGCCGTTCAGCTTCAGGTAGGAAGGAGCCGGGGCGGTCACGGCGATTTTCTTCTGTCGATTGGAGGGACAGGTTTCAACCCCGCCCCGGCATCTCCGCCTGTATCCGCATGGCGCCGCTCCTGGCCGTCCCACTCGAAGTCCTTGCCCAGGAACACCTGGCGGGTGCGCTCCTCGCGCACCACCTCGGCCGGCGACCCGGAGCTGAGGATGCGGCCGTGGTGGATGATGTAGACCCGGTCGGAGATGAAGAAGGTGTCCTTGACGTTGTGGTCGGTGATGATGATGCCGATGCCACGCTCGCGCAGCCGGGCCAGGATGCGCTGGATCTCCAGGATGGTGATCGGGTCGATGCCGGTGAAGGGCTCGTCCAGGAAGAGGAAGCGCGGCTTCATGATCATCGCCCGGGCGATCTCCAGGCGGCGCTTCTCGCCGCCCGAGAGCTCGTAGCCGCGCGAGCGGGCGACGTGGCTCAGGCCGTACTCGGCGAGCAGCTCGTTGGCCGTCTGCCGCGCCTCCGGCTTCGGGTGGACCAGTTCCAGCACCATGAACAGGTTGTCGAAGCAGCTGGCCTTCAGGTAGACCGAGTGCTGCTGCGGAAGGTAGATGAGGCCGCGACGGGCGCGCTGGAAGGAGGGGATGCCGGCCAGGTCCTCGCCATTGAGGGCCACGGTGCCGCCGTCCGGGCGCAGGATGCCGGCCAGCATCAGGAAGGTGGTGGTCTTGCCGGCGCCGTTGCGCCCCAGCAGCGCCACCACCTCGCCGGAGCGAAACTGGAGGTCGACCTGGTTCACCGCGCGCACCGACCCGAACGTCTTGCACAGGGCGCGGGTGGCCAGCTCGTCCATCACAGCCCCAGGTCGTCGGCGATGCCCTGCATGGCGCCCAGGCAGAGGAGCAGGAAGTCGTCGAGCCCGATGTCGAGCCGGGCGCAGTCGGCCATCTGCTCGCGAGCCGCCCCCTTGGCGAACGACTTCTCCTTGAAGCGCTTCTTCAGGAAGGGGAGCTCGAGCGGGGCCAGCTTCCGGGAGGGGTGCATCAGGGCGCAGGCGGTGAGGAAGCCGGTGGTGGGGTCGATTGCCCACAGGGCGGCGTCCATCGGGGAAACGATCTCCACCCGCCGGTTGTGGGCCTGGATGGCGTGGATGGCCTCGGCCGGCACGCCGTGAGGGGCGAGCATCTCGGCGGTGCGCAGGGTGTGCTGCTCCGGGGTGTCGACGGTGTAGGCGTAGTCGAGGTCGTGCAGCAGCCCCGCCATGCCCCACAGCCCTTCGTCCTCGCCCCGTCTCCGCGCCAGGGCGGCCATGCAGGCCTCGACGGCCAGGCAGTGCTTGACCAGATTGGGGTTGGGCAGGTGCTCGCGCACCAGCGCCAGGGCCTGTTCGCGATCCATGTGGTCTCCTTGCAGGCCCGGATTATATGCCGTTTCCGTTTCCCCGGCAAGTATCCTGCCGCATTGCGGAAAGCCCGCGCGGGTGGCACGGCGGAGTGGCCCCTGCCGCATTGCGGAAAGCCCGCACGGGAATGCGGCCCTGGCCACCAGCCGGGCCGCGGAAAGCCCG
>CAYZNT010000024.1:2583-56608 GCA_964479735.1 uncultured Clostridia bacterium
GGAAAGCCCGCACGGGAATGCGGCCCTGGCCACCAGCCGGGCCGCGGAAAGCCCGCGCGGGTGGCACGGCGGAGTGGCCCCTGCCGCATTGCGGAAAGCCCGCACGGGAATGCGGCCCTGGCCACCAGCCGGGCCGCGGAAAGCCCGAGTGGAGCCCGGCGCGGTTTGTCTCCCACGGCGAAGTGTGATAGAATTTTTTTCCTGCCGGATCCGGCGGATGGAGAGGTACACGGACTGCCCCCCGCCCGACCCGCATCCGATTGTTGCCGGTCCACCGGCGTAGGAGGACGAATGGCTGACGAGAAGACCCCCGACACGGGAAAAAAAGCGCCCGAGGCCAAGCCCCCGTTCCCGACCATGGGCGAGGAGAAGAAATCGAAGCTGCCCATCCTGGTCATCGGCCTGCTGGCGGTGATCATCGCCGTGCTGGCCTACATCCTGATCAGCGGCCGCAAGAGCGAGCCGGAGATATCGCCGCAGATGAAGCTCATGCAGGACACGGTGCAGAAGATCCAGGGGCTGGAGAGCAGCATCCAGGAAAAGCAGAACGAGGTCTTCGCCACCCTGGGCGAATACAAGAAGAAGACCGGCCAGGACCTGAGCATGGTCAACCTGGCCAACTTCACCCCGGAGCAGAAGCAGCTGCTGGAGGAGAAGATCAAGGCCGAGAAGGACACCTCGATCCGCTCGCTGCTGCAGGACATCGTGGACCGCAACACCGAGATCAAGGACCTGCAGCAGAAGGTGCAGGAGCTGGAAGCCCTGCTGCCCAAGCCGAAGGTGGTCGAGCGGGGTGACAACCACTACACCATCGCCATGAACTACCTGGTCAACGAGAAGGGCGTGGAGAAGAGCGAGGCGCTCCGGCTGATGGAGCGGGCGCTGCTGTTCGAGCCGCTCATCCCCGGCTTCAAGGTGTGGAACTTCTTCGGCGACGGCGAGTACGGCACCTTCATCACCCAGGGCACGGCGCCCATCTCGCCCAACCAGGTGCAGCGCAAGACCAAGCAGGCGCTGATCGACGCCAAGGACAAGGCCATCGCGGAGCGCGACCAGCTGCAGGTCGACATCGACGGGCTGGAGGCCCGCCGCGACGAGCTCATCCAGCAGATCGACCTGCTCAACCAGGAGAAGGAGAACCAGCTGGCGCGAATCGCCGACCTCAACACCCAGAACGAGGGCCTGCAGACCGAGCTGAACTCGGTCTTCTACCTGGTCGGCAAGGCCGGCATCCTGCGCGCCCGCGGTATTCTCAAGGGCGGTTTCCTGCGCTCGACCAAGATGCAGAGCATCGCCGCCGACGAGTTCAAGCAGTCGCTCGACCTGCGCAAGGGCGACAAGATCGCCATCGCCGCCGCCGACGTCGGCCTGGCCAGGATCAAGAGCGTCACCCTCTACCCCGGATTCTACAAGCGCGAAATCGACTACTCCATCACCATCGAGGAAGGCAAGCAGAACGCCTTCCTCACCATCATCGACATCAAGAAGTTCCGCAACGAGCGGCTGGTCATCGCCGTCGACTGATCCCCGGCGGGCCGCCGGGAGAGCCGCGGCTCTCCCGGCGCCGCCCCGCCCACCTCCTGATGCACGGAGAAGTGCAGGCCGTCGCCAAGGGCGGCGCCGGCGTCGTTCGCCACGAGGGGCGGGTGGTCTTCGTCCCCGGCGCGCTGCCGGGAGAAATCGTGGAGTTCGTCGTGGAACGGCAGGTGCGCTCCGTCCTGCACGGGAGCCTGCAGCGGGTCCTGGAGCCCTCGGGCCGGCGGGTCCTGCCGCCCTGCCCCCACTACGGGGCCTGCGGCGGCTGCAACCTGCAGCACGCCGCCTACGACCTGCAGCTGGAAATCAAGGCCGCCATCCTGGCCGACAACCTGCGGCGCATCGCCGGCCGGGCGGCCGACGCCGTTGTTCACCCCTCGCCGCCCTTCCGCTACCGCACCCGCACCGTGTTTCGCGTCTCCGGCGGGCGGGTGGGGATGATGCGCCGCGCCAGCCACCGGGTCGAGACGCTGCGGACCTGCTGGTTGGTTCCCGAGGTGGTGGAGTCGTTCGCCCTGCGCGAGTTCTCGCCGCCGGCCGGCGAGGACGGCGAGTTGGCGGTCTTGAGCGATGGCCGGCAGGTGAGCGCCCGCCTGGCGACCGGCGGGGCCGATCGCCTCGTGGCCGGGCCGGAGACGATCCGGTTCGCCGTGGCCGGGTTCTCCTTCACCCTCGGGCCGGGCGCCTTCGTGCAGTCCAACCTCTTCCAGCTGGACACCATGGCCGGCCTGGCGCAGGCCGCCCTGGCGGACGCGAAGGCGGACCGCGCCCTCGACCTGTTCAGCGGCGCCGGTTTCTTCACCCTGCCCCTGGCGGCCCGGGCCCGGACGGTCTTCTCGGTGGAGAACGACGCCGCCGCGCTGGAGGCCCAGCAAGCCAACCTGGCCGCCAACGGGGCGACCCACGTGCGCCTGCTGGACGCGGACGGCCTGAAGGCCAGCCTGCCGCGAGTCGACCTGGCCGTGGCCGACCCGCCCCGCGGCGGCCTGGGTCGGGGGTTGTGCCACCGCCTGGCAGCCTGCGGCGCCCGCCGCCTGGTCTACTTCTCGTGCGATTCCGCCACCTTCGCCCGCGACCTGCGCGAACTGGCCGCCCGCGGCTTCCACCTGGCCGACCTGCAGCTGATCGACAACTTCCCGCAGACCGACCACTTCGAGATCTACTCGCTTTTCGAGCGGGTGTGAATCAGCCGGCGGCGGCCGGGCCCGGTTCGGAGAGAGCGCGGGCCGTTTCGGCCCGGATTTCGGCGCGGAACTGGAAGGAGCGGAACTGCAGCGTGCGCACCACCCCCCGGCGGATGTGGTCGGAGACGCCCACCGTGTAGAGGTCCGGCTGACGGTCGCCGCGGTAGAGCAGGTCGGAGGTCTGTTCGACCAGCCGCACCAGCGCGACGACCTGCTGCAGAAAGCGGCCGCCGTCTATGCCGGCGATCTTGGCGAAGGTGCGGGCCGAGTCGAAGACCAGGCGGATGCGCTTGCGGCCCTTGCCGCAGGCGATTCGGTTGAGGGCCTGGGCCAGCTCCAGGGCCATCTGCAGGGGGTCGCCCTCCTCGCAGAACGGCGCCTCCTGCACCTGCACCTCGAAGCCCGTGCAGCGGATGCTGACCGTCACCCGGCCCACGTCGTAGGACCGCCCGTCGTGCTCGATGCGCCCCGCCTCCGCGTCGACGCTCACCTCCAGGTCGAGGCGGCGGGCGCCGTAATCGACCCGGCCGGACACGTCCAGGAGCAGCCGCCCGTCGAGAAAGGAGAGACGGTGGCCGAAGGCCAGCGCCTGGCCGGACGCCTCGAAGCGGTCGACGGCGGGAAGCGAAGCCGCCGACGCCCGGGACGTCCGGACGGCGTTGGCCAAGGCCAACGGCAATGCTCCCGGCATCGATTCGGCGGCTTCCACCATCTGCCCGATAGTTCGGCCGGTTCGGAAATAACCTGAGCCGCCGGGTCGACAGCCGCGGCGGAGTGTGCTAAGGTGAGGCCATGAAACGGCCCGCATGGCTCATCGGTCTGGCGGCCGCCCTGGCGGCCGGGTTCCTCCCCCTGCACGCGGACGGCGAATGCTTCACCATCGTGGTCGGCCGCCTCGCCTCCGTCGACGGGGCGGTGCTGGTGGCCCACAACGAGGACGACCGGGGGCGGCAGCTGGTGGACGTGCACAAGCTGCCCCCCCGCAGCTGGCCCGCCGGGGCGCAGGCGCCGCTGAACGGCGGAGCGATGCTGCCGCAGGTGGCCGAGACCCCCGGGCTGCTGTGGCTGGAGATGCCGGGCCAGGAATTCGCCGACGCCTGGTTCAGCGAGCGCGGCGTCATCGTCACCTCCAACGCCTGCAACTCGCGCGAGGACCGCGACGACGCCAGCGAGGGCGGCATCGGCTACATGCTGCGCCGGCTGGTGGCGGAGCGCGCCGGATCCGCGGCCGAGGGGGTGCGCATCGCCGGCGCCCTGATCGAGGCCTACGGCTACAACGGCTCGGGGCGCACCTACACCATCGCCGACCCGCGCGAGGCCTGGCTGCTGGCCGTGGTCCGCGGCCGGCGCTGGGCGGCCAAGCGCGTTCCGGACGACGCGGTGGCCGTGCTGGCCAACCGCTTCACCGTCGACGGCGCCGACCCGGACGACCCCGGAGGCTTCCTCGCCTCCGCCGACGTGGAGGCCTACGCCACCGGCCGCGGCTGGCACGACCCGGTCCGCGACGGGGCATTCCGCTTCGAGCGAGCCTACTCCGCTCCGGACACCCGCTCCAGCCCGGCCAACGTGCTGCGCCAGTGGCGCGGAACGGCGCGGCTGTCGGGGAAGCCGTGGCGCGAAACCGACCCGCTGCCCTTCTCGTTCCGGCCGGCGCGCAAGCTGGGCGTGGCCGACCTGATGGCGGTGCTGCGCGACCACTACGAGGGCACGACGCACGACGCCAGCCAGGGCTACCGCCGGGGATCGCCCAACCGCACCGACGTGCGCACCATCTGCACCGAGTCCACCCAGCTGGCCTGGGTGGCGCAGCTGCGGGCAGCCGTCGCGCCGGAGCTGCAGACGCTCGTCTGGATCTGCTTCCGTCGCCCCGACTCCAACGGCTTCGCGCCCTGGTACGCCTCGATGCCCGCCATCCCCGACGGATACGAGCACCGTCCCCCGTGGCATCAGCTCGCCGAGCACTACGCCCCGGGCTGGGAGGCATGGCTGGAACGCCGCGACCGGCCCTTCGCCGCCTTTGCCCGCCTCTCCGCCCTGGTCGACGAGCGATATGCCGAACGCATCGACGACGTGCGCCGGCAATGGCGCTATTTCGAGGACGCGCTGTTCCGGCGACTGCCCGTCCAGGAGCGCGAATTCGTCCAGCTGCTGCGCACGTCCCGTCCCGTGGCCGTGCGCCTCATCGGCACCTTCACCGCCGACTGCGAATACCGCAAGTGGCTGATGACCGAGAAACTGGCTGCCCGGTTCGAGAATTAGCAGCCGTTTTGGGCCTGCAACCGGCGGGCGGCAAGTGTGCTAAAATGGACAGGATGGACGATTCCGACCCGGAGCCGCATGGATATCTCGCCGCTGACTGATCTCGACGAGTGGCGGCGCGCGGCGGCGGGCTGCCAATCGGCCACCTTCTTCCACACCGTCGACTGGTACCAGGCCTTCACCGCTCAGGCCCAGGGGCGGCTGCACCCCCTGCGCATCGTCTTCCCCGACGGAGGCCGAGCCGTATTCCCGCTGCTGGAGACCGATGCCGGTCCCGGCAGGCGCCACTTCCTCTCCGGCCCCGGCGGCGTCTACGGAGGCTGGATCGGCGCCTGCCCAGCCGACAACCGAGCGGCGCGCCTGGCCGAGGTCGCTGTGCGCCGCTACGCTCCAAACCTGTTCTGGCGTCTCAATCCATTCGAGGCCACCCAAGCCCCCCTGGCCGGCCGGGGCTGGCGTGCGGACACCACCCAGGTCATCGACCTTCAGGCAGGCCCGGCGGCAGCGCTCCATGCCTGGAGCAAGGGGCACCACGCGGCAGCGGCGCAGGCGCTGCGTCATGGGGTGACGGTGCGCCGCGCGGCGTCTTCGGGCGACTGGCAGGGCTACTTCTCCTGCTATCTGGCCTCCCTGGAACGCTGGGGGAAGACCGCATCCAGCCGCTACGGTTGGCCGTTGTTTGAACGCTTCGCCTCCCTGCCCTCCTCCCATGTGCAGCTGTGGCTGGCCGAGCGCGAGGGGCGGCTGCTGGCGGGAGCCCTGGTATTCCTCCACAACCGCCATGCCGTCTACTGGCACGGAGCTGCCCACAGCGAAGGCTTTCGCTTCCGCCCGGTCCATCTGCTGCAGCAGGAGATCATCCGCCACATCTGCACGCTGGGCATCCGCTGGTACGACCTCAACCCCAGCGGCGGCCACCATGGAGTCGAGGCATTCAAACGCGGGTTCGGCGGCCAACGGCTGCCCGCCCCCTACCTCGACCAGCGGACCCGACGCTCCCTGCGGCAACTGGCCGCTGCCGCGACTCGCCGCTTGCTGGCCGGGGTCCGATCCCGCCCATGATCTATCGCCTCGCCGCCCGGCTCGAATCCCTTTGGCTCAGGGGGCAGCCTGCCAGCCGCCTGCCGCCGCTGTTCGTGGTCGGCGCCCCCCGGTCCGGCACCACGGTGGTCTACCAGCACCTCGTCAACAGCCGCCGTTTTGCCTACTTCAGCAACCTGGCCCGCCGCTATCCCCGGGCACCGGTGCTGGCCTCGCTCTGGACGAAACTGGCCCATTCCGCCTCCCACTCCTACGAAAGCCGCTTCGGGGTTATCGAGGGAACCGGCTCCCCCAGCGACGGCTGGGAGATCTTCCACCGCTGGTTCCCCGAACGAGACCTGTCACAGGCCGGCCATCCGGACCGGCTGGCCGAGCTCGACGGCATCGTCCGAGGCCTGGAGCTGCTCTTCCGTGCTCCCTTCATCAACAAGAACAATTCCAACTCGCTGCGCATTGGTGCCCTCGCCCGTCTCTTCCCCGCCGCCCTTTTCGTGTACGTGTCCCGCGATTTGTCCGACAACGTGCGCTCGCTGCTGGAGGCGCGGCGCGCCCACGGGACGACCCTCAACGACTGGTGGGGAGCCCGTCCGCCGCGCTTCTGGCGACACTCTTTCTGCAGCGAAACCGAGCAGGTCGTATTTCAGATCCGCGACCTCGAGAACGAGATCGAAACGGAACTGCGTCGGCTGCCGGACGGCCACGGCCTGGAGGTGCCATACGAGGAGTTCTGCCGGCACCCGGACGAGTTGCTCGCCCGAGTGGACGCGGCCTACGGACGCCTCGGGGTGACCCTGCGCCATCCGCCCGCCGTGTCCCCCTCCTCCATCCGCGTGGCGCACCCGCCCGCCGACGACGACCTGCAACGAGTCGTGGCCGCGTGTGACAACCTGTGGCGGGAGACGTTGCCCCATGTGTAAACGCGCCCTGGCCCCGCTCCACGATTATTTCCAGACCGACTACATCCTGCCGGTCGGTTCGGGCACCGCCGGAATCCGGCTGGCCCTGCAGTTGCTGGACGCGCGTCGCCAGGTCATCGTCCCCGCTGCCACCTGCCCGAACGTGGTTGTGGCCGTTCTGGCCGCCGGTGCCGAGCCGGTCCCGGCCGACGTGCGGGAGCAGGATTTCACCCTGTCTCCGACGACCGTTGCGGCCGCTCTCACCCCTGAAACCGGGGCCATCCTGGCCATCGACTCTTTCGGCTGCCCGGCAGACGTGGACGGCCTGCGGCGCGTGACCGGCAATCGCCCGCCGCTGCTCATCGAAGACGCCTGCCAGGCCTACGGCGGCTCAGCGGGCGGGGTGCCGCTGGGGAGGCGCGGCGACATCGGCGTGCTCAGCTTCGGCTACGCCAAGCCACTGCCGCTGAACGGCGGCGGACTGCTGATTTCACGCACCCGCGAGATCCACGAGGAACTTGCCGCCCGCTCCCGGCACGCCTCCACCGGCTTCCGGGCGGAATGCAAGAATGGCCTGGCTGTTAAAATGATGCACAGAGGTTGGTTCCGGCTCTTCGCCCGCCTGGCTCGGCGGGGACTGCTGGAATACAGATTCCCGCCTCGCAGCCTGTCCCTCCTGGCCCGAAGCTGGCCGGCTTTCGCCGCCGCAATCGCCCCGATGCAGCAGATCCATCGCCGGATCGCCGAGCTGCTGGCGGCCATCCCCGGGGCATTGCCCCTGCGCAGCGATTCTCCCGACTGGTTGCCATGGCGTCCCAGCGTCATCCTGCCCCCTGCCGAACGGTCGAGATGGTTCGCCGATCTGAACCGGCAGCGGATCCCGGTCAGCCGGTTGTACCGGCCCCTGGCGGAGGCGTTCCGCTTCTCCATCGCGGCACATTCCCCACAGGCGCAGAGAATGGCCGATGGCATCATCAACCTGATCTGCCCGGATACCGCGCCGCGGTTGTCCATTCTGCACGACCGGCTGCGCGAGTTCCTGTCCGCCCGCGGAATTTCTGCAGGAGAGCCCGGCCGATGATCCGCGGTTGCGACCCCCGCCGCTACTACGCCCGCTACCCGCTCCGCCACCCCGCCCATACCGCCATCCGCCGCGCCGGCGAGCGGATCGAGGCCGCCGCCGCCCGCCACTTCCGGGGCACGCTCGTCGATATCGGCTGCGGCGACGCCTGGAAGCGCGACCTGGTGGGAAGACACGTGGAGGGATACGTCGGCATCGACCACCCGGACACGCTCCACGACCCCTCGGTCGTCGACCGCACCGGGTCGGCCTACGCCCTCCCGGCGCGGGACGGCGAGTTCGACTGCGCGCTGTGCACGTCGGTGCTCGAGCACCTGGAAAACCCCGCCGCCGCCCTGCGCGAGGCCTGGCGGGTGCTGAAGCCCGGCGGGACGGCGCTCTACACCGCTCCGCAGTTCTGGCCCCTGCACGAGCCCCCCCGGGATTTCTACCGCTACACCCGCTTCGGCCTCGAGCACCTGTTCCGGACGGCCGGGTTCGACGTGGTCGAGATCACCCCGTTGTCCGGGTTCTGGCTCACCATCGGCTGCCTGCTGAACTACCGGCTGCGCGGCGACGGACGGCGGAGCTGGCTGCGCGTCCCCCGGCAGGCGGCGATTGCCGTCGCCAACCTCCTGTGGAGACTGGTCGACCGGCGCCGCAGCGACGCCTGGACCTGGGCATACATGGTCGTGGTGCGCAAGCCATGACCCCCCGGCGCGGATCCCGCTGATGCCACCCCCCGACCTGCCGGTTGTCTGGCCGGGCATGCCGGAGAACGATGCCGAGCGTGCTGCCTGGCGCTTCCTGCTGGACCACATCCGCCGGCAGCGGCTCGATTTCGTCTCCCATCCCGATCCAAGCCAGTGCGAGCGGGTCGCCCGCAACTGGTTCAACGACGGCGGCGACTACGACGGCCGCTGGCCGGTGATCGACCGCCTGGCGCCCGCGGCGCGCCGGGTGCTGGACATGGCCGCCGGATGCGGCACCTTCCTGCTGCACGGTCTGCGCCGGGGGCGCGACGCCTGGGGCGTCGAGCCCGAGGGGTGGAAGCGGCGCTATTTCGCCATGAAGGTGGCCGCCTCCGGATACGATCCGCGATTCGGCGGGCGCCTGCTGCCTGGTGTCGGCGAGGCGCTCCCGTTCGCCGACTCCTCCTTCGACCTGGTCACCTCCTACCAGACGCTCGAGCACGTGGCCGACGTGGAGCGCTGCCTGCACGAGCTGCTCCGCGTCGTGCGCCCGGGGGGCGTTCTCTACCTCCGCGCGCCCGACTACGGCGGCTTCTTCGAGCCGCACTACGGCGTGCCCATGCTGCCGCGCATGAACCGGAGGCTGGCGGCCGTTTATCTGCGGCTGCTCGGCCGGCCCCTGGCGGGCCTGCAGCGGCTGCAGTGGACGACGGAGAAGGAGGTCGTCCGCGTCCTGCTCCATGGCGGCGCGGGGCGGGTGCGGCGCGTCCCCGACATGCTCGGAGAAGGCCGCCGCTCGTGGCGGCGGCGGTTTGGGCATGCGCGCCGGCGGCTCATCCGGCTGCTGGCCGAGGAGAAGCAGATCGACCTGTGGGTGAGCAAGCGGCCATGAGCGAAACCGGGACGACCGCCGCCGACTCGCTGCGCCAGCGAACCGTGCAGGGTCTCGGCTGGAGCGGCCTGGCCCAGGGGTTGCGCCAGTTCATCCAGGCCATCGTCACCATCGTGCTGGCCCGGCTGCTGGCGCCGTCCGAGTTCGGGTTGTTGGGCATGACGCTGGTGTTCACCGGCTTCGCCCAGGTATTCACCGATTTCGGGCTCGGCGCCGCCCTGGTGCAGCGGCGGGAGTTGAGCCCGGCCCACCTCGGCGCCGCATCCGCCCTGCAACTGGGGATGGGTGCGCTGTTCGCCGCGCTGCTGGCCGCAGTGGCCCCCCTGGTGTCCGCGTTCTACCAGGAGCCGCGGCTGGTTCCCGTCTGCCTGGCGCTGGCCCCCAATTTCCTGCTGCTGGCCATGAGCGGGGTGCCCATGGCCATGCTGCAGAAGGCGATGGACTTTCGCCGCACCGCCCGGATCGAGGCCCTGGCCGCGCTGCTGTCCGGGACGGCGGCGGTCGTCCTGGCGTGGCTTGGCTGGGGGGTGTGGAGCCTGGTGGCACAGACCCTGATCGGATCGTTGGTCACGCTGGCCCTGGCCCGGAGGGGCAGTTCCCGCCCGCCGCGACCCGCCGTGGACCGGGCCGCGCTCCGTGAACTGCTGGGCTTCAGCCTGCCGCTCACGGGCTTCAACGCCCTCAATTACTGGATCCGCAACCTGGACAACCTGATCGTCGGCAAATTCATCGGCCCGGCGGCGCTGGGCCTCTACTCCCGCGCCTACAACCTGATGCTGTTTCCAGTCTACCAGCTCTCCACAGCGGCTACACGGGTGATGTTCCCGGCCCTGTCGTCGATCCAGGAACAGACCGAGAGGGTGCGCAACGCCTACCTCGGCGCCACCCGGCTCATCGCCCTGGCTGCATTCCCGTTGCTGGCCGGGATGGGCGTTCTGGCCGACCTGATCATCGTCACCCTCTTCGGCCCGGTATGGAGCGGGGCCGCCCCGGTGCTGCGGATCCTCTGCCTCGTCGGCCTGCTGCAATCGGTCGGCACCACCCTGGGCTGGATCTACACCGCCCGGGGTCGCACCGACATCATGATGCGCATCGGGCTCCTGGCGGCGATCGCCAACACGGTTGCCTTCCTGGTCGGCGTGCGCTGGGGGATCCGCGGCGTCGCCGCGGCTTACGCCGCATCCAACACGGCGCTGCACGTGGTGTCGTGGATCGTGGCCGGCCGCCTGGTCGGGCTGCGATACCCGCGCATGGCCGGCAACGTCGCCGGCGCGCTGGCCTGCGCGGTGGCCATGGCCGCCGGTGTGCACGCCGCCCGCAGCCTGCTCCTGCCCGGTTCGGGCTGGCTGCCGCTCCTGGCCCTGACCGGGGGCGGCGCAGCCCTGTACGCGCTGCTGGTCCACGTCTGCCGCCTCCGCGCCTGGAGGGAGTTTCGCGCGCTGCTGGGCGAACGACTGGCCGCCTGGCGGCAGGCGGGGCGTGATAGAATGAGCGCGACATGAGCGACGGAACGACGATCCCCTCGCCCCCCGTGAGCCTCCCGGTCGTGGCCCACCTCCACCACCAGTTCTTCCTCCCCTCGGAGACCTTCATCCACCACACGATCACCGCCCATTCCCGCTTCCGGCCGATCCTGCTGGCCCGGGAATTCTCCAACCTCGATGCGTTCCCGTTCCCGGCGGGAGCCTGCTTCGCCCTCTCCTCCCCCCGCTACGCCGCCGCCTGGTGGCCGGAGGCCGCCGCCCGCCGCCTGCTGCACCGCGAGATCCGCGGCGAGAGGGTCCTGCGCCGCTGCCGGGCGAGGCTGATCCACGCCCACTTCGGCCCCTCCGGCGTGCTGGCCCTGCCCCTGGCGCGGCAAACCCTCCTTCCGCTGGTCACCACCTTCTACGGCAACGACCTCTCCCTGCCGGCCCGCGATCCGGGGTGGCGGGAGCGGTACCGGGAGCTCTTCGCCGCCGGCCGGCTCTTCCTGGCCGAGGGGCCGCACATGCGCGCCCAGCTGGTGGAGCTGGGGTGCCCCCCGGAGAAGACCGCCATCCAGCGCATCGCCGTTCCCCTGGACCGCCTGCCCTTCCGCCCGCGCCGGCAGAAAAAGCCCGGGGATCGCGTCGTCATCCTGTTCAGCGGCCGGCTCGTCGAGAAGAAGGGGCTGCCGGTCGCCCTGCAGGCGCTGCGCATCGCCAGGGACGTGAGGCAGGACTTCGAATTCCGGGTCGTCGGCGACGGGCCGCAGAGGGCGGAGGTTGAGCGCATCGTCCGTCAACTGGGAATGGAGGGCTACGTGAGGCTGCTCGGATTCCTGGATTACCGCTCCTACCTGCAGGAGATGGAAGGGGCCGACCTGCTCATGCAGCCGAGCGTCACCGCCGCCGACGGCGACTCCGAGGGCGGCGCGCCGACCACCATCCTGGAGGCCCAGGCCTTGGGACTGCCGGTGTTGGCCTCGCGCCACGCCGATATCCCCCACGTCACCGCTCCCGGCCGGAGCGCGTGGTTGTGCGAGGAGGGGGACGCCTGCGGCCTGGCGGCCGGCCTCCTCCACCTGCTGGCCGAGCCCGGCTCGTGGGCCGCGATGGGCGAAGCCGGGCGTCGGCATGTCGAGAAGAACCATGACACCCGGCGCGAGATCCGCGGGCTGGAGGAGCGGTATGCCGGGCTCATCGAAACCGATGGACGATAGACGCGGAGCACCGCCTGCCCCTCCCGGCGCCATGCCGCCCCGACCGCCCGGACGCCTCGGGGAGTGGCTGCGGCGAATTGCGACCGCCATGGGATTCCGGCCGGTTCACATCGGCCACTACGTCCGTCTTCTCCATTTCCGGCGCCACCTGGGCCGGCTCCCCTCGCGCGGCTTCCGGCGCATCCTCGATGCCGGCTGCGGCAGCGGGGACTATGCCCGCGAGCTGGCCCTCCGCTTTCCGCGAGCGACGGTCACGGCCATCGACCTCCGGCTCCCCGAACCCTCCCACGCCTTCCCCGCCAACCTGTCCTTGGTTCAGGGAGATCTGCGCGATCTCGACCGCCGCGACGAGTTCGAATTCATCTGCAGCATCGACGTGCTGGAGCACATCCCCGGCAACCGGCAGGTCATCGCCAACCTTCACCGCGCGCTGGCCCCGGGCGGTCACCTCTACCTGCACGTGCCGGACGACCGGCAGCCGCGGCGCTTTTTCCCGCGGAAGTGGCTGAGGGAATTCGAGCGCTGGGCGGACCACGAGCACCGCGGCGAGCAGTACACGCTGGCCGAGATGGTGGAGCTGCTGGCGGAGACAGGCTTCACCGTTAGCCACGCCCGCCACACGTTCGGTCTGCTGGGCGGCCTGGCCTGGGAGCTGGACCGGGCCAGCGACGGCCGCCGGCTGCTGAAGATCGCCCTGATGCCGCTGCTGAAGACGATGGCCCGGCTCTCCGTCCACTGCCGGTCCCGGCACGGTTCGCTGCTGGTGGTGGCGCGGAAATGACGGAAAAGCCGCTCGTTTCGGTGATCGTCCCGGTTTTCAACCTGCGCGATTACCTCTCCCGGGCCGTCGAATCGGTGCTGGCCCAGACCTGCCCGGATGTCGAGCTCATCCTGGCCGACGACGGCTCCTTCGACGGCAGCCGCGAGATCGTCGCCGGTTGCCAGCATTCCCACCCGGAGACCGTCCGGGCGCTTTACCTCTCCCACCGGGGGGCGTCGGCAGCGCGCAACGCCGGCATCGAAGCGGCCCGAGGCGAGTGGATCGCGTTCCTCGACGGCGACGACGCCTGGTTCCCGGACAAGATCGAGAAGCAGCTGCTCGCGGCCCGCGCCGCCCCCGGCTACGACTTCATCGCCTGCCCGGCGACCCTACTGGGGACGGACCGGCTCATGCACCCGAACCCGCCGCGGGACGGCGACCTTCACCTGAACCTGCTGCGGCATGGATGTTTCTTCACCCTCTCGTCGGTGCTGCTGCACCGCGGCCGGCTCGGCGAAACGCGTTTCGACGAAGAGCTGCCCGGGGCCCAGGACCTCGACCTGTTCCTGCGCCTGGCGCCGGGCGCCGCCTTTCTCCTGCTCGACGAGCCGCTGCTCGGCTACCGGGTGCGCGCCGGCGCCATCAGCGACCCGGGCGGCAGCCGCTTCCTTCAGCTGCACGCCCACTACCGGATCGCCCGGCGCGAAATCCGCCGCCTGCGGTGCCCCGACCCGGCCCTGCACCGCCTCCTGCGCCGGGAGCTGTCCGGCATGCTTCGGGGAATCAGCCACGAGGCCGCCTGGGCCGCGCTGCAAAGCCGACAGTCCAGCCTGGGGCAGCGGCTGCGCCTGGCATTCCTGGCCACGGTGCAGGCGCCCTGGAAACCGAAAAACTGGCGCTTCCTGGTCCAGAGCGTGCTGCCGGGGGGATGGAGCCGCTGGCTGGCCGCCCGTCGCGGCGAACTCCGGCAGCCCCGCTGTCAGCGGCCGCGCCCGCGGAGGTAGATGTCGGCGAGCCGCCGCGCCAGGTCGGCCGCTTTCAGCCCCGACTGCAGGCGCTCGCGACCGCGGGCGACGATTCCGCGGCGCCGCTCCTCATCCCCCAGCTCGGCCAGTTTCGGCAGCACGTCGTCCGCCCCCGTGCCATCCAGGTAGAGCAGGCCCTGGCCCTCGTCGAAGTAATCGGCAATGACTCCGACCCGCGTGGTCAGCACCGGCACCCCGGCCGAAACGGCTTCGAGGATGACCAGCGGCAGCCCTTCCGTCGACGAGAGCAGCAGCAGCGCGTCGATCTCCTCCAGGGCCCGGCGCGGGTCACTCTGGTAGGAGGAGAGCGTCACCGCCCCGGCCGTCGCCTCGGCCAGTTCCTGGAGGCGGCCCGCCAGTTCGCCCCGGCCGAAGACCCGCAGCCGGTAGCCGGCCGCCAGCATCCGCGGCGCCATCTCCGCCAGCCGGTGCGCTCCCTTGCGCTCGCTGAGTTCGCCGATGAATCCGACGACCGACTGCCAGCGGCGCTCCCGGGCCGGCACGGGGAACGAGAAGGGGGGCAGTGCCAGCACCCGCTCGCGGCGGACCCCGGTGGCCTCGACATAGGGGACGACCAGGGACGGCCCCAGCAGGACGACGCGGCGGACGATGCGCAGCAGGAGCCTCTTGAGCCTGCGCCTCAGCCGGCTGGACGACCTGCGCCAGAACGGCAGGTGCTCGGTCAGCACCACCGGCACCCGGCAGGCAGCGGCCAGCAGGATGGCCGGCGCGTTTTCGTCCGCCGAGCACTGGTGGAAGTGGACGGCGTCGGGGCGGAGCCGGCGCAGCAGTCGCAGCCAGGAGGCCAGCCGTCCCACCTCGCGCCAGCTGCCGGCGGCCGCCCGCTCCACCTGCACGCCGGCGGCGGCCATGCGGGCGGCGATATCGCCGAGTCGCCGGTCCGGGTTGATCACCGCCAGAACGGTCCACCCCGCCCGCACCAGCTCCGTCGCCAGCGCCTCCAGGTGGCGCAGCACCCCCCCCTCGACCGGGGAGTGGGAGTAGAGAACGACGCGTTGCGCCGCCGACCCGGGAGCGGCCGCTCCCGCCGCCCGATTTTCCGTTCCGCCCATGCTGGCGCCATTGTACCAGCGGCGGCCGGGGGGCTCAAGCGCGGCACCCCGAAGGCCGGACGCGGGGAAAACCGGGCCGGCCCGCGGCGGCGATTCTCGCCCCTCCCCTTGCAATGCCATTTTTCTGGAGTATAATGAAGTCCTGATGGAGCGAGCCACGGACCTCAAGGGCTACATGCGTGTGGAAATCGCCCACCTGGTGGCGAACTCGGTCATCAGTTTCAACATCTACATCTACCGCAACAACAAGCTGCTGCTGTACAAGCCGGCCAAGGAACTGATCGCCGAGGAGCACATCGAGCGCATGCTCAACATGGGCTCGGAATTCCTCTACATCCAGGAAGGCGAACGCTCCGACCTCTACGATTACTACGAGAACAACATCGACTCGCTGCTCAAGTCCAGCGCCATCCAGAAACCGCAGAAGGGCAAGCTGCTGCACCAGGTCACCCAGCACATCGTGGCCAAGAGCTTCCAGAAGCCCGACCTGCAGGAAAACTACCCGAAGTGGGAGAAGGCGATCAAGCACAACTTCGATTTCATCATCGCCAACCAGGACATCTTCGACTCGATGATCGTCATCGCCGAAAAGGACGCGTACACGCACGCCCACTCGGTCAACTCGTCGCTGCTGATGATGGGCTTCGCCATCGACAGCGGCATCCAGCAGGAGAGCGTCATCCGCGGCATCGGCATGGGCGGCCTGCTGCACGACATCGGCAAGGCCGAGATACCCGACGCCATCATCAAGAAACCGGCGTCGCTGTCGCTCAGCGAATGGGTGGTGATGAAGAAGCACCCGCAGATCGGCTTCACGATGGCCGGCCGGCACCCGGCGATCAGCGAGCAGGCCAAGCTGATCATCCAGCAGCACCACGAGGCGCTCAACGGCACCGGCTACCCGGAGAAACTGCGCAACGAGCAGATCGACTACTGGGGGCGGGTCGGCAAGATCGTCGACGTCTACGACGCGCTGACCTCCAACCGCCCCTACGGGTTCGCGGTGGCCCCCTACGAAGCCCTGCGCAAGATGATCGCCATGGACTCCTTCGACCGCCGGATCCTCAAGAGCTTCATCAACTTCCTGAACATCGATCGCATGAACACGCTGCGCGACCGATTCACCCTGCTACAGGCCCACCTGTAGGCCGGCTACCCTTCGCGCACCCGCAACCGCGTCCCGTACTCCACCGACAGGCGGATCTCCGAGGCGTGGAAAACGGCCGGGAAATAGGCGCCGCTGATCCGCGCCCGGTTGATGGAGGCCCCTTCCAGCAGGGCCTGGGAAAGGTCGACGCCGCGCAGGTCGGACAATTTCAGGTAGGAGCCGCGCAGGTCGGCGCGCAGCAGGACGGCCGGGCGCAGGTCGAGGTTGCTGAGATCGCAGCCGGACAGGTCGACCCGCTCGCCCATCTCTCTCACTTCGGCATTGAAGCTCTCGAAATCGCCGTCGCGCAGGTAGCCGTGAAACCGGTTCTTGCGAACTTCCATCGATACCTCCCTGGCAGCCCCGACGAGCGGGGGCGACGTCGGTCCCGCCACGGCGGGAACGCCATCCGGGCATTGTACTCCGCGGTGTGGCCGCTTTCAATGCCCGCCGGACAGCGCCGGAGGTCGAAAACGTTTCAGGCGCAGGGACAGGGAGACCACCGTCACCGAGCTGAGGGCCATGGCCAGCCCGGCCAGGGCCGGGGGCAGCTTCAGCCCGACGACCGGGACCAGCAGACCGGCGGCCAGGGGCACCAGCGCCAGGTTGTAGGCGAACGCCCAGAAGAGGTTCTGGCGGACGCGGCGCATCACCTGCCGGCCGAGCTGGATGGCCGCCGCCGCCCCCCGAAGAGAGCCGCTCAGCAGCACGATGTCGCCGCTGGCGACGGCCACGTCCGTGCCTCCGCCGATGGCCACCCCCAGGTCGGCCTGGGCCATGGCCGGGGCGTCGTTGGTCCCGTCGCCGACGAAGGCCACGACGCGCCCCTCCGCCTGCAGCCGGCGCACCTCGGCGGCCTTGCCCGACGGCCGCACGCCGGCCAGCACGCGTTCGATGCCCAGGCGCGAAGCGACCGCCCGGGCGGCCGCCGGGTTGTCGCCGGTGACCAGCGCCACCTCCAGCCCCATGCGCCGGAACTCGTCCAGGGCCGCCGCCGCGTCCCGCTTCGGGGGGTCCATGACCGCCAGCAGGCCGAGCGCCCGGCCGTCGGCGGAGACCAGGGCGACCGTCTGTCCCGACGCCTCGCACCGGGACGCCCCGGCATCGAGCCATGCCGGCACGTCCACGGCGGCCGCGGCCAGGAACTCCCGGTTGCCGAGTCGCACGCGGCGGCCGCCGGCCTCCCCCTGCACGCCCAGGCCGGGGGTCATCTCGAAGGCCGTGCAGCCGGGGACGTCCACCCCCCGCTCGCGGGCGCAGCGCAGCACCGCGTCGGCGATGGGATGGAGGGAATCGCGCTCGACCGCCGCGGCCAGGCCGAGCAGCCCGTTCGCATCGCCGTCGGCGGCGACGATCTCGGTGACCTGCGGCTGGCCGCAGGTCAGCGTGCCGGTCTTGTCGAGCACGACCAGGTCGACCCGGCCGGCGGCCTCCAGCGCCTCCCCGTTGCGGACGAGGATGCCGAGCCCGGCGCCGCGGCCGATGCCCACGGTCACGGCGGTGGGCGTGGCCAGCCCGAGAGCGCACGGGCAGGCGATGACCAGCACGGCGACCAGGGTGGTCAGGGCGAAGAGGAGCGTCTGCCCGGCCAGCAGCCACCCCAGGAACGAAACCATGGCGATGCCGAGGATGGCGGGAATGAATCCGGCCACCAGGCGGTCGGCCAGTTTCTGCGCCGGCGGCCGGGTGAACTGGGCATCGTGCACCAGGCGGATGACCTGGGCCAGCTGGGTGTCGGCGCCCACCCGCGTGGCGCGCACCCGCAGCACCCCGTTCCGGTTGAGCGTGCCACCGTTCACCTCGGCGCCCGGTTCCTTGAAGACCGGCAGCGGCTCCCCGCTCATCATCGACTCGTCGACGCTGCTCTGCCCCTCCTCCACCACGCCGTCGGCCGGCAGGCGGGTGCCGGGGCGGACGATGAACCGGTCGCCCACCTGCACCTCGGCGGCGGGCACGTCGATTTCGCGGCCCTCGCGTTCCACGCGGGCGGTGGACGCCTGCAGGGCGGCCAGTTTGCGCACGGCGTCCAGGGTGCGCCGCCGGGCCCGCGCCTCCAGCCACTTGCCCAGGGTGAGAAAGGAGGCCAGCATCAGGACCGTGTCGTAGAACAGGAAGTGGTGCGCATCGGGCAGCATCCCCAGCGAGGCGGCCAGGCTGGCCAGCAGGGCCGCCCCCATGCCCATGCCGTACATCACGTCCATGTCGAGTGAGCGGCGGCGCAGCGACCGCAGGGCGCGCCGGAAAATCGGCCCGCCCAGCCACAGGGCCAGCGGCAGGCCGAGCGCCCCCAGCAGCAGCCGCTGCCCGGGAGCCCGGCCGAAGCCGGCCAGCATGGCGGCCATCAGCAGCAAACCGGCGACCAGCCCCGTCAGGGCCAACCGCAATCCGGCCAGCGGCGCCTCCGGCCGAGACGACTCCTCCGCCGACGCGCCGGCGATCCCCAGAAATTGGTAGCCGGCCTTCTCGAGGGCCTCGGAGAGGCGCTCCGGTACGAACCGCCCCGGGTCGTACGTCACCCGCGCGCTTTCCCCCGCCAGGCTCACCTGCAGGTCGACCACGCCCGGCACGATTCGCAGCGCCCGTTCGACGGCCCGCGCGCAATTGACGCAGCTCATCCCGCCGATCTTCAACTCCGCCTGCCGCGTCGCCGTCATGGCCACCGCCTCCGGTCCGGGTACAGATATGCGCTGGAAACGGAAAAAAAACAGCGCCCCGCGGCGGACGGCGGAGCGCCGGATGGCGTCAGCCCTCGATCTTCTCCACCACGATGGTCATGCGCGCGGCCAGGGCGGCGATGGCGCCCACGGCGGCCAGGACCGGCAGCAGCGCGGCGCCGACCACGCCCACCGTCAAGGGGATCTCGATGAACGTCCGCCCCTGCTCGTCCTTGAGGATGATGCGGCGAACGTTGCCCTCGTGGACCAGCTCCTTGATCTTGTCGATGACCTGCGAGCCGTCCAGCTTGAACTCCTCGCGGCGGGACTCCTTTTTCTCATCCTTCATCTCGGCCATGGTCGCCTCCTGTCGCCCCATATACGCAGCGCCGGCCGCCGCGGTTCCCGGGGCCGGCGGCGCTTGCTTTCCGGGGATGCGGCGCGTATCATCGCCGGCGGAGGCGCGGATGCGCAAGACCCAGTACGCCATCGTCCTGCTGCTGCTGGCCCTGGTCGTGATTCTCTGGCTGCGCATCGCCGACGCCGAACGGCTGGGTCGCGAAAGCCTGGCGATGGTTGTCCGTGACAAGGCCCGTGACCAGGAGGCCTTCTTCGACCGCCTGCTGGAGCTGAAGGGCTCCTCCCTGGCCATGATGGCCTTCGACTACACCTTCTGGGGCGAGATGGTGTCGTTCATGGCCAGCGGCGACCGGCGCTGGGCGGTCCACAACCTCGACACCGCCCTGGCCACCTACCAGGCGAGCGCCCTCTGGGTGTTCGACCTGCAATGGCGCCCCTTCTACTCGGCCGGCTCGTTTTCTCCCCTGCCGCCCGTGCCCCTGCCGGATGGAGCGAGCCAGCGGCGCCGTCTGCTCGGCGAGAGACGCTTCTGCCACTTCTTCGCCGACACGGCGGCCGGCCTGATGGAGGTCCGAGGCGCCACCATCCATCCCGACGACGACCGGGACCGGCGCACCCCGCCGCACGGGTACCTCTTCGTCGCCCGCCTGTGGGACGGCGCTCTCCTGCGGGACCTGTCGCAGTTGACCGACGGCGAGGTGTCGGTCCGGGCGGCGGCGGTCCCGGCGATCCCCGCTTCCAACCCGCCTGGAATCGTTTTCTCCCGCACCCTGCCGGACTGGCAGGGGCGGCCGCTGAAGCATCTCGCCTACCGGGGCCGCACCCCGTTGACCGGCGAGTTCGCCCGCATGCTGAAGCGCCAGTCGCTTTCGGTGGTGTTCTTCAGCGTCCTGCTGCTGATGCTCATCGCCTTCGTGCTGTTGCGCTGGGTGTACCACCCCCTGCGGCGCATTTCGCTGAGCCTGCGCGACAACGACGAGAAGCCGCTGCTGCCGCTCATCAACCAGCGCTCCGAATTCGGCCACATCGCCATCCTGCTGGCCCACTCGTTCCAGCAGAAGGCCCGCCTGCAGGCCGAGTTCGCCGAGCGGGTGCGGATCGACGCCGAGCTCGAGAAAGCCAGGCAGGAGGCCGTGGCCGCCCTCCGCGCCAAGAGCGCCTTCGTGGCCACCATGAGCCACGAGATCCGCACCCCGCTGAACGCCATCATCGGCTTCGGCGAGCTGCTGCAGGGCACCCCGCTCGACCCCGCCCAGCAGGACTTTGTCAACACCATCTCCGAGAGCAGCCAGGCGCTGCTCGGCCTGGTCGACGACGTGCTGAGCAAGGCCAAGCTGGAGATCGGCAAGGTGACGCTCGAACGCATGGACTTCGACCTGGGCCTTCTGGTGCAGAACGCGGTGCGCATCGTCAAACCGCGCCTGGGCAACAAGCCGGTGGCCATCTCCGTCGACGGCGAAGAGGAGCTGGCGCCCTTCTACAACGGCGACCCCACCCGCCTGCGGCAGATCCTGCTCAACCTGCTGAGCAACGCCGCCAAGTTCACGGAGAACGGGGAAATCTCGGTGACCCTGCGGCCCCTGCCGGCCGAGTCCGGCGACGGGAAAGACGAGTGCCGGCTCGAGATCACCGTCCAGGACACCGGCATCGGCATCGACCCCGCCATGCACGATCGGATATTCGAACCCTTCACCCAGGCCGACATGTCGACGACCCGCAAGTACGGGGGAACCGGGCTGGGGCTGTCCATCAGCCGCCAGTTGGCAGAGCTGATGAAAGGCACCATTCGACTGCACTCCCGGCCCGGCAGCGGCAGCACCTTCGTTCTGACGATCTGCCTGCACCGGGCCGCCGGCGATGGAGCCCGCGACATCCGGCCGCTCCGCTCGGCCGACCTGCAGGGCCGCCGCGCGCTGCTGGTCGACGGCGACGACGGGACCCGCAACCACCTCGCCGCCCTGCTGGCGGGCATCGGCTTGCAGGTCTCCGGCCACTTCGCCCGCGGCGACGAAGCCCTGGCCTGGCTCGCCACGCAGTCGCCACCGCCGGACCTGGCCATCTGCGACACCCGACTGCCCGACATGGAGGGGACGGAATTCGCGCAACGCCTGCGCCGCGACGAGCGCCTGCGGCCGCTCAAGCTGCTGGCCCTGTCCGGCGACACGCGTCCCGGGGCGGCCCGCGATGCGGCCGCCGGCAGCTTCGACGCCTTCCTGCCCAAGCCGGTGTCGCGCCACGACCTGCAGCTGGTGGCCCAGACCGTGCTGGGCGACCAGCGCGCCGGCGGCCCGATCATCACCCGCCACCTGTCGGCGGAGATCTCGCTGCACGGGCGGCGGGTGATGGTGGCCGAGGACAACCCGGTGAACCGCAAGCTCATGCAGAAGCTGCTCGAGAAGTTCGGCTGCACCGCCATCATGGCCGAAAACGGCCGCGAGGCGGTGGACCGGGCCCTCGCCGCCGAACCGCCGGACCTGGTGCTGATGGACCTTCAGATGCCGGTAATGGGCGGCGTCGAGGCCACCGTCGAACTGCGCCGGCGCGGCTTCAGCGCCCCGGTCCTGGCCCTCACCGCCGCCAGCGGCGGGGAAGAGGCGGGCCCCTGCCGGCAGGCCGGCATGAACGACGTGCTGACCAAGCCGATTCGCCCCGAGCGCCTGCGTGAAACCCTGGCGCATTGGTTGGGCTGAGCGCAAAACCTGCGGCGGGCGAGGAGGGGGGGCTATCGCACCCGCACCACGACCAGGGTGATGTCGTCGAACTGCCGCGCCGCGCCCGTGAACGAGCGGACAGCGGCGATGATGTCCCGCTTCACGCCGGGGGCGGTGGTTTCGCGGACCGCCGCCTGGGAGAAAACGGCTTGCAGGCGCTCGTTGCCGAAGAACTCCCCCTCGCTGTTTCGGGCCTCGGGCACCCCGTCGGAAAAGAAGATGAGCGTGTCGCCCGCCTGCAGCGGCAGGGAGCGGAACGGATAGGCCTGGTTGGCGAGGATGCCCAGCGGCACCTGGTCCCCCTCGCTCTCCAGCACCCGCACTTCGCCGCCGCGCAGCAGCAGAGGCTTGCACAGGCCGGCGTTGCAGAACTGCAGCCGCGTCCCGCCCCGGTCGAACGCGGCCAGGCAGATGGCGATGAAGATGTTGCGGTCGGTCTTTTCGCACAGGGAGCGGTTGACGGAGCCCATCATCTCCGGCAGGGGGATCGGCTCGTGCGTCTTCACCAGGAACATGCCGCTGGTCATCACCGCGGTCATCGCCGCCTTCATGGCCTTGCCCGAGACGTCGCCGATGACGATGCCGAAACGGTCCGAGTCGCCGTTCAGCCACAGGTAATCGAAGAAATCGCCGCCCACCTCGCTGGCCGGCAGGCAGATGCCGGAAACGTCCAGCCCGCCTGGATGCGGGTCGCTGTGGGGCATGATCGACATCTGCGCCTCGTGCGCCGCCCGCAGCTCCCGCTCCAGGACCATGCGCTTCAGGCGGCGACGGTAGAGCAGCAGCAGCCCGGCCGCGCCCAGCGCCGCCCCCAGGGCCTGGAACCACCACTGCTTCCAGAACGGGCCGACGACCTCGATGCGCAGGCCGCCGGCCAGTTCGTTCCAGCGGCCGTCGCTGTTCGAGCCGCGCAGCCGCAGCCGGTACACCCCGGGGGCGAGGCGGATGAAGGAGACGTAGCGCCGGTCTCCCTGGTCGATCCACTCCCGGTCGCGCCCCTCCAGCATGTAGGCGTAGCGGTTCTTGGCCGGGGCCGTGAAATCGAGGGCCGCGAACTCGAACGAAAAGAAGGTCTCCTTGTAGCTCAGCTTGATCCCGTGCTCGTAGGCGATGGAGCGGTCCAGGCGCAAGCCGGGGCCGCGCAGCTTGCCCACCGGAACCGAACGGTTGTCGATGCGGAAATCGGTGATGACCACCGGCGGCAGCAGGTCGTTGTCGGCGACGTCGCCGGGGCGGAACAGGTTGAGGCCGTAGACGCCTCCGAAATAGGCCACCCCGCTGCGCCCCGCGTGCCAGGCGCCGCCGTTGAACTCGCTGCTCTGCAGCCCGTCGTTCATGTCGTAGTTGCGGATCTCGCCCGTTTGCGGCCGCAGGCGGGTGATCCCCTTGTTGCTGCTCAGCCAGAGGTCGCCCCGCTGGTCGCCGATGATGCCGTACACCACCTCGTTGGCCAGCCCGTCGCCCTCGCGCCACTGTTTCCAGGAGCGGCGGGCGGGGTCGAAGCGGTTCAGGCCGCCCTGGGTGCCGACCCAGACGGCGCCGTCCGCTCCCCGGTGGATCGACAGCACCTGGTCGTCGCTCAGGCTGTTGGCGTTTTTCGGGTCGTGGAGGAAGCGCTCGGCCGTGCCGCGGCGCGGGTCGAAGCGGTTGAGGCCGCCGCCGTAGGTGCCGATCCACATCGTGCCGTCCGGGTCCTCCACGATGCCGGCGTAGACGAGGTCGTGAGACAACGAGCGCGGATCGGCCGGATCGTGGCGGAAGGCGGTGAACCGGCGTCGGTCGCGATCGAGGCGGTTCAGCCCGGCGTGGGTTCCGATCCACAGGTTTCCCGCCGTGTCCTCGTGGAGGGACTTGACCGAGTCGCTCGACAGGCTGTTGGGATTGTTCGGATCGTGGCGGAAGTAGGCGCAGCGGTTGCCCCGGCGGTCGAAGCGAACCAGCCCGTCGCCGGTGGTGCCCAGCCAGAGCGTGCCTCGCGAGTCCTCGAGCACGGCGCGAATGGGTCGCGCGGTCATCGCCGCCGGGTCGCCGGGGCGGTGGACGAAGCGGGCCACGGCGCCGGTGCGCGGGTCGAAGCGGTTGAGCCCGGCGGAGTCGGTGCCGATCCAGACCATGCCGGCGCGGTCCTCGTGGATCGACCAGACGAAATTGCTCGACAGGCTTCGGGCGTCGAACGGGTCGCGGGTCAGGGCGGCGAACTTGTAGCGCTTGGGAGAGTACTTGCAGATGCCGGCGCCGAACGTGCCGAGCCAAACCGATCCCGATCGGTCGGCGCCGATGACGGTGACCGAGTCGGAGGCCAGGCTGGCGGAATCGGCCGGGTCATGGCGGAAGTGGTGCCGGAGGTTGCGCCACACGTCGAAGCGGTAGGCGCCGGACCCGGACGTGCCGATCCAGACCGAGCCCGAATCGTCGGCGAACAGCGGCCGGCGCGTATTGGCCGCCAGGCTGCGCGCCTCCTGACGGTCGACGATCACCGCATCCAGGGTGCGCCGCCGCGGGTCCAGGCGGTCGACCCCGTGGGGGCTGCTGATCCACAGGCGGCCGCTGCGGTCGAACAGCAGCGAGTCCGCCGCCGCCGGGGCCTGCGCGGCGGGCAGGCGCTCGAACCGGCCGCGACGAGGGTCGAGGCAGTCCAGCCCGGCCGCGGTGCCGACCCAGATCCGGCCGGAGCCGTCCTGGGCCAGGGCGCGGACGTCGTCGCTTGACAGGCTGGAGGGATCCCGGGGATCGTGCTGGAAACGGCGCCAGCCGCGGTCGGGACCGGCGCGGCAGTCCAGGCCGGAGGCGGTTCCCGCCCATAAACGGCCCTGGCGGTCCAGGAGCAGGGCCTGGACCGCGCTGCCCGCGGGGGCACCGCCCGCCGCCGCGAGGCCGTCGCGAACGAACGCCGTCGCCCCCCGGTCGAGGCGGCCCAGTCCGCCGGCCCCGCCGGCCCAGACGGTGCCGTCCCGCTCCTCCAGGACGATGCGCACGGGACCGGAGAAGGAGCGCGGGCGGGCCGGGTCGTGGCGGAAGCGGGTGAAGCGGTCCCGCCGCGGATCGTACCGGTCCAGGCCCTTGCGGGTGACGACCCACAGGCTCCCGTCCCGGCCGGGATAGAGAAAGTCGATCCACTTGTCCGACAGGCTGTGGGGATTCTCCGGATCGGGCTTGAAGATCCGGAACTGGTAGCCGTCGTAGCGGTTGAGGCCGTCTTCCGTTCCGAACCACATGAAGCCGAGCTGGTCCTGGGCCATGCAGTAGACGGAGCTGAGCGAAAGCCCCTGGGCGATCGAGATTCGCTCGAAGCGCGTCTTGTCGCCGGCGGCGGCGACGGAAGCCACCACCGCCAGCCCGGCCAACAGGAAGAGGACGGCTCTCTTCACCGGATCACCTGCCTGCCGTTCAGGGTAGCAGTTCCACTGCCAATTTGCAAGCTGCGGCGGCCCAGAGCCGCCCGCAGCGACCGGCGCGAAATGTGCTACAATGGCGATCCGTCGGCCCGCTTCCGGGCCGAGCGGAGGAGGCCGCATGGGATTCCAGGTGAATGAGTATTTCGACGGCCGGGTGAAATCGATCGCCTTCCGCACCCGGGAGTGTCCCGCTACCGTGGGGGTGATGGCCCCGGGCGAGTATGAGTTCGGCACTTCGCAGCGGGAAGCGATGACCGTCGTATCCGGCGAGCTGACGGTCCGCCTGCCGGGCGCGGCGGAATGGCAGAGCTTCCGCTCCGGACAGACCTTTCACGTCCCGGCCCAGCAGAAGTTCCAGCTGCGGGTGGCCGAGGAAAGCGCCTACATCTGCCTCTACACGTGACGGTCGAGGCCATCCTGGTGCCCGGCGGCGGCCTGGGGCGAGACGGCCGCCTGCCGCTTTGGGTGCAGCGCCGCTTCGACCGCGCCCTGGAAGCCGCTCCGGCCGGCTTCTACATCCCCCTGTCGGCGGGAACCACCTTCCGCCCGCCGCCGGTTGACGGCCAGGGGTTCCCGGTGAGCGAGGCCGCCGCCGGGGCGCGATACCTGATGGCCCGCGGGGTCCCGGCGGAGCGCATCCTGATCGAAGCCTGCTCCTGGGACACCATCGGCAACGCCGTCTTCTCCCGCCTGCTCCACGTCGACCCGCGCGGCCTGCGCCGGCTGCTGGTCGTCACCTCGGCCTTCCACCTGGCCCGCACCGAGGCCGCCTTCCGCTGGGTGTACGGCCTGGAGCCCCCCAACGGAGGCTACGACCTGGGCTTCGCCCCCGCCCCCGACGACGGCCTCACCGCCGCCGCCCTGGCCGCCCGCGGGGCCAAGGAGGCGGCGGGGCTGGCGCGGCTGCAGGCCCTGGCCGAGAGCGGACGCATCGCTTCGCTGGCCGCGCTGCACGCCTTTCTCCACGGCGAGCACGACGCCTACTCCGCGTCCGGACTGCTGCGACCGCGCCCCGGCATCGCCGCAGAGGAGCTCGAATCCTATTGACACCCCCACCGGAGGAACCATGAAAGGAATCCGAACGACCGATCCCCGCCGCCGGCTGCTTCCGCTGCTGGCGGCCTTTCTCTCCATCGCCGCCCTCCCCCCGACGCCGTCCTCCGCGGAGCGCATCCAGCCGCCCATGGCCCAGCGGCGGCCGCAGGTGCTGACCTGGCACGGCCACAGCCGGGTGGACGACTACCTCTGGCTCAACCGGCGGGAGGACCCCGCGGTGCTCGACTACCTGAAGGCCGAGAACGCCTACGCCGATTCCCTCATGGCTCACACCGCGCCGCTGCAGGAGACGCTCTACCGCGAAATGGCCGGCCGAATCCAGCCGGACGACGCCTCCGTGCCCTACCGTGAGAACGGGTACTGGTACTACCACCGCTACGAAGCCGGCAGGGACTATCCCATCTACTGCCGCAAAAGAGGATCCCTGCAGGCCCCCGAGGAGGTCATGCTGGACGGGAACCGCCTGGCCTCCGGCCATCCGTTTTTCGCCGTCGGCGACTTCGACGTGTCACCCGACAACCGCCTGCTGGCCTTCAGCGTGGACACCCGCTCGCGCCGCCAGTACCGGATCTGCGTCAAGGACCTGCACACCGGCCGGCTGCTGGCGGATGTCATCCCGGTGGCCGACGCCGCGGTGCTCTGGGGCGGAGACAGCCGGACCCTCTTCTACGCCGGCATCGACGACACCCTGCGCCGCTGCCGGATCCGCCGCCACGCGCTGGGCACACCGGTCAGCCGGGACCAGGACGTCTTCGTGGAAAACGACGAGACCTTCGAGGTGAGCGTCCGCCGCAGCCAGTCGAGGCGCTACATCCTCATCTCATCCGAGAGCACCCTCAGCTCCGAGTGGCGCTACGTGGAAGCCGACACGCCGCTCCGGCCATTCTCCCTCATCCAGGCGCGCCGGCCGGACCTGCTCTACCGCGTCGACCACCTGGGCGACCGCTTCACCGTCCTGACCAACGACGCGGCCCAGAACTTCCGCGTGATGCAGGCCGAGGCCGGAAGTCCCGGACGCGAGGAGTGGAGGGAGATCGTCCCCCACCGGCCGGACACCCTGGTCGAGGATTTCTGCCTCTTCCGCGGCTTCCTGGTGCTGAACGAGCGCGCCGGCGGCCTGACCCGGCTCCGGGTCATCCCCCGGGGGGAAAGGGAGGGCTATTGCCTCGATTTCCCGGAACCGGCCTTCGTGGCCCTGCTGGGCGACAACCCCGACCCCGACTCCGACCACCTGCGCTTCACCTATGAATCGCCCACCACCCCGGAGTGCACCGTCGAAATCAACATGCACACGCGCGAACGCACGGTGCGGAAGTCCCGCCCGGTGCCGGGTTACCAACCGGACGCCTACGTCTGCGAGCGGATCGCGGCCCCGGCCTTCGACGGCACGCCGATCCCGGTCACGCTGGTCCGCCGGCGCGACACGGAGCGGAACGGGCGGGCGCCGCTGCTGCTCTACGGATACGGCGCCTACGGCTACAGCGCCGACCCGGAATTCAGCGCCAACCGGATCAGCCTGCTCGACCGCGGATTCATCTTCGCCATCGCCCACGTGCGCGGCGGGCAGGAGATGGGCCGCCGCTGGTACGAGGAGGGAAAGCTGTTCCGGAAGATGAACACCTTCACCGACTTCGTCTCCTGCGCCGCGTACCTGGTGCGCCACGGCTACACCCGCCCGGACCGGCTCTTCGCCAACGGCGGCTCCGCCGGCGGCCTGCTCATGGGCGCGGTGGCCAACCTGCGCCCCGACCTCTTCCGGGCGATCGTGGCCGAGGTGCCGTTCGTGGACGTGGTGACCACCATGCTCGACACCTCCATCCCGCTGACCACCTCGGAGTTCGACGAGTGGGGCGATCCGCGCCGACCGGAGTGCTACGAATACATGCTGGCCTACTCCCCCTACGACAACGTGCGCGCCGGCGAGTACCCGGCCATGCTCGTGACCGCCGGCCTGCACGACTCCCAAGTGCAGTACTTCGAACCGGCCAAGTGGGTGGCCAAGCTGCGGGCGCTCAAGCGGGGCGACGCCCCGCTGCTGCTGCGCACCAACCTGGAAGCCGGCCACGGCGGCGCCTCCGGCCGCTACAAGTGGCTCCGCGAGGAGGCGTTCCTGTACGCCTTCCTGCTCGACCAACTGCCGGCGACGGGGGGGAGTTGACCGCCGCCGGACACCCGGAGCGGAAGGGTGTCAGCCCGCCTTCTTCAGCTTCTCCGCCTGCTTGCGGGCGTGGGCGTCGAGGTGTTTCTTGCGCATGCGGATGTTCTGGGGGGTGATCTCCAGCAGTTCGTCGTCCTCGATGTAGTCTAGGGCCTGCTCCAGGGTGAAGCGACGCGGCGGGGTGAGGCGCACCGCGTCGTCGGACCCCGCGGCGCGCATGTTGGTGAGCTTCTTGGTGCGCTTGACGTTGACCACGATGTCGTTTTCCTTGCAGTGCTCGCCGACGATCATGCCGGCGTAGACCGGAACGCCGGGCCCGATGAAGAGGCTGCCGCGCTCCTGCAGGCCGAACAGGCCGTAGGCCACCGACTCGCCGTCCTCCATGGCCACCAACACGCCCTTGGTCTGGCGGTTCATCTCGCCCTTGAAGGGCTCGTAGCCGTGGAAGCTGTGGTGGAAGACGCCGTTGCCGTGGGTGGCGGTGAGGAATTCGTTGTGGAACCCGATCAGGCCGCGCGCCGGGATCAGGAATTCCAGCCTCGTGTACCCGTCGCCTCCGGGTGCCATCTGGGTCAGCTCCCCCTTGCGCGGTCCCAGCAGCTCGAAGACGGTGCCGGTGAATTCGTCGGCCACGTCGACCACCGCCCGCTCGATCGGCTCGTGCTTCACGCCGTCGACCCAGCGGTAGATGACCTCCGGCTTGGAAACCTGGAACTCGTAGCCCTCGCGGCGCATGTTCTCGATCAGGATCGACAGCTGCAGGGCGCCGCGCCCCTTGACCAGGAAGGCCTTGGTCGAACCGGTCGCCTCCAGGCGCAGCGAAACGTTGGCCAGCACCTCGCGCTGCAGGCGCTCCCAGACGTGGCGCGAGGTGACGAAGCGGCCCTCGTTGCCGGCGAACGGCGAATCGTTGACCATGAAGGTCATGGCCAGGGTGGGCTCGTCGATGTCGATGGCCGGCAGGGCGGCGGGGCGGGCGGGATCGGCCACCGTTTCGCCGACGTCGATGGTCTCGACTCCGGCGAGGGTGACGATGTCACCGGCCACCGCCTCGTCCACCGCCTGGCGCGAGATGCCGCTGTAGGTGAAGATGCGCGTCACCCGGTAGGGCACCTGGAGGCCGTCGCGCTTGAGCAGCAGCACCTCCTGCCCCTGGCGGAGGGTGCCGTTGTGAATGCGGCCGGTGCCGGTCTTGCCGAGGTAGTTGTCGTAGCCGGTGGCCGAGGCCAGGAACTGCAGCGGCGCCTGCCCGTCGCCCGCAGGCGGCGGCACGTGGCGCACGATGGTGTCGAAGAGGGGGGTCAGGTCACGGCGCTCGTGGTGCAGCTCCAGGCAGGCCCAGCCCTCCTTGGCCGAGGCGTAGAGCACCGGGAAGTCGAGTTGCCGGTCCCGGGCGTTCAGCTCCACGAACAGGTCGAACACGGCGTTCAGCACCTCGTCGGGACGGGCATTGGGGCGGTCGACCTTGTTGATCACCACGATCGGACAGAGCCCCTGTTCCAGCGACTTGCGCAGCACGTACTTGGTCTGGGGCATCGGCCCCTCGTAGGCGTCCACCAGCAGCAGCACGGAGTCGACCATCTTCATGATGCGCTGCACCTCGCCGCCGAAATCGGCGTGCCCCGGCGTGTCGACGATGTTGATCTTGTACCCGCCGTAGCGGATGGAGGCGTTCTTGGAGAAGATGGTGATGCCCTTCTCCCGCTCCAGGTCGTCGGAGTCCATCACCCGCTCGGCCACCTGCTGGTTGTCGCGGAAGACGCCGGCCTGCTTCAGGGCGGCGTCGATCAGGGTGGTCTTGCCGTGGTCCACGTGGGCGATGATGGCGATGTTGCGAAAGTCGCTCATGGAATCTCTGCACCTCTGCTCAACCGATGGTCGGGAAGCGTCCGTACCCGGGAAATCGTTTCAGGTCAGGAAAACCGGCGAGCATTCACTATATCACATTTTGCCGTCGCTGCATAGAGGAGGCCGCCATTCTACGCCGCCGGGCTTTCTGCTAGAATCGTACCGGCGCCGCCGAGGCGGCCGGGGAGGCACTCATGAGGATCATCGATCTGCTGGATTGCCCCGAATTCATGGCCGGGGACGCCACCCGGCTGCGGGAGCTGCTGCACCCCGCCAAGGCGCCGCTCGCCGTGCGCTACAGCCTGGCCCATGCCGTGCTGGAACCGGGGAAAGCCTCCACCCCGCAGCGGCTTCGCACCTCCGAAGTGTACTACATCCTGGCCGGGGAGGGGGAGATGAACATCGACGGCGAGCGGGCCCGGGTCGGGCCTTCGCAGGCGGTCTACATCCCGCCCCGCGCCGCCCAGTTCATCCGCAACACCGGCGGGAAAGACCTGGTCTTCCTGTGCATCGTCGACCCCGCCTGGCGGGCCGAGGACGAGGACGTGCTGGGCAGCGAGGAGAGATGAAGCGCCTCCTCAGCGCCCTGGCGCTGAGCGGAATCGGGGCCGTCGCCGGCTTGCAGGCCGGCCTGATCGAGCACGACCGCGGCCGCTGGAAGCCTTTCTTCATGGACGTGCGGCCGAGGGCCACCGCGACGAGATGGCTGCTGCCGTTCGCCACCCGCGACCGCACCGACCCGGCCACGGTTCGCGTCGTCTCCACCTACGCCGCGCCGCGCCTCTCCTACCTGCGCGGCCACCTGCACTCCGGCATCGACCTGGTGCCGAGGTCCTCCGCCACGCCCGGCCCCACCGTCTTCCCGCTGGCGGCGGGACGCGTCTGTTCCATTCACCTCGACCACCCGCACCGGACCCTCGTGGTCGTCCACCGCCTGCCGGACGGCTCCCTGCTCTACACCTCGTACAAGCACCTCCAGGAGATCCACGTCGCCAACGGCCAGGAGGTGGGCGCGGACACGGCCCTGGCGCGGCTCTACACGCGCGCCGAGGCGCTCGCCCAGGGAGGCTCCTACGACCACCTGCACCTCGAGGTGCGCCGTTCCTTCGACGATTACGGCGTGGCTTCGTGGGCCTCGATGAGCCGCGCCGAGCTCGACGCGCGCTTCCTGGACCCGCTGCTCTTCCTGCAACGCATGGTCGGCGCCGGCCCGCCGCGCTGAGCCCTCCGGTTGCCGCCGCCGTCCGGCCATGGTATAGATGGGGGCGTAGCGCGCCGCAAGAACAAGGAGCCACCGTGAGAGCCATCGCCGTATCCCTGCTGCTGCTGTCCGCCGCCCTCCTCTTCGCCCCGCCGCCGGCCGCCGACGCCGGCCGGCTCACGCTGGAGCGCCTTTTCGCCTCGGGCGAGTTCACCGCCCGCGGCTACGGGCCGGTGCGCTGGCTGAAGTTCACCCCGGGCTACTCGGTGCTGGAGCCCTCTTCGACCCTGAAGGGGGGCAGCGACATCGTGGCCGTCGACCCGGCCTCGGGCAGGCGCACCGTGCTGGTCACGGCGGCCCAGCTGGTTCCGGCCGGGACGAGCGAGCCGCTGGCGGTGGAAGAGTACGCCTGGTCGGCGGACGGGCGGCGGCTGCTGGTGTTCACCCGCAGCGCCCGCGTCTGGCGCCGCAACACCCGCGGCGACTACTGGGCGCTCGACCGCCGCAGCGGCCGCCTCGAGAAGCTGGGGGCGGACTTTCCCGCCGCCTCGCTGATGTATGCCAAGTTCGCGCCCGACGGCGCGCGCGCGGCCTACGTGCAGGGGAACAACCTCTACGTGGAGGACCTGGCCAGCCACCGCGTCACCGCCCTGACCCGCGACGGCTCGGCGACGCTCATCAACGGGGGCGGCGATTGGGTCTACGAGGAGGAGCTGGGGGTGAGCGACGGCTTCCGCTGGAGCCCCGACGGCCGGCGCATCGCCTTCTGGCAGCTCGACGACGGCGGTGTCCCCCTCTTCACCATGATCAACAATACCGACGCGCTCTACCCGCGCCTGATCTCCTTTCCCTACCCCAAGGCCGGCGAGGTCAACCCGGCGGCGCGCGTCGGCGTGGTCGATGTCGACGGCGGAGCGATCCGCTGGTTCGCGCTTCCCGGCGATCCCCGCGAGAACTACATCGCCGCCCTGGAGTGGGCCGGCGGAGCGGCCGAGGTGTGCATCCAGCAGCTGAACCGCCGCCAGGACCTCAACCGGGTCTGGCTGGGCGACGCCGGGAGCGGCTCTCTGCGCAACGTGTTCAGTGACGGCGACGCCGCCTGGGTGGATGTGGACGACGGCCTGCGCTGGCTGGCCGGCGGGCGGCGTTTCACCTACCTGAGCGAGCGCGACGGCTGGCGTCACCTCTACCTGGTCAGCCGCGACGGCGCCAAGCTGACGTGCCTCACCCCCGGCGCCTGGGACGTCATCGGCGTCGAGGCGATCGACGAGCGGGGCGGCTGGGCCTACGTGAGCGCTTCCCCCGACGACGCCACCCGGCGACACCTCTACCGCGTGCGCCTCGACGGCTCGGGGCGGCGCCAGCGCATCACCCCGGCCGGAGCGACCGGCAGCCACGGCTACCAGATCTCGCCCGACGGCCGCTGGGCCATCCACACCCGCTCGGCGTTCGCCGAGCCGCCGCAGGCCGAGTTGGTGCAGCTGCCCGCCCACCGCCGGCTGCGCCCGCTCGAGGAGAACCGCGTCCTGCGCGCGGCGCTGGCGGCGCTGCCGCCCGCTCCCGTCGAATTCTTCCGGGTGGGCATCGGCGACCACGTGGCTCTCGACGGCTGGTGCCTCAAGCCGCCCGATTTCTCGGAGCAGAAGAAATACCCCGTCCTCTTCCATGTCTACGGCGAGCCGGCCGGCCAGACCGTGCTCGACCGCTGGGGCGGACGGAACTACCTGTGGCACCGGATGCTGGCCCAGAACGGTTTCGTCGTCATCAGCGTCGACAACCGGGGCACCCCCGCTCCCCGCGGACGGGCCTGGCGCAAGTCCATCTACGGCCAGGTGGGCATCCTGGCCTCCCAGGATCAGGCGGCGGCGGTGCGGGCGCTGCTGCGGGAACGCCCCTACCTCGATCCGGCGCGTCTCGGCATCTGGGGCTGGAGCGGCGGCGGCTCCATGACCCTGAACATGATGTTTCGCACCCCCGACCTGTTCCGGGCCGGCATGGCGGTGGCGTTCGTGGCCGACCAGCGTCTCTACGACTCCGTCTACCAGGAGCGCTACATGGGCCTGCCGGCGGACAACCCGGCCGGCTACCGCGACGGCTCGCCGATCACCCACGCCGGGCAGCTCAAGGGGAGACTGCTGCTGGTGCACGGGACGGGCGACGACAACGTCCACTACCAGAGCTGCGAGCGGCTGGTCAACGAGCTGGTCCGCCGCCAGAAGCCCTTCACCGTGATGCCCTACCCCAACCGCTCCCACGGCATCAGCGAGGGCGAGGGCACAGCGCTCCACCTCTACGCCGTGCTCACCCGCTTCCTGGAGGAGAACCTGGCGGCAGCTCCCGGCGCCGAATGAGCATGGGCGGTTCCGGTTCGGAGCGGCGCGCGGGGGCGACCGCACTGTGGCTGCTGCTGGCCATGGCGCTGGCCTTCCTGCTGCGCGCCCCGGGACTGCCGGCCAAGCTCGGCGAGACGCCGATCCGCTTCATCGGCCCCGACCCCTACTACCACCTGCGCCGGGCCGAGCTGGCGGTGAACCACTTCCCGCGCATCCCGGGCTTCGACCACTACATCGGCTATCCGCGCGGCGGCAACGGCGGCTGGCCGCCCCTCTTCGAACTCATAACGGCCGCCCCGGCGCTGGCCATCGGGCTCGGCCAGCCGTCGCCCCAGCTGCTGGAACGCTGCGCCGCCCTGCTGCCGCCCCTGCTCGGCTCGCTGACCGTGCTGCTGGTCTACCTCCTCGGCGTCCAGCTGGCCGGCCGGGCCTGCGGGCTGCTTTCCGCCTTCGCCCTGGCGCTGTTGCCGGCCCACGCCTTCAAGAGCGCCATCGGCTACTTCGACCACGACGTGGCGGCGGTTTTCTTCGCAGCGGCCTTCTTCGCCTTCCTGGTGCGGGCGGAAACGGCGCCGCCCGGCAAGGGACGCTCCCCGGCCCTGCTCGCCGGAGGCGCGCTGGCCCTGGGCATGCTTTCCTGGACGGGGTTCACCCTGTTCGCCGGCATCGCCGCGGCCTACGCCGCGCTCCGCTACGCCGGGCTGCACCGGCGCGGCCAGGACGACCAACCGCTGCTGGCGGCGACGCGGACCGCCTTCGCCTGCGCCGGGCTGGCCATCCTGCCGTTCGCCCCGGTCAACCTGCCCGACTTCGGTCCCCTGTCGTTCGCCGCGCTGACCTTCTTCCAGCCGCTGCTCTTCCTCGGCCTGGCCCTGGTCGCCGGGCTGCTCGGCGGAATCGCGCGCCGGGTGCCCCCCGGCCACCCCGCCTACCGGCGGCTGCCGCTGCGCATCCTGCTGGCCCTGGCCGGGGCCGCCGCCGCCGTCGCCCTGCTGGCGCCGGGGTTTGCCGCCCAGGCCTGGAAGGGGCTGGTGTTCCTCGGCGGTCGCGACCCCTGGCTGAGGCACATCCCCGAGTTCGAACCGCTGTGGGTCACCGCCGGCCGGTTCGATCCCGGCTACGCGGCCGCCATGCTGGGCGGCCTCGTCTTCCTCTGGCCCCTGGCCCTGCCGCTGCTGGCCGGCCGGGAGGCGGATGAGAGACGGGGGCCGGCGCGGCTGCTGATGGGGACCAGCCTGGTTCTGCTGTTCATCCTGACCAGCTTCGAGAACCGCCACTCGGTCGCCCTGGCCCTGCCGCTGGCCCTGCTGTACGGATTCCTCGGCGACCACGCCTGGCGATCGGCCCGCCGGCTGCCCGCCCGCCGGAAAGCGGCCGGCCTCGCCCTGGCGGCCGGCCTCGCCGCCCTGCTCTGGCCGGCGCTGCGTTTCCACCCCCTGCCCGACCGCCGCACCGACCCGCAGGCGCAGCAGGCGTTCCTGTGGCTGCGCGACCACACCCCGCCCACGAGCTTTTACGGAGAACCGGAGAAAGTCCCCGAATACGGGGTCCTGGCCCCGCCCGAGTGGTATGGCCACCACCTGGTCTACCTGGCCCGCCGGCCGGCGCTGGGCACTCCGTTCGGCCACTTCGTGCACGGCTTCCGCGAGGCGGCCGAGTTCTACCTGTCCGGCGGGGAGCGGGAGGCGGTCGAGGTGCTCGAGCGCAACCGCACCCGGTACCTGGTGCTGACCGAGCAGCTGGCCTGCTTCGAAATCTACACCGACCTGCTGGGCCGCGATGCCCGGCGCTACCTGGCGCCGGGCGGCGACGGGCGCCGGACCGTGCTGCGCCCCGCCTACTTCGACCTGGTCCAGAACCGGCTCTACTTCCGCGACGGCCTCGACCGGCGGGGGCAAAGCCTGCGACGCTTCCGCCTGATCTGGGAGTCTCCCGGCCAAATCGCCATCGGCGCCGGCCGGGTGCCGGTTTTCCGCATCGCCGAGTGCGTGCGGGGCGCGCGCCTGGTCGGCCGAGGCGCCGACGGCGAAACGGTGCGGGTCGCGCTGCCCATCACCACCGGCGGCAACCGCCGGTTCCTTTTCTCGGCCGGCGAAACCGTCCGCGGCGGCCGGTTCCAGGTGGTCGTCCCCTACGCCACGGGGAGGAACGGGGAGACCCTGGCCGGAGCGGCCTACGAGGTCCTCATCGGTGACCGTCCGCCGCTGCGGGTGCCGGTCAGCGAGGCCCAGGTGCTCAGCGGAGCGACCGTCCGCGCAGACGGCGCGTATTGACAGGCGCTCTCCCCCGGGGGTATCCTGCGTCTTGAAAGCAGGCCCCATGAAGATCGCCTCGGAGAGCGAATTCCGCCTCGTCGTCGAGCGTTCACGCTTCATGGCCGTCCTCTTTCCGGCCGCCGGCGAGGAGGACGTCCTGCGCGTGGTGCGGCAGAAAAAAGGCGAACACCGCAAGGCCAACCACCACTGCTGGGCGTTTCGCGGCCTGGTGAACGGCAGGCTGCTGGAGCGAAGCCGCGACGACGGCGAGGTGGGCCACCCCGGGCGCATCCTGCTGGAGCTGCTGCAGCGCGCCGACCTGCACGGCGGGCTTCTGGTGTCGCGGGTCTTCGGCGGGGTCAAACTCGGCGTCGGGGGCGTGGCGCGCGCCTTCCGCGAGGCCGGCGAGGGGGCGCTCTCCGCCCACCGGCGGGGCGTTCCGGATGCATAGGGCCCGCGCCGCCTGACGCGGCGGGCCAATCAGGAGGATTACATGAAGAACGGGAACAAGGTCAGCCGGGGCATGGTGCTGCTGCTCTCTCTGCTGGGCGCCGCCCTGCCGGGGTTCGCCCAGGCGCTGGAAGTGTCGGTGTTGCCGAAGGGCGAGCTGAACCGGGTCGACACGGCGATGGAGATCGCCATCACCTTCTCGCAGCCCATGGCCGCGGTCGGCGCCATCCGCCGCGACTTCGTTCCCGACTTCGTCACCATCACCCCGGCGGTGGCCGGCACCTTCTATTGGGCGGGCGACCGCATCCTGAAGTTCCACCCCGCCAAGCTCCTGCCCTTCGCCACCGCCTTCGAAGTGCGCATCGCCAAAACGGCGAAGAGCTTGAACGGCAGCACCTTGGCCGGAGAGCACGTGTCCCGCTTCGAAACGCCGGCGCCGGTCGTGCTCGGGGTCACGCCGCGCCCCGGGGCGACGATCCGCAAGCGCGACCCCCTGGTGCTGAGATTCAACCAGCCGGTGGCGCTGGCCGAGATCGAGGCCCGGGTGAAACTGGCCCACCGCCCCGCCGCCTACTCCGTCCCCAACGGCTTCACTCTCACCAGTCCCGAGGCCCGGGCCGAGATCGAACGCGTCAACGCCGCCCCCGGCGTAACAACCGGCCTCATTCCGGTCAAGGCGTGGTACGACAAGGGCGACTCGACCCGGGTGGTGGTGGCGCCGCAAACCGACCTGCCGCTGAACGCCTCCGTCCGCCTGGTCGTGGACCGGGGTCTGCGGGGCACGCAAGGCCCCCTGGGCAGCCGCAAGGCCCAGGAGTTCGAGTTCGGCTCCGCGCGCAGCTTCCTGTTCGGCGGCATCTCCTGCCAGTCGTGCAATCCCTACGATTCCATCACCATCGCCTTCTCCAACCCGGTCCCGCTGAAGGCGCTGGCTGCCGGCGCCAAGGTCATCGACCTGGCCGCCGGCCAGGACGCATCGCTGCGCAACCTCGACGAGCTGGAGGAGTGGGAATGGCACGAATACGGGGTCTATGAGCACCTGAGCCTGTCGGGCATCTTCGCCCTGAAGGCGGGACGCCGCTACCGCCTGCTGCTGTCGCCCGAGCTGACCGACAGCCTCGGCCAGAAGCTGGGGCGGACGCTGCGCGTGGACTTCGCCATCCAGGACTACCCCCCGTCGCTCGAGCTGGTCAACCGCACCGGCATCATCGAGAGTGCCGGCCCCAAGGCCCTCTCGCTGAAGGTGATGAACCTGGAGGCGGCGCGGATGGAGATCCGCTCCGTGGCCGATTCCGAGATCGGCCGCTACCTGGACGCGGCCAACGACTACCGGCGGCTGCTGGTCGGCGAGTCGTCCCCGCCGCTCCGCCTGCAGTGCCTCCGCAACGTTTCGACCATCGTCAACCTCGGCGTCGACCGCCACCTGCCGGCCGGCTCCGGCGTCCTCTACGCCGAATTCACCGCCCCCAACCCGGCGGACGCGAAGCATCCCCTGTTCGCCAACGGCCTGCTGCAGGTGACCGACATCGGCCTGTCGTTCAAGTACTCGCTGCACAACTCGCTGATCTACACCTCGTCCCTGGCCACCGGGGCCCCGCTGGCGAACTGCCGGCTGGAGATCTTCAACCTGGCCGGCAAGTCGCTGTGGCAGGGCGTTTCAGACGGGAACGGCCTTTGCATGGCCCCGGGGCTCGAGGAACTGGGAGCGGGCAAGGAGTCGTGGCAGCCGCGGCTGGTGGTGGTGGCCCGGAAGGGCGACGACCGCGCCTTCCTGAGCGAGCAGTGGAACTCCGGCATCGAGGGCTGGAGCTTCAACCTGGAACAGGACTGGCGCAACAACCGGCGCCTGGGACTCGGCTTCCTGTTCAGCGACCGCGGCGCCTACCGCCCCGGCGACGAGGTGTTCGTCAAGGCCATATTCCGCATCGACGAGCGGGACCGGCTCCACCTGCCCCCCGACGGCCCGGTCTCCTTCCGGGTGACCGATTCGCGAAACCGGGAAGTGTTCAAGACCGAGAGCCGCCTCAACCCGCTGGGGGCGGCGTCGTTCTCCTTCACCCTGCCGGGCGACGGCCCCACCGGGTCCTACCGCGTCCAGGCCACCCCGCCCGAGGCGTGGAGCGGAGAGAAGACCTCGTTCCACCACACCATCCTGGTGGCCGAGTACCGCAAGCCCGACTTCCGCGTCGACGTCGCCGTGGACAGGAAGAACTGGATCGCCGGAGAGACGCTGGCCGGGCAGGTGAAGGGCGCCTACCTCTACGGGGGGGCGATGAAGGAGAGCAAGGCGCAATGGACGCTGCGCCTGGCGCCGACCGGGTTCGAGCCGCCGCTGTCGGGCGCGCTGGCCGGCCGGCCCTTCGTGTTCCAGGATTGGACCCGCGACGAGCAGCCGGAGTACGGCGGCCGCCTCGCCGGCAGCGGCGAGGGGAAGTTGGGCCCGGGCGGCGAGCTGGCGGTCGAACAGGAGCTGGCCTTCGCTCCCTTCCCGCAGTCGGGGGTGCTGGAGGGCGAAGTGACCGATGTGACCTCCCAGGCCATCGCCAACCGCTCCTCGTTCCTGCTCCACCCCGCGCCAGTCTACATCGGCATCGAGTCCGGCGCTTATTTCACCGAGGCGGGCAAGCCGTTCCGCACCAGCCTGATCGCCGCGGCCATCGACGGCACGCCGGTCGCCGGCAAGGCGGTGCGGGTGGAACTGGTGCGGCGCGAGTGGCACTCGGTGCAGGAGAAGCAGGAAGGCGCATACTACCGCTACCGCAGCGAGGCCGTCGACACGGTGGTGCAGACCCGCGAGGTGCAGAGCGCCACCGGCCCGCTGGCGCTGGAGTTCCCCCTGGCCGCCGCCGGCTACTACCTGCTGCGCGCCTCCTACACCGACGCCCCGGGACGGACCGTCACCTCCGGCTTCGGCTTCTACTGCCTGGGCGGCGGCTTCGTCGCCTGGGAGCGCTACGACCACAACCGCATGGACCTGGTGCCCGAGAAGAAACGCTACCGGCCGGGCGAGACGGCGCGCATCCTGGTCAAGTCGCCCTGGCCGGAGGCGGAGGGCTTCCTCACCGTGGAGCGGACCGGCGTCATCCACTCCCGGCCGCTGCGCCTCAGCGGCAGCGTGCAGGTGGTCGAGGTGCCGGTCGGCCGCGACCACATCCCCGAGGTTTTCGTCTCGGTGCTCCTGGCCAAGGGCCGCTCCGCGGAGAAGCTGGAGGGCGGAGTCGACGTGGGCAAGCCGACCTTCCGCCTCGGCTACGCCCGGCTGGAGATCGTGCCCGACGAGGTCGGCCTGAAGGTCAGCGTGGCCAGCGACAAGAGCGAGTATCGTCCCCAGGAGAAGGTGACCGTCGACCTCCAGGTCCGCCAGCGCGACGGCCGCGGCGCCTCCGCCGAGGTCACGCTCTACGCCGTGGACTACGGCGTCCTCTCCCTGACCGGGTACCGGCTGCCCGACCCGGGGGCCACCTTCTACGGCCACCGCGGCCTGGGCGTGCGCAACGCCGATTCGCGGCTGGTGCTGATCAGCCGCGACTACCTGAAGGGCAAACTGGCCGAGGAGGGGGGCGGCGGCGGCGCCGACGGCGGACTGCTGGCCCTGCGCCGCGACTTCCGCGCCACCCCGTTCTGGCAGGGCTCGCTGATGACCGACGGCAAGGGCAATGCCCGCGCCTCGTTCACCCTGCCCGACTCGCTGACCACCTTCGTGCTCATGGCCGTCGCCCACACCGCCGACTCGCGCTTCGGGTCGGCGCAGCGGGAAATCCGGGTGGCCAAGCCGCTCATGCTCTTCTCGGCCTTGCCGCGATTCCTGCTGAGCGGCGACGCCTGCCACGGGGCCGTGCGGGTGCAGAACAACACCGCCCTTCCGGGGCGGCTCCGGGTCCGGGCCCAGGCGCTGAACGGACGGGTCGCCCTGGAGGCGACGGAGCAGGAACTGGAGCTGGGCGCCCATGCCTCCGCCGTGGTCCGCTTCCCGATCCGGGCCGTCGCCGCCGGAGGGGAGAAACTCCGTTTCCTGGCCTCCTTCAAGGCCGCCGGCCGCGAGGAGAGCGATGCCCTGGAAATCCGCCTGCCGGTGAACGCACCCCGGACCCGCATCGACGCCGCCGCCACCGGCAGCAGCGAGGGACGCGACGCCACCCGGGTGGCCCTGCCCGAGGGCATCCACCCCGACCTGGGGGGACTGCGGCTGACTCTCTCCTCCTCCGCCCTGGCCGGGTTGGAGAAGAGCGCCGACTACCTGCTCGACTACCCCTACGGCTGCACCGAGCAGCTGACTTCGAAGCTGATGCCGTTCATCGCCCTGAAGAACATGGCCGGGGCCTTCTCCTTCCGCAACCTGAGCGAGGCGGAGATCGACCGCACGGTGGCCGAGACCCTGGCCAAGATCTACAAGAACCAGCGCGGCGACGGCGGCTTCGGCACGTGGAGCGACTCCCCGACCTCCTTCCCCTACCTGTCGGCCTACGTGCTGTTCACCCTGAAGATGGCCGAGAACCGCGGCGTCGCGGTGGACGCCGGGGTGAAGAACAACCTGGCCGCCTACCTGCGCCGCCTGATCAAGGAGCGGCTGCCGCTGGGCTGGGACAGCTCTCTCGTCTCCCGGGCCTTCATGCTGTACGCGCTCTCCCTGAACGGCACGCCCGACTCCAGCACCCAGACGCAGGTCTTCGAGAAGCGCCAGCAGTTGCCGCTGCTGGTCCGGGCGATGCTGCTCTCCACCGCCAGCCGCGACCGGGGCGCCGCCGCCATGAAGCAGACCCTGCTGGGCGAAATCCTCAACGCCGCCCGGCTGGAGGCGGCCTCGGCCCACTTCGAGGAGGGGTCGTTCAGCGGCGGCCAGGTGCTCATGCATTCGAGCCTGCGCAGCAACGCCCTGGCCCTGATGGCCCTGCTCGACGCCGGAGACACGTCCACCCTGCCGGAGAAGGTGGCGGTCTACTTGCTGGGCAAGCGCCGCAACGGCTTCTGGCGCAACACCCAGGAGAACGCCTGGTCGCTGCTGGCCTTGAGCGAATACTACCGCCGCCGCGAGAGCCAGCCCATCGACTTCCAGGCGAGCGTGCGGCTGGGCGACCGGAAGCTGCCCGCCACGACCTTCCGCGAGATCCGCAGCGAGATCGTGCAGCTGGCCATGGAGGAACTGACCCGCCTGGCGCCAAACCGGGAGCTGGAGGTGGCCTTCGAAAAGAGCGGCTCCGGCCGGCTCTTCTGGGGCGTCAGCCTGTCGTTCTACCCCACCGGCAGCGACTTCCAGGAGGTGAACCAGGGGGTGGCGCTGCAGCGCGTCTACGAGGACCTGGGCACGGGCGAGCGCAAGAGCACGTTCCGCCAGGGCGACCTGGTGAGGGTGCGCCTGAAGCTGCAGGTGACGGCGGAGAAGAACTACCTGGCCATCGACGATCCCATCCCCGCCGGCTGCGAGATCCAGGACAGCGCCCTGCAGACCACCCGCCAGCAGGACCCGCAGCGCCGGGGCGGCAACTCCTGGTACTTCAACCACGTGGAGGCCTACGACGACCGGCTGCAGGTGTTCGCCGACCTGCTGCCGGCGGGCAGCTACGAGTTCACCTACACGGTGCGCGCCACCGCCGCCGGCACCTTCCTGGCGCCGGGCGCCAAGGCCGAAGAGATGTACAACCCGGAAGTGTTCGGCACCAGCCGCGCCGACACGATTCGCGTTGAGTAGGGCGCGGCGCTTCTTCCGGGTCTGGCTGCCGGCGACGGCGGGCGGACTGCTGCTGGCCATGGCGGCGGCGGTGGCCCTGACTCCGATGCCGGCGATCCGCCCCGCCGGTTCGCTGCGCGTCCTCGACCGCCACGGCAACGAGTTGTACGAGTTCACCGGCGCTTCCCGCGGCCGCAGCCGGCCCTTGACGCTCGACGAGATCTCCCCCTGGCTGGTCAAGGCCACCCTCTTCCGGGAGGACCGCCATTTCCACACCCACCCCGGCGTCAATCCCGGGGCATTGTTGCGCGCCGCTGCCGTGAACCTCCGCCACGGCCGCATCGTGCTGGGCGGGTCGACCATTTCCATGCAGCTGGCGCGCATCCTGGCGCCGCGCCGGCAGCGCAGCCTGGGAGCCAAGCTGGGCGAGGCGCTGCTGGCGCTGAAGATCGGCTGGAAGATGCCCCGGCGGGAGATCCTCGGCCTCTACCTGAACCGCCTCTACTACGGCAACCAGCTTTTCGGCTGTGAGGCGGCCGCCCGCTTCTACTTCGGCTGCAGCGCCCGCGACCTGACCCTGGCCCAGGCGGCCCGTTTGGCGGTCATCCCCTCCTCGCCGGCGCGCTTCGATCCGTGGCGCCGCCCGGGCGCCCTGGAAGTGGCCGCCCGGCGCATGCTGCAGCGCATGCGCGCCGCCGGCTGGATCGACTCCAGCCAGTTCACCGTCGCCGCCCAGGAACGGGTCGAGACGGTGCGGCCGGACAACCCCATCCTGGCGCCGCACTTCGTCTTCCGGATCCTGCAGGACGAGGAGGAGCGCCTGCCGGGCATGTCCGAGGTGCGCACCTCGCTGGACGCCGACCTGCAGCGCGAGGCGCGCGACACCCTGCGCGCCAGCCTGGAAGGGCTGGCGCACCGCGGCGTGCGCCAGGGGGCGGTGCTGGCGCTGGACAACCGCAGCGGCGAATGGCTGGCCTGGGTCGGCTCGGCCGACTTCTGGGACGACACCCGCGGAGGGCAGATCGACGGCGCCTCCATCCGCCGCCAGCCGGGGTCGGCGCTGAAGCCCTTCCTCTACGCCGCCGCCATGGGCGGCGGCCTGACCCCGGCCACCCTCCTGCCCGACCTCCCGCTCACCTTTCGAGAGGACGGCCGATCCTACGTGCCGCGAAACTACACCAGCAGCTTCTCCGGGCCGCAGCGCGCCCGCGTCTGCCTCGGCTCCTCGCTCAACGTGCCGGCGGTCTGGCTGCTGTCGCGCACCGGCACCTCCCGCTTCCACCGCTCGCTGCTCAACCTGGGTTTTGCCAGCCTGAACCGCGGCGACCGTTTCTACGGGCTCGGCCTGGCGCTGGGCTCCGGCGAGGTGACCCTGGCCGAGCTGGTGCGCGCCTACGCCATGCTGGCCCGCCGCGGCCTGGCGGCCCCCGACCGCAAGGTCCTTCAATGGCGCACCTCGGACGGACGGGCCTGGGCCCCGCGGCTTCCGCCGCCCCGGCGCCTGCTGGACGAGCGCGACGCCTGGCTGGTCACCTCCATCCTGGCCGACGACAACGCCCGCGGCTTGGGCTTCGGCGAGGAGACGCCCCTGCGCTTCCCCTACCAGGTGGCGGTCAAGACCGGCACCTCCGAGGGCTACCGCGACAACGTCTGCGTCGGCTGCACCCGCGACTTCACCGTCGGCGTCTGGGTGGGCAACTTCGAGGGCCGCAGCATGCACAACGTCTCGGGGGTGACCGGCGCCGGTCCGGTGTTCCACGCGGTGATGAACCTGCTCTACCGGCGCCTGCTGGGACGCATCCCCTACGGCGAGCGCAGTCTGGGCGACCCGCCCGCCGGCATCGAGCGGCGGGAGATATGTCCCCTGTCCGGGCTGCTGGCCGGCCCGGACTGCGACGGCCGCGTGGGGGAATGGTTCGTGGCCGAGCACGCCCCGCGCCAGGTGTGCGGCTGGCACCAGCGCCTGGACATCGACGCCCGCAACGGAATGCTGGCCACCCCGCGCACCCCGCCCCAGGCGCGGCAGTCGCGCCTCTTCGTCCAATACCCGGCCATGTACCTGGCCTGGGCGCGGCAGCAGGGGTTGCCCCACCCCCCCGCCCGGCCCTCCCCCCTGGGCGAGCACGAGTTCGCCATCTCCTACCCCGGGGACGGCGCCATCTTCCAGAGCCTGCCCGACCTGCCCCCCCGCCACCAGACCATCCGCCTGGAGCTGCGCACCTCGCTGCGCGCCGGTTCCGTGCAGTGGCTGGTGGACGGCCATCCCTTCGCCCGCGCCCGCTTCCCCTTCTCGGTGCGCTGGCCCATCGGCAAGGGCAGCCACGAGATCACCGCCCGCTCCGGCGACGGTTCCCTGCAGGACCGGGTGCGGGTGATGGTGCAGTGACCGGTTGCCGGTCCAGAAAGTTCAACCTCCGTCCCCAGGCAGCCCACGCCACGGCAATTGTTGGCCGCGACTCCCCGAAAACTTGACGCAGGAGCCAAAATGGGCGAAAATAGGCCTGTTCAACGGAGTAAACCGATGCCCCCGGAAAAAAAAGTGGAGTGGAAGAACACCCTGAACCTGCCCCAGACCGCCTTCCCGATGAAGGCGCAGCTGAGCCAGAACGAGCCCAAGATGCTGGAGCGCTGGGAGAAGGCGGGGATTTACGGCAGGATCCTCGACAGCCGGCGCGACAAGCCGCTGTTCATCCTGCACGACGGTCCGCCCTACGCCAACGGAATGATCCACCTGGGCACGGCGCTGAACAAGATCCTCAAGGATTTCGTGGTCAAGTCGCACACCATGGCCGGGTTCCAGGCTCCCTACGTGCCAGGCTGGGACTGCCACGGCCTGCCCATCGAGCACAAGGTGGACCAGCAGCTCGGGGCGAAGCGGCAGAAGATGGGCAAGATCGAGGTGCGCGAGGAGTGCCGCCGCTACGCCGAGAGGTTCATCGACCTGCAGCGCACCGACTTCAAGCGCCTGGGCATCTTCGGCGACTGGGAGAACCCCTACACCACCATCGATCCCGGCTACGAGGCCGGCGTGGTCCGCTTCTTCAACTCCTTCGTCCGCAAGGGCAACGTCTACCGCAAGAAGCGCCCGGTCTACTGGTGCACCTCCTGCCAGACCGCGCTGGCCGAGGCGGAGGTGGAGTACCACGACCACAGTTCCCCCTCCATCACCGTCAAGTTCAAGCTGGAGGACATCCCGGCGATCTTGAAGAAGCACTCGGGCGAAGAGATCTTCGTCCTCATCTGGACCACCACCCCCTGGACCATCCCGGCCAACCTGGCCATCGCCGTCCATCCGGAGTACGACTACTCCCTCTTCCGCCTCGGCGGGGAGCTGTACATCGCCGCCTCGCGGCTGGTGCCGGTCATCGCCGAACAGGCGGGCCAGCCGTTCGAGAAGCTGGCCGAGTTCAAGGGCGCCGAGCTGAACGGCCTGCACGCCCGCCACCCGCTCTGCGAGCGCGACTCGCTGCTGATCAACACCGATTACGTGCTGCTCGACCAGGGCACCGGCTGCGTGCACACCGCCCCGGGGCACGGCGACGAGGACTACCAGGCCGGCATCGCCCACGGCCTCGACATCTACTCGCCGGTGGGCCCGGACGGCCGCTTCGACGAGAGCGCCGGCACGTATCACGGCCAGTTCGTGCACCAGGCCAACGCCGGCATCGTCGCCGACCTGGCCGCCGCCCGGCGGCTGCTGCATAGCGAGAGCTACGTCCACTCCTACCCCCACTGCTGGCGCTGCAAGAACCCCGTCATCTTCCGCGCCACCGAGCAGTGGTTCATCGCCATCGACACGGCCGACCTGCGCCGCAGGGCGCTGTCCGAAATCGGCAAGGTCGCCTGGCTGCCGGCCTGGGGCGAAGAGCGCATCGCCAGCATGATCGCCAACCGCCCCGACTGGTGCATCTCCCGGCAGCGCGACTGGGGCGTGCCGCTGCCGGTCTTCTTCTGCGCCTCCTGCCAGCGCCCGCTGCTCGATCCGGACACGATCGAGAAGGTGGCCGAAGTCTTCGCGCGCCACGGCTCCAACGTCTGGTGGGAGAAGGCGGCCGCCGACTTCGTGCCGGACGGCACCGCCTGCCCGGGCTGCGGAGGGCGGAGCTTCGAGAAGGGGCAGGACATCGTCGACGTCTGGTTCGAGTCGGGCTCTTCGCACGGCATCCTGGAACGCACCGCCGGCCATCGCTGGCCGGCCGACGTCTACCTGGAGGGCGGGGACCAGTACCGCGGGTGGTTCCACTCGTCCCTGCTGGTGGGCGTCTCCGCCCACGGCCGCGCCCCCTACCGCACCGTCATCACCCATGGCTGGACGCTCGACGCCGAGGGGCGGGCCATGTCCAAGTCGCTGGGCAACACCGTCGAGCCGGCCCAGATCGCCCGGGAGCAGGGCGCCGAGATCCTGCGCCTGTGGGTGGCCATGGTCAACTACCAGGAGGACGTCTGGTTCGGCGACGAGATCCAGGCCCGGGTGGGCGAGAGCTACCGCAAGATCCGCAACACCTGGCGATTCATGCTGGGCGTTCTGGGAGAAAAGGACCCGCAGACCGGGGCCACCCGGATGTTCGACCCCGCCCGCGACTCCCGCCCGGAGAGCGACTTCTCGGCCCTGGACCGCTACATCCTGCAGCGCTTCGCCGAAATCAAGGCGCGGGTGCTGCGCGCCTACCGCGAGTTCGAGTACACCGCTATCTACCACGCCCTGTTCAACTTCTTCACCGTCGACCTGAGCGCCCTCTATCTCAACGTGCAGAAGGACAACCTCTACTGCAACCGGCGCGAGGCACCGGAGCGCCGCGCCGTGCAGACGGTGGTCTTCCGCCTGCTGCACGAGACGCTGCGGCTGCTGGCGCCCGTCCTCTCCTTCACCGCCGAAGAAGCCTGGCAGCACCTGCCCGGCTTCCCCGGCAAGGAGGAATCCGTCCACGTTGCGTTCTTCCCCGAGGCCGGCGAAACGGCCGCCGACGCCGCCGCCATGGCCCGCTGGGAGAAGCTGCTGGCCTGGCGGGAGCGGGCGCTAAAGGAGATCGAGGAGGCGCGCAGCCGCAAGGAGATCGGCGACTCGCTCGAGGCCCGGGTGGAAATCCGCGCCCGCGGCGACGACCTGGCCCTGCTGCAGGCGGAAAGCGGGACGCTGCGCAACCTGCTGGTGGTGTCGGCGCTGGAGGTCGGAGCGGGAGACGACGCCGTGCAGGTGCGCCCGGCCGGCGGCCGCAAGTGCCCGCGCTGCTGGAACCGCTTCGACGATCCCCCGGCCGAACCGCACCCCGACCTCTGCCCGCGCTGCCGGCGGGTCGTCACGGAGGACCATCTTGACCCTGCGCGGTAAATCCCCCTACTTCCTGCTGATCCTCGGCATCATCGTGGTCGACCAGGCCGCCAAGCACCTGGTCGTGGCCTCCATCCCGCACCTTGCCTGGAAACAGGTCGTGCCCGGCTTCCTGCGCCTCTGGCACGTGCACAACTCCGGCGCGGTGTGGGGCATCCTGTCGGACGCCGGCGGGCGGGTGCCCCGGCTGATCACTCTCCTGGCGGTGTGCGCCTTCGCGGTGGTCATCGCCGTATTCCTGCGCACCGCCCCCCGCTGCCGGCTGGAGATGGCGGCGCTGGCGTTCATCATGGGCGGGGCGCTGGGCAACATCATCGACCGCCTGCGGCTCGGCCACGTCATCGACTTCCTCGACGTGTACGTCGGCGCGTACCACTGGCCGACGTTCAACGTCGCCGACTCGTTCATCACCGCCGGCGTGCTGCTGCTGGCCTGGTCGCTGTGGAGGGGCCGATGCTCCCCGACCTGATCCGCATCGGTCCGCTCACCGTCACCGGATACGGTTTCCTGTTCGCCTCCGGCACGCTGCTGGGCGTGCTGCTCGCCTTGCACAAGGGAAAGCGCGAGGGGCTGGACCTGAACGTGCTCGCCGACTTCATCTTCTGGACCCTGCTGGTGAGCCTGGCCGGGGCCAAGCTGCTGATGGTGCTGACCAACCTTCGCTTCTATGTCGCCTACCCGGCCGAGTTGTGGTACGTGCTGACCACCGGGGGGGTCTTCTTCGGCGGGCTGGCCGGGGGGCTGCTCTTCGCCGCCTGGTACATCCGCCGCCACGGGCTCTCCTTTTCCCAGCTGGCCGACATCTTCGCCCCCTCGCTGGCCATCGGCCACGCCTTCGGACGACTGGGCTGCTTCACCGCCGGCTGCTGCTGGGGGCGCGCCGCCCACGACTGCTCCCTGGCCGTCACCTTCCATGACCCGCTGGCCGCCAGCCGCACCGGGGTGCCGCTGGGCATGCCCCTCTTCCCCACCCAGCTGGCCGAGGCCCTCCTCAACCTGCTGCTCTTCCTCCTGCTCACCTGGGTCTACCGGCACCGCCGCTTCCGCGGCCAGGTCATCTCCGTCTACCTGTTCGCGTACTCCGCCATGCGCTTCGCCATCGAATTCTTCCGGGGCGATCCCGACCGCGGCTACCTTCTGGGCGGCATGGACCATCCCTGGACCAGCCTCTCCACGTCGCAGGCGATCGGCCTGGCCGGCATGGCGGTGGCGGTCGCCCTCTACCGCCGGTTCCGCAAGCACGGTGGGCAAGAGAATCCGCTGTAGGGCGCGGGCGGCCTACCCGCGGCTGGACCACTTCCTGGCCGAGGCCCTGTCCGGGCTGTCGCGCGGCCGGGTGGAGAAGCTGATCCGCTCCGGCGCCGTCACCATCGACGGCCGCCCGGCCACGCGCAAGAGCCAGGAAGTGGCCGCCGGCTGCGTGGCCGAAATCGAAATCGGGGACGATGCCGGGGAGCCATACTCCCCCTCGGTCGCTTTGCAGCGGCTGTTCGAAGACGAGTGGCTGCTGGCCGTCGCCAAGCCGGCCGGCATCGCCGTCCATCCCGGCGCCGGCGCCGCGGGCGAGACCATGCTCGACCTCTTCCGTTTCCACTACCCGCAGCAGGCGGCGGCCATGTCCGGCAGCGACCGGCCGGGCATCGTTCATCGCCTGGACAAGGACACCAGCGGGGTGCTGCTGCTGGCCAAGGACGAGGTGACGACGACCCGGCTGCAGGCCCAGTTCGCCGCCCGCTGGGTGAAGAAGGAGTACCTGGCGGTGGTGGCCGGGGCCATGCGCTTTCGCAACGGCTCCATCGACCTGCCGCTGCTGCGCGACCCCCGCCGGCCGACGCGCTTCGTCGCCCGGAGGATCGCCGGCGGCGAGGAGGGCGCCCGCGAGGCGGTCACCGACTATGCGGTCGCCCTGCAGCTGCCCGACTGCACCCTGCTGCGCGTGGAGCCGCGCACCGGCCGCACCCACCAGATCCGCGTCCACCTCGCCGCCCAGGGCAACCCCGTCCTCGGCGACCCGTGGTACGGGCGCCGCGGCGCCCCGACCTACCCGGGCCTGGCCCTGCACGCCCGGCGGCTCGCCTTCTGCCACCCGACGAGCGGATTGGACCTGGAGATCGAGGCCCCCATGCCGACCGCCATGCGCGACTTCCTGCGCGAAAAGCTGGCCGCCGCCCGCGGGCGGAACCCCTGAGGAGCGGGCGAGCCCCCAGGCCGGGGATCTTGCTTTTTCACTTTTTTAACTATACAATCATTCCCCGCAGGAGGACGCATGAAAAAAGTGCTGTTCGTCATCGCGTTGATCGTGGTCGCCGTCGCGCTGACCGGCGCCGGCAAACACACCTACATCGGCTCCGCCAAGTGCAAGATGTGCCACAACAGTCCCGCCAAGGGCGACGTCTTCAAGAAGTGGACCAACAGCCTGCACGCCAAGTCGATGGACAGCCTCAAGGCCAAGGGCGAGGACAAGAACCCGGCCTGCCTCGGCTGCCACACCACCGCCTTCAACGCCGGGGGGTACGCCATCGGCGCGGCCAACGCCGCGGACTTCGCCAACGTGGGCTGCGAGGTCTGCCACGGCCCCGGCTCCGACTACAAGGCGATGAGCGTCATGAAGGACCGCAAGCTGTCCCTGGCCGCCGGCATGGTGATCCCCAACGAAGCGACCTGCAAGAGCTGCCACAACCCCAAGAGCCCGACCTTCAAGGGGTTCAACTACCAGGAAGCCAGCAAGAAGATCGACCACTCGTACATCAAGAGATAGCGGCCCGCCTCCCACCGCCGACCGGGCCACGCACATGCGGATGAAAACGCACCGCCCTCGTCTCGCGGGCAGCGGCGCCATCGCGCTGCTGCTCCTGTTGTCGATCGCCGCCGGCGCCTGCCGCAAGTCGCCGCAGGCCCGCCGCTACCAGGAGCGGCCCTCCGGCCAGCCGGCCGCCTCCACGCCGGCGCCCGCCCCCGCCGCGGAAACGCCCTTGCGGATCGCCTGGAAGACCCCGGCCGGCTGGCAGGAAGAAAAGGGCGGCGGCATCCGCCTCGCCTCCTTTTCGGTGCCCGCCGAAGCCGGCGCCTCCGGTCTGTGCACGCTGGTTCCGCTCTCCGGCGAGGCGGGCGGCCGGCGGGCCAACGTGGAGCGCTGGATGCAGCAGTTGGGGCTGGCTGTGCCCGGGGACAGCGAAATGGAAGCGTTCCTGGCCGGCCAGCAGGAGATCCGCAGTGACGGAGGATGGCCGGCGCGGGTGGTGGACCTCGTGCCGGCGGCGGAAAAGGCCGGGTTGCAGACGGCGATGATGGCCGCCATCGTGACCACCGGCGCCGACTCCCTGTTCGTCAAGTTCATCGGCCCCCCGGCCCTGCTGCGCGCCCAGCGCGCCGCCTTCCTGTCCCTGTGCACGTCCCTGAAACCGGGGGTCGCTCCGTGAGCGCCGGGCTGCGCCGGCTGCCGGCCCTCGTCGGCTGGCTGGCCTCGCTGCAGCTGACCGCCGCCGGCCTGCTGCTGCTCGCCCTGCTGGTGGTGTGGGGCACGGTGTACCAGGCCAGTCATGGCCTGCATGCCGCCCAGACCACCTTCTTCCACTCCTGGGGCTTCCTGGCCTTCGGCTTCCTGCCTCTGCCGGGGGTGACCCTGGTGGGGCTGATCCTGCTGCTCAACCTGCTGCTGGCCGCCCGGTTCCGGCTGCGCTGGCGCTGGAACCAGGCCGGGCTGATCATCGCCCACCTGGGGCTGCTGCTGTTTCTCGGCGGCGGCTATTACATGCAGCACGTCTCGGAGGAGACCTACCTGACCCTGCACGAGGGGGAGAGCAGCTCCTTCTCCACCTCCTACCGCGACTGGGAGCTGGCCATCTGGCCGGAGTCGACCGCCGTGAAACAGGTGACGGCGGTCGACAGCGACGGCATGCGGGAAGGTGACGAGATCGCCCTGGATCCGCTGCCGCTGGGGCTTCGCGTGGACCAGTTCTTCCCGAATTGCCGGGCCGTTCGCGGCGCGGAGAAGGCGTCCCTGACCCCCCGGCCGCCGGAGGCCGACCCCCAGGCCAACCTCCCGGGCGGCACGTGGAGCGCCCGGGCCGGGAGCGAATCGGTCTCCTTCACCCTGTGGGCAGGAGCCGAAAGCGCCCACTCCTTCGTCATCGGCGGGCGCCGCTTCCGGGTGGAACTGCGCCTCAAGCGCCTGCCGCTCCCGGTGACGCTCACGTTGACCGATTTCCGCAAGCGGGTCTATCCCGGTTCGGAAATCCCGCGCGCGTTCGAGAGCCGGGTGGTCGTCCAGGGCGCCGACATCCGCCGCGAGGCCCTCATCTCCATGAACAAGCCGCTGCGCGTCCGCGAATTCACCTTCTACCAGTCCTCCTACGAAGAGGGCGGTCCCGGCGGGGACGCCTCCACCTTCTCGGTGGTGCGCAACTCCGGCCGGCTCCTGCCCTACTACGCCTCGGGCCTGCTGGCGGCCGGGCTGTGCGTCCATTTCCTGGGAATGATCGCGCTCCGCCCCCGGCGCAGGAGCCAGCCATGAACCGCCGACTTCTTCCCCTGGCCGCCATCCTGGCCGCGACCGTCCTGCTGGCCCCCCGGCCGCTGCCGGGCGACCCGGTCGGCGGCGCCCTGGGCCGCATCCCGGTACTGGACAACGGCCGCGTCAAGCCGCTCGACACCTATGCCCGCGTCTTGTTGAAGCAGTTTTCCGGCCGCGGCTCGATGGCCGGGGAGCCGGCCGCCGACTGGCTGGCGCGCGCCCTGTTCGCCCCGGAGGGCACGACCGACGACCCGCTCTTCCTGGTCAACCACCCCGACGTGCTCGGCGCCATGGGCGTCCCCGCCACCGCGGGCGGGCGCGGCTGCTACAGCTACCGGCAGCTCTACGACGGCCTGGACCGCCTGCAGCAGGCGGCGATGAAGGCGCTGCAGCGCGACGAGAAAGCGCGCGACGCCGTCGACCGGGAGATCATCCGCCTCTCCTTCAACATCAGCCTCTACGTGCGGCTGCTCGACTCCCTGCAATTCGCCCGGCCGCGCCCCGAGTTCACCGTGGTGGAGGCGGAGACGCGGCAGGCCCTCGGCCTGCAACCGGCACAGAGCCGCCTCTCCTGGCTCGACCTGGCGCTGCACGCCGCGCCGCTGCAGGCGGCGTTCGCCGACCTGCCACGCACGCCCAGCGAGAGCTGGAGCGAGTGGCAGCGGGAAGTGGCCCGGCTGAAACGCGGCCTCGACGGGGCGGCTTCGCGGCTGCAGGAATCGCCGCTGGCCATCCTCCCCCCCCCGGGCGATGCGGCGCACGACGCCTGGCTGACCCCCGGCGCCGCTCTGGCGTCCGGACAGGCGCAGGCGCAGCGCGGGGCCCTGCGGGCGCTCGCCCAGGCGCAAGCGGCCTACGATTCCGGGCTGACCGCGGAGTGCGTCTTCCACCTCGACGCCTTCCGCCGTCAGACGGAGAAACGCGCCGGCGCGGTCGTCTCCCCGCGGACCATCTCGCTCGAGGTGCTCTACAACCGCGTCGATCCGTTTTTCGTCGCCGAAATCCTCTACGGCGCAGCCCTGCTGCTGGGCCTGCTCTCCATGCTTTTCTGGCGCCGGCGGCTCGGCCGGATGGCCTTCCTGCTGCTGCCGGCGGCGTTGCTGTTCCACACCGCCGGGCTGGCGGCGCGCATGCTGATCGCCCGCCGCGCCCCGGTCACCAACCTCTACGAAACCTTCGTCTTCGTCGGCTGGGTGTGCGCGCTGCTGGGATTGGTGCTGGAACTGATCCACAAGCGCGGCCTGGGCACGGGCACCGGGGCGCTGAGCGGGCTGGCCTTCCTGCTCATCTCGGGCCGCTACGCGCTCGACGGCGACACCATGGGCATGCTGGTGGCGGTGCTCAATTCCAACCTGTGGCTGGCCACCCACGTCATCACCATCAGCGCCGGCTACGCCGGGTGCGTGCTGGCCGGGGTCATCGGACACGTCTACATCATCCAGACCCTGCGGCGCAGCGGCGAAAGCTTGCTCGGCCAGACTTTCCGCTCCCTGTACGCCGTGCTGGCCTTCGGGCTGGTGTTCACGGTCATCGGCACGGTGATGGGCGGCATATGGGCAGACCAGTCCTGGGGCCGCTTCTGGGGCTGGGACCCGAAGGAGAACGGCGCCCTGCTCATCATCCTCTGGGTGGGGCTCCTGTTCCACGCGCGCCCGGCCGGCCTGATCGGCCGGCTGGGCATGGCCGCCGGCTCCATCGGCGCCATCGTCTGCGTGGTGCTGGCATGGTTCGGCGTCAACCTCCTCGGCGTCGGCCTGCACTCCTACGGCTTCACCGGCGGGGTGGCCCTGGCGCTGCTGGCGTTCCTGTTCCTGGAAATGCTCTTCCTGGCCGTGGCCGTACCGCTGGC
>CAYZNT010000025.1:0-51470 GCA_964479735.1 uncultured Clostridia bacterium
GCGCCACCAACCCCTGCGGCGAGCAGCCGCTCCACGACTACGAGGCCTGCAACCTGGGCTCCATCAACCTGGCCAACCTGTGGCTGGCCAAGGGCCGAGAGCACGTCGACTGGGCCCGCTTCCGGGAGCTGATCCGCCTGGGCGTACGCTTCCTCGACGACGTCATCGAGGTCAACGCCTACCCGCTGCCCGAGATCGAGCGCATGGCCAAGTCCAATCGCCGCATCGGCCTTGGCGTGATGGGCTTCGCCGACCTGCTGCTGCGACTCGGGATGCGCTACGACTCCGAGGAGGCGCGGGCCCTGGGCAAGCGCATCATCGAGTTCATGCGCCAGGAGGCGACCGCGGCGTCACAGGCCCTGGCCGCCGAGCGCGGCTCGTTCCCCAACATCGAATCGTCCGTCTACAAGGGGGGGCAGATGCGCAATGCCTCCGTGTTGACCATCGCCCCCACGGGAACCATTGCCCGCATCGCCGGCTGCTCGTCGAGCATCGAGCCGATCTTCGCCTTCCAGGTCATCTCCAAGATCCTCGACGGCGAGATCATCGACATCCACCCGCTCTACCAGGAGTGGGAGACGAAGCACCCCGGCCAGCCGCATCCGCCCCACTTCGTCACCGCCCAGGAGATCGCCCCGGCCGATCACCTGCGCATGCAGGCGGTGTTCCAGGAGGCGGTCGACTCCGCCGTCTCCAAGACCATCAACTTCCCGAACTCGGCCACCCGCGAGGATATCGCCGCCGCCTACATGCTGGCCTTCGACCTGAGCATCAAGGGCATCACCGTCTACCGCGACGGCTGCCGGGCGGTGCAGGTGCTCAACCGCGCCGAGCAGGTGCAGCGGCCGCAGCCGCTCGACCGTCCCGACGCCCTGCCGTCGCGCACCCACAAGATTTCGACCGGCCTGGGCAACCTCTACATCACCGTCTCCTATTTCAACGGCAAGCCGTTCGAGGTGTTCGCCTCCATCGGCAAGAGCGGATACTCGACCATGGCCGACGCCGAGGCCATCGGCCGCCTGGCCTCGCTGGCCCTGCGCTCGGGCATCGCCTGCCGCGATGTCGCCGCCCAGCTGAAGGGCATCGGCGGCTCCGAGCCCATCTTCCACAACGGCCAGCTGGTGCAGTCCATCCCCGACGCCGTCGCCAAGGTGCTGGAGATCCACTGCGGCGAGCGGGTGAACGCAGGACCGGCCGACATCCAGTCGGCCACCTGCCCGATGTGCGGCACCTCCCTGACCGACGAGAAGTGCCCCACCTGCCCCACCTGCGGCTGGTCGAAGTGCAACGGAGTGTGAGCCCGGCCCATGGGGGTCGAATACGTTCCGGTCCATCGCCCACCCCGAACGGACCCGATCGGAGAGGAGGAGCCATGAGAGTGATGATCTGCATCCTGGGGCTGGCCGCGGCCATGGCGCTGCCGGCGCAGCAGGAACCGGTGATCCGCAACGGCGAAACTTTCAGCTACGCGGCCATTGAAGGCCGCGGCGCCTACAGCCAGTTCGCCGCCCGCATGGGCGAGCTGATGCAGGCGCTGCAGCAGCAGGGGGTCGACGCAGCCGGCACGCCGATCGGGGTGTTCCACAACTTTCCGCCCCAGGTCGCCGAGGCCGACCTGGCCTGGGACGTCGCCGTGCCCGTCGATGACGCGCAGGCGGTGCGGCCGCCGCTGGTGAAGAAGCGCTTCGCCTGCGAGCAGATGGCCGAGGTCATCCACCGCGGCCCCTACGGGGACAGCTCGGCCGCCATCGCCCGGCTGATGCAGTTTGTCGCCGCCAGCGGCTATGCCCCGGCCGGCCCGGTGGTCGAGACCTATCTCGACGATCCGGAGACGGTCCGCGACGCCGACCGGCGCACCCGGATCACGGTGCCGGTCGTCAAGCGCTGATCCGCCCGACGCTCCCGCCGGCGGCCGCGGCTCCGGCGGCACTCGCGGCGCCGCGTGACAAATTGACAAACCGCAATCACTCCTCTACAATATCCGCCAACTGCCCATGGAAAACGTGAAAAAGTTCGTTTCCAAGTACAAAGCCGGCGACGTGCTCTTCAAGAAAGGCGAGATGCAAACCGACTTCTTCATCATCAACCGGGGGCGGGTTCAGTTGAAGGCCGGCCACGACGACTTCATCCTGGCCACCATCGGCAAGGGCGACTTCTTCGGAGAGGAGTCCCTCAACAGCGACCAGACCGCGGTCTACACGGTGGAGGTTTTGGAGGACGCCGACATCATCAAGATCCCCTTCATCAACCTCATCGACATGATGAAGCAGAACCGCGACATCTCGCTGAAGATCCTGAAAAAACTGAGCGAGAAGCACATTAAAATCCAGGTCGCCCTGCTCAACATGGTCGAGAGCTCGACCGCCACCGCCCAGCCGCAGCCGGCGCGCGCCGCCTCCGCGCACGCCCGGGCCCACGAGAAGACGAGCGAGAAGATCACTCCCGAGATCAAGGCCTACCTGATCATCCAGCGTTCCAACCGCATCGTCCAGCTGACCAAGACGCAGACTTTCCTGGGCCGCCGCGACTACACCACCGGCTTCGTTCCGGACATCGACCTCACCGACGAGGACGAGGAAAAGTACATCTCGCGCAAGCACGCCCAGATCCAGTTCAGCCAGAACAAGTTTTTCCTGTCGGAGGAGGCCGGCGCCATCAACGGGACCTTCCTCAACGGCAACAAGCTGAACACCGGCGTGAAATACGAACTCCACGGCGACGACGAACTCACCCTCTGCCACCTGAACATCATCTTCAAGGCGTGAGCCGGGCGCCCGGCAGGGGATTCCCCTCGCCCAACAGGCGCACGGAGGGGCGGTGGTCCCGCCGCCTCCGTCGCGGACCCCGCTGGATCCCGGATGAAGCGGCCTGGCGACTAGGGTCGCGCGGGCGGCCCCTCCCAGTCGGTGGCGGTTGCTTCGTCGGCGGCGGGCTCCTCCTGCGGTTCGTCGCTCAAATCGCCCTCCGTCTCCGGCGGTGGTTCAACCGAGGGTTCCTGCCCGGGCCGGGCCCCCGCCTCCAGCGCCTTCTCCTTGGCCTTTTCGGCCATCTTCTTCAGCAGCGCCTCGGGAATGGCCAGGCTGATGCGCACGCCGTCGGCCGAGGAGGTGATCTGAAGCGAGTTGAGCAGCTGGCCCGCGTCCGGGTCCTGGGCGGCCGCCGCCGCCCCGAGCCCCTTGATGCCATTCAGGGTGGTGGCGATCTGGGCGCTGGATTTCTCGTCGGCCAGAAGAAGCTGCAGGTCGGCCGAAAGCTTCGCGTCGCGGAAATCGGCCGACATGAAGAAGGCCTCGGCCTTTTCCAGGTTGACCGGGAACGGAGACCCCTGCTGGGCACCGCTCTTCAGCCCGGCCGGCAGCTCGCCCAGGATCAGCCAGAACAGGCTGCCGCGGTCCAGCTTGGCGAGCGGCTTCTTGAAACGGGCGTCGTTCAGCACCCCGCCGCCCTTGCCGGTGGCCAGGCCGATGGACTCGCGCACGCGGCCGGCGCTGCCGAGCAGCAGCAGGTCGTTGCCCACGAAGGCCATGCTCCAGCCCTGCTGGGCGGGATCGGCCGGCGTCAGGACCACGGCCGCGCCGACGGTCTCCTCCTTGAGCTTCTCCTTCCCCTTGCGCAGCTCCGCCAGCACCCGTCCGCGATCGGCCCGCCAGGCGACGGAGATCACGAGGTCCGGGTTCTCCCCCTGCAGCTCGCCGTAGACCCCGCCGGCGATCGCAAAGACGTCCTTCTTCGGATCCACGCCGGTCTTGGCCACGAAATCCGTGTAGTCCTTGAACGGAAAGGCTCCCGGCTTGGCGTCGCCGTCGGAAGGCTTGCCGACCATCTGGTCAAACAGGTCGAGCTTGGCGAAACGGGCGAAATCGAGCGAAAAGAGGACCTTCGCGCCGCTGGGCAGCACGTCCAGCGCGCGCCCCCCCTTTTTCTTGCAGCCGACAGCCGGCAGCAGCAGGGCCAGCGCCAGCGGGATACAAAGCCAGGCGGATCGTTTCATGGGTCGTCTCCTTGGCCGGGCGATGCCCGGAAGCCGGGCCCACTATACCACAACCCCCCGGCCGAAAACAGCGCCATGGAACTCCCGGCGCCGCGGTTGCGTATATTCTGCCGAACCGCCATGAACGACGCGCCGATCATCCGACTGCAGCAGCTGAGTTTCCGCTACGGCCGGCTGCTCGCCCTGGACCGCATCGACCTGCAGGTCGGCAGCGGCGTGTGCGGGCTGCTGGGCCCCAACGGCGCCGGCAAGACGACCTTGATGAAGATATTGCTGGGCTTCCTCGACGCCGACCAGGGCGGGGGTGAGATCTTCGGCCTCGACATCCGCCGCCGGCGCCGCGACATCCGCCGCCTGATCGGGTACATGCCCGAGAGCGACTGCCTGCTGCCCGGCAGCGACGCCGTCACCCTGACCGCCTACCTCGGCGAACTCAGCGGCATGCCGCGCACCGAGGCCATGAAGCGCGCCCACGACGTGCTGTACTACGTCGGCCTGGAGGAGTCGCGCTACCGCCAGGTGGCCACCTACTCCACCGGCATGAAACAGCGGCTGAAGCTGGCCCAGGCCCTGGTCCACGATCCGAAACTGCTGCTGCTGGACGAGCCCACCTCGGGCATGGACCCCAGCGGCCGGCGCGACATGCTGGCGCTCATCCAGGACATCGCCCGCCTCGGCACCATGAACATCATCATCTCGTCGCACCTGTTGCCCGACGTCGAGCAGACCTGCCAGCGGGTGCTGATCATGAACCGCGGCCGCATCGCCGCCCACGAGCCGATCGGCGCCCTGCACGGCAGCGACGGCGACTGGTTCGAGCTGGCCTACCAGGGCGACGAGGAACCGTTCCGCGCCCGGCTGGACGCCCTGGGGGTGGAGCGGGCGACCGGCGAGCGGGGGGTGGATCGCGTGCACCTGCCGGCCGGCGTGGAGGCAACCTCCCTCTTCCAGGCGGCCCTGGAATGCGGCGGGCAGATCCGCCATTTCCGACGCTCGCGCACCACCCTGGAAGACGCCTTCATGAACGTGATCCGGGAAGACAATGGATATTAGAAGCAAGGGATACCAGCCGTGGGCCGGGCCGCTGCGCGGCGACCGGCTCGCCTGGGCGCCCATCTTCCGGCACGGCGTGCGCGAGGTGTTCCGGCGCCGCTTCAGCAAGATGCTGTTCGCCATGGCCGCCTTTCCCTTCCTGCTCTACCTGGTCGGCATCTACGTCCGTTCCAAGCCGGAGCTGAAGATGCTGTCGCAATTCATCCGCCAGCTGCAGAGCGACGCCTCCCTCTTCGACTCCTTTTACAGCAACGGCTTCCTGGTCTTCTGGCTGGTCATCCTCAGCATCTTCAGCGGCGCCGGGCTCATCTCCGCCGACTTGAAGTTCCGTTCCCTCGGCCTCTACTTCGCCCGGCCGCTGCGCCGCTCCGACTACCTGGCCGGCAAGTTCGCCATCATCCTCTTCTACCTGCTGCTGTTCACCCTGCTGCCCGGCACGCTGCTGCTCCTGTTCAACGCCCTCTTCCAGGGATCCTGGACGGCCAGCCCGGCGATCGTGGGCGGCGTGTTCCTCTACCCGCTGCTGACCGGGTTCTTCCTGGCCGCCTTGACCCTCGGCCTGTCGATCGTCTCGCCCAACACCAAGCTGGTGCAGGTGCTGATTTTCTTCCTGTTCATCTTCTCCAACATGCTGGGGGACATTCTGCACCAGACCTTCCGCAGCGACTGGGCCTATCTGCTGTCGGTGCAGCGCAACTTCAACCAGCTGGGCAGGCTGCTGTTCAACCTGCCGGCCGACTTCGCCGTGTCGCCATGGTATTCCGTGCTGGTGCTGCTGGGCGGCGGGTTGCTGGCTCTGACCGCGCTGAACCGGCGCGTGCGCAAGGCGGAGGCCCAGTCGTGAAAACCGCGCTGGTGGCCCGCCAACTGAGCAAGTGGTACGGAAACATCCTCGGCGTCTCCGACATCAACCTGGAGATCGGCCCCGGCATCACCGGCCTGCTGGGCCCCAACGGCGCCGGCAAGTCGACCTTCCTGAAGCTGGCCTCCGGCCAGCTCAAGCCCAACATCGGCACCATCTCCCTGTTCGGCGAGCCGGTCTTCGCCAACCCGGCCGTGCTGCGCCGCATCGGCCTCTGCCCGGAGCACGACAGCGCATACGCCGAGTTGAGCGGCAGCCGTTTCGTCGCCTTCCTGGCTCAGCTGAGCGGCATGCCGCCCGGGGAGGCGGCCCGCGCCGCCGCGGCGGCGCTGGAGCAGGTCGGGCTGCAGAACGACGGCCGGCGACCCATTCGCGGCTACAGCTTCGGCATGCGCCAGCGCCTGCGCCTGGCCGCCAGCATCGTCCACGACCCGGAGTTGCTGCTGCTCGACGAGCCGCTGCGGGGCATCGACCCGCTGTGGCGGGTTCGCATCATCGGCCTGATCCGCGAATGGCAGGATCGCGGCAAGACCATCATCGTCTCGTCGCACATCCTGCCCGAGATCGAGGCCCTGACCTCCACCATCGTGCTCATCCACCAGGGCAAGGTGTTCGCCCGGGGAGACATCCATCACATCCGCGGCCTGATCGACTCCCACCCGCACCAGGTCTCCGTGGCCTGCGCCCGGCCGCGCGAACTCGCGACCGCCATGCTCGCCGAGGCGTGCGTGCGCAGCGCCGACGTCGATCCGGCCGCCGGCACGGCGGTGTTCCGCACCGACGCCCGCGACCAGTTCTTCGCGGCCCTGACCCGGCGGATCGTCGAGGCGCGGCTCCCGGTCGACGAGATCGTCTCCCCGGACGACAACCTGCAGGCCGTGTTCGACTACCTGATCGGGAGATAGCCATGCATGTCTGGAACGGGGTCGACCGCGTCTGGCGCATGTTCGTCTCCATCGGCGCACGCAGCCGGCGGACCCGGCTCTTCGTCGTCCTGTCCCTGCTGGCCCCGCTCCTGCAGCTGCTGGTGGTCCTCTTCACCAGCCTGCCGGGGATGGACTTCTTCAACCGCACCCTGCTGGTCTTCTACCTGCAGCTGCTGGTGCCGCTGCTGGCGCTGTTCTTCGGAACCTCGGTGGTCAACGACGAGCTCGACGACAAGACCCTGGTCTACCTGGTCACCCGGCCCGTCCCCCGGCCGGCCATCCTGCTGGGAAAGTTCGCCGCCGCCTTCACCCTGGCGCTCCCCATCGCCGGCGGCGGCTTCACCACCGCCTACCTGCTGGCCCGCAGCGGCGGCATGGCCGGCGGCAGCGGCTTCGAGCTGGCGCACTACCTGGGGGTCATGGCGCTGGCCTTGTTCGCCTACAGCGCCATCTTCACCCTGCTCGGCACATTCATGAAAAAGGCCATCCTCTTCGGCCTGTTCTTCGTTTTCGGCTGGGAATTCACGGTCCAGTTCCTGCCCGGAGTCACCCAGCGCCTGACCCTCATCCACTGGATCAAGTCGCTGCTGCCGGCCATGCCGCGCGAAATGCGCTTCATGCTGTTCCACCTGGAGCCCTCCTCGGCCGCCGCCTCGGTGCTGGTCCTGTTGCTGGTCGGCCTGCTGGCCCTGGCGACCGCCGCCCTGGTCTTCCGGCACCGCGCCTACGTGATGAGCGATTCGTTGTAGCCGGCTGTCCCAAAATTCCGGAGAGCCCGCAGGCAACGTCCCTTTTCGCGGACACTTTCGCCCACCGAAGTTGGCATGGCGAATGCTTCACATCTGGCAGGAGGACAACATGAGACACGCACTCACCTTCGTGATCGGCCTGGCGGTGCTGGGCGGCTGGCTGCTGGCCGGCGCCGACGAGGACGGGGCTCCCGAGCCCAAGAGCTACGACAACGCCAAGGTCGTCCGCATCAAGGCGGTGGAAGGCGAGGCGTTCGTCCAGCGCTCCTACGAGGAGGGCTTCGAGGAGGCCACCGTCAACCTGCCGCTGTTCGAAAACGACTCCGCCGGCACCACCGACGGCCGGCTGGAAATCTACCTGGGGCGCATGAACTACGTTCGCCTCGACAACGACACCCGCGTGCAGCTGCTGCGCGTGCCGGAGCTGCGCCGAACCGACCTCAAGCTGAGGATCGAGCGAGGCGGCGTCTACCTGGAGGTGGCCAACCTGGACAACGAGCGGGCCGTCGAGGTTCAGACCCCCGACTGCGGCGTCTTCGTCCTCGACGCGGGCTCCTACCGCATCAACGTCCTGGAGAAGGGGCGCACGGAGATCCTCGTGGTCGAAGGGCTGGCCGAGGTGTCTGGAACGCACGCCAGCCGCAACGTCCGCGAAAACCAGAAGATGGTGGTGTCCGCCGGCGTGGTGACCGAGCGGCCGTACTATTTCTACGCCTCCGACCGGGATGACTTCGACGGGTGGAACGAGGAACGCAACCGCGAGATGGGCCACTCCCGCTACAGCTCGGCCCGCTACCTGGAACAGGGCTACGAAGACTACGAATACGAACTGACCCGCAACGGCCGCTGGTCCTACATGAACGACTTCGGCTGCAACGTCTGGATTCCCTACCACCTGGGAAGCGACTGGAGCCCCTACTGGAACGGCCGCTGGGTCTGGAACCCCTTCTACGGGTACGTGTGGACCTCGTTCGACTCCTGGGGCTGGTTCACCCACCATTACGGCCGCTGGCATTGGGATCACGGGTACGGCTGGTGCTGGATGCCCGGCTACCGCTGGTCGCCGGCCTGGGTCCACTGGTTCTGGGACAACGACTACTACGGCTGGTGCCCGCTCAGCCGGTGGAACCGCCCGATCGTCCTGTTCGGCGACCGCTGGGACCGGCACTACAACCACCACCACGGCCTGCCCTGGCGCTCCCGCTCCACCATCGTCCTGCGCAAGGGCGAATTGAGCTCCCCCAACATCAGCCGGGTGGCCATCCGCCGCGGCTCACTCCGCCAGGACGAGGACCGCGTCGTCGCCTTCCACGGCGGCGAGGCTCCGTCGGGGCGGATCGACAATCCGCGGATGACCGTGGTCAACCGGCGCGGCGAGCAAATGGTCTTCAAGCGCGGCGGCGTGGTCTCCTCGTCCCGAGCGGAGGCCGGAGACGTCGACACCCGGACGCGGACGACGGACGACCGAGTCATCACCTACCGGCCGCGCGCCGGATCCGGCGGCGGTAAGTACTCGGGCACGACCGTGCGGCGCAGCGACGGGGAGTCGTCGGGCGGCGGTTCCGTCCGGGTCCGCCGCGACGGCGGCTCCGGGTCCGACCGCGGCGCGGCCACCGTCAAGAAATCGGGCGGGGGCTCGTCGGGATCGTCCGGCGGAAACTCGGGAGCGGTGGTGAAAAAGAAGGACAAGGACAGCCGGGCCCCGGCCTGGGCCCCCACGGCCTCCGGGGCGCCGGCGGGGGATGACCGCAGCGCCAGCTACCGGTCGGTTCTGGGCAAGTACTCCCGGGACGGCGGCGCGGCGGGTGCCCGGTACGGCGGCGAGTTCCGCTACCGCGGCACCTATTCGCTGGAGGGCGGCACCATCACCGTCCGTTCCCGGCCGGACGGCGGGTACCCGGTTCGCGGCACCGACCGCTCCACCGTCTATCAGGGGCACCAGCCAACCGCGCACTACCCCGGCACCGCGGTCGCCGAGGACGGTGAAGACGGCCGCGCGGACGGCGCCCCGCTGATGTCCTATTCCTCGCGGCGTACCTACAGCCCGTCGCGGACGGAATCAGGCGGTTCCCGCTCGCTGGGCCGCTCCACCTGGAGCCGTTCCTCCGCGGGCAGCGACCGGGGGTCCTCCGGCAGGATCTCCGGCCCGGTTCGCCACGGCGGCTCGGTCAGTTCCTCGCGGGGCTCGTCCTCATCCCGCTCTTCCGGTTCCGGCCACTCCGGCGGCTCGATCCGCAAGCGCAACTGAAATCCGGTTCCGGGGTTCCCATCCTAGGGGGCGGTCCAAAAGGGCCGCCCCCTACATTTTCTGGTGCTTTTTCCCTATAATGGCATCATGAGAATCCCACCCTGGAGATGGTTGGCCGTGGCCGCGCTGGCGACCGCCTCGGCGTGCGCCTCGGGAAACTCGCGCCGCTCCGGGCCCGACGTGTTCCTGGACCTGCAGCGCGGCGACCTCGGCACATCCTCGCTGCTGGTGTTCACCTTCGCCGAGCCCGCCGAAGCCGCCGGCAAGGGCGCCCTGGCCGCCACCGCCTGCCACGAGCTGCTGCTCGCCGCCCGCACCTTCCGGGTCGTGGCCCTCGACGCCCGCACTCCCTGGGAGCGCATGGGCGAAAGCGAGGAAAGCCGTTTGTTGTCGGTTCTGGCCGCGGGCCAGCGGCAGGGGTACGACTACGTCGCCGTCGGCGAAGTCACCGACTTCGTCTATGGCGGCTCCGGACGAGCCCGGGCGGGAGCGAGGCTGCGCATCATCGACACCCGCAGCCGGGTCACCGTCTTCTTCGCCGCCCAGCGCCTGGAAGAGGCGGGACACGACAAGTCGTACCCCCTCGACACCCGCCTCGGCGTTCCGGCGCCGTCACCGGAGCAGTTGCTGCGGCAGGCGCTGGATCGCATCCTCAGGCGACTGCGCTGAATCAGCGGAACGCCTCCCGGCTTTCCACGGCTCCGGCGTTCTGGTATAATCGGCGGGGAGGCCCGAATGAAAATATTTCTGGACACGGCCAGCGTGGAGGAGATCCGCCGCGGCCTCGAATACGGCATCGTCGACGGCGTCACCACCAATCCCAGCCTGGTGGCCAGGGAAAAGCGCCCGTTCCGCGAGCTGATCGGCGAGATCACCCGCCTGGTGCCCGGGCCGGTGTCCGTCGAAGTGACCGGCCTGACCGCCGCCGACATGCTGCCCCAGGCCCGCGAATATGCCGCCATCGCCGCCAACGTGGTCATCAAGGTTCCCGTCAACCTCGAGGGGCTGAAGGCCGTCAAGGCGCTGTCCGCCGAGGGCATCCGCACCAACGTGACCCTCATCTTCTCCGCCTCTCAGGCGCTGCTGGCCGCCAAGGCCGGCGCCACCTACGTCTCGCCCTTCGTCGGCCGCATCGACGACATCTCCGGAGAGGGCATGGGGCTGGTCGAGGAGATCGTGCAGATCTACGACAACTACGACATCGCCACCGAGATCATCGTCGCCTCGGTGCGGCACCCCGTGCACTTCGTGCAGGCGGCCCGCCTCGGCGCCCACGTCGCCACCATCCCGTTCGCCACCTTCAGCCAGCTGCTGCGCCATCCGCTCACCGACATCGGCATCGACAAGTTCCTGCAGGACTGGCAGAAGGTGAACACCTGAGAACATGACCAAGCCGACCCGCCGCCTCGTGGCTTTTTTTTTGCCCTGTTGCTGCTGGTTGGCGCCTACCAGGGGTTGAAATACGCCGTTTTCGCGCGGGTCCGCACGCTGCTGGCACGCCTTGACCCCCAGGCGGGACGCGCCATTCGCTACTCGGGGATGGGCCTGTCCCTGTTGCCCCCCGGCGTCACCCTGCGCAACGTCCGCGGGCTGCCCATCCGCCATCGCAACCTGATCTCCTTCGAGTCGCTCAACGTCACCCTCCCGCTCTCCTCCCTGTTCCGGCGGCAGCGCACCCTGGAAATCGAGCTGCTCCGGCCGGACATCGTCCTCGACGAGGAGTCGCTGCGCCGGGGGGGGGTGGACGGCGGCGGCGACGCCCGTATTCGCATCGGCCGGGTCGATATCCGGCACGGCCGCATCCAAGTCCTGGCCGGGGGCCTCAGCCTGCGGCTGGAGGATTTCGACCTGCGCAGCCGGCCGCACGAGGGCGGCACCCGGGCGCACCTGGACGTGCCCTACATGAGAGGCGAGATCCCCAGCGGCCGGCGCCGCCTGGCCCTCGAGGGCCAGATGAGCACCGATCTCACGCTTCCGCCCGAGGGCGGGCTGCGCATCAGCCGCTTTCTCTGGCAGACCCGGGACCTGCGCATCGGCCTGAACGGGCTGTTCGCCGCGGGGGCCACCACCCTGCACGCCGCCCTCCAGGGCGACCCCGTCCGGCTGCTCGAGCCCGAGCTGGGCAGGCTGACCGTCACCGGCCTGGTCTACGCCAACCTCACCGTGCGCGCGGGGCGCGGCGCCGAGACCCGTGCCCATGGGGATTTCTCGGCACCGAGCCTGGTCATCAAGGGCATCGAGCACACCCAGGTCACGGGCACCATGAACTGGAACGGCCGCGAGCGCAAGGTGGTGCTGCACGCGCTGCTCAATTCCGGTTCCGAACGCACCAACCTGCACATCGAGACCGGCGGCGGGCAGACCGACATCCGGGGACGCGACGTCCCCGGCTCCACCCTGGCGCGCATCCTCGAAATCGAGCGCGACGCTCCGCTGGCCGGGATGGCCCGCAGCGGGCACGTGCACATCAGCTCCGCCGAGATCGCCGGCGAAGCGGATCTCAGCGCCGCCGGCTCCGCCGCGTCCCCATTCGCCCTCGACGGGCACTTCTCCTTCCGGCGCGACAAGAAGAGGAAGGAAACCAGCTTCGCGGTCCACAACGGCGCGCTGCCGGCCGGACGGGTGACCCTGAAGGGAATGAGCCGCACCCTCGATCGGCGGCTCGACCTCGACGTGCAGGCCGACTTCCGCGACCTGCAGCACCTCGACCCGCTGGCCCGGCACTACCTCGGTCTCCCCCTCTCCCCCTGGCGCCTGCAGGGCGGAGGCGGCAGCCTGCAGCTGCAGCTGCGCAAGCGGGCCGGCCACGGCGTCATCCGCGCCCGGGTCGGGCTTCACGACTTCCGCAGCCGCGGCCTGGACATCGACCGACTGGAGGGCGACGTGGTCAGCACTCCGCCCCGGACATCCGGCGACTTCTCCATCCGGGCGACCGCCTTGCAGGCCCGGGCGGCGCTGCAGATCGGCCCGGGCAGCCTGGATATCTCGTTCCTGGGCGTGGACGCCCAGGCCGCGGCCATCGCCCGGCTCCTGGATCGGGAACTGCTGGCCGACGGCCGCATCCACGGCGACTTCCGCTACCGCCAGCGGAAGCGCGAACCGGCCCCGGCTCTCACCGGCACCCTGCGGGCCGACGAGTTGCGCGTGGCCGGCTTGCCCCTGCGGGACGTGCGCTCCCGCCTGGAAACCAACCTGCACGCCGTCCGCCTGCCCGACCTCACCTTCCGCCTGAACGGCGGCCGGGCCCGGGCGGCCATCGACATCGACTTCGCCGCCCGCCGCTTCGACATCGACGGCCGGCTCCAGGACATGGCGCTGGAGGGGGCCCAACACGCCCTCGCCGGACGGCTCGATCTGGAGGTGGCCGGCCGCGGCGAGTTTCTCCGCGACCCGCTGACATTCTCCTACCGCCTGGCCAACGGCCGCTACTACGCCGACCGCGAGTTCCAGGTGGCCGGCCGCGGCGAGCTGCGCAGCGATTTCCGCGACCTCGCCCTGCAGACGCGGGGCACGCTGAGCAACCCCTCCGGCGATTCCCCGTTCGGGCTCGAGTTCCGGCGCCGCGCCGGCCAGTACTCCGGATCGTTCAACCTGCACCTGCGCGATCTCAACCTGCTGGTCCCCTGGGCGGGAAACAGCGGCGAGCTGCAGCTGCTCGGCGACATCGACGGGGCCGCCCTGGACGGCCTGGAGTGCCGCGGCGTGGCCATGGTGTCGGGCCGCACGCTGGTGCTGCCGAGCTTTCCGCATTCGCTCAACCACTTCCAGGGGAACATCACCTTCCGCAACCTAGCCTTCCGGCTGCAGTCGCTGCGCGGCGAGCTGGGGGGCGGCCGGGCGGAGTTCAACGGGCACGTGAGCGCCGGCCGCGGCGGACTGCGCGAGCTGGAGCTGAACCTCAACGGCCAGGAGATGACGCTGTTCCCGATGGACCGAGTCTCCCTGCGCCTCAACGCCGGGCTGACCCTGGCCTACCGCGACCGCCGCCTGCTGCTGAGCGGCGCCATGCATGTCCTCGGCGCCGAGTGGGAGCGCCAGATCGACGAACCGCTGACCTTCAGCACCCGGTCGCAGCTGAGCGCGGCCGAATCGCGCATCCGCGAGACGCTGCAGCTGGACATCCGCCTGACCGGAAACGAAAACATCTGGATGAACAACGCCTTCGGCCGCATCGCCGCCAAGTTCAGCCTGCACCTGCGCGGCAGCGTCCGGTACCCGCAGATCATCGGCTCGATCGAAGGCACCGGCGGCACGGTCAACTTCTCGGAGCGGAAGTTCGGCCTGGTGCGCGGCCGCATCACCTTCAGCGACCGCTTCACCGTCGACCCGCAGGTGCAGATCGAGTCGGAGACCTTCGTCCAGAACTATCGCATCAGCATGTTCATCCGCGGCACCCTGTCGCGCCCCAAACCGGAGCTCGTGTCCTCGCCCCCCCTGCCGCCCCAGGACATCCTGGCGCTGGTGTCGCTGGGGGAGATCTTCAAGCGGCCGGGCTCGGAGGAGGTGAGTTCCCAGCTCGGCTCCACCGCCCTGCTCTCGACCGAGCTCACCCGGGAGATCAAGAACCGCGCCAACAAGCTGCTGGGCATCGACCTGCTGCGCCTCGATCCGCTGATGAGCGGATCCAGCGGGACGTCCACGTCGCGGCTGACGGTCGGCAAGTCCCTGTCCAAGAACCTGATCGTGGTCTACTCGACCAACCTGGCCACCTACCGCCAGGAGATCTATTACCTGCAGTACCAGCTGTCGCCCACCCTTTCGCTCATCGCCATGCGCAACGAGGAAGGCAACTACGCCTTCGACATCCGCTTCCGGCGGAGGAAGTGACGGCGTGAAGCAGGCGGCGATCCTGGCTCTGCGGCTGGTCCTGCTGGCCGGGCTTTGGCTCACGGTTCACGCCGGCCCGCTCAGCGGCACGCGCATCCGCCAAATCCACCTGGGAACGGCCGCCCGCCCCGCCGACGCGGCCTACGAGAAACTGAAGGCGCTGCTGCCGCTCTCCCCGGGCCGCGTCTTCAACCTGATGGACGTCCGTCGCAGCATCGACAACCTCTACCGCACCGGGCTCTTCGCCCAGATCGAAGTGCGCGCCGAGCCGCTGGGCGACCACCTCGTCGACCTGTTCTTCGACGTGCAGCCCAAACCGGTCGTGCGCACCGTCTCCTGCCCCCGGCCGCCCGGCATGGGCCGGCGCGAACTGCTCAACGCCGTTTACTCCCTGCGGCCCGGTGATGCCGTCGATTCGAACCGCCTGCAGCAGGCCCAGCGGGAGGCGCTGGCCTTCCTGCGCGAGCGCGGCTTCTTCCAGGCCTCCGTCCGCCCGCTCGTCCTTCCGGATCGCGACGGCCGCTTCGTGCACCTGCGCCTGGACATCGTCTTTGGCCGGCAAGCGCACGTCCGGCGCCTGACCGTGAACTGCCCCGATCCGCTCCTGGCCGATCGCGCCCGGCGGATCTTCGGCTCCCCCGCCACCTACGTGCCGCGGGACCACGCCGCGCGCGGCGATCGGCTGCAGCGCTTCCTGCTGCAGAGCCGGTACCTGGCGGCCACCGTCCGCACCCGCGAGGTCTTCCTGGACGACGCCCGCTCCACGGTGGACCTGGTCGTGGACATCGTTCCGGGGCCCCATTACGTGTTCGTCTTCCGCGGCATGAAGCGCCGCTACGACCTGATCGCCCGGGTCTGGGAGAAGAACGTTTACGAGAAATGGGCGGAAGAGGAGAGCCGCGCCCGGCTGCTCAACTACCTGAAAAACAAGGGCCACCTGGACGCCCGCATCGACTGCCGCGTGAGCGACGACGACGGCATCAAGACCGTCGTCTTCCACGCCCATCCCGGGCCGCGCTACCGGCTGCGCAGCGTGGGGATGGAAGGCAACCGCGCCCTGAGCGACGAGCAGGTCCGGGCCATCGTCACCGCCGACGACCAGCTGTTCGACCGCCTGTTCTGGCTGCGGCTCAACACCCTGGTGGCCGACCTGGAGGTGCTGAAGCTGTACTACACCTACCGCGGTTTCCCGGACGTCGCCATCCAGGTGCAGCCGCAGTTCCAGGACCGCTTCGCCGACGTCACCTTCCGCATCGACGAGGGCCGGGCCCAGACCGTGGCCGCGGTCGCCTTCGGCGGCAACCGTTCGTTCAGCGCCGGCGATTTGCTGGGACGCATCCGCTCCCGCGCCGGCATGGCCTACGTGGCCCGCCAGGTCAGCGAGGACCAGAAAAAACTGCAGGACTTCTACGAGGACAACGGATTCGAGGGTACGCGGGTGGAGGTCGAGGCCAACGGCGAGAAGGACGTCGCCCTGCGCTTCGTGGTCGGCGAAGGGATCCGCCGGGTCATGGGCGACCTGGTGGTCATCGGCGCCTCGGCCATGCAGCGTTCCCTGATCCGCCGCCTCTTCCCGCTGCATGCCGGCGATCCGTTCTCGCGGCGCCGGCTGGACGCCTTCCAGGCCCGCCTCGAGGAGCGCGTCGTCTTCGCCGATCTGCGCACCGACCCCGTTTTCCAGCCCGACGGCACCGTGGACCTGATCGTGCGGGTCATCCCGGACCGCAGCAAGTTCTACGGCTTCGGCTTCGGCTACGAGCAGCGCAAGGACCCGCGCATCACCCTCGAGTACCAGGATCGCAACATCTTCAACTCCACCTCCACCTTCTCGGGCATCGTGCAGGCGGGCTTCCATGCCGCGTTCGGCCACGGCCTGGTGTTCCAGATCAAGGAGCGCCGCTTCCTGCTGAGCCTCGACACCCCGTTCCTGTTCCGCCGGGGCGTCCACTCCTCCCTGAAAGTGTGGGAGGAGACGGAGGTCTATCCCAGCTACCAGTTCAACCGGCGCGGGCTGGGCTTCACCCTCAGCCGCAAGGTCCACGACAAGCTGATGCTGGAGGGGGGGGTGAAATGGTACCGCACCAACCTGACCACGCTGTACGACATCGACCGCAGCGACCCGGCCGCGGCCAGCCTGCCGCAGAGCGGGATCGACCAGCTGGGCAAGCCGTTCGACACCACCGTACTCGCCCTGTCGCTGATCCACGAGAACCGCAACGACCCCTTCAACCCCAGCAGCGGGGACTTTCTCTCCGCCGACCTGAAACTCGGCCTGCCGCTGCTGGAGAAGAACAACACCTTCATGAAGTTCTTCTGGAACTACCAGCGCCACCGGCGCATGCTGCGCAACGGGACGTTCTCGCTCTCCCTCAAGAACGGGTTCGGCTTCGGCGACATGTCCATCACCGAGCGATTTTTCGCCGGCGGGTCGCATTCCTTCCGCGGCCTGCGCAACGACCGCCTCGGGCCGCTGATCGTCCGCCCACGCAAGGCGAGCGACACCCCCGGCACCAACCTGCTGGTCCCGGAAGGCGGCAACGTGCTGCTGCTGCTCAACGCCGAGCTGACCTTCCCCTCGGTGCTGCTGCCGATCGAGGACCTCTACTACTCGCTGTTTTTCGACTGGGGCAACGTGTTTCGCAAATCGAGCGATTTCAGCCTGGACAAGCTGGAGCGGGCCATCGGCGTCGGCCTCAAGTACCGCACGCCGATGGGGCCGATCCGCGTGGAGGCCGCATGGAACCTGCGCAGCAGCGCCGAGAAGAACTTCCTGATCCAGATCGGGTTCGGCAATGTGTACTAGCCTCCTGCTCCTGCTGACGCTGCTGCAGCCGGCCGCGGCCATCATCGTGGACGAGGTGGCGGCGGTGGTCAACGACGAGGTGATCACCGTGTCCGACATCGACAAGGCGATCGCCCTGTTCCCGATCCTGCGCGAGCGCACCGAGACGGAGCGGCAGTTTTACCACCGCGTGCTGACCGACCTCGTCCACTACCGGATGGTCCGGCTGGAGTACGGGGGCGACTTCGGCCTCGGCGAGGAGGACTACGAGCAGCTGCAGACGCCCATCATCCAGAAGGCCGGATCCCTGGAAACCCTGCAGGCCGCGCTGCAGCGCTTCGACATGACCTGGGAGGACTTTCGCCTGTTCATCCGCGACCGAGTCATCTACGAGAAGGTGCTCCGCGAGAAGCTGCCCAGCAAGCTGACCATCGACTTCTCCGACATCGAATCCTTCTACCGGCAGCACGCGCTGCCGCTCCAGAAACAACTCGGCCTGGAGCCGCGCTCCCTGGCCGAGATGGCGCCGGTCATCGAGAAGTACCTGCGCAAGCTGCGCGCCGAGCAGCAGCTCGGTTCCTGGCTGCAGGAGATGGAGGCCCGCTACCGCATCGAAATCAAGCTCAGGAGCCAGCCATGAACCTGTTCGACCCGCCGCCCCCCCGGGGGCCGCAGCCGCTCGCCGGGCTGAAAATCGGCGACCGCATCGACTGGTACTACCGGGTGCTGGAGGTCAGCCGCCGCAAGACCAGCAAGGGGAAGGATTTCCTCATTCTCGAGCTGATGGACGGCAGCGGCCGCATGAGCGCCAAGGTGTGGGACAAGGTCGAGGAGTTCGCCCGCCTGCTCCAGCCCGGCCAGCCGGTCCGCCTGCGCGGCGAGGTCGAAGAGTACCGGGGCAAGCGCGACCTCCGCGTCCTGCACGTGCGCGCCGTCACCGCCGCCGACGCCGACTATGACGAGAGCAGCCTGAGCGAACCGGCCCGCTTCGACGCCGGGGAACGATTGCAGCAGGTGCGCGACCTGCTCTCCGGCCACCTCCGCCAGCCGCACCTGCAGCGCCTGGTCGAGCTGTTCCTGGCCGAGTACGGCCCCCAGTTCAGCCGCCATCCCGGGGCCCAGCGCATCCACCACGCCTACGGCGGCGGCCTGCTCGAGCACACCCATTCGCTGCTGCAGCTGTCGCTGGCCGTGGCCGACCACTACGGGCTCGACAAGGAACTGCTGCTGGTCGGCGCCCTGCTGCACGACATCGGCAAGATGCAGGAGTTCCGCGCCGACCCGGCGCCCGAGCTGACGCCGGCCGGCGGCCTGCTGGGGCACATCGTCATCGGCTACCGGTTGTTCATTGGCCTGCGCGACCGCATTCCGGGCTTTCCGGAAGCGTTGAGCCTGCGCCTCGAGCACATGCTGGTCGCCCATCACGGCGAAAAGGAGTTCGGCTCGCCGGAAACTCCGCGCACGCCGGAGGCCATGGCCTTGCACGTGCTGGACCTGCTCGATTCGCGCCTGAGCATCATCCGCGAGGCGCAGCGCGGCGCTGAACCCGGTCGGGCCTTTTCCGACTTCCTGCCTTCCCTGGGCACGCGCGTGCTGCTCGACGGCCCCTGCCCGTGAACCCGCCGACCGGCCGCCCCGCCTGCCCCCGGTGCGGCAGCCGCGACACGCTGCCGGCGGAATCCGATACCGGCGGCGGGTTCGAGTCGCCGACGCTGGTGGTAAGCGCCGGCCTGCTGGTGGTCGGCGTCCTGCTCGCCGCCGCGTCGGTCATTCTGGTCGGGGGCTGGACGGTGTGGCTGCTGGCCGGCCTTGTCATCGCCGCCCTGGCCCTGCGCCGCCGCGCCCGCCAGGAGGAGGCCGCGCCCGGCCCTGCCGCCCCCCAGCGCTGGTACTGCCCGGAGTGCGAGCGGTCCTTCCCGGAGTAGGCGACGGGGCCCTCGCGCCCACGGACGGTTCGTTCGCCCGGTGCGGAAGGGCCGTTTTCGAAACGACAGAGGGCCTCTCCCGCGCCCGAATCGTGCCACCCCGTGCGCAGCGGCTCAGAAGAAGCGGCTGTACTCCAGGAAGGAGACGTCGCCGCGCAGCAGGCGGTTGAGCACTTTCTGGGAGATGGACAACCCGCCGCCGGAGGTGATGTGCTCGCGCAGATTGACGAAATCGGGCTGGGTGAAGGGACCGCTCGGGCCATACACCTCGTACACGGTCTCGCTGCGGTCGTAGCCGGTGAAATGGCAACGGGCGCAACCGGTCTCCTGGAACACCTCGTACTCCCGGCTCAGGTTGATGTGCTTGAGCAGTTGCCGGCTGGGCGTCGGGTTGCGGCGCTTGCAGTTCGGGCATAGCAGCCGCACCACGCGCTGGAAGACGATGAGGCGAAGGAATCGGGCCAGGAAGTCGAACGGCATATTGTACTCGCCGAGCAGCTTTTCCAGGACTTGCTCGTAGGAGAACCCGCCGACTTCCAGCATCAGCTTGCCGTTGCGGACAAATTCGAAGAAGCGCGGGTGATAGTGCTTCTGCGACGCGTCGAACAGGGCCATGACGGTGGGCTGGAAGAAGAGCAGGTTGGCATACACCTGGTCGGTGACTTCCTGGCCGTCGATCTCGACCTGGAAGCAGTGCTCCTTCTTCTGCAGCACGTGGGTCTCCACCGTCGCCACGCGATCGCCGGACAGGGAATGAATGACCGTGTACAGGGTCTCGGGGACGTGGTTGTAGTTCGGACCGCAGAACAGGTACAGGCCGTTGGGCTGCGCCAGCCGCTGCTCGAGCACGTTCCGCTCGTCGTCGCCGAGGCCGATGTCGGCCAGTCGCTTGTCGAGGCGGTCGAGGCGGATGAACTGAAAGCGCAGGTTCTCCTGCTCCAGGGCGGCGTAGTAGAAGGTGCGGATGCGCAGCTGACGGTACTCCCGGCTCAGGTTGACCACCGACTTGAAGGTCACGTTCTTGGGCGCGCCGCGCACCCCGGCCACCTGCTTCACCTTTTCGAAGAACGCCGCCGCATCGGCCTCGGGGGTGGAAACCTTGGTCAGGTTCTCGTAGATCCGCAGAAACGTGTGCAGGCGGTTCTCCTTGAACTCGAACAGGATGTCCGAGGCCCCCACGTCGATGGCGCTGCGGATGATGCGGTTGAGCGTTTCGATGTGGCCCAGGCTGTCGCGGGAGGTGTAGATCTTCACCTCCTTTTCGCTGGCCGTCAGCCGCTGCAGCAGGGACTCGATGTCCTCGGCGCGGGCCATGTAGGGAATCAGCTGGTACTGGCCGACCTCACTGCTCTTCTTCACCTTTTCCAGCGCTTCGGGCGAGTAGAAGGCGAAGCGCAGCACCTGGCCGCTTTTCACCTCCTGGATCTCGATGGGCACGATGTGGTGCTCGAGGCAGAATTCGACTCCGATGCGCCGCATCAGCGAGGCGTCGATGTCGGCGCTGGCCAGGTCGATCTCCTCGAAGCTCTTCTGGTTGAGCAGGTACAGCTGGAGCTCGTCGGGCGTGAGCAGCGACATCATGATCAGCACTTCGCCCAGCTTCCTGTTCAGGATGCGCTGCTTGTACAGCGCCTCGTCCAGCTGCTCCCCGCTGATCCTGCCGGCGTCGACCAGGATCTCGCCGATCATGCGCCGCTGCCGCCCGCCGCTGGACTTGACCATTTCCGAGATCAGTTCCGGCGGTGCCTGCTGCACGAACTGCTTCTTGTAGTCGTCGCTGGCGGCGCAGAAACACTTGAGGCAAAACGGGCAGATCTTGGTGGGCGAGGCGTGGTTGCACCAGGTCGCGGCGATGGCGTCGTATTCGGCTTGGCAGTTCCAGCACTTGACGTCGTACGCCGCCGGCTTGGCCATCTCCCGCTCCCGGACTTCGTTTCTATATAGCAGATGCGGCCCCGAAAAATCAAGCGGAGTGGAAAAACGGCCGCCGCCATACTATATTGTCCCTTCAGGAGGAACGACATGATCAGCAAGAAAATGACCGATGCAATCAACAAGCAGATCAACGAAGAACTCTTTTCCGCGTACCTATATTTGTCGATGGCCGCCCATTTCCGGATCGGTTCGCTCGACGGCTTCGCCGCCTGGATGGAAAAGCAGGCCCGGGAAGAGCTGGAGCACGCCATGAAGTTCTTCCACTACCTCGATGAACGTGACGCCGCCCCGGCGCTGCTGCCGGTGAAGGGACCGCAGGCGACATGGAAATCGCCGCTGGCCGCGTTCGAGGACGCCCTCAAGCACGAGCGCCACATCACGGCTCGCATTTACGACCTGATGCGCCTGGCCAACGCCGAGGAGGATTTCGCCTCCGCCCAGTTCCTGCAGTGGTTCGTCGAGGAGCAGGTGGAGGAGGAGAAGGCCGCCGCCGACATCGTGGCCAGGCTGAAAATGGTTCGCGACAACCCGGGCGGGCTGCTGCAGCTCGACCAGGCGCTGGGGCGTCGCGGCGCCGACTGACGAAGGTCCATCGGGTAGCGGAGGCGGGCGGCCCGCCCCTTGGCCGCCGCCCGCGGTTCTGCTACAATGGCGATTGGTGGGGCGCGGCCATTCGCTCCGCCCAGGAGGACGGCCGTGGATGAAAAAGTTTTCGACGTCGAAATGATCTACATCCAGAGCCCCGCCCCGGGCAGCTACACCCTGGAATTCATTGGCCGCCGCCAGAACGCCGTCAAGCTGAACTTCCGGGACGCCGAGGGCGTGGAGTTCAACACCCACGCGCCGGTGGAGATGAAGAGCTTCTTCCTGCAGATGTCCGATCCCCAGCCCAGGGTCTGGAACATGCGCTTCGGCTTCCCGGTCAACCTGAAGATCCGCTTCAGCGGTCGCGTCGTCGTCGAATCGATGTAGCCCGCCGCCGGCCGCGGTCATGATCAGCGAAGAGATCCTGCGCAAGGTCCGGCGGCTGGAGATCATTTCCCGCAAGTCGGCCCAGGACCTGTTCGCCGGCCAGTACCACACGGCCTTCAAGGGGCGCGGCGTCGAGTTCTCCGAGGTGCGCGAGTACCAGCCCGGCGACGACCCGCGCTTCATCGACGGCAACGTCTCGTCGCGGCTGGGCCGCCTCTACGTCAAGCAGTTCCACGAGGAGCGCGAGCTGACCATCATCCTGGCGCTCGACCTGTCGGCGTCGCTGCACTTCTTCTCCGGCGGCCGCAGCAAGCGCGACGTGGCCGCCGAGGTGACCGCGCTGATCGCCTTCACCGCCCTGCTCAACAACGACAAGGTGGGCCTGCTGCTGTTCAGCGATGGGGTGGAGCGGTTCGTGCCGCCCAAGAAGGGGCGGCTGCACATGCTGAGGCTGATCCGCGAAGCGGTCGAGGCCGCCCCCCGAAACCGCGGCACCGACATCGGCGCCGCCCTGACCTACCTGAACCGCGTTCTCAAGAAGCGGGCCATCGTCTTCATCGTTTCCGACTTCCTCGCCGGCGACTTCGCCACCCCGCTGAAGATCGCCGGCCGCAAGCACGACGTGGTCGCCGTGGACGTCGCCGACCGCCGAGAGAGCGAACCCCCGGAGGGCGGCAAGTTCCTGCTGCGCGACCTGGAGAGCGGCGAGGAGTTCCTGGCCGACTTCGACCGCCCGGAGGTGCGCGACGCCTTCCGCCGCCACGGCGAGAGTCAGCGCCGCCAGCGCGGGGAGCTGTTCGTGCGCCACGGCGTCGACGCGGTGCAGGTCCGCTGCGAGGACGGCTACGAGAAGGCACTGTTCGACTTCTTCCTGCGGCGCCGGCGCCGCCTGGCCCGATGAAGGGGTGCTGCGTTATCCTCCTGCTGGGCTCACTGCTGGGCGCGGCCGCCGCCGCCCAGCCGCAGCTGACCGTCGTGCCGTCGCTGCGCAGCGCCACCGTCGGCGAGCGCATCGAGCTGCGGGTCGTGGTGCGCGGCGCCGGGGTCGGCACGGCGGCCATCCTGCGCCTGGCCCCCGGCGACTACCAGCTGCTGGAGGAGAAGACGCTGGCCGTGCCGTCGCAGCCGGCCAGCCGCGGACTGATCGAGCGGCAGTTGACCATCGCCTTCTTCCGCACCGGCGAGTTCAGCGTCGGCCCGCTGGAGGTCGAGCTGCACGGCCCGGGCGGGATCACCGAGAAGCTGCGCGCGCCGCCGCTGGCCATCACCATCCGCTCGGTGCTCACCCCCGCCGACACCGACATCCGGCCGTTGAAACCGCTGGTACCCATGGCCGGCGACCCGCTGCGGCTGCTGCCCTGGCTGTTGCTGCCGCTGGCCCTGCTGGCCGCCGTTTGGCTGTCCGTCTGGTGGCGGCGCCGCCGCCGCTCCGTTGCCGCCACTCCGCTCCCGCCCCCCGAAGAGGAGCTGGCCGCCGGGCTGGCGACGCTGCTCGCCCGGCAGCTGCTGCCGGAGAACCGGCAGCTGGAGTTCTTCGTCGCCCTGAGCGACCTGGCCAAGCGTTTTCTGGAGCGTTTCTACGGCTACAACGCCGACGACCTGACCAGTTCCGAGACCATCGCCGCGCTGCTCGAGCGCGAACCGCAACCGCCGGTGGTGCGGGAGTTCGAGCGCCTGCTGCAAGAGGCCGACCTGGTCAAATTCGCCCGCCAGGACGCCCCGCCGGCAGCCGTCTCCGGCATCGTCGACGGCTGCCGGTCGCTGGTCGAGGAGTACCGCCGGCGGCGGCGCCTCGCGGAGTCGGCCGAACACCATGATCCGGCTCAACCATAGCTTCGCCCTCTTCGGACTGCTGGTGCCGCTGTCGCTGGCCCTCTGGCAGCGCTGGCTGCGCCGTCACGGGCAGCGTCACGTCGGCTTTCCGGCGCGCCTCCTGTTCGGCCGCGGCCTGCCGGCGCCAGCCTGGGAAACGAAGCTGCTGGCCGGCCTGGAGTGGGTCAAGCTGGGGGCGCTGGCCCTGCTGGCGCTGGCCATGGCCCAGCCGCAGCGGATCAACGTGCTGCGGGTCGAGGAGCAGCGCGGCGTGGACATCATGCTCACCCTGGACATCTCCGGCTCCATGGCCTCGATGGACTTCCAGACCAAGAACCGCCTGGAGGTGGCCAAGGAGGTGATCGCCGACTTCATCTCCCGGCGCAGCAGCGACCGTCTCGGGCTGGTCATCTTCGCGGCCACCGCCTACACCCGCTGCCCGCTGACCGTGGACCGAGACGTGCTGCGCGAGTTCCTGCAGGAAGTGCAGATCGGCGACATCGAGGACGGCACCGCCATCGGCCTGGCCCTGGCCACCGCCGTCAAGCGCATCAGCGGCTCCGGGGCCAAGAGCAAGCTGATCATCCTGCTCACCGACGGCGTCAACAACCGCGGCGAGATCGACCCCCGCGACGCCGCCCGCATGGCCCGCGACTTCGGGGTCAAGGTCTACGCCATCGGCGTGGGTACGCGCGGGCAGGCCCCTTACCCGGTGCCGGACGCCCTGGGCCGGCCGCAGTACATGATGGTCGACGTCGAGATCGACGAGCCCCTGCTGCAGGAGATCGCACGCACCACCGGCGGCCTCTATCTGCGGGCCACCGACACCGCATCCCTGCAGAGCATCTTCACCGACATCGACCGCTGGGAGAAGACCCGGCACACCACCCGCACCGTCTCCGAGCGCTTCGAGCTCGCCCCCTTCCTGATCGCCGCCGGCCTCTTCCTGCTGTTGCTGGTCGAAGTCTCGCGCCGCACCTGGCTCCGGGTGCTGCCGTAGCCCCCCTCGCCGGGGACGAATTCTGCGCAGACAACAACTCAGGCGCTGGCGGAGATTCATTGATTCAACGTGTCCGGCCCCCCGGGCCGAAGCGAAACCGGCTTCGGGCGCTTCCAGCGATTCTCAGACGTCGGTCTGCAACACGTTGGAGACGGCCGCGAACCCCTTGTCGCGCACCGGCTTGCGCTGCTTGTCCTTGTCCATGCAGAAGACATAGAGTTGCCCCTTCGCATCGCCGGCGTCGAAGAGCATGGGCGAGTGCAGCTGGAAAGACGCCTCGACCGCCCCCCCGAGCGTTTGAAGCCGTCGAGCGAGAACGCCGCGTTGTTGCCCCCGGATGCGGGCGGGAAAAAGATCAGCAGGTGGGTGCCGGCACCGAAATAGTTGTAGATGGTCAGCTCCGGCAGGACGAGTACGGCCACCACCTCGTACGCCTTGGGGGCCTGCCCCAGGTCGCGCATGCCGAACTGCAGCGACACCTTGCCGTCGCTGCGCTCGGCCTTCAGACCACTCAAATAGAACCCCTCGCCGCCGTCGAACTGGCGCACCCGCTCGGGCAGCCTCCCGCCGCTCTGCGCGCCGGCCAGCGCCACCTCCTTCTTTTCAACCCTCGGACTGCAGCCGGAACCGGCGGCGAGCGCCAGCGCGCAAACCAGAATGAACATCCGCTTCATGGTGCTCTCCTCCCCGGCCCCGCAGGGCCGTTCCATGCGGCCGGAAAAAGGGCCTGCACCCGATCTACAGGCCCGACGTGCAGTGCGGGCAGCGGGTGGCCTTCTCGTGCAACGGCTGGAAGCAGAACGGGCAGGTGCGCGCCGGGGCAGCCGCCGGGGTCTCCTGCTTGCGGCGCAGGCGGTTGATGGCGCGGATGAGCAGGAAAAGGGCGAAGGAGACGATGAGCAGGGCGATGAGGGTATTGATGAAGATGCCGTAGTTGAAGGTCACCGCCCCGGCCGCCTTGGCCTCCGCCAGGGAGGCGTACGGGGCGGCGGCCTTGGTGCCTTCCCTCAGCACCACGAACAGGTTGGAGAAGTCGACCCGGCCCAGGGCCAGGCCCAGGGGGGGCATGAGCACGTCGGCCACCAGGGAGGAGACCACGGTGCCGAAGGCGCCGCCCATGATGATGCCGACCGCCATGTCGACCATGTTGCCGCGGAGCGCGAACTCCTTGAATTCCTTGAACATGTGCACCTCCCTTGATCCCCCCACATTATGCCCCATTTCCCGGACGATTTGTAGGGCGGTTCGCGGACCGACCTGAATCGGGAATGGATTCAACCCCGATATCTGCAGGGACAGGTTTCAAGCCTGTCTCCGCCCAATCCTCCGTTGCTACCGCACCAGAAAGAGCACCAGCAGCTGCGCCGACAGGATGCGCAGGAAGGTGACCAGGGGATAGACGGTGGCGTAGGTGACCGCCGGGGCGTCGGAGCCGGCGATCGAATTGGCGAAGGCCAGCGCCGGGGGGTCGGTCATGGCACCGGCCATCAAACCGAGCAGCACCAGGTAGTTTTTCTTCATCACCACCCGGGCGAAGAAGGCCACCGCCAGGACCGGAAGCAGGGTGATGCCGGCGCCGATGGCCAGCCACTGCAGACCCTGGCCGGAGGCCAGGGTGGGGAAAAAGCCGGCGCCGGCGCGCAGGCCGACGCAGGCCAGGAAGAGGACGATGCCGGTTTCGCGCAGCATCAGGTTGGCGCCGGAGGCGACGTAGGTGGAGACGCGCCCGACCGAGCCGAGGCGGGCCAGCAGGATGGAGACGATCAACGGCCCGCCGGCCAGCCCCAGTTTGAGCGGGACCGGCACGCCCGGCAGGCGGATGGGCAGCGAGCCCAACACCACACCGGCGGCGATGCCCAGAAAGATGGGCAGCACGTCGGGGATCTCCAGCCGCCGCGGCGAGTCGCCCACCTCGGCGGCCAGCTTGCGGATGAGGGCCTCCTCGCCGACCACGGTCAAGCGGTCGCCGAACTGCAGGGTCACCGCCGGGGCGGGCACGAACTCGATGCCGGCCCGGTGGATGCGGGTGATGGAAACGCCGTAGCGGCGGCGCAGCTGCAGCTCGGCCAGCGACTTGCCGGCCACCTGCTTGCGGGTGACGATGACGCCCTGCACGGCGAGCGGCCCGGGCGCCCGGCGCAGGTCGCGGTCGCTCTCGCCGCCGACCAGGACGCGCAGCCGCTCCAGGTCCTCGGCCAGGCCCACGGCCAGCAGCACGTCGCCTGCCTGCAGCACCGTATCGCTGTCCGGGGTCTGCAGCGCGCCGGCGCGCTCCAGCCGCGAGAAGACGACGTTGGACTGCAGTACCTCGCCGACCAGGCGCAGCGGCTTGCCGGCCAGCTCGGGATTGCGCACCTCCAGGTTGAGCGCCTGCGGCGCCGGGAAGAGCCGCGTCTGCTCGGCGTGGAAGCGCTCGGTCTCGTCCGCCAGGTCGACGCGGAAGAGGCGCCGCAGCAGCACCAGGGCCAGAATGAGACCGATCACTCCCAGCGGGTAGGCCACGGCATAGCCGACTCCGGGCAGTCGCGCCGCCGCCGGCCCGGCGGTGTCGGCCAGCGCCTGCTGCGCCGCCCCCAGCGACGGGGTGTTGGTCACCGCCCCGGCCAGGATGCCGACGGCCACCGCCGGCGGCACGTGCAGCGCCAGCGACGCGCCGGCAGCCAGCGCTACCCCCAGCAGCACGACCAGGAGTGCCAGCAGGTTGAGGCGCAGCCCCTGGCGCCGCAGCGAGGCGAAGAAGCCGGGGCCGACCTGCAGGCCGATGGTGTAGACGAAAAGGATCAACCCGAAGTCGCGCACGAAATCGAGCACCGCGTCGTTCAGCGGCAACTGCAGGTGGGCGGCGGCGATGCCCGCGAACAGGACCCCGGCGATGCCGAAGGAGACGCCGAAGAGGCGGATTCTCCCTATGGCCATGCCGGCGGTGATGACCAGGCCGAGCAGCAGGATGACGTGGGCGATGGAGTCCTTGATAACGAGATCGGTCAGCCAGTCCATGGAAAACCGCCGTGCGCGCTCCCCATTTTACCGCGGCTCGGCCGCAAGGGTCAATACAGCTCCACCTTGAGCAGCCGGCACTCCAGCGGGCCGTTCCAGATCGGGATTCGCCGCGCCGGCTTCAGGCCGAGAGCCCCGACCAGCTCGCGGTTGCCGCACAGCACCCAGGCGGTGGCGCCCCGGCACCGCTGCTTGAGGAAATCGCCGAACTCCTTCCAGAGGGGCTTCACTTCCGCCAGCTCGCCCAGCCGCACCGCGAAGGGCGGGTTGCATACGATGGTGGCGTCGGGAAAACCCTCCAGCCCGCGAAAGTCGCCCCGGCCGACGGTCACCTTGCGCCCGTGCGGCAGGTGGTTGAGGTTGGTGCGCGCCGCGCCGACGGCATGCTTGTCGATGTCCGAGCCACGGATCAGCCCGCCCGGCGGCTCCTGCATCGCCCCGTCCAGTTCCGCTTTCCGCCGCCGCCAGGCCGAGGGTTCGAATTCGGGCAACTGCTCGAATCCGAATCGCGGGCGAAGGAAGCCGGGCGGCACGCGGCCGGCCCTCATCAGTCCCTCTGCCAGGATGGTGCCTGAACCGCAGAAGGGATCGACCAGCGGCCTCTCGCCATCCCAGGCGGCGAAGCGCAGCATGGCCGCCGCCAGCGTCTCCTGCAGCGGCGCGGCCACCGCCTCGGTGCGGTAGCCTCGGCGGTGCAGCGCACCGCCCGACGTGTCGGCGCTGATCACGGCCTCCGTCCCCGACACGTGCAGGTGGATGCCCAGGAGGGGGGCGTCCCGGTCGACGTCCGGGCGACGGCCGCAGCGGGCGCGAAAGCGGTCCGCCACCGCGTCCTTGACCTTCAGGGCGGCGTAGCGCGAGTGGGTGATGACCTCGCCCGCGACTGCGGCCGAGACCGCGAAGGTCGCCTCGGGGCCGAGCAGCCTCTCCCAGGGAATGTCGCGGGCGGCGGCGTACAGGTCGTCCACGGAGCGGCAGGGAAAGGAACGCAGCGGCGCCAGCACGCGGCCGACCAGCCGGGCGCCATAGTTCACCCGCCACATCGTGGCGGGATCGGCCAGGAAGGAGACTCCGCTCGCCTGGACCTCGGCATTCGAGGCGCCCAGCTCGGCCAGCTCGGCGGCCACCTCTTCGAGCAGGCCGCGGCCCGCCTGGGCGAAGTAGCGCCCCTCGCGCTGGTATTCGAAGTCGGCGCGCATGGCGGCGGGCCGGAGGCGCTCACTCCCCCGCCGGGGCGTGGATGTCGAGGAAAGCCAACACCTTCTTCGGGTCGTGGCCGCGCCCCTGCTCCAGCACGCCGCTCGACTGGGCCACCAGCAGGGTGCCTTCGGCGTCGAGCACGGCCAGGCTGGGGTAGCCCATGCCCTGGACGCGGCAGAGCGCCAGCAGGTCGGTGTTGAGCTTTTCTCCAGGCCTCTCGCCGACGTCGACCATGAGCAGGATAAACGATTTCTCCAGCCTGGCTTTGATGGCCGGGTCCGCGGCGAAGAGCTCGTGCAGGCGGTGGCACCACGGGCACCAGTTGCCGCCGAACACCAGCAGGATGCTCTTGCGGCTGGCGGTGGCGTCGGTCCGCGCCCGGGCGAGCAGCGCCTTCATGTCGGCGGCCGGATCGTAGATGGGCGATTTCTGGCGGGCCGGGATCTCGTCGGCCCGCAGCAGGGGGAGCATGAGCAGCGTGAACAGGAGGGCAAAAGCGGTTTTCTTCATGGGCACCTCGCCGTGGACGGCCCGGCCATTGTAGCCCAAGCAGGCCGGGGAGTCAAAAGCCGGCCTTGACTTTGCCTGCCGCCTCCGCAAGAATGGCGAGGAGGACACCGCCGCCATGGGTCGCAGCAACGGAACGAAGCTCCTGCGCACTGTTTTCGCCCTGCTGGGGGCGGGGGGGCTGGTGCTGAAATCGCACGCTGCCGGGCCGGGAGCCGGGCTCGTCCATTCCTACGGGGGAAACCTGTCCGCCTCGTTCGCCGGGTACTTCGTGGTCGCTCTGGGGCTGGCCGGATTCCGCCTTCCCTTCCACAAGCTGCACGCCGCCGGGATGGCCCTGTTCCTGACCGGGGCGTTCGAGTTGACGGACGGGTTCGGCGTCATGCGCAACACCGTCGACGCCTGGGACCTGGCCGCCAACGCCCTGGGCGTGGTTCTGGCGCTGGCGCTGGACTTGGCGGTCGTCTGGCTCCGGCTCCGGCGGCGAGAGCGAGAGAGGATGGACCGGCTGCCGGTTGGCTCCGATTGACAGGGGGAGGCAAATCCCCTACATTCAGGCCATGAGGAGCATGCTCGCCCTGCTTTTTCTGGTGGCCGCCTTTTCCCCGCCCCTGGTTTCCGCCGACGCGACGGCGGTCGCCGAGATCGACGCCCTGCTGACCTCCTGGCACCGGGCCGCGGCCGGGGCCGACGCCGCGGTCTACTTCGGCGCCATGGCGCCGGGTGCAGTCTTCGTCGGCACCGACGCCGGCGAGCGCTGGACCAAGGAGGAATTCGAGAAGTGGGCCGAGCCTTTTTTTCGCCGCGGTTCGGCCTGGGTCTTCACCGCCCGCTCGCGCCACATCGAGTTGTCGCCGGACGGGCAGACCGCCTGGTTCGACGAGCTGCTCGACTCCCTCTCCTACTGGCCCTGCCGCGGCTCGGGCGTGGTGCGGAAGATCGACGACCGCTGGCGCATCGTCCACTACGTCCTCTCCTTCACCATTCCCAACTCGGTCACCGGGAGGATCAAGCCGATCGTTCTGCGGGGGTTCTCCGGGGCCGCGCCGTGACCGGGCGGGAATACTACGCCGATCCGTACCGCCGCGAACTGGAGGCGGGCGTCCTCGCCCGCCTCGACGAGGGCGGCTCCTGGCGGGTGGTACTGGATCGTACCCTCTTCTACCCGGAAGGCGGAGGCCAACCATCCGACCGCGGCACCATCAACGGCATCCCGCTCACTCACCTGGCCGAGGAGGGGGACGAGGTCGTCCACTGGCTGTCCGCCGACCCCGGCGCCGGCCCGGCGCGGCTGGCGCTCGACTGGCCGTGGCGCCTGGCCCTGATGCAGCAGCACAGCGGGCAGCACCTGCTCTCGCAGGCGCTCGACCAACTGTTCGCGGCCCGCACCCTCTCCTTCGCCATCGGCTCCGGCCACGCCTCCATCGAGATCTCCCGTCCCGCCCTGGGCGACGACGACCTGGCTGCCGTCGAGGCCGAGTGCGCGCGAATCGTCTTCGAGAACCGGCCCGTGCGCGTTTTCGAGACGGACGACGCGGGAGCGGTGCCCCTGCGCAAGCCGCCCAAGGTGGCCGGTACCGTGCGCGTGGTCGAAATAGGCGGCTACGACTGGTCCGCTTGCGGCGGCCTGCACGTGCGGTCCACCGGGGAGATCGGCCTGGTCAAGATCCTGCGCAGCGACAAGGTGCGTGGCAACCAGCGCCTCTACTTCGCCGCCGGCCTCTGGGCGCTGGCCGACTATCAGTTGAAGAGCCGAGTGCTGGGGGACGTGCAGGGGATGGTGTCGCAGCCCCCGGCCGAGATCCCGGCCGCCGTCTCCCGGCTGGTGCAGGAGCGGGACGGACTGCAGAAGGAGATCCGGGCGCTGCACCGCCGCGAGTTCGAGCGCCTGGCCGCCGACTGCCTGCAGGATGCGGCACCGCTGGTGGTGCGCGAGCTGCCCGGGGCCGCCCCCGCCGACGTGAAGGCCTTCGCCCTGGCCCTGCTCAGGGCCGGGCGCCACGTGCTGGCCTGGACGGCGGGTCCGCCTGCCTACCTGGCGGTCGGCCGGGGTTCGGGACAGGCCGACCTGCGCGACCTCGCCTGCCGACTGTTCGCCCTGCTGGGGGGGCGCGGCGGCGGCCGCGACACCTTCATCGAGGGCCAGCCGGTGTCGCTGGAGCGCATGGGAGAGGCGGTGGCCGAGGCGCAGGCCTTCCTGCACGGGACGTGAGCGGCCCCGATTGCAATTTCCGCGCATTTCCCTCATAATTTTCCCGTTCCCGCGAACGAGGAGGAATCCATGAAGAAGGAAATCGTCATCACCATACTGGTGGGCCTGCTGGTCGGCGCCGGGCTGATGTACTTTTTCGGCCCCGCCCGCTTTCCCAACCAGCAGCGGCCGGCGCTGCCGACCAGCTTCCACCCGGTGACCGCCAAGCTCGACGCCGGTGGCGACATCTACGCCTACATGAGCACCGAGCGGCTCATCCGCTCCCTCGAGGAGCTGGGCGCCAAATTCGCCCAGAAGATGCCCGGCCAGCCGGGCGGAGCCGAAAAGGCCTGGCTCTCCTTCGTCATCCGCCTGCTCCGCGACAGCGGACTGAACGAGATATCCGGCGTCGGGTTGAGCAACGTGGCCGTCTCCCCCGAGCTGCAGCGCAGCACGTTCGTCGTGCACCACTACGCCGACAAGGGCCAAGGCCTGATCTGGCTCCTCGGCGGCAACTCGCCCCGCCCGCTCGCCGAGCTGGACCTGCTGCCGGCCGACACCGCCCTCGCCTTCTTCGGGGAGTTCCGGCTCGAGGCCTTCTGGAACTGGCTGAAGAAGGAGCTGGAGGGCTCCGGCATCCCCGGCGCGGTCGACTTCGCCCGCCAGGCCGAGCCGCAGCTGGCGGCCCAGGGCGTGCAACTGCCCAAGCTGCTGGCTTCGCTCTCCGGCACGATGGGCTATTTCGCCACCCTGGACAAGGAACGCAAGGTGACCCTGCCGGGCGGCGAGGGGTCCCTCTCCATCCCCGAGCCCTCCCTGGCCCTGGTGATCGGGGTGAAGGACGGCACCCTGTTCGAACTGCTGAAATCCAAGCTTCCCATGGCCGCCTTCTCCGAGAAGGGGGGCCGCAAGACGCTGCAGTTCCCGGCCATCCCCGCCCCCATCCCGCTCGAGCCGTGCTTCACCTGGGAGAAGGGCTGGCTGATCGTCGCCTCCACCCCGCGCCTGGCCGACGCTGTCCTGAAACCGGGCGCCCGGGACAACGGCCTGCGCGAGAGCGACGAGTTCGCCTCCCTGGCCCGCTACGTGCCGGACCGCGGCAACGGCTTCAATTTCGTATCCTCCCGGCTGTGGCGCATCTATGCCGACCTGCTGGCCAAGACCGGCGGCGGAAAAGAGAACGAGGCGATGCAGTTCATGCTCTCCCTCTTCCCGAAGGACCTGCGCGCCTTCAGTGTCGTCCAGCGCGGGGCCGACGGCGTCGTCTGGACCGTATGCCACAACGTCTCCCCGGAACTGATCGTGCTGCTCCCGGTGGCCTCGGTGGCCGGCATCGCCTCGGCGGTGGCCATCCCCAACCTGCTGCAGGCCACGGAGAAGGGCAAGCAGAAGAGAACCATGGGAGACCTGAAGTCGGCCGGCATGGCCATCGAGAGCTACCTGACCGACTACGCCAAGTCCCCCGACGCCGCCGCCTTCGAGGACCTGCGGGTGCAGCTCGAGCCGTTCCACATCAAGACCCTGCCGCTGAAGGACGCCTGGGGCCACCCCTTCCTGTACGTGAAGAGCGGAACCGACGGGTTCAAGATCGCCTCCCCGGGAAAGGACGGTATATTCCTGGGCTGGCAGCAGCAGGGCGCCTACCCGGCCGGCCAGGCGGAGCAGGACATCATCTTCGCCAACGGCCAGTTCGTCTACGGGCCGGACGTGCGCTAGGGACCGGCCCGGCGGCCGGCCCCGGCCGGCCGCCGCCGTCGCGCCGATGAAACGCCGCCCACGAGCCTCGACGGCATGCCTCAACTGCCGGCGCGCCCTTCGCCCCAACGACCGCTTTTGCCCCGCCTGCGGCCAGGAGGTGCGCGACCTGCGCCTCCCGCTGGGCCACCTGCTGCTGGAGCTGGCCGAGCCGCTGCTGCACCTGGAAAGCAAGAGTTGGCGAACGCTGCGCACGCTGGTGCGGCGGCCGGGACAACTCAGCGTCGACTTTGCCGCCGGCCGGCGCGTGGGCCAGGTGCCGCCGCTGCGCTTTTACATATTCGTCTCGTTCCTGTTTTTCCTGGTGCTGACTTTGCGCATGGGAGGCGGTGGCGGCGCGGAAAAGCAGGAGGGTAATTTTTCCTTCTCTTACGGCTCGATCAACTCCGACGAGTTGCGCGGCCTCGACGCCGCAGCCGTGCACCGCCTGATGGTCAGCCGAGGCTTGGCCGAGAGCGCCTTCAACCGCTATGTGCTGCTGCAGATGAGCCGCATCGCCTCCGCCGGCCAGGCGCAGTTCTTCCATTCGATGCTGAAACTCTTCTCCTACGCCCTGTTCGCCCTGTTGCCGCTGTTCGCCCTCTGGCTGCACCTGCTCTACCGCAAGCGGCGACCCTACTATGTCTTTCAGCTGGTATTCGCCCTCCACTTCCACGCGGCCGTATTCCTGCTGCTGACCGCCGTCCTGCTGGCCTGGATGCTGCCGCTCCCCGACTGGCTGGCGGTGGTGCCGCTGCTCCTGGCGCCGACGGCCCCGGCCGTTTACCTCTTTCTGGCCCTGCGCCGCTTCAGCGGCGAGGGGCGGGGCCGCAGCCTGTGGAAGACGGGCGCCCTGGTGCTGCTGCACGGGGCGGCATCGCTGCTCTTTCTGTTCGCCACCCTGCTGGCGGCGATCTTCATGTTCTGAGGGGCGGATCAGCGTTTCTTGAAACGGCTCAGCTCGCGGTCCATCTCGCGGCTGATGTCTCGCTCTTTGATCTTCTGCTTCTTCTCGTACTCGCGCCGGCCCCGGGCCAGGCCGATCTCGATCTTGATGATGCCGCGGGGGTTGAAGTGCATCTGCAGCGGCACGATGGTCACCCCCTTGGCGCGCACCTTGCCGTCCCAGCGCTTGATCTCCTGCTGGTGCAGCAGCAGCTTGCGGCGCCGCTCCGGCTCGTGGTTGTTGTAGGATGCGTTGGAATAGAGGCCGATGTGGCAGCCCACCAGCCAGGCCTGGCCGTCCAGGATCTCCACGTAGGCGTCCTTGAAAGAGACGCGCCCCTCGCGGATCGACTTGACCTCGGAGCCGGTCAGGGCCAGCCCGGCCTCCAGCCGGTCGACGATCTCGTAGTTGTGGAAGGCCTTGCGGTTAAGCGTGATGACTTTCATGTCTCACCAGGATCAGCTCGTCGATTTTCCGCTTGCCCATCGTTCGCACCACCAGCGTGTGGCCTTTCAGGCGCACCCGGGCGCGCTCGGGCGGGAAGCGGCCGTACTGGAAGATGAACAGGCCGGACAGGGTCGTATACTCGCGTCGCTCCGGCAACTCGATCCCCAGCCGCTCGTTGGCCTCCGCCACCGGCATCGAGCCGAGCAGCAGCCATGCGTTTTCGCCCAGCTGGCGGATGGCGCGGCTGCTGATGCCCACCTCGCCGAGGATCTCGCGCAGGATGTCCGACAGGGTGATGATGCCCAGGGTGGCGCCGAACTCGTCGATGACCACCGCCAGGTTCAGCTTGTGGCGCTTGAACTCGTTGAGCGTGTAGTGCAGGGAGGAGAACTCCGACACGAAGATGGGCGGCGAGGCCAGCTCGCGCACGGTCAGGTCGCGGCGCCCCACCTGCAGCAGGGCGGTGAGCGCCGAGCGGGTGTGGACGACGCCGGTGACGTGGTCCAGGCGGCCGCGGTAAATGGGCACCTTGGAGAGGTTCTTCTCCAGGATGATACGGCGCAGATCCTCCAGGCCGGCGTCCTCCGGCAGGGCCACCACCGCCGGGCGCGGCGTCATGATGGCCCGGATCTCGCGCAGCGAGATGTCGATGATCTCGTTGACCATCTTCAGCGTCTCGGGGTTGAACTTGAACAGCTCCGTCTCGGAGGAGAGGAAGTGCTTGATCTCCTCGAGGCTCAGCTCGCGGCGGGCGAAGCCGGCGCCGCCCCGGCGCGAAAAGACCCGCGCCAGGGCCGACAGCGCCTTGACCAGGGGGTAGAGCAGCAGCTGGAAGAAACGGATCGGCACGGCGTAGAGGTTGGCCAGCCCCTCGGCGTGGCGGTAGGCATAGGACTTGGGAATGGCTTCGCAGAACACCACCAGGACCAGGGTCGTGCCCAGCGTCTCGGCCACCAGCATCAGGGTGTCGGAACCCCGGAAGAACAAGGTAAACAGGTAGGTGGCCAGCGAGGCCGCGCCCACGTTGGCCAGATTGTTGCCGATCAGGATGGTGGAGAAGAAATCCTCGGGCCGCTTCAGGATGTCGTTCAGCAGCAGCCCGCTCGGGTCGCGCTTCTTCACCCGGTGCGCCAGGCGGATGCGCGAGATGGAGAGCAGGGAGGTCTCGGCCGAGGAGAAAAATACGCTCAGCAGCAGCAGGAGGAAGAAAATGACCAGGATGGCAACGAGCATGGGGGACGGCATGGCCTGGGTCCATTATCGCAGAAAAATCCGCCGCTCTCAAGGGGACGCGCTACTTGTGGTAGAGCCCGTAGATGATCTTGTACAGCGCGGTGCCGATGCAGTCGTTGATCAGCTGGACGTTCTTGTCGGGCTTGGGGAGCTTGAGGATCTTGGGGGCGAAGTTGACCACGCCCTTGATGCCGCTGCGGACCAGGCGGTCGAGGGCCTCCTGGGCCGCCTCCTCGGGCAGCGTCAGCAGGGCGATCTTGACGTCGGGGTTGGCCTTGAGGTACTCCTCGAGGCCGTCGATGTGCAGGACCGGCTTCTTCTCCCCCTCGCGGCCGATGGTCTTGCCCACCAGATCGGGCTTGAGGTCGAACAGGGCGGAGACGGAAATGTTGCGGTCGCGGAAGAGGCGGTAGTTGGAGAGCGCCTGGCCGATGCGCCCGGCGCCGACGATCACCATCTTGGCCCCGCGGTCGATGGAGAGGATCCGCTTCAGCTCCTTGAACAGCTTCTTGACCTGGTACCCCTTCTTCTGCTTGCCGATGGAGATGCCGAGGTAGAAGAAGTCCTGGCGCACCTGGTTGCAGGAGACGCCGGTCACCTCCTCCAGCTTCTTGGACGAGATGTAGGCGTTGTCCGGCAGGTTCAGCTTGAGCAGCGCCTCGTAGTAGAACGAAATGCGCCGGATGACACGCAGGCTGATCTTCTTCTTCATGGTCTCCTCGCCGCCGCCTCGCGGTTGTAATTTAAGTTAAAATTTAAGATATATGAACCCGGCCCTTATGTCAAGCCTTTAACGATAAAACCGGCATTTTGTGCCGCCGGTCCCTCCGTTTTCGGAGGAAGCGCGGCGTTCCCGGGTCTGGCCCGGGATGGCCGCGGAAAATCAGCCGGCGTCGATCTCGCCGAGGGACTTGGGGATGGACGGGCCCAGCACGCGGCTGCCGTCGCGGGTCACCAGCACGTCGTCCTCGATGCGCACGCCGCCCAGGCCCACGAAGGAGGCGATCTTGTCGTAGTTCAGGAAGGCGGCGTGCCTCTTCTCCGCCCGCCACTGGGCGACGAGCGCCGGGATGAAGTAGATGCCCGGCTCGACGGTCAGCACGAAGCCGGGCTCGAGCTGGCGGGCCATGCGCAGGTAGGCCAGGCCGAACTGGACCGAGCGCTGCACTCGGCCGTCGTAGCCGACGTAGTTCTCGCCCAGGTCCTCCATGTCGTGCACGTCCAGGCCCATCATGTGGCCCAGGCCATGGGGAAAGAAGACGGCGTGGGCTCCGGCGGCGACCGCCTCGCCCGCGTCCCCCTTCATCAGCCCCAGCGCCTTCATGCCCTGCACCAGCACGCGGGCCGCCAGCAGGTGCACGTCGCGGTATCGGATGCCGGGGCGGATGGCGTCGATGGCCTCCAGCTGCATCTTCAGCACCAGGGAGTAGACGTCGCGCTGGCGGGAGGTGAACGACCCGCTCACCGGGTAGGTACGGGTGATGTCGGCGGCGTAGTGCGCCGGCGACTCGGCCCCGGAATCGACGACCAGCAGGTCGCCCTTCTTCAGCCGGTTGCCGTAGCCGTGGTTGTGCAGCGTCTCTCCATGCACGGTGACGATGGGGGGAAAGGCGGTGAGCCCGCCGCCGGCGGCGGCCACCCGGAAGAGGTGGGCGCAGACCTCGCGCTCCCAGGCGCCGGGAGCGATGGCCTGCCGGGCCTCCCGGTACATGGCCGCGGTGGTTTCCAGGGCCGTCTCGATCTCGGCGACCTCCTCGGCCGATTTGCGGCCGCGCAGCCTGACCACCGCCTGGATGAGCTCGCGCGAAGCGTACTCGCGGACGGAGGCGGCGCGGATGCCCAGCAGCTTCTCCAGGCGGTTCATCTTCTCCGGCCGGTAGGGAGGCAGGTAGTGCACCGGGCGGCCGGCCCGCACCGCCTGCTGCAGCACCTCGTCGAGCCGGTCCAGCGGCCGGGCGTCGCGCACCGCCACCGCGCGTGCTCGCTCGCGCAGCGACGGCTGCGGCCCCATCCAGATGATGTCGTCGATGTCGACGTCGTTGCCGAACAACACATCGCGCCCCTCGTCAAGGTCGATGACCGCGGCCAACCCGGGGGAATCGAGGCCGAAGAAATAGAGGAAAGAACTGTCCTGGCGGTAGGGGTAGGTGTTGGCCGGATAGTTCATCGGGCTCTCGTCGTTGCCCAGGAACAGGACGAGGCCGGTCTTGACCAGGCCGCGCAGCTTGCGGCGACGCTCGGCGTAGGTTTCCTTGGCGAACATGGCGCACTCCTTGATGACGGGATTGACGGATCCATCATACACGCCGGCAGGGAAAAGAGCAAACCGCCGGCCTTGCGCCCGGCGCCCGGCCGCGGTATCATCACCCCTCCAGGAGGATGCCCATGAAACCCATGCTCCAGGCCAGCCTGCTGCTCCTCGCCTGCGCCACCCTGGCCGCCCCGGCCGAGGAGGCCCGCCTGCTGCGATTCCCCAGCATTTGCGGCGAGCAGATCGCCTTCGTCTACGCCGGCGACATCTGGACCGTGGCCGCCGGCGGCGGCGAGGCGCGCCGCCTCACCTCGCACCCCGGCCGCGAGCTGTTCCCGGTGCTGTCGCCGGACGGGCGCTGGATCGCCTTTTCGGCCGAGTACTCCGGCAACCGCCAGGTGTACGTCATGCCCGCCGGCGGCGGCGAGCCGCGGCAGCTGACCTGGTACAACGACACCGGCGAGATGCCGCCGCGCGGCGGCTTCGACTACGTGGTGCTCGACTGGACCCCCGACAGCCGCCGGATCCTGGTGCGCGGAAACCGCACGCCGTGGGGCGAGCGCATGGGCAGGTACTACCTGGTGGCGCTCGACGGCGGCCTGGAAACCCCGCTGCCGATCCCGGAGGCGGGCGGCGGCACCTTCTCCCCCGACGGCCGCTCCATCTGCTACACGCCCATCGAGCGCGAATTCCGCACCTGGAAGCGCTACCAGGGCGGCCGGGCGCAGGACGTCTGGATCTACGACCTGCAGGCCAACCGCTCGCGCCGCCTGACCGATTTCCCGGGGACCGACCAGCATCCGATCTGGTACGGGAACCGGATCTGCTTCGTCTCCGACCGCGACCTGACCCTCAACCTCTACGCCTATGACCTGGAGAGCGGCCGCACCGAGGCGCTCACCCGCCACACGGAGTACGACGTACTCTGGCCCTCGGGCCGCAACGGCCGCATCGTCTACGAAAACGGCGGCCGCATCTGGCTCCTCGACCTGGGCACGGGCCGCAACGGGCCGGTGCCCGTCACCCTTCGCTTCGACAACCCCAACCGCCTGCCGGCGGTGCGCAACGTGGCCGAATTCGTCACCGGCTTCGACCTCTCTCCCTCCGCCAAGCGCGCGGTCTTCGCCGCCCGCGGAGACCTCTTCACCGTTCCCGAGAAGGAGGGCGCGACCGTCAACCTCGACCGGAGCCCCGACTCGCGCGAGCTGCACCCCGCCTGGTCTCCCGACGGCGCCTGGCTCGCCTACTACTCGGACGCCAGCGGCGAGTACGAGGTCTACCGCCGTCCGGCCGGCGGCGGCGCCGCCGAGGCGCTGACCCGGGACAGCCGCTGCTGGCGATTCCCGGCGCAATGGTCGCCCGACTCCCGCTGCCTGCTGTACGGAGACAAGAACCAGCAGCTGCAGGTGCTGGACATCGCCAGCCGTCGCGTCACCCTCGTCGACCGCTCGCGCCGAAACGACATCACCGACTACGGCTGGTCCCCCGACTCCCGGTGGGTGGTCTACGGCAAGGAGGGCGAAAACGGACTGGACGCCATCTGGGCCTACTCGCTGGACCAGGGCAAGGCGTTCCCGCTGACCGACGGCCGCTTCGCCGACTTCAATCCGGTCTTCTCCCGCTGCGGGAAATACCTGTACTTCCTTTCCAACCGCACCTTCCGCCTCGACTTCTCGGCCTTCGAGTTCAGCTACATCTACACCCGGGCCACCCGCATCTACGCGCTGGCGCTGGCCCGGGACGCGGCCCCGCTCTTCCCGTTCAAGAACGACGCCGAGGAGCCGAAGCAAGCCTCCCCGTCGGAGGCGAAGTCGGACCGCGCCCGGGACAAGGGCGGCAAAACCGACGCCGGCGGAAAGCCGACCGTGCGCATCGACCTGGACGGGCTATCCGGCCGGGTGACGGTCCTGCCGGTGGAGGCGGGCGCCATCCGCGGCCTGACCGCCGTCGACGGCGGGGTGCTCTACTCCCGCGACGGCGACCTGCGCCGCTGCCTGATCGCGGACAGGAAGGACGAATCCATCCTGAAGGGCGTGGGTGAATGGACGCTGGCCGGCGGCGGCAAGAAGCTCCTCTACCACGCCGGCAAGACCTGGGGCATCGTCGAGCTGAAGCCGGAGCAGAAGGCCGGCGACGGCGCGCTGGCCATGGGCGACGTCACCCTGCGCATCGACCCGCCGCGGGAATGGCAGCAGATATTCAACGACGGCTGGCGCATATTCCGCGACTGGTTCTACGTCAAGAACCTGCACGGCGTGGACTGGGATGCGATGAGACGACGCTACGGCCAGCTGGTGCCCCACCTCGGCCACCGCGCCGACCTCGACTTCATCTTCGGCGAGATGGTGGGCGAGATCAACGCCGGCCACACCTACGTCAACTGGGGCGACTTCCCGAGGGTGCCGCGCATGGAGAACGGGCTGCTCGGCGCCGAGCTGCAGCCCGACGAGACGGCCGGCCGCTACCGCATCGCCCGCATCTACTCCGGCGAGAACTGGCGCGACGAAGCGCGCTCGCCGCTCACCGAGCCGGGCGTGGACGTCCGGGCCGGCGACCTGCTGCTGCGGCTCGACGGCCACGAAGTCACCCTGAAGGACAACCCCTACCGCTTTTTGGAAAACACCGCCGACAAGCGGGTGGAGATGGTGGTCGCCGCCGCCCCGGGGGCGAGTGAGCGGGCCTCCTGGATCCGCCCGGTGAAGAGCGAGCTGGCCCTGCTCTACCTCGACTGGGTCGAGTCGCGGCGCCGCCTCGTCGACCGCCTGTCGGGCGGGCGCATCGGCTACATCCACGTGCCGGACACCGCCGCCGAGGGCAACCAGGAGCTGTTCAAGGGCTTCTATGCCCAGCACCACAAGGAGGCGCTGATCATCGACGACCGCTACAACGGCGGCGGCTTCATCCCCTGGCTGATGGCCGACCTGCTGGCCCGGCGGCCCTTCAACAACTGGGTGCGGCGCGGACTGGAGATGGGGGTCTACCCGGAGATGGTCCACGACGGCCCCCAGGCCATGCTCATCAACGGCTACTCTTCCTCGGGAGGCGACGCCTTTCCCTACTACTTCCGAAAAAAGAAGCTGGGACCGCTCATCGGCACCCGCACCTGGGGCGGCTTGATCGGCATCTCCGGCAACCCGGCCTTCGTCGACGGCGGCTCCTTCAACGTGCCCACGTTCGGCTTCGTGGACACCGAGGGGAACTGGGCGGTGGAGGGCCGGGGCGTGGCCCCGGACATCGAGGTGGTCGACCTGCCCGAGCTGGTGGCCGCCGGCCGTGACCCCTCCATCGAGAAGGCGGTCGAGGTGCTGCTGGCCGAGCTGGAGAAGAATCCCCGCCGCAAGCCGGCCCAGCCGGCCGAACCCGACCGCTCGCGCTGGATCGAAGCGGGGGCGCGCTGACGGCCCCCGGCTCCGGGGAGACACGGGAGCCGGTGCCGATTGGAGCCCCGCCGGTGGACGACCGGCAGCAGAGAACGCGCCGCGCCGCGGCCGGCGGCATGGCCCTGCTCTTCTACGCGGCTCACGCCGCCTTCTGGACCCTGTACGGGGCGCCGGCCAACATATTCTGGGTCTGCCACCTGGGAGCGCTGCTGGTCGCCTTCGGCTGGCTGCTGCCTCAGCCGGCACTCAACGCCATCGGCACGCTCTGGCTCGGTTTGGGCAACCTGCTCTGGATCTCCGACCTGGCCGGCGGCGCCATCTTCTACCCCACCTCGGCGCTGACCCACCTGGGCGGGCTGGCCATCGGCCTGCGGGGCGTTGCCCGCATGGGCATCCCCCGGCTTTCCTGGGTGCGCGCCAGCCTCGGCCTGGCGCCGGCCTGGCTGCTCAGCCGCTGCGTCGGCGACCCGTCGCAGAACGTGAACATGGCCTTCCGCGTCTACGCGGGATGGGAAGAACGGTTCCGCTCCTACCCCCTCTTTCTGCTGCTCTTGCTGGTGTTCGCCGCCCTGGTCTTCCTGGCCTTCGAAGCGGCCATCACGGCCGCCCGTCGGCGCAGGAGGCGGCCCTAGGCGCGGGAGCCGGGCTACCCCCCCGTCTCCGAATCGGCCGGCTCCGGCAGGCGCCCATAGAGTTCCGCCAGTTGCCGCAGGCGGGACCGGACCTCGGGGCCGAAGCGCCCGGGGGTGAGCCGCCAGTTCCAGTTGCCACCGGCCCGACCCGGCGTGTTCATGCGGAACTCGCCGGCATAGCCCAGCACGTCCTGCATCGGGACGATCGCCAGGCGGGCGATCGAGGCGTAGGCCAGGCGGATGAACTGCCAGTGGAATTCGTGGCGGTGGTTCACGCCGAGGTAGTCCAGAACGGTGCGCTTGGTTTCCTCGTCGGTCTCGTCGCCGTAGAACCATCCGTTGCTGGTGTTGTTGTCGTGGGTGCCGGTGTAGACCAGGCAGTTGGCGCTGCGATAGTTGTGCGGCAGGTAGGGGTGGCGGCGGTCGCCGCCGAAGGCGAACTGCAGCACCTTCATGCCCGGCAGACCCAGGCCGTCGCGCAGCCGCTCCACCGCCGGGGTGATGACCCCCAAATCCTCGGCGATCAGCGGCATGGCTCCCAACCGGCGCTCCAGATAGGCGAAGAAGGGTCGCCCCGGCCCCCGCAGCCAGCGGCCGTTGACCGCGGTGGCCTCGCCGGCCGGGATGGCCCAGTAGGACTCGAAGCCGCGGAAGTGGTCGATGCGCAGGAGGTCGAACAGCCCCAGCAGGTGGGCGAGCCGCCGCGCCCACCAGTCGCACAGCCGCGGGTTGAGGCGCCGGCCGATGGTCCACTGGTAGAGGGGATTTCCCCAGCGCTGCCCGGAGGCGCTGAAGTAGTCGGGCGGCACCCCGGCCACGCGCGCCGGCCGGTGGCTGCGGCCGTCGAGCTGGAACAGGTCCGGCCGCGCCCAGCAATCCGCGCTCTCGAAGGAGACGTAGATGGGGATGTCGCCGACCAGCTGCACCCCCAGTTGGCGGCAGTGCCGGTGCAGCCGCCGCCACTGGCGGAAGAAGGCGAACTGCACGAAGGTGTGGTAGGCAATCGGGCCGGCTAATTCCCGGCGCGCCTCCTCCAGCGCCGACAGGCGGCGCCGCGCCAGACCGGCGCCCCACGACGTCCAGTCGAAGGTGGAGCGGCTCTCGGCCAATGCCATGAACAACGCGTAGTCGTCCAGCCACGCCTGCTCGGCCTGGCGGAAGGCGGCGAACTCCGCCTGCAGCCCGGGAGGCGCATCCTCCGCCTGCAGGCGCCGCCCCGCCTCCTCCAGCCGGGGCCGGCGCCAGGCACGCCCCGCGTCGAAGTCGTTGAAGTCGGCGGCCGGGTCGAAGGGCGCCGACAGCAGGTCGGCCGGGGCCAGCAGGCCGTCGGCGGCGAGGTCGTCCAGCGACACCAGCAGCTCGGAGCCGGCGAAGGTCGACGGCGACGAGTAGGGCGAGTGGCCGAGGTGGCCGCACACCGGGTTGACCGGCAGCACCTGCCAAACCCCCTGGCCGGCCTCGGCCAGCCCGGCCGCGAAGGAGCGCGCCTCCTCGCCCAGGGTGCCGCACCCGTGGCGGCCGGGCAGCGAGGTCAGGTGCATCAGGATACCGGCGGCCCGTCCCGGGCCGTTCTGGGCGTTCATGGGTCACTCCTCCTCGTCGGCCTTCGCCAGCTGCTCGCTGTAGATGACGGTGTTGTTGCGGCCGGCCGCCTTGGCCGCGTAGAGCGCCCGGTCGGCGCGGTCGAGGATCTCGCCGGCCTTCAGCCCGTGCTCCGGGAAGGCGGCGATGCCCAGCGAAAGGGTCAGCACGCCCCGCGGCTGGCATTCGCGGCCGGGAAAAGGCTCGCGCTCCACGCACTCGCGCAGCCGCTCGGCGGCCAGGTAGGCGCCCACCTTGTCGGTTTGCGGCAGGATGACGACGAACTCGTCGCCGCCGTACTTGGCCAGCAGGTCGGTGGCGCGGAAGCGCTCCCGCATGATCTGGCCGACGCGCTTGAGCGTGGCCGACCCCATGACGTGGCCGTTGTGGTCGTTGAAGTTCTTGAAATTGTCCACGTCGAACAGGATGAGCGCGAACGGCAGGCCGTAGCGCTCCGACTTCATGGTCTCGATGTCCAGCAGCTCGAAGAACCGGCTCTGGTTGAACAGGCCGGTCAGTCCGTCGCAGATGGACATCTCCTGGGCCTTCTGCAGCAGCTGCCGGGTGATCTCCTCGTTGCGGCGCATGTTGCGCGACAGGTAGCCGGAAATGGAGAAGGCGAAGATGAACAGGATGTCGTAGGCCAGCACGGTGGCCACGTCGCGGCGCAGCAGGATCAGGTCGGGGTTGCGGGCCAGGGCGATCACCGTCACCAGCACGATGGCGCTGAGGGTGTTGCGGAAGGCCTTGCGGTAGTCGATGAGGAAGGTCGAGATCATGATGTAGAAGACGAACAGCAGCACCACCGGGCTCTGCAGGCCCCCCGAGAAGTAGGCGATCAGCGACAGCACCAGCAGATCGAAGTCGAGCTGCAGCGAGGCGAAGGCGGCCAGCCGCGGGTAACTCAGCCCGGGGCCGGCCAGGCGCGTGCGCCGGCGCAGCTCCAGGGCGAACAGGGCGTTGCCGGCCAGCGGCAGCAGGACGACCGGCGCCAGCATGGCGGGCGGCATCAGCGTTTCGCCGGCGAAGCGGGCGAAGCCCAGAAAGAGAAAAAGGATGAAGAACGGGTATACCCAGCGGATGCGCAGCAGCCAGCGGTTCTTTTCCTGAAGCTGCTGGATGGCCCGCAGCTCGGGATGCTGGGGCTCGGCCGCCGGCGTCTCGCTCATGGCGCCTCCATTATGGCCAACGGCGGAAAAATGTCAAACCGGCGCATTGCAAAAACCCGTTCGTTTGGGTATAAATTATTTTCGTCATGCCCATGACAAGGAGGCGCACTTGTACAAACCGAAACGCGTCTATGACCTGAGCTACACCCACTTCGTGGGCTCCTGGGCCTGGGTGCTGCACCGGCTGTCCGGGCTGGCCCTGATCTTCTACCTGAGCCTGCACATCTGGGTGATCCACCACCTGAGCCACGGCCCGGAGGACTTCAACCGGGTCATGGCCTTTCTCAACTCCGCTCCCTTCAAGCTCCTCGAGGTCGGCCTGTGGGGCGTCATCCTGTTCCACGCCTTCAACGGGGTGCGGGTCGTGATCGTCGACTACTTCCGCGGCGCGCTGGTCCACAAGAAGCTGTTCGTGGTCCTGATCGCCGTCGCCTTCCTGCTGTGGGCGGCGGGCTCGGCCATGATCCTGGCCCACATCGGAGGCTGACATGGGAGACAAGACATTCCGGGAAACCTCGCGCGGCGGCGCGCTCCCCTGGCTGCTGCAGCGCGTGAGCGCCGTCATCCTCTTCGTGCTGCTGATGGTGCACTTCGTCACCTACCACTTCCTGAGCCGCGGCCAGGCGATCACCTACGAGCAGATCATGGCCAAGGTCCGGGCCTGGTCGCTCTGGTTCTCGGTGCTGCAGTTCCTGTTCCTGGCCACCGCCCTCTACCACGGCCTGAACGGCCTGTGGGCGGTGCTGGAAGACTACGTCCACGGCCGCCGGGCCCGCCAGATGCTGTTCGGGCTGCTCTGGACGGCCGGCCTGGTGCTCCTGTTCATCGGCACCTGGACCATCCTGCAGCTGCCCGCGGTCGCACTGAAGTAAGGAGCCGCCATGAAACCCGAAGAAGCCAAGATGTTCCACCGCCTCGACGCCGTGATCGTCGGTGCCGGCCTGGCCGGCCTGCGCGCCGCCCTGGAGATTGCCCGCAGCGGGGCGCGGGTCGGCGTCGTCACCAAGGTCTACCCCACCCGTTCGCACTCCGGCGGCGCCCAGGGCGGCATCGCCGCCGCCCTGGCCAACGGCGCCGAGGACTCCGTCGACTCCCACGTCTTCGACACCATCAAGGGCAGCGACTACCTGGGCGACCAGGACGTCATCCAGTTCTTCTGCCAGGAGGCCGTCGCCTCCATCTACGAGCTGGAGCACATGGGCGTGCCCTTCTCCCGAACCGCGGACGGGCGCATCGCCCAGCGGCCGTTCGGCGGCCACACCGCGCCGCGCGCCTGCTACGCCGCCGACATCACCGGCCACGTGCTGCTGCACACCCTCTACGAACAGTGCCTCAAGCACGACGTGCTCTTCTTCAACGAATTCCAGGTCTTTTCGCTGCTGGTGGAGGACAACGTCTGCCGCGGCCTGACCGCCTGGGACATCCGCTCCGGGGGCCTGCACCTCTTCCACGCCAAGGCGGTGCTGCTGGCCACCGGCGGCTACGGCCGTGCATGGAAGATCACCTCCAACGCCCACGCCAACACCGGCGACGGAGTGGCCCTGGTGCTGGAGAACGGCCTGCCGCTGGAGGACATGGAATTCGTGCAGTACCACCCCACCGGCCTCTACCGGCACGGCATCCTGCTGTCGGAGGCGGCCCGCGGCGAGGGCGGCTACCTGATCAACCACGACGGCGAGCGCTTCATGAAGCGGTACACGCCGAGCAAGATGGAACTGGGGCCGCGCGACATCGTCTCGCGCTCCGAGCAGCAGGAGATCAACGAGGGCCGCGGCATCAACGGCAAGGACTACGTCTACCTCGACCTGCGCCACCTGGGCCGCGAGAAGATCCTCTCCCGGCTTCCCCAGATCTACGACCTGGCCCTCAACTACCTGAAGGTGGACGCCATCACCTCCCCGGTGCCCATCCAGCCCACGGCCCACTACTCGATGGGCGGCATCGCCGCCAACATCCGCGGCGAGGTCATCGCCGACGCCGCCGGCACGGTGGTGCGCGGCCTCTACACCGCCGGCGAGGCGGCCTGCCTGTCGCTGCACGGCGCCAACCGCCTGGGCACCAACTCGCTGCAGGACGCGGTCACCTTCGGCCGCGTGGCCGGAAGGAACATGGCCCGCCACGTGGCCGAGAGCGGTCACGAGGCGCTGCCTTCGGAGCCCCTGGCCGCGGCCCGGGCCAAGATCGACGCCCTCACCCGCGGCGACGGCAAGGAGCGCCACGCCGTCCTCCGCGAGGAGCTGCAGGAGAACATGACCAACTACCTGGGCGTCTTCCGCGCCGAGGCCGACATGATGCGGGTGCTGGGGGTCATCCAGGGGCTGCAGGAGCGCTACCGGAACGTGCGCATCGACGACACCGGCGCGCCCTACAACCTGGATCTGATCGAGGCGGTGGAGGTGGGCAACCTGCTCTCCTTCGCCGAGGTGGTGGTGGCCAGCGCCATCCTGCGCAAGGAGTCGCGCGGCGCCCACTACCGCACCGACTTCCCCCAGCGCGACGACGCCAACTGGCTCAAGCACACCCTGGCCTGGCGCCGGGACGGCAAGATCGTCTTCGACTTCAAGCCGGTCTTCCTCTACCCGCAGTACCAGCCGCAGGAACGCAAGTACTAAGGAGAGACGACCATGGCCAAGACCCCGATCGAAGTCCGGATCCAGCGCTACCACCCGGAGCAGGATCCGAAGCCGCGCTGGCAGACCTTCCGCCCGGAGGTGGACGACGAGGCGACCATCCTCGACGTGCTCAACGAGATCCACTGGAAGATGGACGGCACGCTGGCCTACCGCCGTTCCTGCCGCTCCGCCATCTGCGGCTCCTGCGCCATGAAGGTGAACGGCCGCAACGTGCTGGCCTGCGAGACGCCCATGCACCGCTTCGGGCACAAGCTGAAGATCGAGCCGCTGCCGGGTTTCGCCATCATCAAGGACCTGGTGGTCGACCTGGAGGAGTTCTTCGAAAAGCTGAAGCGCATCCGGCCCTACCTGATCCTGAAGAAGCCGGAGCCCGACCAGGAGTTCCTGCAGAGCCCGGCCCAGTTCGACGAGATCGGCGAGTCGACCCTCTGCATCCTCTGCGCCGCCTGCTCCTCCTCCTGCCCCTCGCTCTGGGGCAACACCGACTACCTCGGCCCGGCGGCCATGCTCAAGGCCTACCGCTTCATCTTCGACTCGCGCGACGACGGCAGTGACGAGCGCATCGAGATCATCAACGACAAGAACGGCATCTGGCGGTGCCACACCATCTTCAACTGCATGGAGGCCTGCCCCAAGAAGATCAAGATCACCGAGTACCTCTCCCGCCTCAAGGTGAAGGCGGCCGAGAACGCGATCTGACGAATGCGCGTAGGGGCGGAAAATGTTCCGCCCCTACCTGCCGCCCATGTCCAGGCAAAGCCCCCGCATGGCCCGCGAGCGCCGCACCCTCGCCGCCATGGTCCGCCTCTACTGCCGCGGCGTCCACCGCCCGGCCCCCGCGCCCGGGGCGGGTTACAAACCCGTCCCTACCGAGCTCTGTCATTCATGCGGAGAGCTTCTGGACTACGCCCTGGCCCGCCTCGACCGCTGCCCCTTCTCCGGGGCGGAGAAACCCACCTGCGCGAACTGCCCCGTGCACTGCTACAGCCCGGAGATGCGCGCCCGGGTGAAGGAGGTGATGCGCTTCGCCGGCCCGCGCATGCTCTGGCGCCACCCCGGGCTGGCCCTCCTGCATCTCCTGGACTCGCGGCGCAAGGCGGGGCGCCGATGATACCGGCGCCCCGCCCCCCAAGGAGATGGAAAATGATTCCCTTCAGAACTCCAGGCTCCAGGTGACCACCAGCCGCCGCCCCGGGGCGGGGCGGAAGAAGGGGGAGTTGGCGGCCTCCGCGTAGAGGGTGTCGGTGACGTTGGCCAGCACCAGCCCGGCCTTCAGGGCGGCGCGGTCGTTCTGCACCAGGGTCGCGCCGGCCGAGGCGGCCTGGACCACGAAGCCGGGGATGAAATCGCCGACCGGGTTCTCCACCAGCACGATGTCCTTCTGCTTTCCCTGCCAGCGCAGGTTGTAGGCGAGCCAGACGCGGCCTCCGGGGCGCTGCCAGAGCAGGTCGAGGGTGAGCCTGCTGCTGTAGGAGGAGGAGAAGGGCTGGTCGGGGTTGTAGATGTCCCTGGCGCGGATGGAGGAGAAGCCGGCGACGGCCCGGATGTCGAGGGGCAGCAGGGCCTGGCCCTGGAACTCGACGCCCTGTACGCGCAGCTTGTCGACGTTGACGTACCGGTACTCCGCCAGCCCCTGCGCGAAGCCGCCGGTGGGCGCGGTGCGGATGCCGTCGTAGACCATGTTGCGGAACACGGCCGCCTCCAGCGCCCAGCGCGGCCGGCGCCAGCGCAGGCCGGCGTCGAGCTGGAAGCTCGTCTCCGGCTGCAGCCCGGGGTTGCGGGTCAGGGTGCCGTTGCCCTCCGGGGTCGGCCCGGCGAAGAAGCGCTCGACCAGGTTGGGCGAGCGGAAGGCGCGCCCCGCCGAGAGATAGGCGGCCAGGTCGTCGCCCAGCCGCAGCAGCAGGCTGGCCGCGCCGACCAGGGTGGCGTCGCGGTCGCTCACCGGCGCCTCGCCCTCCAGTCCGGGAGTGGCGAGGGTGGCGGCGAGCACGTCCTGGTAGCGCAAGCCGGCGGTGGCCGTCAGCCGGGGGTGCAGCCGCCACTCGTCCTGCACGAACAGGCCGCGGTTGACGTAGCGGGCGTTCGGAACCTGCGGCAGGCCGGAGACCACGGGGCGCACCGGGCCCAGGCCGACCACCGCGGTGGAGGAGCGGTCGGTGTTCGTCGAGGCGTCGCGGAAGAAGTCGGCGCCGTACACCAGCAGGTGGCGGCCGCCCAGGCTCTTGGTGAACTCCAGCCGGCCGCCGGCGGTGGCGGTGCGGGTGTAGTTCCAGGTCTGCATGCTCACCCCCGCCGCGGGGCGGTCGGGAATGCCGAAGGGCACGAAGATGTCCATGTCCAGGTGGCGGCGGTTGCCCTGCAGGTAGAGGGTGACGTCGACCATGTCGGCCGGCGCGAAATCGAGTTGGCTGTGGCGGGCGCGCAGCACGTATTTCTGCACGTGCTGGTCGGGGTAGGTGATGCGGATGGTCGGGCCGCCGGGGGCATAGAGAGCCGGGTCGACGTAGCCGAAGCCGGAGAAGTCGGACCGGTAGGCGTCGGCCTTGAAGGTCAGTACCACCCGGTCGCTCGCCTGCCAGGAGAGCGCCAGCCGGGCGTTGCCGTCCTCGACCCGGGAGTCGGTCACCGTCGCGGGAGAGGCCAGGGTGACGGCGCCGAACCTGCCGGCCGGGACTTCGTACTCTCCGGCGCGGCGTACCGAGCCGCCGGCCCACACCGCCAGCCGCTTCCGGCCGGCGGCCACCCGGGCGCTGAAGCGGTTCAACCCGGACCCGGAGTCGTACTGGTAGCCGATGCGACCGCGCAGGCGCAGGCGGTCGCCGGCAAACCGCGGCGCCAGGGAGAGGACGTTGATCACCCCGCCGACGGCGTCCGAGCCGTAGAGCACCGAGGCCGGGCCGCGCACGACCTCCACCGCCTCCACGTCGTCGACGTCGACCATGCCGGGGATCTCGCCGAAGTCCTGGTTGCGGCGCGAGTTGTTCAGCCGAATGCCGTCCTCCAGCAGCAGGATGCGCTGGCCCCGCATGCCGCGGATGATCGGGCGCGTCTGGCTGGGGCCGACCCCCACGGCGTCGAGCCCCGGCACGGCCTGCATCAGGCTGGTGACCGAGTCGGGGGCCTGGCGGGCGGCCTCTTCGCGGTTGACCACCGCGACCGGCTGGGCGGTGGTGAAGACGTCCTTGGCGGTGCGGGTGGCGGTGACGATGACGTCGTAACGAAGGGCGGCCGCCTCCCTCTTCCCCTCCTCTTCCGGCTTCCGGTCGGCTGACCCGTCGGTGGCGCGGGCGAGCCAGGGCAGGGAGAGCAGCAGCAACACGGCGATCCACTTGTCCATCGCGCAGATCTCCTCGAAATGAAGTGCGAACGCCGGCACTATACCCGACGGCCTGGCGGTTCGGCAACGCGCATTGACAGAACGGTGACAGACGGCGCGGCGCCGACCGGGCCGCCGCACCCGTCCGCCCCTCCGGGCGCAGCGCCGACC
>CAYZNT010000025.1:51570-56086 GCA_964479735.1 uncultured Clostridia bacterium
CGCCGCACCCGTCCGCCCCTCCGGGCGCAGCGCCGACCGGATCAGGGCTCGAAGCGGTACCCGACGGCGCGCACGGTGAGGAACAAGCGCGGGTTTTCCGGGTCGCTCTCGAAGAGGCGGCGGAGCCTCCAGACGAAGGTGTCGACCGTGCGCGGGGTGGGATCGCTCTCCATCCCCCACACCTCCTCCAGGATATCGGCCCGCTCCAGGGTCCGCCGCGGGTGGGCGTGGAAGAAAGCCAGCAGGCGCGCCTCGGTTTCGGAAAGCGTGACCGTCTCGCCGCCGCGCCGGGCGGATCGGGCCGCCAGGTCGACGGCCCAGCCGTTGAGCTCCAGGGAGCCGGCGGCGCCGTCGCGGCCGGCACGGCGCAGCAGGGCATGCACCCGGGCCAGCAGTTCATCCATGGCGAAGGGCTTGATGAGATAATCGTCCGCGCCGGCATGGAGCAGGCCGACCCGGTCGGGCAGGGAATCGTTGACCGAGATGACCAGCAGGGGGGCGGCAATGCCGCGACGGCGCAGTTCGGCGAGCAGCTCGGTGCCGGACATGCCGGGCAGGAACAGGTCGACCACGAACAGGTCGTGGCGGGCGTCATCGAGCCGGGGCAGGAGCTCCTCGGCCGAGTGGCAGGCGTCGACCTGATAGCCGGCGCGCTGCAGCCCCAGGGCCACCAGGCGGTTGATCAGGCCGTCGTCTTCGACCAGGGCGATGCGCGGCTTGTCCTTCATGCGCGCGGCAGGGTGAGGCGCAGCGAGGCCCGGCACGCCTCCCGGGCGTCGAGGGCGCGCAGTTCGCCGCCCATCTGGCGCGCCAGACGCCGCGCCAGGTAGAGCCCCATGCCGGAACCGCGGCGGCCAACCGGCAACTCGGCGGCGGCGAAGCGGAAGGCGGCCATCATGCGACGCGCATGGCGGCGCGAGAACGGCGGCCCGCCGTCGCTCACCACCAGGCCATGGCGGCGCCGGCCGCGCTCGATCCGCAGGCGCAGCTCCGCCGGCGCCGGCCCGTACTTCAGGGCGTTGTCCACCAGATTGTCCAGGACCAGCCGGAGCAGGTGGCGATCGGCGACGACGTTCAGCCCCGTCTCTCCCTCCCGCCGTGCCCGGCCGCGGCCCAGGAGCAGCGGGTGTCTATCCAGGTAGGCGTCGACAAACTCGCCGAGCGCGACCGTCTCGAACCGTGGCCGGTCGCGCGCTCCCAGCCAGCGCGAGCCGGCCAGCAGGTTCTCGGCCAGCCGCTCCTGGCCCTCCACCCGGAGCAGGGCCAGGGCGCTCAGGTCGGCCCTCTCGTTTTCGGGAATGGTTCCGTCGCGCAGCCCCTGCAGGAAGAACTTGAGGCCGGTGATGGGGGTCTTGACCCAGTGGGTCAGGTGCTGCCAGAAATTGCTCACCTCCCGCGCCGCCCGCCGCTCGGCCCGCACGTAGGCATAGAGGAGCAGGCTGCAGCCGAGCACCAGCAGCACGGCGGTGGCCCCTTCACCGGCGATCATCAGCCGGCGGCGGCGATACCGCCGCTCGATGGCCGACCATTCCCCGGGGCGGGCCTGCAGCCAACGCCCGGGATGGGCCGGGGCCAGGTCGATGGCGAAGCGGATGCCCGCGGGGTCAGCCCGGGCGGCGGAGACGATCTCGAAGCGGGGGTCGACGGCCAGCGCCCCCGCCGGCAGCGGCCGCCCGGACTCAAGGCTGAGACGGGCGGCCAGCAGGCGAGCTTCCAGCCTCAGCATCTCCACGCTCCGCGCGAGGTCAACCCGGATGGAGCGGTGGATGAACACGGCCCACCAGGCGGCCAACGCGGCCAAGGAGACGATCAACAGGCCGAAGGCGAGGTGGTGCCCGTACTCGCGCAGCCAGGCCGCGGCACGGCGGCGTGCCGCAGCCAACGGCCAACGAAAGGCGATCCGTTGCGGTTGTTCCATGCCGAACCGCTCCCATTCTACTCCACCCGGGACCGAATTCAACCGGCGCAGACCTCCCCGGCCGGCGCGTGGCCCCGCAATACCGGGCCTGGCGGCGTGAAGGCTCCCTCGCGGCCGCGGCCGGTATGGGGCCGGGGGGTGCGACGACCCGACTTGACCTCGGGCGGGCCCGGTGGTACAACGGCCGGGGAGGCGCGCTGACATGATCCTGGACCGCTGGGAAAACTGGCCGTTCTACTTCCATGGCCCGATGTGGGAGCGGATCTTCGACTTCCTCCGTCAGCTCGGACCCGACAGCGAGGAGCGGCGCTACGAACTGGACGACGAAGGCCTCCACGCCACCGTCGCCTCCTACCGCACGCGCCCTCCCGCCGAGGCCCACTTCGAGGCCCACGACCGCCACAGCGACATCCAGGCGCTGCTGGCCGGCCGCGAGATCGTCGAATGCCACCCGCGTGCCGGGCTGGTTCCGCTCACCCCCTTCGACGCGGGCCGCGACGTGGCCTTTTTCGAATCCCCGGCCCAACCCGCGCTGACCATCGCCCTGCGGCCTGGCCTGTTCGCCGTTTTCCACGACCGGGACGCCCACCGGCCGGGGCTGTCCGCCGCCGGAGCGGAGGGAACGGTCAAGAAATGCGTGATCAAGGTGCCGCTCGCGCGACTGCGCACGTGACCCGACGCCCGGCAGACCACCCCCTGCCGCGCCGGTGCGCCGCATGAAACAGAATCCACTGGGAGGCCCCATGAAAAGCCTGCTCTGCATCCTGCTTCTCGTATTTGCCGGTTCGGTGGCGACGGCCGACGAGCCCGCCCTGCCGCGGCCGATGAACGGCCTGGAAGACAGCGGCCTGTTCAAGCTGCTGGTGCGCGACTCCGAGGTCGGCTCGATCGAATTCGCCCTGAAAGCCGACGGATCCTATTCCCGCACCTTCACCCTGGCCATGGCCGGGCAGAAGGCGACCTTCCGGCTGCAGGCCGCCTGCGACGCCGCCGGGCTGTGGCGCTCCATGCGCATCGAGGCGCCGACCGACACCGTGGAGGTCGAGCGCCACGGCGACCGCGCCGAGTTCCGGGTGAAGGAGCAGGCGTACAGCGTCAGGCTGCCGGGCGGCCACATCCCCTACGACAACTACGGCCCGGCGCTGGAAGCGATGCTGCTGCGCGCCTACGACATGGAAAAGGGAGGGAAGCAGACCTTCTCCCGTTTCATCGTGCCCCAGGTGGCCATGGACACCGACATCACCTTCGCCCGGCGCGAGACGCGGCGCATCGCCGGCCGCGACCAGACCTTCAAGGTGTTCGACCAGACCTTCGTCTCCATGCCCCTGCAGATATGGGCGTTCGAGGACGACCGCATCGCCCTGATCCGCATCCCGGCGCAGTACGCTGCCTTCGTCCGACAGGGCTACGAGGAGCTCCTGGCCGCCGGCGCCGAGGACCCCCTGCTCTCCAAGCCCCGGTTCGAGGTGAGCCGCCAGGCGCTCATGGTTCCCATGCGCGACGGCGTTGGCCTGGCCACCGACCTCTACCTGCCCGAGACCGGCGGAACCCGGGTGCCGGCCATCCTCATCCGCACCCCCTACAAGAAGGAGATGAGCGAGCTGGAGGGCCACTTCTATGCCCGCCGGGGTTACGCGGTGGCCATCCAGGACTGCCGCGGGCGCTTCGGCTCGCAGGGCGTCTGGGAGCCCTTCTTCCACGAATCGCAGGACGGGTATGACGCCGTGGAATGGCTGGCCGCCCAGCCCTGGGCCAGCGGCAAGGTGGGCATGATCGGCGGCTCCTATGTCGGATGGGTGCAGTTGTGGGCGGCGGTGGCCCGCCCCCCCCACTTGACGACCATCGTTCCCAACGTGGCCCCGCCCGACCCCTTCCTGAACATCCCCTACGAGTACGGCTCCTTCTTCATCCTCGGCGCCATCTGGTGGGCCGACATCCTGGAGTCCAACGCCACCGGGGACATCAGCGGCCGGGCCATGGCCCGGATCAACGGGAAGAAGTACGAGAAGATCCTCCGGTCGCTGCCGGTGGTGGGCCTGGACCAGAAGATCCTCGGGAAAAAGAACCCCTACTGGCGCGCCTGGATCCAGCACAACACCAACGATGGCTGGTGGGCGCGGGCCAACTTCCGTGAGAAACTGAAGGACCTCGACCTGCCCGTGTTCCTCCAGTCGGGCTGGTACGACGGGGACGGCATCGGCACCAAGCTCAACTACCTGGAGCTCAGGAAATCACGCAACCCGAACATCAAGATGGTCGTGGGCCCCTGGGGGCACGCCGACCAGGCCTCCGCCCGGCTGGGCGACACCGAGTTCGGCCCGCAGGCGCTGCTCGACCTGAAGGCCCTCTACCTTCGATGGTTCGACTACTGGCTGAAGGGAATCGACAACCGGATCACCCAGGAGCCGCTGGTCAAGCTTTTCGTGATGGGCAGCAACCGCTGGATCGAGGGCCCCGTCTACCCGCTGCCGCAGACGGTGTTCACCCGGTTCTACCTCTCCAGCCAAGGCGGCGCCAACACCAGCCGCGGCAACGGCCGCCTCGCCCGCGAGCACCCGGCGGGACCGGACCACGACCGCTACACCTACGATCCCGGCG
>CAYZNT010000026.1:0-5906 GCA_964479735.1 uncultured Clostridia bacterium
GGGATGGCCAACGCCTCCCGGGCCCGGGCTTCGTCGTATCCCGCGATGGGGTGGGCCACCAGGCCGAGGTCGGTGGCCTTGAGCAGCAGCATGGCGGTGGCCATGCCGGTGTCGAACAGGAAGTACTCGCGCTCGCCGTTGATGCAGTCCAGATCCCTCCGGCTGGTTACGGCCACGAACAGCGAGGCGCGTCGCGCCCATTCGTTTCCCGGAGCCAGGGCGTCGTGCAGCCTCTGCCGCACGACCGGATCGACTGCGAAAACGAAGCGCCACGGCTGCCGGTTGAAGCAGGACGGCGCCAGGGAGGCGGCAGCGGCCATTTGGGCAATCGTCGCCTCATCGATGGATGCCGCGGCGAGCGCGCGATAGGCGCGCCGCCGTTCCAGGACCGCGCTCAGTTCCACGAGTCCCTCCCGCAGGGGGCGGCTACCGCGACGCGTCCTTGCCGCGCCGCTCCCGCTTCAGATCGAAAATGCGGCGCACGTGGGCCATCTCTTCCCGGATCACCTTGTCCACCGCGTTGTGCTTGTCGCGTCCCACGATGTGCTTGAGCTCGGTGAAGAAGACCACCGAGTCCTTCTCGAACTCCAGCGCCATGTCCAGCAGGGCGTCCGGGCCGGTGAGCGACTCCAGGCGCGCCCGGAACACGTCCCGGTTGGCCAGGGCATGGGCCTTGCAGAACTCTCCCATGTAGGCCTGGTATTCCCCGTCGTACGAGTCGGGAGGCGTGAACGAACCCAGCGAATCGCGCAGCACCCGGAACGCCTTCTCGTGCTTGAACTCCTCGTCGGCCAGGTACTGGAACAGCCTCAGCAGGTCGGGGTCGTTGAACCTCTTCATGGACTCGACGTAGAACTCGTAACCGTGGTGCTCGATGTGGATGGCAAAATCCAGGACTTCGTTGACGTTCAGCAGGTAGCCCATGCATCACTCCTTTTCCGGGATCGGTCCGCTGCGCACCACTATAAACCAGCCCGGGCCCGTTTTCAATCCGCGGCGACGGTCCCCCGGGCGGCCTGTGGTATAATGGAAGCATGAAATCGACGATGCGGACCCTGCTTCTCCTGCTGCTGTTCACCCCGGCCTGCCAGGGCGGCGGCCCCGCCGCCGACGAGGCCCCCGGCTTCACCGTGACCGACGCCGACGGGCAGCCGTTGAGCCTGAGCGACCTGCGCGGCCGCGTGGTGCTGCTCGACTTCTGGGCGACCTGGTGCCCGCCGTGCCGGGCCGAGGTGCCGGACCTGGTGGAGACCAACCGCCGGTTCGCCCCCCGGGGGCTGGCCATCGTCGGCATCAGCCTGGACCGGGACATGGATACGGCGCGGCGTTTCATCCGGGACAACCGGATGGAGTGGACTCACGTTCTGGACAAGCAAACGGCCGCCTCGCTGGCCGACACCTACCGCGTGGAATACATCCCCGAGACGTTCCTGATCGACGGCAAGGGCGCGATGGTCGCCCGCGGCCTGCGCGGCGCCCAGTTGCGCGAGAAGATCGCCGCCTTGTTGGACCGCTAGGCCGCGCTCGCGCCTCCGGAAGGATCGCCGCCCACGCCGGGCCCCGGAAGCCAATCGCGCCTGCGGGCCGCGCTCGCGGAGGGCGCCCTCACTTCACGACCACCTCGATATTCTGGCCGGCGATGCGGCGGCTGATATAGAACGTTTTCAGCGGCGCGGTCGGCGAACTCTGCGACTTGGCGAACAGGTCGACGTAGGCGTTCATCCAGTTTTGCCTGTTTTCCTCGAAGGCGCGGACCGAGCTGGCGCGGTAGCCGAAATCACAGCGCAGCACGATCGGCTCGCTCTCGGCCCCGGGCGGCAGGGGCCGGTTCAGGACCATGCGATACCCCTCGCCGATGAACTTCCCGGTGGTCATGAATCGGAACACCCCCAGCAGGAAGACGTGGCGCAGCTGCCGCCGGCCCACGTTGCGCAGGCGGAACGAGATCTCCGGCACCAGGGTGACTCCCTTGAAATCGGGATCGTCGTTCTGCGGTTTCACGGCCCACTGGCTGGAAATGGAGAAGATCTCGATGGAGCGCTGCAGCTCGTTGCGGCTGAACGCCTTGTCGTAGATGCCGAACTTGAAGAAAACGACCAGGGCGACGAATACCAGCAGAAGAACCGTTCGAAGCCAGAACTTGCTGGAGAACCGGCGCGGTTTCAGAAACTCTTCCAGAAATTCGTTGTCGTGCGGTTCGTTGCCCGTCATGGGCCCACTCTACCCCATTTGCCGGGACGATGCAAGCCGGGGAGGCGGCCGGCTCAACGCCGCCCGGTTCGCCGCCGGTCCCGCTCCGCCAGCCGACGGCGGCGCGTCTTGGGCTTTTCCACCGAGAAGCCGAATCGGCCGAGCTCGCCGCCGAGTGCATAGTAGCGGCCGTGGCAGTAACAGAGTGGCTCCAGCAGGGCCGGGTCGAGGGCCCCGCTGCGCGGGTGCACGGCGCCGGCGCTGACCTGGACGGCCACGATGGTGGCCAGGAAGAGATCGTGGGAGCCCAGCGGCCGCACCTCGGTCACCCGGCACTCGAGGCTGACCGGGGACTCGGCCACCAGGGGGGCGGCGATATGCGCCGCTTCGACCGGTGTCAACCCGGCGAGGGCGAACTTGTCGATGCCCCGGCCCGACGTCACCCCGCACAGGTCCACGGCGCGGGCCATGGCCCGGGTCGTCAGGTTGACGGCGAACTCTCCGCTGGCCTGGATCAATTCGTGGGAGTAGCGCTGCGGCCGGATGGCCACCTGGCACATGGGCGGATCGCTGCAGACGATGCCGGTCCAGGAGGCGGTGAACAGGTTGCGCGGACCAGCCGGCAGGCCGCACGACACCAGCACCGCCGGGAGGGGAAAGAGCAGCGTGCCCGGTTTCCATAGGATCTTGCCCCCGGCTTCCATGTCACCTCCGCTGGGAAACCAGCCTAGCACACGCCCCTCCGCGAGTCAAAGGCCACCGCGTTTCCCGGTTGACAGCCGTTTCGTTTTCATGTATGATGGGGCGGAATTTGGAGGAATCCGTATGGCCAATCACGCTTCCGCCCTGAAAAAGTATCGCCAGGACCAGAAACGCCGCCTGATCAACCGCATGAACCTGTCCAAGATGAAAAATAGAATCAAGCTGCTGCGCCGCAAGGTGGCGGCTGGCCAGGCCGAAGAGGCCAAGGCCCTCTACCCCCAGGTCATCTCGGTCATCGACATGACCATCCGCAAGGGGACCATCCACGCCAACACCGGGTCTCGCTACAAGTCCCGAATCAGCCACCTGCTCCGTAATGCCGGCATGAACGTCTGATTTCATGCCGCTTCCCCGCGGGTATCTGTCCCACTCCCAAATCCGTCTGTATATCGAGTGCCCGCGCAAATACGAGTTCTCCTACGTCCTGGAGACGCCCGCCCCCGTGAACGAGCGGGTGTTCCTGGGCACGGTGTTTCATTCCGCCCTGGAGGTCTATTTCAACAGCCGGCTGCAGAACGCCCCCCTCGAACTGCCGGACCTGCTGGACGCCTACCAGGACCTGTTCCGCCGCCTGCAGGAGGACCGTGAGATCGACTGGCAGTCGCCGCTGCGCACCGTCAACGAGCGGGGCGAAGCGTTCCTTCGTCACTTCCACAAGCACCTGGCGCCCACCCTGCGGCCGCTGATGACCGAGCGTGAACTGGACGCGGACATCCCCGGGACCGGCATCCGCCTCAAGGGAGTCATCGACCTGGTCGAGGAAGACCACACCATCACCGACTTCAAGACCACCTCCTGCCGCTGGACCCCCTCGCGGGCCAACTCCTCCTTCCAGATGGTCATTTACAAGTATCTCTACGAGAGAGAGTTCGGCCCGGTCAGCCGCGGGCTCAAATACGAGATCTTCTACGCCAAGGGGTCCGGACCGATCCGTCACCAGACCCTGCCCGCCCTCTGCCGCGAGGAAGAGACGGACAAGATGCTGCGGGCGGCCCAACTCGTGGCCAGCGGCATCGAGGGCGGCAAGTTCCCGGCCAACGCCGGCCATTTCTGCCGCTTCTGCGAGTTCTTCCGCCTCTGCCAGCGCGGCCGCCCCTGAGCGGGGCTCCGGAAAGCCTCCCCCTTGACATTCTTCGCAAAATGGTTGATAGATAGTTTTAGCCTTGTCTCTCATGCGGGGGGGCGATGGAAAAGCGCAAGGAATTTCGCATGCACAAGCGGGTGCTGGTTCGCTTCACCCACCTGAACAACACCCATTTCAGCTTCACCGGAGACATCTCGCCCCGGGGCCTTTTCATCCAGACTCCCTACGTCTATCCCCCGGGAGACGAACTGGCACTGGCCCTCCTGCACGTGGAAAAGGAGATCCCCCTCAACGGCCGCATCGCCTGGAACAAGCAGACCCCCGTCTCCTCGTTCCTGCTCCTCAACGGCGGCATGGGCGTCCAGCTCACCGGCCCCGACTGCGGAGATTTCCTCCGCCTGCTGCAGGAACGGCCGACGTGAAAACGCTGCGCCGCTCGCGCCGCAACCGGATGATCGCCGGGGTGTGCGGCGGGCTGGGCGAATACTTCGACACCGACCCCACCCTGGTGCGCATCATCTACGTGGTCCTGTCGGTGGTCAGCGTGGCTTTCCCGGGCATCCTGGTCTACCTGCTGCTCTGGGTGATCACCCCGGTGGCCGACTCCTGACCGGAATCGTTGGTTTTCCCCCGGGAATGGGATAGAATAGGGCATGCCCCGCATTCGCATCGGTTTCACGGTGGCGGCGCCGCTGACCTTGCCGCTCAATTACAACTACAGCCTGTACCTGGGCCTGCGGCGCACGCTCTTCGCCTTCCTGCAGGAGCGACACCCGCGCATCGCCGCCGCCTACCGCAAGGCGCTGCCGCCCTTCACCTTCTCGCAGCTGCTGGTGCCGCGCCGGCGCGTCGAGCTTGGCCTGCTGCATATCGACAGTCGCTTCCTCTCCCTGCAGCTCAGCTCCCCGGACGCCCCGCTCATCGACTACTTGACCCAGGCCCTGCAGCGCGAACCGCGCCTGCGCCTCCTGGGCAGGGTCTTCACCGCCCACCAGGCGGAGCCGCTCGAGGATGCGGGCACCGGCGGCGGCGGTTTCCGCATGCTGTCGCCGCTCGTGCTGACGGTGCGCCAGGGAAACCGGGCCCGTTTCGTCCGGGCCGAAGATCCCGACCTGGGCGTCCGTTTCGCCGAGAACCTGGTCGCGCGGCTGCGCACCCACGGCGGGCCGGTCCTCCCCCCGGCCACGGTGGACTTCAGCCTCGATGCCGCGTACCTCCGCCAGAAAGGACATGTCGCCAAGCTGATCACGGTGCACGGCGTCCACTACAAGGCCATCATGGCCCCGTTCGCCCTGTACGCGCCGGCCCCGCTGCTGCGCTTCGCCTATCAGTCCGGCATCGGAGACAAGACCCAGTTCGGCTTCGGCATGATCGAGCGGAGCGGAGACGACCGCTAGGGCGCGCCCTCCGGAAACCGCCCCCCTCAATCCCAGAGAGACAGCACGTCGAGCGGCCGGGCCAGCAGGAACCGGGCACCGGCGCGGCGCAGTTCGGCTTCCGGGCGGAATCCCCACAACGCCGCGGCCGCCGCCATTCCCGCCGCCCGCGCGGTCTGCATGTCGATGTCCGAATCGCCCACGAAGAGCGTCCGGTCGGGCGCGACGCCCAGGTCGCGGGCGGCGGCCAAGGCCGGGGCCGGGTCGGGCTTCAGGGGGATGCCGGGGCGGGCACCGGCCAGGCAGGTGAACGCTCGACGGTCCAGCAGCGCGGACACCATCTCGGACACGAAGGCGTCGGTCTTGTTGGAGAGCACGCCGAGGCGAACCCCCTTCGCCTGCAGCCGCGCCAGCAGCTCGGGAACTCCGGGGTACGGGCGGCTGTGGTCCCGCCAGCGGCGGGCGTACTCGCGGCGGTAGTCGGCGACGAGGGC
>CAYZNT010000026.1:6006-54850 GCA_964479735.1 uncultured Clostridia bacterium
GGTTGACCAGGTTCAACCGCCGGGCGGCCGTGCCGCTCCAGACCCGCCCGCGTCCGACTCGGTCCACGTCCTCTTCCCGCATGCCGCGGCTGCGGGCGACCCGGCCGAGGAATTCCGCGTAGACCCGCTGCATCTCGGACAAGACCTTCTGTTTCTCGGCGGGGCTGAAGGGCTGGTAATCGGAGTACATGCCGGCGTAGGGGGAGGTGCGGACCATCTCCTTGGTGACCCCGATCTTGTCGTACAGGCCCTTCAGGACGAACTTTCCGAAGATGACCCCGATGGAGCCGGTGATCGTCTGGGGCTGGGCAACGATCGTCTTCGCCGCCAGCGAGATCCAGTATCCGCCCGACGCCGCCACGTCGGACATGGAGACGACCAGGGGCTTCTTCTGGGCCAGCAGCTCGGCCTCGCGCAGGATGACGTCGGAGGCGGCCGCCGACCCACCCGGAGAGTCGACCCGCAGGACGACCGCCTTCACCGCGCCCGACTTGCGGCATCGGCGCAGCTGCTCCGCCAGGGTGTCCGAGCCGAGCACGTCGCCTCCGAACAGCGACTCGCCGCCCGAGGCGCCGGTGTTGATCTCGCCGGAGGCGAAGATGACGGCCACCTTCTTTTCGCCGCGGAAGGGAACGGGCGAGGTGGTGTCGGCGTAGGTGCCGAATTCGACCGCCGGCAGCTCGCCGGGAATGTCGCGGACGGCGTCGTCCTCGTATCCGATACGGTCGACGAGCCCCGCCTTCAGGTAGTCTTCCATCGGCAGCGGAGACTCCTCGATCAGGCGGCGCACGGCGTCCGGTCCCAGGCGACGGTTGCGGGCCAGGCCGGCGACGATCGTGTCGTGGATGTCCTGGATCAGGGCCTGGAGCGATTCGCGGTGCGGCGGCGTCATGCGGTCCTCGGTGTACATGTTGGTCGCCGTCTTGTACTCGCCGATGTGGTAGATATCGGCCTGCACGCCGAGCTTGGCCAGGGTGTGCCTGAGGAACATGGCCTCGGCGGCGATGCCGGAGACGTACAGGATGCCGCCCTTGAAGAAGGTCACCTTGTCGGCGAAGGTGGCCAGGTAGAGTTCCCGCAGGCCGCCATCCTCGATGAACGCCACCACCGGTTTGCCGCTGCGGCGGAAGCGGCGCAGCAGCCCGCCGATCTCCTCCACCTTGGCAAAGCCGGCGTTCAAACCGGAGATCTTCAGCTGGATTCCGCGGATGCGCGGATCGAGTGCCGCCCGCTCGAGCTGAAACCAGAGGTCGCGGATGGCCAGGGCCGGGGAGCCCAGGCCGGGCATGGCGCTGCTCACGCTTTCCGCCACCGGACCGCCCAGGCGGATTCTCAGCACGGCCTTCTCCGGAACATAGGGCTCGGCCGTGAGTTGCATGTAGATATAGCCACCGACGAGCACCAGGCTCAGCAGCACCAGAACCAGGACGAGGATGGCGACGAACACTCCACGTTTCATGCGGGGCTCCTGTGCAGATCCATGCGCGAATCCATGTATACTGAATTCAGGTAAGGAAAGTTTCTCCGTCCGGGGGCATCAGGCGGGTTTCTTGACGGGGCCGTCGCCCGGACGCAGCGCGGCCACCAGCTTGCCGTAATCCAGCAACAAGACCAACCGGTCTTCGAGCCGAAGGGTGGCCCGGATCAGGTCGGTGTACGGTTCCAGCCCGACCGGCGGCTGCAGCGTCCCCGGGCCCGCCGGATGGATGCGCTGGACATCGTCCACTTGCAGTCCCAGCGACGCTTCGCCGAACTGGCAGACGATCACCTTGGCGGAGGCGTCGTACTCCCCGCCCAGGGCCAGCCAGCGCCGCAGGCTGCACAGGGGCAGGACACGCTGTCGCAATTCGAATACCCCCACCACCACCGGATGGGCCTGCGGGACCGGCTTGATGGCCGGCAGGCCGATGACCTCGCGCACGTCAGGCAACGGGACGGCAAACTCGCCGCGGCCGACACGGTAAACGATGTAACTGCCCTGGCTGGTCCGGGACGGTCCGCCTGGTTGCTGGCTCACAGATCACCTCGGGGGCATTTCATGCGCCTCGCCGCCCCGAATTGTAGGTCACGGGCGCATGGATGTCAACGCGTCGCCTGCCTGCCCCGCCGTCCGGCGAGGATGCCGGGGCGGGTCACGGGCGCCTCATCCCCCGTCTCCGCTTCCGGTTGCCGTCCGGGGCCGGCTCAGCCACAGCCCGGCGGCGACCGCCGCCGACCCGGCCATCAGCCGGACAGGCTCCGCCCGCTCGCCGAAAACAAGCATCGAGACCAGCATCGCCAGGGGCACCTTGACGTTGTTGAACACCGCCAGGGTGCCACTGGTCACCCGCAGCGCGCCTTCGTTCCAAAGGAAGAAGGCGACGCCGGAAGCGACCAGGCCGAGGTAGGCCAGCACCGACGCCTGGAGAGGCTGCACCCGGTCCGGCCAGCTTCCGAAAAGGAGCAGGGAGAAGGAAGCGGCCACCACCGCGCCCAGATAGATCAGGGCGAAAACGGACGCCGGGCGGACGGCGGGATGGCGGCGCAGCAGGCGCACGTATTCCACCTGGCCCCAGGCGAAGCTGAGATTGGACAGTTGCATCCACAAGAACCCGCTGACGGCCGCCGGCCGGAGCGGGCCGGCCTGCACGATCCAGCCCGCGCCAACGACCGCCAGCAGGGCCGCCAGGAAAAAGCGCGGCCGCCAGCGGCGCTCGGCCCGGTCGGCCAGCAGCGACACGTACAACGGGGTGAGCACCGTGAGCAGGGCCACCTGGTGGGCCGCCAAACTGGCGAAGGCGCGGATGTAGGCCACGTACATCACCCCGAACTGCACCGCCCCGATCAAGGCCAGGCGCATGCCGATGCGCGGCTCCAGCCCGCGCAGGCGCAGCAGGGGCAGGAAAACCAGGCAGGCGAGCAGGAGGCGCACCCAGGCGACGAACGAGGCGTCCAGCCCGGCCAGCTGGTTCTTGATCAGGCCGAAGGAGAACGCCCAGAGCAGCGAGACGATCGACAGGCGGAGCATGCCGGGTCATTCTACCGTCGTTGACTCCCGACTGCAAGCGCCGTACAATCGGCTCATGCACGGCCACAAGCGTTCGGTGCGCACCGTCTTCGCGGTCTCCGACGCCACCGGGAAAACCTGCGAGACCGTCATCCACGCAGCCCTGACCCAGTTCAAGACCACCGACATCACCCTGGAGGTGGTGGCCAACGTGCGCACCTCGGACCAGATATCGGACCTCTTCACCCGGGCCGCCCAGGTCAACGGCGTGGTCATCTACACGATGGTCTCGCCGACGTTCCGGCAGCGGATCACCGAGCTGGGCCGCCGCCACGGCGTTCCCACCGTCGACATCCTCGGCCCCGTGATGACCCGGCTGTCGGACCTGTTGGAGAAATCCCCCCTGGCCAAACCCGGCCTCTTCCACCACCTCGACGACGAGTACTTGCGCCGCCTCGACGCGGTCGACTACACCATCAAGCACGACGACGGGCTGATGCTGGCCACCGTGGACCAGGCCGAGATCGTCATCGTCGGCGTGTCGCGGACCTCGAAGACCCCTGTCAGCATCTATCTTTCCTACCGCGGCTGGAAAGTGGCCAATGTGCCGGTGGTGCTCGACCACCCGCTGCCGGAGGAATTGGGGCGGGTGGACCCGCGGCGCGTCATCGCACTGAGCGTGACCCCGGAGCGCCTGGAGATGCTCCGCCGCGAGCGCCTCGCGCGCATGGAGATGAGCGAGCCGCTCAACTACGTCGACGCCGACCAGGTTCGCCGCGAAGTGGGCTACGGCCTGCGCCTTTACCGCGAGCGGGAATGGCCGGTGGTGGACGTCACCTACAAGTCGATCGAGGAGACGGCGACGGAGATCATGCGCATCATCTACGGGCAGCTGGGAGACAAGAAGGGAAACATCAAGGGCGACTAGCGGCCGCAGAAAACGAGGCCCCGGGAGGATGCTCCCGGGGCCCGGATAGAAAGCGGCTGGGGAGACGGGTTCAGATACTCGGATCGCCCTCCCCCACTTCCTGCGGATGCGGGACAAGGCCTTTTCCCCGTTCCCGGTTACCCGGCCACCCGGGTTCCTCTCCACCGGGGAACCCGCCCGTGGCTCCGTTAAGATCCGCGATCTCGATCTCGTCCGGCAATTCCAGCGCCAGGTCCGGCGCGCCGGCCCAGATCCACGCATCTCCATCGGCCAGGGGACGCTCCCCGGAAAAGAGGAGTCGCAGGCTGCGCGAGCGGCGGCTGTCGGGCTTAACCCGCAGTTCCCGGTCTTCCTTCATCCGTCGCACGGTCACGGCGATCTCCTCGCCATCCTTCGCGGCAGAGACGGCTTCTCGCACGTCCTCGGGCCCGGTGACCTTCTTGCCGGCGACCGCCACGATGACATCGCCGCCCTTCATCCCGGCGGAGGCCGCCGGGGAGTCCTTCTCCACCCGAACCACCAGGGCCCCGCCCTCCGCCTTGACCCCGAAATAGGCGCCGAGCTCTTCATCGATCGCCAGCAGGGTCACGCCGAGGTGTCTCCGCGGGGCGAACAGGCGGCGTATCTCCGGCCCCGGCCGGGGCAGTTCACGCCCGGAGGGCGGCAGGAAGAACCGATGCCAGAGGTCCTTCCGGTGGGCCGGCACCTCGCCGAGCGTCACCTTGACGTCCACGTTTTTCGCCGCGCGGCGCAGGCCGATGGTGACGACAGCGCCCGGCTCCGTCCCGCGCACCGCCTCCACCAGGTCCTGCGCATCATGGATCTGCCGCCCGGCAAACAGGCGGATGACGTCGTCCTCGCGCATCCCGGCCTTGGCCGCGGGAGAGCCTTCGGCCACGTCGTCGATGCGGACCCCGAAATCGACGCCCAGTTCGGCGCGCTGCTGCCCGCCGACGCGTACCACGGAGACGCCGAGCCATCCCGGCTTGACCGGCTTCGACTCGGCCGCCACCCGCCCGAACCCGAGCCCCATCAGGATGGTCACCAGCAGGGCCGCCAGGGCGGGGCGGCTCGCGACAAGCGCTTTCATTCGTTTCATTTTCATTCCTCCGGCACCGGGCTCATGCCCGGTCCCGCAAGCTAAGATGGCGGGACGGGGCAAATGGTTTCAACCGGGGAATTGCGGAGCTCTCAGAGGGCCATGCGGCTCGCGGCCAGCCTGAGCGCGGCCTGCACGTCGGCGATGGAGGGCCGCAGCGGCACCTGCTTGGAGATCATGGACGATATCAGGCGGTCGAGGCCGGGGTCCAGTCCCGGGCAGTGCAGGGAGGCCGGCGGCGGCGCCCGGTCGAGGATCTGGCGCATGATGTCCACGGTGTTCTCGCCGCTGAACGGCTTGATGCCGGTGAGGACCTCGTAGAAGATGACCCCCATGGCGTAGACGTCGCTGGCGAACGAGTATTCCGCCCGCGCCACCTGCTCGGGGGCCATGTAGGTGATGGTGCCGACGACCATGCCGGTCTCGGTCAGGCGGCCGACGTTCTGGCCGCGCGCCAAACCGAAGTCGAGCAGCTTCACGTAGTCGCGGCGCTGGGCGGTGTCCGTCAGAATGATGTTCTCCGGCTTCAGGTCTCGGTGGACGATGCCGCGCGCGTGGATCTGGAACATCACTTCGGCGAGTTGGGCCATGATGTCCAGGGCGACCGGCACGGGCAGGGAGCCCTGGCGGCGCAGCCGGGCGGCCAGGGTGTCGCCCTCGAGCCACTCCATGGCGATGAACATGTTCTGGTTGTGCTCTCCGCGCTCGATGATGCGCACCACGTGGGGCAGGTCAAGCTGGTCGACGATGGTCGCCTCGGAGATGAAGCGCTTGCGCTGCACCGAGTCGCGGACCAGTTCGTCCTTCATCACCTTGACCGCCACCGGGGTGTTCAGGTCTCCGAGCACGTCGACCGCCTTGTAGATCGTGCCCATGCCCCCGCTGGCCACCTGCTCGAGGATGCGGTAATGGGAGATGAAATTGCGGCGCTTCCAGAACCGGATCAGGCCCAGGTATTTCTTGGCATGGCTGATCAGGAAGTAGGACGCCAGGGCGAAGGCCAGAACGGCCAGAATGGAGAACCACGGGGTGCGCCAGAACGGGGGGACGATCGCGATGCGCAGGTGGGCCCCTTGCAGGTTCCAGAACCCGTCGGGATTGGCGCCGCGCACCTGGAAGGTGTAGCGGCCCGGCGCCAGGTTGGTGTAGTCGGCGAAACGCTTCTGGGCGGTGGTGAACACCCAGTCCCGGTCCATTCCCTCCAGCCGGTAGCCGTAGCGGTTTTTCTCGGGGATGGAGAAATCGAGAGCGGTGAATTCGAACGACAAAAAATTCTGATTGTGGCGGAGCACGATCTCCCCGTCGGGAGACTCGGGCAGGGGCTGGTTCCGGCCCAGCACGCGCACGGCGGTGATCACCACCGGCGGGATGTGGCGGTTTTCGACGACCTGCTGGGGGAAAAAGGAATTGAAGCCGTTGATGCCGCCGAAAAAAAGCTCTCCGCTGCGGCTCCGGTAATAGGCGCCCTGGTTGAACTCGTTGCCCTGCAGACCGTTGCGGAAATCGAAGTTCTTGAACAGCCGCCGCACCGGATCGAACATGGTCAGCCCGTTGAAGGTGCTGATCCACAGGCGCCCACGCTCATCGGACAGGATCCCGCACACCGCGTTGCTGGCCAGGCCGTCGCGCTCGGTGTAGAGGGTGAACTGGCCGCTGGAACGGTCAAATCGGTTGAGGCCTGCGCTGCGCGTCCCCACCCACAGCGTGCCGCCGTCGTCCTCGTGCAGGGAGAAGATGGAGTTGCCGCTGAGTGAGGCGGGATCGGCCGGATCGTACAGGAAAACGGTGACGCGGCCGGTGCGCGGGTCCAGCCGGTTGAGCCCACCGCCCGATGTGCCGATCCACAGCATGCCGTCGCGGTCCTCGCACAGGCAATAGGCGTCGCCGCTGCTCAGCCCGCGGGGTCCGTCGCCGGCCGGGAAGTGGCGGAACGTCCCGCGCTGCCGGTCGAGGCGGTCGACTCCGCCGCCGTCGGTGGCCACCCACAGGGCGCCATCCGCCCCCAGCAGCAGGGCCATGACCTCGTCGTTGGCCAGGCTGGACGGGTCGGAGGGATCGTGGACGAATCGCCGGCAGGTGCCGCGGCCCGGGTCGAGCCGATTGAGACCGCCGTCCGTCCCGACCCAGAGCGCGCCCTCGGGGTCGGCGCACAGGGTGCGGACGGCGTCGTGGCTGAGCGTGGCCGGGTTCCGCGGATCGTGGCGGAAGCGGGTGACCGCACCGCTGCGGACATCCAGGCGGTTCAGCCCCTCCGAGGTGCCGACCCATACGCTTCCCTCCGCGTCCTCCAGCAGGGCCCAGGTATGGTTCTGGCTTTCGCTGGCCGGGGGCGGAAAGGAGAAGCGATGGGTGGTGAATATCGCCTTGCCGCGAACGAACTTGTTCAGGCCGCGGGTGTAGGTGCCGACCCACAGGATGCCGTTGTGGTCGGCATGGAGGGCCATGATCTCGTTGTGGCTGAGGCTCCCGGCGCGGTCCCGATCGTGGCGATGAACGCGGATCTCTCCGGTCTGGGGGTCCAGCTGGTTCAGCCCGTCGTCGCTGCCCGCCCAGATGAACCCGGAAGGGTCGTCGCAGATCGCCCGCACGGTGTCGTTGCCCGGCCCCGCCCCTCCGCCGCGGTGCCGGAAGCGGACGAACCGGCCGCCGGACTGGTCGAGGAGGTTCAGCCCGCCGCCGGCGGTGCCGGCCCAAAGCCGGCCGCGGCGATCGCGGAAGAGGCACAGGAGGTGGTCGCTGCCGAGGCTGTCCGGATCGGCGGGATGGTGCCGGAAGTGGCGGGCGCGGCCGGAGCGCGGGTCGTAGCAATCGATGCCGTGGTCGGTGCCGATCCACAAGCGCCCGTCGGCGTCCGGGCAAATGGCCCGGATGATGCCGGGGCTCAGGCTGTCGCCGTCGCCGGGGCGGTGCCGGTGGCGGGTGAAACGGTTCCGCTTCGGGTCGAAACGGTCCAGGCCGCCGTCGGTCCCGATCCACAGGGCGCCGGAGTCGTCCTCGGCCAGGCAGCGCACCGTGTCGTGGCTGAGGCTGGAGTCGTCCCCGGCGCGGGACCCATAGTGGACGAATCCCTCGCGCCGGGGGTCGAGGCGGTTCAGGCCGCCGCCGTCGGTGCCTACCCAGACGGCATTGCCGCGGTCGACCAGCAGGCAGCGGACATGGTTGTCCGACAGCGCCCGGGGCTCGCGGGGGAGGTTGCGGAAAATGCGGAAGTGGTAGCCGTCGTAGCGGTTCAGCCCGTCCTGGGTACCGATCCACAGGAATCCCTGGCGGTCCTCGCAGACGCAGGTGACCACGCTCTGAGAGAGCCCCTGCTCGATGGACAGGTGCTCGAAATAGACGCCGGCCGGATGTCCCCGGACCTGCACCCCCAGGGCCAGCACGGCCGCCAGCAACCCGCTGCTCCGCCTCATGCCCGCACCGTTCTCCGCTCTACCTGCCCCTCTAGATACCGGAAGCCCGCTCCCCTGTCAAGCCGGGCCATCCCAACACCCTCCGCACCGGGAGCCGGCCGTCGATCACCGCCGCAGCGAACTCGGGGAAGATGGTGAGGCCATAGAGCTGCGCCGGTTCCAGGTGCATGAACAGGCGCCGCGCCCCCGGCTGGCCGACGGAAAGCAACAGGCTTCCGGCCGCCAGTTCCTCGAGCTGCCTGCCCACCGGAGCGACGATCTGCCGCCCTTCGTAGCGCTCGTACACGTCGTCGTACTCTCGCTCGATCCGAAGCAGCCGGTAGGTCTCCACCTCGGCCGGCCGCGGCCGGTCGAGGACCTCGTAGCGCAGCCCGTGCGCCCGCAGCAGCGGCTCGAACAGGGAGCGGAAGCGGCCATCGATGACATACGCCGCAGGCCGCTCCACGCATTTCTTGACCACCACGTCATGCATGACCTGGGCGCTGGGCACGACGATCTCGCGATCGCCGTCGATGGCCAGCACCGGGACGCCCTCCACCCGCAGCCCGGCGTTGCCCCAGAAACAGTTGACCGGCAGGTGGTCGGGCCGGGGCGGACTCCCCCACCCCTCCTCGACCAGCGGCCGCACGGTGTCCCGAAACCCCCGGTCGGCCAGCAGTCTTCCGATCAGGGCCAGGCCGGCGTTCACGCGGAATTGGAGCGGCGTCGCCACCCCGGAACCGTCCAGCCGGGCGCACTCGACGATGAACGACAGCGCCCCGTAGGAGGCCACGCCGCTTCGGGCGTCGTCGAATTCGAGCGTCGAGGGCCGGATCTCGTTCTCCGGGGGCGGGCCGCCGACGGTGTATCGGGCGAAGCGGATGCCGTCGCGGCGCAGGGCGGGCGCGGCGGCGTCGATCCATGCCAGGCCGGCCCGGGCCAGCCGGGGATCGAAAAAGGGATGCACCGCCGTGTCCATGGTGAGGTCGGGCCACTTGCGCCAGCCGCGGCTGCGCCAGCCCCCACCGGCGCGGCCAAACTCGTGAAAATCGACGGCCAGATGGGGCATGATGCGCTGCACGGCGGCATAAAAGGCCCGCGTTTCGGGCTGCCCCAACCGCTGGTGATCCCGGTTCAGGTCGGCGCCGGCGCCGTTGACCCGGGTGCCCGCCTCGGCGCCGTCGGGATTGACCATGGGCATCAGCCACAGGTCGACGTCGTCCGGAAGCCGCTCCGGCTCGGCGGCGATGGCCTGGGCCAGGAGCAGCAGGGCGTCCTTGCCGGCCACCTCGTCTCCGTGCTGCTGGGCGTAGAGGAAGAGCCGCGTCTTTCCTTCCGCCGACCGCCGCCCATGGTGGAGATGGAGCAGCCACAGGCGGCGGCCGCTCGTGCTGCCGCCGACCGCTTCGACCTGGATGAAGCCGGGACGGTTCAGTCGCTCGAGCAGCGCCGTCATGGCGGGGTACGAATACGTCGCGGTCAGCTCAGGGCCCGGCGGCGGTGCGGCCCCGGTGGCCGAGTCCGGCAAACCCATCACCCCCATCCAGCCCAGCAGCAGCCCGCCCGCCACACGACCCGCCCTCGGTCCGGCCATCGCTCCTCCTTGGTTCCGCTTCCATCCCTACCAGAAAACCGGCCGTCATGCAATTCCGGCCGGGTCATGGTATCATGGGCCCATGTCGATCGGCATGCCGAGGCTGCTGGCGGGTGTCTCCCTTCTGGCTGCGCTGCTGCCCGCCGCCGACGCGCCACCGCGCATGAGGCTGAACGTCTTCGAATACTATCGCGGCGCGAACTTCCCCGTCCGAGCTCCGTTCCACCTGCGCACGGGAACGGCCGACCTCGAGTTCGGCCGGCTTCGCTTCGTCGGCCTCCCCTTCCAGACGGACAACAGCGTCATTCCCAACGCCTTTCTCATCCCGCTCCTTACCTTGCGGCTGAAGAAGGCGCTGCAGAACTTCACCGACCCCTACTACGGGCTGCGGGTCGTCCATTTCTTCCGGCGCCGGCCGCGCCTGGGGCTGGGCGTGGAGTTCATCCACTTCAAGATCTACCTGGCCGACCTGGACCAGCGCGTGCGCGTGAGGGGGCAGGAGAACGGCGCGCCGCTGGACCGCGTGGAGCGCGCCGGCGACCGCATCGCCGAGATGAGCATCTCGCACGGGGTCAACCATCTCTCCCTGGTCCTGGTCCACCGCTGGCTCCTGCGGCGCAGCGCACGCGTCCCCGACGGCCGCTGGCAGCCGTTCGTCCAGGTCGCCGCCGGGCCGCTGGTCCCCCACCTGCAACTAACCACCTGGGAAGACGGACGGCGCATCGAGCTGAGCAACCGCTACTTCATTTCCTGGCGGAACGTCGGCCTCGGTTTCGGGGCCGGGGCGCGCCTCCGGCTCGGGGCCCGCGCCGGCGTGTACGGGGAGTACAAGCTCACCCACACCCGGATCCGCCACCTGCCCCTGGCCGCCGATCCCCGCGGCGGAGTGGCCATCTCCTTTCCCTCCCACCACCTCGCCTGGGGGGCGTCATGGATCTGGTAAAAATGGCCCGCCCGCTTGCCATCGTCGCCGATCTCTGATAGGATTAAAAATGAAACATAGAAATCCAAAACCGACTCGCATCGCCAATCTCTCGCAGGAGGCATCATGATCGAAATCAGACTGCACGGCAGAGGGGGGCAGGGCAGCGTCGTCGCCTCGAAGATCCTGGCCGACGCCGTGGTGCTGGGCGGCGGTTACGTCCAGGCCTTCCCCGAATTCGGCGTGGAAAGAAGAGGATCGCCCGTCTTCGCGTTCATCCGCATCGACGACAAGCCGATCTTTCTGCGCAGCAAGATCTACCAACCCGACCACATCGTCGTTCTCGACCCCACCCTGCTCGACACCGGCAACATCACCGAAGGGGTGAAGGAGAACGGCGTCATCCTGATCAACTCCCCCAAGCAGCCGCAGGAATTCAAGCTGTCCGGCAACTACCGGGTGATGACTGTCGACGCGACGGCCATCGCCGTGAAGCATCGTTTGGGTTCCAAGGCCTCGCCGATCGTCAACACGGCCATCTTGGGGGCGGTGATCAAGGCGCTGGGCGTGGCCACCTTCGAAAACCTGCTGGAGGCCATTCGATCGGGCGTGCCGATCAAGGCCGAGGACAACCAGGCCGCCGCCCGCGAAGCGTTCGAGTCGCTGCACACAGGAGGCCGCTGATGATCAAGCCCGAGAAGAAAGTCGTCGTGACATCCGCCGCCGAGTTGCCGCCGTCGCCGGCGTCGCTCGGCTCGATGAGCCACAACTTCACCGGCTCCTGGCGCAACCTGAAGCCGGTCATCGACCAGAGCCAGTGCATCCGCTGCGGCATCTGCTGGAAATTCTGCCCCGACGTCGCCGTCTCCATCGAGGGCGGCCGCTTCGAGATCAACTACTACTTCTGCAAGGGGTGCGGCATCTGCGCCACGGAATGCCCCAAGAAGTGCATCGCCATGGTGGAGGAGGGAAGATGAGAAAAGTGCTGATGGGCAACCACGCGATATCCTACGGCGCCACCCTCTCCCGCTCCCAGGTGATCGCCGCCTACCCGATCACCCCCCAGACCCAGGTGGTGGAACTGCTGTCGGAGATGGTCGCCGACGGCAAGCTCGAGGCGGAGTTCATCAAGGTCGAGTCGGAGCACTCGGCCCTGGCCGCCTGCGTCGGAGCCTCGGCCGCCGGCGCCCGCGCCTTCACCGCCACCTCGGCCCAGGGCCTGCTGCTGATGCACGAGGTCCTGCACTGGGCCGGCCGCGGCCGCCTGCCGGTGGTGATGGCCAACATCAACCGGGCCGTCTTTCCCGGCTGGACCATCTGGACAGACCAGAACGACTCGTTGTCGCAGCGCGACACCGGCTGGATCCAGTTCTACGCCTCCGACAACCAGGAGGTGCTCGACACCATCATCCTTTCCTTCCGCATCGCCGAGAAGGTGCTGCTGCCGGTGATGGTCAACCTCGACGCCTTCTTCCTGTCGCACACCTACGAGGCCGTCGACATGCCGGAGCAGGCGGACGTGGACAAGTTCCTGCCCCCGTTCCAGCCGCAGTGGAAGCTCGACCCGCAAACCCCGCGGGCCTTCGGCGGCCTGACCAGCCCGGCCATCTACATGGAGTTCCAGTACAACACCCAGAAGGCCATGGAGGCGGCCTTGCCGTTCATCAACGAGGCCGGCCGCGAGTACGCGAAGATCACCGGCCGCTACTACGGCAACCTCGAGGGCTACCGGCTGGAGGACGCCGAGGTCGTGCTGATCACCTCCGGCACCATCGGCCGCACCGCCAATATCGTCATCGACGAGCTGCGTGCCAAGGGCGTTCGCATCGGCAACCTGCGCATCCGCACCTTCCGGCCGCTGCCGGTCGACGAGATCGCGGCGGCGCTGCGAGGCAAGAAGAAGGCCTTGGTCGTGGACCGCAACATCTCCTTCGGCCACAGCGGCATTTTCTACGAGGAGATCAAGGCCGGCCTGTACAACCGCGACGTGCGCCCGCCGCTGTTCGGCTACGTGACCGGTCTGGGCGGCCGCGACGTGACCCCGGAGATCATCCACGAGATCGTGGACCATGGGATGAAGCACGACAAACCGGATCAGGACGTGATCTGGATAGGAGTGAACCAATGAGCAGCGCCGAGAAAACCATCAAGCTGACCATCCCGGAGCAGGAGATCATGTCTCCCGGCCACCTGGCCTGCCAGGGGTGCGGGGCGACGCTGGCGATGCGCTATGCCATGAAGGTCCTGGGCCGCAACAGCATCTTCGCCATGCCGGCCTGCTGCTGGAGCGTCATCGACGGGCCGTTCCCCTACTCGACCGTCGGCGTGCCCGTGCAGCACTGCGTCTTCGAGGCTTCCTCGGCGGTCGCCTCGGGCATCCGCGCCGCCATGAAACGGCTCGGCCGCGACGACACGCGCGTGGTCGCCTGGGGCGGCGACGGCTCGACCTTCGACATCGGCATCCAGGCCCTCTCCGGAGCGGCCGAGCGCAACGAAGACATCCTGTACGTCTGCTATGACAACGAAGCCTACATGAACACCGGCATCCAGCGCTCCGGCGCCACCCCCTACGGCGCCTGGACGACGACCACCCCGGTGAACCAGTTCAACGCCACCTACAAGAAGGACATCATGGGCATCATCGCCGCCCACCGGGTGCCGTACGCCGCCAACCTGTCGGTGGCCTTTCCCGAGGATTTCATCAAGAAGGTGGAAAAGGCGACCCAGATCCGCGGCACCAAGTTCCTGCACATCTACTCGCCCTGCCCCCCGGGCTGGAAGACCCGTCCCGACGACTCCATCGCCATCGCCCGCCTGGCCGTTCAGACCCGGGTTTTCCCCCTGTACGAGATCGTCGACGGCACGCAGTACACCGTCAACATGAATGTCAGCAAGCCCAAGCCGGTGCTCGACTACCTCAAGCTCCAGGGCCGATTCAAGCACCTCAGCGAGGAGCAGGTGACGCTCATCCAGCAGCACATCGACCTGGAATGGGAACGGCTGCTGAAAAGGGCCGGCCTGGCATGACGCCGGCGCGAACAGGAGGACGCATGATCAATTTTGACCAGTTCTGGTCGAACAGCGCCCGGCTCATGAAGCGCTCGGAGATCCGCGAGCTGCTGAAACTCACCCAGAAGCCGGGCATCATCTCGTTCGCCGGCGGGCTGCCGGCCCCCGACCTCTTCCCCGTCGACGACATCAAGGAGATGTCGCGCATCGTCATGGAGAAGGAGGGCAAGACGGCCCTGCAGTACGGCCCGACCGAGGGCGACACCCGCCTGCGCGAGCAGCTGTCCGAATGGATGAGAAAGGACGGCACGCCGATCCCCAGCGAGCAGATCGTCATCGTGACCTCCTCCCAGCAGGGGCTCGACCTGGTCGGCAAGATCTTCATCTCCCCCGGCGACGTGGTGCTGACCAGCCGGCCCACCTACGTCGGCGCCATCCAGGCGTTCAACTCCTACGGCGCCCAGATGCACGGCGTGGAACTCGACGAGGAGGGCACCAACACCGCCCAGCTGGAGGCCGAGATCGTCAAGCTCGAGCACAAGGGAATCAAGCCCAAGTTCATCTACGAGATCCCCGACTTCCAGAACCCGTCCGGCATCACCATGCCCCTGAAGCGGCGCAAGGAGCTCATCGCCCTCGCCGAAAAGCACGACCTGCTCATCGTCGAAGACTCGCCCTACCGCCAGCTGCGCTTCGAGGGCAAGGCCGAGCCGTCCCTGCTCAGCCTCAACAACGAGCGCGTCCTCGGCCTCTACACCTTCAGCAAGATCCTGCTCCCCGGCTTCCGCCTGGGCTGGATGGCCGGCCCCAACGAGCTGATCCAGAAGGCGGTCACCGCCAAGCAGTCGGTCGACCTCTGCTCGCCGCCCTTCAACCAGTCGATCCTGTACGAGTTCATCGCCCGCGGCCTGCTGGACAAGCAGATCGACACCATCATCAAGGCCTACCGCGAGAAGCGCGACTTCATGCTGGCCATGCTCGAGCAGCACATGCCCAAGATCGGCGGCATGTACTGGACAAAGCCCAAGGGCGGCCTCTTCCTCTGGGTCTGCCTGCCCGAGCACATGGACTCCGGCGAAATGTTCCTCGCGGCCATCGAGAAGAAGGTAGCCTACGTGGTCGGCACCGCGTTCTTCCCCGATGGCGGCGGCAAGAACTGCTTCCGCATGAACTTCTCCTACTCGTCGAAGAAGGAAATCGAGGAAGGCGTCAAGCGGCTCGGCGATGTCCTGCGCGACTGGAAGGGCGGCGACAAGAGTTCCACCGTCGTCACGCCCTGATTCGGGACTGCATGTAGGGACAGGTCCGAAACCTGTCCCTGCATGATTCCCGTCACCCCCCCCGCCGGTTTCCGTTCCGGTGACGCAGAACGGCGGGCGGCATTCCGCCGCCGCGCTTTCAGCCCAGCTTGGCCCGCACGTCGGTCATGATCAGCCGCGAGATGGCCTTGAGCGTCTCCACCACCCCGTCGCCGCGCGAGGCCACCGCCTCCAGCACCGGCTCTTCCTTGCGCCGCAGCAGCTGGATCATTTCGTTGGTCGGAACCACATTGGCCAGGTCGCGCTTGTTGAGCTGCAGCACGTAGGGCATGTTCTCGAACGGGATCTTGTATTCGCGGAGGTTCTCCAGCATGTCCTGGATGCTCTCGACGTTGGCCTCGAAGCGGTCGCGCTGGGAGTCGGCCACGAACACGATGCCGTCCACCCCCTTCAGGATGAGCTTGCGCGAGGCGCTGTAGTAGATCTGGCCGGGGACGGTATAGAGATGGAACTTGACCTTGTAGTCCTTGATGGTGCCGAGGTCGAGCGGAAAAAAATCGAAGAACAGGGTGCGCTCCGTCTCGGTGGCCAGGGAGACCAGCTTGCCCTTGTTGTCCTTCTTGATCTTCTCGTAGATGAACTTGATGTTGGTGGTCTTGCCGCTCAGGCCGGGGCCGTAGTAGACGATCTTGAAGTTGATTTCCCGGGTGGAGTAGTTGAGAAACGACAAGGTTATTCTCCGAAAATGCGGTCGATGTCTTCGTCGGAAACGCCCTCGAAGGGCGATGACCCGGGCGCGGTCTGGGCCGATTTCAGCTTCTCGTTGATGATCTGGAAGACGCGCACCAGTTCGTCGATGGCATTGCGCACCCGGAAGCGGACCAGGCCGAGGTTGGAGGTGTTGTCGAACACCACCACCAGCAGCGTGCGGCTGTTGATCATCGAGATGTGGAGGCTCTCCCGGGACGATTCGTTGAGGACGGCGGAAAAATTGTCGATGCGGAGCATCTGGGCGATGCTGTTGATGGCCGCCACCGAGCCGGCGATGAGAGACGAAATGGCGTTCAGGTTGACCTCCTCCATTTCGCCGGAGGAGGCGATGCAGTGGCCCTCGGTGTCGGTGATGAAAACGACCTTGGCGCTGGTGTTCGACTTCAGCCGCTGCAGTATTTCCTTGATGAGCACATATTCTTCATTGTAGATGACAAAGTTTTCCTGCATGCTGGCTCACCGTTCCCGAGCGAAGCGCTCTCTTCGAATCCGCTTCTCCGTCACTGCCCGTTCCGGGGTCAAGGGATCTCCCTCCGCCCCTCGAACGCCTTGGCGATGGTCACCTGGTCGGCGTAATCCAGATCCGCGCCGACCGGCAGACCCATGGCGATTCGGGTAAGCACAATTCTATACTCTCTCAGGATGTCTGTCAAATAAAAGGCGGTGGCGTTGCCTTCGGTGGTGGCGCTGGTGGCCAGGATCACCTCCCGGAAGCCCCCCTGGCGGACGCGCTCGACCAGGCTGGCGATCCGCAGCTCGTCGGGGCCGATGCCGCGGATGGGCGACAGCGCCCCCAGCAGGACGTGGTAGAGCCCGCCGAACAGGCCGGTCCGCTCGATGGAATAGATGTGGAAGGGCTCCTCGACGACGCACAGCAGGCCGCGGTCGCGGCCCTCGTCGCGGCAGATCTCGCACGGGTCCTGCACGGTGATGTTGTGGCAGCGCGAGCAGTGGAACACCTGCTCGCGCGCCTGCACGATGGCGTCGGCCAGCTGGCGGGCCACCTTGCGGTCCGCCTTCAGCAGCCAGAAGGCGATGCGCTGCGCCGACTTGCGGCCGACTCCGGGGATGCGCTTCAGTTCCTCGATCAGCTGCGTCAGCGGCGCCGTGTAGTGGAACATGGGCGGCGGGCCGGGCTACACCGCACCGAAGGGAAAGCCCCCGGGCAGACCTCCGGCCAGCGGGCCGAGGGTGCCCTTCATCTGCTCTTCCACCCGGCTGGTCGCGTCGTGGACGGCGGCGATGATGAGGTCCTGCAGCATGCCGATGTCGGCGGGGTCGACCACCTGGGGCTGGATGGCCAGGGAGAGGATGCGACGGTGGCCGTTCATCCGCACCGTGACCATGCCGCCCCCGGCGTTGCCCTCGACCTCGAGCCGGTCCATCTGCTCTTCCATCTGCTTGGCCATGTTCTGGGCCATGCCCATCAGCTGGTTGATGTTGGGGATCTTACTCATCCTTGCCTCCGCGAATGCTCTCGATGGAAATCACCGTGCCCTTGATGGCCGAGCTCAGGCCGCGGATCTTCTTGTCCTGCTGGATCTCGCGGATGGCCTCGTCCTCCTTCGCCTCGGCGGCGGTCTCGGCCAGGGTCAGCTCGACGGTCACCGGCCTTCCGGCCAGTTCGCCGGCGATTTCCTGCAGCCGCTCGCGCTGTTCCTTCATCATCCGGAAGGCGCTCTCGAAGTTCCGCCCGATCTCGATGTGCAGCAGGTTGTCCTTCAGCCGGACGGCGGCCGCCTCGAGCAGCGACGCCAACCGGGGCTTCTCGCTGCGGAACCGGTCGCGCAGGGAGGCGACCAGGGACTCTTCGCCGAGCGGCGACGCCGCGGGGCGGGCGGCCGGGCGCGGCGGAGGGGCGTCCGGCGGCAGGGGGTGCTCGTCGGGTTCGGCGGGGAGCGCGGCGGGAGCGGCGGCGGCCGGCTTCTCGGCGCGGATGGAGCGGATGACCTCCTCGATGCTCGCCAGGGCGGGGAAGAAGGAGAGCTTCAGGAACAGGTACTCGAGGATGATCGACGGGTTCTCGGTGTTGCGCATCATCTGCTCGGCGTCCTTCATGGCGTTGAAGTACCGCAGCAGCTCGACATCGGAGACGTTCTTGAGCATGTCGCGGATCGCCGGCAGGTTCTCCGGGTTGAGGTTGTGCAAACGGTCGGAATCCTCGATCGAGCGGATGACGATGAGGTCGCGCACGAACTTGAGGTACTCGCCGTAGAAGAAGCGCAGGTCGATGCCGCGCTCCAGCAGCTCGCCGATCTGGGTGATGATCCCGCGGCGGTCGCGCTCCAGCATGCAGCTGGTCAGGCGGATGAAGGTCTCCTCCTCGATGATCCCCAGGATGGTGATCACGTCGGCGTCCTTGATGTCGCCGCTGGAGATGGCGATCGCCTGGTCGAGAATCTTCTTGGCATCGCGCAGGCTGCCCTCGGCGGAGCGCGAGATCAGGTACAGGCCGTACTCGGAAATCTTCACGGCCTCCTTGGTGCAGATCTGCTGCAGGACGGTCTTGATCACCTCGTGGGGGATTCGCTTGAACTCGAAATGCTGACAGCGCGAAACGATGGTGGCCGGGATCTTGTGGAAGTCGGTGGTGGCCATGATGAAAACGGTGTGCTCGGGCGGCTCCTCGATCGTTTTCAGCAGGGCGTTCCAGGCGGCGGTCGACAGCATGTGCACTTCGTCGATGACCACGACGCGGTTGCGGTTCTTGAGCGGCCGGTACTTGACCGTCTCGCGCAGGCTGCGCACCTCGTTGACGCCGTTGTTGGAGGCCCCGTCGATCTCGAGGAAGTCGGGCGAACTGCCCTCGGTGACCGCCAGGCAGGTCGGGCAGGCGTTGCAGGGCTCGATCGCCGGGCCCTTCTCGCAGTTCAGCGACTTGGCCAGGATGCGCGCCGCCGACGTCTTGCCGACCCCCTTCATGCCGGAGAAGATCATCGCCGGATAGACCTTGTTCATGGCGATGGAGTTCTGGATGGTCTTGCAGATGCTGGCCTGGCCGATCAGCTCGGAGAAGCGCTGCGGCCTGTATTTCCTGGCTAGAGCGAGGTACATGAAATCATTCTATGGCAAGGCCCAGGAGGCACCGGACGCCTGCGGGAGTCTGCTTATTGCTGCTACCTTCCGGTCCTGACAAGGTTCACAGCCCCGCACCGCCGGGCTCCTGGACCCGTTGCGCACACCTGATTGACGCGCGTCCGGGGTCCGCCCCCGGAGAGGGTGGGATTCGAACCCACGGTACCGTTTCCAGTACACACGCTTTCCAAGCGTGCTCCTTAAACCGCTCGGACACCTCTCCACGGGGACCCCTATTTTATCCTTTCTCGGCTTCCATTGCAAGGCCTCAAACCGGCAGGGACAGGTTTGAAACCGGTCCCTACTCGATCGCCACGGAGAGCCCGAACCAGATCTCCGTCGCGTCGTTCACCTCGTCCATCAGCGGGATCGTCACGTTGGCCGAGGGGGTCAGCGTGACCGAGCCCACGGTGAAGGGCACGGCGGCGCGGAAGTCGACGTTCGACAGCCCCGACGTCTGGATGAACTGCCGGCCGTTGTAGCCGATCAGCCCGCTCAGTTCAAGGGCGACCTGATCGCCCAGCTTCACCTCGTGGGATCCGCCCAGGGCGACATAGACGCCCGAGCCGAGGTTGAGGTCGTAGTAGACCGACAGGGAGGGCGACAGCGGCAGGTCGGTCCGGGTGACGGTGGCGAACAGTTCCTGGGTGGTGCTGTCCTTGAAGGTGAAATCCTGTGCGAACCAGTAACCGTAATGGGTGAAGCCGGCAACCAGATCCCACCCCTCGGGCATCCGGAAGCTGTAGGTCAGGGTCAGGTCGATTTCGTCCAGGTACTTGTAGGCGTCGCGCTGGGCCAGGGAGAAGCTGCTCCAGACGTTCAGGGAGAATCCGCTTTTCCCGAATTCGAAGTCGACCGACGGCTGGATGGCCGCGTGGTTGTCGGGCAGCAGGTCGAATCCTCGCCAGATGTAGCGCGACACCAGGTCGACCTGTCCGGAAATGGAACCCCGCAACGGCAGAGCGACGAATGCCAGGCCCGCGAGCAGCAGCACCGCGTATCTCTTCATGCACCCTCCTGACGTCCCCCGGTGAACCGGGCAGAACGCGTTGCGGTCATTATAACACAGCGGACGGCCCCGACCGCCCGCCGGCGTTCTCCGGCGTGGACGGCGGCTGCGGCCGAGGCCGCAAACCCGGGCGGCCGGATTCGGCCTAGTGCGGCCGCCTCGGGGCAGGAATCTCGCGGTCGAGGACCTGGACCCCCTTGAGCAGGAGATCGACCTGGAAGGCAGAGAACTCGGCCGCGCGCACCAGTCGGTTCCAGACGCGGGTCAGGCGCTTCGGAGCGGCACCGGGCAGTCCGTCGATCCAGGCGCGGAAGGAGGCCCAGGCGGTGAGTTCGGAGAAGGCCTCGCGGTTGAACCAGAGGATGTCCTGGTGGCGGTTGATGCCCAGGAAGGAGCGAAGCTCGGCATCGTGGAGCCAGGATTCGACCTGCGCGGCGAGGGGTTCTCCGCTGCGCAGGGGGGGGAGGGAGAGAAGCGCCCTCACGGTGCGGGCTCGGCCGGGGTCGCACCCGGCCGCGGCCAGGCTCTCTTCGAGCTGGGGGGCCAGGCGCCACTCGTCCACCAGGCTGAGAGCGGGAGACGCTCCGTTGCCGGGAATGGAGCCCAGGTGGCGCAGCAGAAGCCAGAGGAGCATGACCGGGGGGCGGTCTGCTCGGCCGAGGAAGAGGCGCAACGAGTCGTACCCGGGCGGCCCTTCCGCCTCTCCTGAACTCCGGCCCGGGCGCAGCCAGGCCGCCGCCGCCCCCAGGTCGCCGGTCAGGCGCAGCCACTCGCGCTCGCCGCCCGCCGCCTTCCCCTGGGCGCGGATCTCATCCTGCAGCCGCTGCCAGCTCCCGCGCAGCTCCGGCAGGCGCGGGTCATCTTCCCGGAAGCCGTGGTCCAGCCAGCCGTTCCAGGCCGCGACCGCGTGTCCGAGCAGGGCGCGAAGCGCCCCGCGCACGTTCTCGTGGGCCAGCTGCGCCAGCGCCTCCTCGATGCGGGGCACCCCCTGGCCGGCCAGGAGATCGCAGAGCCGGCCATAGGCGCCCTCGGCGTTCTCGTCCACCTCGCGGATTTCCGCGAAGACGCGCAGGCCGAAGGCGTTGAGCTGAAGGTGCAGCCCGTTTCGGCGCAGTTCGTCCTGGCGGTGGAGGTGCTCCAGTCCGCTGCGCAGGTCGCGGAGCACCACGAAGCGCCCCGCGCCTCCCGCCAGGGCCAGGGCCCCGGCCAGGTCCTGGCGGTGGAGCGTCCCGCTCCCCGGCACGGCGTAGGCCGCCGACAGGCGCAGCCAGCCGGAGGTGGATTCGTAGCGGTTGTGGAACACGACCAGCCCTCGCTCCGCGCCGCGGCGGTTGGTGAACGCCACCACGTTCTCGTTGACCTCGCCGGATTCGGCGAAGAAATCGTAGAGACGGAAGTTCTCCACCCCGGCGAAAAGCGCCCGCCGGTGCAGGAGCGGGAAGATTTCGCGCTCGTGGCGGCGCACCAGATCTTCGTCCGCCGGCTCCTCCCGGTAGGCGCGCGCGTACTCCATGCCGTACTTCTCTTCGAACCCCTCCACCTGGCCGTGGCCGAACATCGGCAGCCCGGGCAGGGTGACCATCAGGGTGCAGACGCCGAAGTACTTGTCGCCACGACCGAACTGGGCCACCGCCGTCTCCTCGTCCGGGTTGTTCATGAAGTTGACGTAGCGCTTGAGGATCTCGGGATTGAACTCCAGCACGGCGCGCAGCGCGTGGCGGAACTTGGCGTTCTCCTCGGCCTTCAGAAAGTTCATGAACGCGCTGTTGTAGACGCGGTGCATGCCCAGGTTGCGGACGAAGAAGCCCTCCATCAGCCAGAACGCCTCGGCCAGAAGCAGGGTGTCGGGCGCCTCGGCGGCGACCCGCTCCACCACCTGGCGCCAGAACTCCTCCGGCATGCGGCGATCGAACTCCGCCTTGTCCAGCCCCTGGCCGGCGCGGGACGGGATGTCGCCGCCCGCCCCCGGCTGCGGGAACCAGAGCCGCTGGTAGTGGCGCTTGGTCAGCGTCATGGCGGCGTCGAAGCGGATGATCGGGAAGCGGCGGGCGACCTGCAGGATCGTCTGGATGACCGCCTCGCGCACTTCCGGCAGCAGGAAATTGAGCTGGGCGGTGTCGTTCCAGGGCATGCGGGTGCCGTCGTTGCCATGGTAGATGTAGCGGACCTCGCGGCGGTCGCGGCGTGACCAGCGGAACACCACCGCGGCGTCGCCGCGGTCGTAGTAACGGTCTTCGATCTGGATGGCCACCCGGCCGTCCGGCGACAGGTCGGCCCCGGTGTAGGCGTAGGCCGGGTAGGGCGCGTGGTCGAGCTGGATGAACCACTCCGGGTGCTCGACCACCCAGGGCGAGTCGAGGCCCATGTGGTTGGGCACCATGTCGGCCGCCAGGCGGATGCCGCGCGTTGCGGCGCGGCTGCGCAGGTCGTCGAGGGCGGCGTCGCCGCCGAGGTCGGAGGCGATGTCGTACCGGTGCAGGGAGTAGGCGGACGCCATCGCTTCCGGGTTGCCGCACATCCGCTTGATGCGCCGCGAGGCCGGCGAGCGCTCCCAGATGCCGATGAGCCACAGCCCGGAAACGCCCCAGCGCGCCAGCCGGTCCAGCTCCCCGTCGGGGATCGCGTCGAGGGTGCGGATGGGCCGCCCATGGATGCGCGTCAACTGGTCGAGCCACACGTACGCGCTCTTGGCCATCAGCACCAGGTTCGGCATCCAGTCCCGGTCGGGGCTGAAGCGCTCCGTGTCTTCCTCCCCCGCGGCGGCCGCCAGTGCGGCGCGGTCGACCAGCGGGGTGAATGGGGCTCCGGCGAACGCCGGCCGCTCCTCCTCGCGGATGAGGTCGAAGCCGCCGAGCAGGCGGTAGAAAAGGCGTCGGCCGAGCAGCAGCCCCCAGCGGTCGCGGATGAACTGCAGCTGGCCGGGCAGCGAGTGCGGCGCGGCCAGGGCCGGGGCCCGGAGCATCTCGGGCAGGCTCTGGCGGTCCGGCCCGAACGGCGGCTCGCCGCGGAAAAACTCGGCCAGCGCGGCCACCGCGTCGCGATAGGCGGGAGGCAGGTCGTCGTCGGCGAACAGTTCGCGGAAGGGCGAGAAGGCCGGGTTGGCGTTGGCCAGCCACAGCATCACCATTTCCTCCAGCGCCGCCTCGCGCGCCGGTTCGCCGCCCTCTTCGGCCGCCAGCCAGGCGGACGGATCCAGTTGGCCGCCATGCACAGCCAGCGGCGGGAACTCCGCCACGAAGCGGGCCAGGCAGTCGTCGGTCGCCCCGCGCCCCAGCCGGCCCTCCAGGAAGGCCAGCGCCCGGGAGAGCACGCGGTCTCCGACCTGCTCCCGGTACAGGCGCGCCACTTCGTGCAGGATCTCGTCGATCAGCCCCATGGCGTTGAGCTCGCCGGCGCGCACGGCCCGTTCGGGGAAAGCGGCCAGGTCGCGCTGCTGGTTCATGCACCGGGCGAAGCGGCGGACGGCGTGGTAGTCGGCGAAAACGACGTCGCCGCGCTTGTTGAAAAGCGCCTGGTCGAAGCCGTAGCGCTGCCGGCAGCGGCGCGACACGTGGAACTCCCGGTTTCCGCCCCGGGGCTCCCCCGCTCCGCCCGTGGCGACTCGGGTGAGGCGAACGGCGAATGCGCGCCGGCCGTTCATGACGTCACGCCGGAGCGAAACGGGCGGGCGGCGGGGAGATAAAGCGCGGCCGCCGGCTCACGGCTCGGGAGGCGCCTGGTCGCCGTCGAAGTCCACCTGGCGCACTCGCTTCAGATCGCGGCGGGCTTCCACGGCCAGGCGCAGCTGGTCGGCCAGCCAGCGCACTCGGGGAACGGCGTGCAGGACCATCTCCTGGTCGGATTCGTCCGAAGTCGAGATGACCAGGTCGCCGAACTTGAAGAGGCGCATGAAGAACGGTTCACGGTACTCGTAGTCCTTCACCCGGTACAGCTCCAGGGCGGTGGTGCGCTTGGAGAGGATGCCGGTGGTGATGCGAATGCGCTGGCTGGTCACCTCGTAGCGCAGCATCTTCACGGTCAGCCATTTCGCGAACGCGTAGAACAGCGGCAGGGCCACGACCAGGAGGGCGAGCGCCACCAGGATCGCGTTGCCCGTGACGTGCGGCCAGACGACGAAAACCAGCAGCCCCAGCAGCAGGACAAAGACCAGGCCGCTGAGCAGGAAGGCGCCCAGGTTGACGATCTGCGACATCGAGCCGCTCCAAATCGTTTTCTCTTCTTCCATCACCAGACCTCCTTGGGATCGTTTCCGGCGGCCGCGCGGACAGGTCGTCATGGTACCCGTACGGGCGGGAAAAATCAAGCGCCCGCCGGTGGCGACGCCGCGGGGTCAGCTGCCGGCTCCTCCCCTCTCCGCCGGGGCGGGCGACCAGCGCCCCAGCAGCACCAGCGCGAACAGCGCGCAGGCGGCCCCGAACAGAAACGGGGCCTGGACCCCGAAGCCGGGCCACCGGCCGATGCCCTCCCAGAGCAGGCCGGCGATGAGCGAAGCCGGCAGATCGGCCAGGCCGAGCACGGCGTGGTAGGCGCCGAAGGCCGCGCCCCGGGCGGAGGCGGGAACGATTTCGGCGACCAGAGCCTTGGTCGTGCCGTAGGTCAACGCGTAGTAGGCGCCGTACAGCAGGTAGGCGGCGAAGACCTGCGCCGCCGAGGCCGCGAAGGCGAATCCCAGGTAGACGAGAACGTAGACTCCCCAGCCCCAGGCGATCAGCCTCCGGCGCCCCAGCCGGTCGGAGAGCCGCCCGGCCGGCGCCGAGAGGGCGGTGTAGACGAAGTTGAAGGCGATGAGCATGGCGAAGATGCCATACAGGGAGAGGCCGCGCTCCTGGGCGCGCAGGATGAGGAACGCGTCGGAGCTGTTGCCCAGCTCGAACAGGCCGACGATCAGCAGCAGGCGGCCGAAGGGCCGACCGAGCGATCGAAACGCGAAGCGCGGGCGCTCCGCCGCCTGGCCGCCGGATGGCGGCACGTCGCGCGCCCCCAGCGCCAGCACGATCACCGCCAGGAAGGCGGGCGCCAGCGACGCCAGCACCAGGACGCGGAAGGTGGATGCGCTCAGGGTGGCGCCGCTGCCCTCCAGGGCGCGCAGCAGCATCAGCGCGACCAACAGGCCGACGAAGGCGCCGGCGGTGTCTGCCGCGCGGTGCAGGCCGTAGGCCAGCCCCAGCCGCTCGCGCGGAGTCGAGTCGGCGATCAGTGCGTCGCGCGGGGCGGTGCGCACGCCCTTGCCGACCCGGTCGCCCCAGCGCGCCCCCGCCACCCAGCCCCAGGTGGAGGCGAAGAAGTAGACGGGCTTCGACAGGGCGGAGAGGGCGTACCCCAGCACCGCCAGGGGCTTGCGCAGTTGCAGGCGGTCGGAGACCCAGCCGGAGAAGATCTTGAGCAGGCTGGCGGTGGTTTCGGCGAGCCCCTCCACCAGCCCGACCAAATAGGTCCGGACGCCGAGCACGTTCTTCATGAACAGCGGCAAGGCGTTGACGATCATCTCGGAGGAGACGTCGGTCAGGAAGCTGGTGACGGAGACGACCCAGACGTTGCGGGGCAGCCCGGCTTTTTCTTTCATCATGGCTCCGGGGATCGTGGCGGATTATATCAGAACGCAGGGTTGCGACAACCGGGCGGCGGGAATTTTTTTCGTTGGGGTTGCAAAAAAAATCCTTTACCGGTATCAACAGGATATCGCTTGGCGAACGCGCGGAGGTGCGATTCATGACGAAAGCCACGCCGGCTGGCGGCAACGGCGTGATCGTCCTCTACAACGTCCACCCCGCCTGGCCGCGCGAAGACCGCCTGGAAGTCGAACACCAGGGACAGCGGGCGGTGCGCGCCCTTCGCCAGCTCGACGTTCCGGTCATCGATCTGCCCGTGCGCCAGGCGGCCCTCTCCCCGCTGCTGGCCGGCTACGAGGCCAGCCGCCACTTCGTCTTCAACTGGGTGGAGGCGCTGCCCGGCGTTCACCACGGCGAGGTCCAGGCGGCCAGGACCCTGCAGCGGCTGAAGTACTCCTTCACCGGATCACCGGCAGACGTTCTGGCGCTCTCCACCGACAAGCCCGGGGTGCACGAGGTGCTGAACCGGCACGGCATCCCCTGCCCGGCCTGGCGGGTTTTCCCTTCCACCGACATCAGCGGCTGGAAGATCTTCCCGGCGATCGTCAAGCCCGCCTTCGAGCACTGCAGCATCGGCATCTCGAGCGAATCGGTGGTGAACAACCGGCGCCAGCTGCGGCAGCGCATCCGCTTCATCCTCGAACGCTACGACCAGCCGGCGCTGGTGGAGGATTTCATCGACGGTCGCGAGTTCCACGTCTCGCTGTGGGGGAACGGCCGCATCGAGGTGCTGCCGGTGGCCGAGATGGACTTCTCCGCCTTTTCCGATTTCCGCGACCGGCTGTGCACCTACCGCGCCAAATTCTCGCCGGCTTCGCGCGCCTACCGCGAGATCCGCACCGTGCTGCCGGCGCGCCTGCGCCCGTCCGAGATGGACCTGCTGCGGCGCACCTGCATCGCCGCCTTCCGCTCCATCGGCTGCCGCGACTATGCGCGCATCGACATCCGCCTGCGCGACGGCGTCTTCTTCGTCCTGGACGTCAACCCCAACGCCGACATATCGCCCGACACCAGCTTCTCGAGCGCCGCGGCTCACAACGGCTATCCCTACGGAGCCATGATCCGCCGCCTGCTGCGCATCGCCGCCTGGCGCACGACCGCCGCTCCGGACCAGCGCAACGGCCGCGGGCGCATCGCCGAGACCTTCTGGCCGCTCTTCGCCGCCCTGGTCCACCGCGGCAGAAGGAAAAAGAAAGGCTGAACGCCCCCACCTCCGGTTCCGCCCGGAATCGTGCCCCGACCTGCGATCTCTTGACGGAGACGAACCGAGGATCATGCCCCGGAGTTCAACCGTTGCGCACCCGAGGGGGATCAGGGGCGGGTCATTCGGTTGGATCGTCCTGCAACGGAAGGAAGACGCGGATGGAGGTGCCGATGCCCGGCTGGCTGCTGACCGAGATGTGGCCGTTGTGCTGGCGCACGATGCCGTAGGCGATCGACATTCCCAGGCCCGTGCCTCGCCCCATTTCCTTGGTGGTGAAGAACGGCTCGAACATCCGCTCGACGGTCTGCGGATCCATGCCGCAGCCGGTGTCGGAGACGCACAGCCAGGCGTAGGCCCGCGCCGCCGCGCCCGGGTTCTCGCTCACGAAGGCGTCTTCCAGGCCCACCCGGCCGACCTCGACGAGCAGGTCGCCGCCTCCGGGCATGGCGTCCTGGGCGTTGACGGCCAGGTTCATCAGCAGCTGCTGCAGCTGGCCCTCGTCGGCCAGCACCGGCAGCCGGGTCGCCGCCGGGGCACGCGTGTCCAGACGGATGTCCTCGCGGATGGTGCGCCTCAGGAGCCGCTCGAAATCGCGCACCACCGCGCCGAGGTCCAGGGAACGCAGCTGAAGCACCTGCTTGCGGCTGAAGGTGAGCAGCTGCTGGGTCAGCTCCTTGGCGCGCTGCGCCGCCTGCAGGATCAGCCCGGCCTGGTCTTTCTGACGGCTTCCATCCGTCAGCTCCATGGACAGCATCTCGGCGTAGCCCAGGATCGGCGACAGCAGATTGTTGAAGTCGTGGGCCACGCCTCCCGCCAGCCGGCCGATCGACTCCATCTTCTGCGCCTGCTGCAGCTGTTCCTGCAGGAGCTGGTGCTCCCGTTCCACCCGCTTGCGCTCGGTGATGTCGTGGAACATCACCGCCACGTGCCCCGGCGAGGTTCGGAACGCGTGCACCTCGAAGGCCCCGGAGATACTCCGTTCGTCGGCATAGTCCACCTGCTCGGAGCAATAGGGCACGCCGTCCCGGCCGGCCAGGCGGTAGCGGTCCGGAATGTCGGTGGCGGCGAGCGGCGGGAAAGCCTGCTCGATGGTCAGCCCCAGTAGCGGCTGGTGGTCGATCTTGAGGATGCGGTCAGCGGCGGGGTTGGCGCCCTCCAGCACCAGCCGCCCGTCTTGTTCCAGCCGGTACAGGTGCACTCCCAGGGGAGCCGATTGGATGATGGCGCGCAGTTTGCCTTCCGACGCAAGCAGTTGATCCTCGGCTTTCTTGCGCTCCTCGATGTCGCGCAGAACGACCATGAGGCGGCCCTGCTCGCCGGCGCCGGAGATCACCCGCGACACGCCCTCCACCCAGAGCTGGCGGCCGTCCTTGCGCCGAACCCGGAATTCGATCGGCGCCTGCGGTCCACTTTCGATGGTGCGCTGGTGGTGCGCACCGAGCGCGGCCCAGTCCTCCTTGGGCACGAATTCGAAGGCCGAGCGACCGACCAGTTCGTCCGGCTCGTAGCCCGTGATCGCCCTGGCCGCCGGCGAGGCATAGACATACTTCCCGCTCAGGTCGTGCAGGCTGATCATGTCGTGGGCGTTGTCGGTGATCAGCCGGAACCGCTCCTCAATTTCGCGCAAGGCCTGCTCGGCCTGCTTGCGCGGGCCGATGTCGGCGATGATGTGCACGGCGCCGCCGACTCTCCCCTCCTCGTCGAAAATCGGGTCGGCATCGATTTGGTACCAGTTGCCGCCGATCTGCAGCTCCAGGGATTCGCGCCTCCCGCTCTGGAACATGCTCGTCACCGGGCATCCCGGGAGCGGCAGATCGGTGCCATGGACCAGTTCCCAGCAATGGCGGCCGACGGCTTCCCGGACGGGCCTGCCCAGGAAGGCCTCGGTAGCGCGGTTGGCGGTGACGATCCGCGATTCGGCGTCGAGCAGCCAGATGACATGGCCGATGGAGTCGAACACCGCCCGCAGGTCGCGGAATTTCTTCCAGTATTGCTCGGCCGTCGGATCTCCGGTCGCGGCGTTAACCACGCGGTCGCCGCAAGGACCGGATGGCGTCCCTGTTGACGGCGGACTCCGCAACTCCCGGATTTTACGCCCCGGCTTCTTCACCCGTCTCCCGAGCAACCGACTGGAATGGGCATATGAGTTGAATCAATTATGTAGGCAAACGGACCATAAATCAACCCGAATTCCGGCCTCTGGTATAATGGCTGCATGGGAAAACCGACGTGCCGCCACCGGCCCGCTCCGGCAGAACCCGCCTGGCTGCCCTGGGCCCGGCACCTGCAGGCGATCGCCCAGAACGGGCTTCTCTACGCCCAGAATCCATTCGATCGCGAGCGGTACGAAGCGGTACGCCGGGTTGCCGCCGAGATGGCGGCCGCCGGATCGGGCGCGCCGGTGCCGGAGGTGCTGGCCGCGTTCTCCGCCCAGGAGGGGTATGCCACCCCCAAGGTGGACGTGCGCGGCGTGGCATTCCGCGATGGCGCCCTCCTCCTGGTGAACGAAGCGGTGGACGGCCGCTGGGCGCTCCCCGGGGGGTGGGCGGACCCCGGCGAGGCACCGGCCGCCGCGGTGGAGCGGGAAGTGCGGGAGGAGTCCGGCTACTCGGTTCGCGCCGTGAAACTGCTGGCGGTGCTCGACCGCCGCGCCCAGGGCCACTGGCCGCCCCATCCCTTCTCCGTCTACAAGCTCTTTTTCGGTTGCGAGATCACCGGCGGATCTCCGGCCCGCTCCAGCGAGACGGATGGCGCCGCCTTCTTCCGCGAGAACGAGCTGCCTCCTCTCTCCCTGTCCCGGGTCACGCCGGGGCAGATCCGGCGGCTCTTCGAGCACCTCCGCCACCCCGAGTGGCCGGCCGATTTCGACTAGGCCGGGGAAGGATCGCGGTTGACAGGGATGCCGAAAAAAAATATGATGGCCCGATGGGAAACCGGATAGCCGCGAACCCTTCCGCGCTGCGCGCGTTCGCCGCACGGGCGGCGCGCAGCCCGCTGGGGCGGGCGGCGGCGTTGGCCGCCGGCGGCATGCTGCTGCTCTATCTCCTCTTCGGCGCCTCCGTGCTCGAGCGGATCCACCGCGGCCGGCTGCGCGGCATGAACGTCATCCTGGTGACCATCGACACCCTGCGGGCCGACCACCTCGGCTGCTATGGGAAGGACCGGGTGGCGACTCCCGCCCTCGACGGGCTGGCGTCCGACGGGGTGCGCTTCGGGCGCTGCATCGCCCAGACGCCGCTGACCCTGCCGTCGCACACCACCATCCTGTCGGGCACCTACCCGCTGCACCACCAGGTGCGCGACAACGGCGGTTTCCTCGTGCCCCAGAGGCTCCTCATGCTCCCCGAGGCGCTGAAGGCCTCGGGGTTCGCCACCGCCGGATTCGTCGCCTCGTACGTGCTGCATTCCAAGTGGGGCATCAACCAGGGATTCGACTACTACGGCGACTCCTTCGACCTGAGCCGCTACAAGTCGGTATCGCTCGGCGAGGTGCAGCGCCCGGCCGAGGACGTTCTAACCGAGGCCCGCGGCTGGCTGGACAAGAACGGCGGGCGCCGCTTCTTCGCCTGGATCCACCTCTACGACCCGCACACCCCCTACGAACCGCCGTCCCCCTTCCGCGAGCAGTATCCCGGCCACCCCTACCGCGGCGAAGTGGCCTACACCGACGCCCAGCTGGGCTCGTTCTTCTCCTACCTGAAGGAGAAGAAGCTCTGGGAGCGCACGCTGCTGGTGGTCACCGGCGATCACGGGGAGGGGCTCGGCGAGCACGGGGAGGCGACCCACGGGTATTTCATCTACGACTCCACGGTGCACGTGCCGCTGATCGTCCATGCCCCCTTCCGCTTTCCGGCGCGGACCATCGCCGCCCCCGTCGAGCACGTGGACATCCTGCCCACCATCCTGGAGGCCGTCGGAGTTTCCCTCCCCGCCCAAACCCAGGGGCGATCGCTGCTGCCCCAGATGTTCGGCGACCAGCCGGCCCGGACCGGTACCGCCTACACCGAGACCTGGTACCCGCGCCTGCACTACGGCTGGTCCGAGCTGAAGGCGCTCTACCGCTCGGGCTGGAAATACATCCAGGCCCCCGAGGCGGAGCTGTTCGACCGCCGCCGCGATCCCGGAGAAACGGACAACGTGGTCCGGCGCCACTCCCCGGCGGCGCGCGACATGCGACGCCGGATCGAGGAGTTCTGCCGCCAGCAGACGCGCGATCCGCTGGCCCCGGAGCAGGTGAAGAAGACCGACCGCGACTCGCTGGAAAAGCTGGCCGCGCTCGGCTACCTCACCACCTTCGTGGACACCTCGAAGCGCCCGCTCCTGGTCGACCCGAAGCGGAAGTTCCACATCTACAAGGCGCTGTCGCGGGCGCGCGGGCTGGCCGACGGCGACCGGGAGGAAGAGGCCATCCGCCTGGTGAGCGGCATCCTGGCGGAGGACCCCGAGATCATCGACGCCTACATGCTGCTGGGAAACTTCTACTTCAAGCGGAAGGAGTTCGAAAACGCCATCCAGCAGTACCGGGCCGTGCTGGAGCGCCGCGCCGACTACAACTTCGCCATGATCAACGTCGTCAACTCGCTGCGCGGCATGGGGCGCCTGGAGGAGGCCAAGCGGGAGCTCGCCTCCTACATCCGCCTCTTTCCGGAAGACGCCGCCTTCCGCACCGAGCTCGGCGACATTCTCTTCCAGCAGAACGACCTGGCCGGGGCGCTGGCGGAGATGCGCCGGGCGGTGGCCCTCGACCCGGGGCAGGCGGGGGCCCACAACCGCATGGGCGAGATCCTCTTCCGCATGAAGGATTTCGACGCGGCGACGGCGGCCATCCGCCGCGCCCGGGAGATCAACCCGGCGCTGCCGCGCTCCAGCTTCACGCTGGCGCTGATCGCCGAGGCCCGGGGCGACCGCGAGGCCGCCGCCGCCCTCTACCGCCGCGAGCTGGAGGTCAACCCCAAGGGCTACCGCGCCGCCTACAACCTGGCCGAGCTGCTGCGCCAGGGCGGCGGGGCCGATGAGGCGCAGGCCCTCTACCGGCAGGCCATGGAGGCCGAGCCGGACTTCAACATCCCCTACTTCATGGTCGCCAAGCACCTGCTCGACCTCGGCGCCGACCTGGACGAGGCGGTCCGCCTGTGCGAGCGGGGCGTGGCCATCCGCCCGGAGGACAAGTACACCGCCTTCGGTCACTTCATCCTGGCCGACATCTTCTCGCGGCGCGGGAAACCGGCCGAGTCCGCCCGGAGCCTGCGGCAGGCCGAGGCCATCATGCGCCGGGTGGCGCGCTGACCCGGACGTTCCACTCCGGGGCTCACGCCCGGGAAGAAAAATCGTGAAGGCCTTGATTTTTTTTTCCCGGCAAAACACAATCAGGGCATACGAAATGCTCTTTCCCACACCCAAGGAGGATGCATGCAAAGGATGAAGTACCTGACCTGGATTGCCGCCCTGATCTTCCTGCTCGGCCAGGTCGCGCTCCTTTCCCAGTCGAAGGAAAACGGCGCGATCGAGGGCAAGGTGATCATGGGCAACAACGAGGCCCTGCCCGGCGTGCAGGTGATCATTTCGTCGCCCAACCTGATGGGCGGCGAACGGTCCACCGTCACCGACGAGCGCGGCCGCTTCCGCTTCGTCGCCCTGCCCCCCGGCGTCTACCTGGTGAAGGCCCGCCTGGACGGCTTCCAGACCGCCGTCCGCGACGACGTCCGGCTCTCGGTGGGCATCACCCTGACCATCGACTTCACCATGGTGCAGGGGCGCATCGAGGAGGCCATCACCGTCAAGGGAGTGCCGCCGCTGGTCGACATCAAGGACTCGCAGACCGCGGTGACCAACCTGTCCCAGGACCTGATCCAGAACATCCCCAACAACCAGTTCGTGTCGGACATCGTCAACATGGCTCCCGGCGTCAAGGACGACTCGGCTTTCGGCGCGTCCACCAACGGCGTGCAGTACCAGATCGACGGCGTCGACACCTCCGACCCGGAGCTGCACACCGCCTACGTGTTCCTCGACTACGGCGTGGTGCAGGAAGCCAAGATCATGGGCATCGGGGCCCCGGCCGAGTACGACGGCTTCTCGGGCATCGTCTTCAACACCATCACCAAGAGCGGCGGCAACAAGTTCTCCGGCATGTTCGACTCCTTCCTGCAGCTGGACAAGTGGAACGCCAGCAACATCAAGAAGTACGACTACCTGGAGACCTCCCCGGCGATGGCCTACAAGAACGTCCACCTCGACGTCGGCGGCCCGATCGTCAAGGACAAGCTCTGGTTCTTCGGCGCGCTGCAGTTCTACCGCAGCGACCGCAAGGTTCCCGGCTTCCCCTATGCCGTGGCCTACGACCAGCCGCGCTCCTTCCTGAAGCTCACCTGGCAGCCGAACCGCAAGGACCGCATCGCCTTCTCCTACGAGGGCGACCTGTACACCGGCCGCTACCGCGGCGCCGACGCCTACCACGAGCCCGAGGCCACGCGCAAGCAGAAATCCCCCGAGCTCTATTTCAACCTCAACTGGCTGCACATCTACTCGGACAGCACCTTCCTGGAGGCCAAGGCGGCCGGGTACATGTCCTACTACAAGCTGATCCCGGAGATGGGCTACGACGTCTCGGGCTACTACGACCTCGGCACGCTGATGTCGTACAACAACTCCTGGACGTATTACCACGCCTTCCGCAACCGCATCTCGGCCAACGTCTCGGTGTCCCACCACGCCGAGAACTTCATCGCCGGCTACCACGACTTCAAGTTCGGCCTGGACACCGAGCTGAACCCGACCAAGACCGAGTGGGGCTATCCCAACGGCAAGTCGTACGACACCTACTACGGCGAGCCCTACGACCTGTACGTCTACGACGGCTACTCGACCAAGGCGGTCAACTTCCGGGCCTCCCTCTTCGCCCAGGACTCCTGGTCGGTGAGCGACCGGCTGCGCATCAACCCCGGCATCCGCTTCAACTACTACCGCGGCAAGATCCTCGGCGTGGGCACGGTCTTCAAGCCGCAGATCGGCATCGCCCCCCGCATCGGCGTCACCTATGACCTGTTCGGCGACCGGCGCACGGCGCTGAAGGCCCACTACGGCAAGTACTACGACAACATCGTCACCTACTACTACACCCGCCTGGCGCCCAAGCCCGACCTCATCTACTACTACTGGGACGGCGAGGCCTACCAGGAAGACTGGCGCGTGGAGTGGGACCCCAGCAAGTACACCGTGGACCCGGACATCAAGATGCCCTACATGAACCAGTACACGGTGGGCATCGAGCGCGAACTGATGCAGGACCTCTCCGTCGGCGTCAACTACATCTACCGCACCAACCACGACATGATCGACAAGGTGGCCCTGCTCGACCCGGCCACCGATTTCGAGATGGGGACCACCACGGCGTCGGACGGCACGCCCATCACCTTCTACGACCAGCTCGACCCGGGATCCGAGAAGTACGTCATCACCAACCCCAAGAAGGGCCAGTATCCCATGGTCACCTTCACGCCGACGCGCAAGTACAGCGGCGTCGAGGTCGTGGTCAACAAGCGATTCGCCAACAAGTGGCAGCTGCTGGCCTCCTACACCCACGGCAAGGCGACCGGCAGTTCCGACAACGTCTACGACTCCTGGAACTCCACCTCATTGGGCGACTCCCGCATGTTCAGCGACCTCAACTACCAGGTCAATGCCCTCGGCCGCCTGACCTACGACCCGACCCACATGGTCAAGCTGCAGGGATCGATCATCCTGCCTCTCGACATCAACCTGGGCGGCTACTTCTCCTACATCTCCGGCGACACCTACAACCGCACCTACCGCGTATCCACCAACCAGGGCCGCCGCTACATCATGATGGAATCGGCCGGCAACCTGCGCCACCCCGCCCAGACCAACCTCGACCTCAAGCTGGAGAAGATCTTCCGCTTCGGCAACGTGCGCCTGGGCGCGATGATCGACATGTTCAACGTCTTCAACGACGACACCATCACCTCCGTCCAGAACACGTTCAACGTGAGCGGCTACAACGACGTCGTCTCGCTCGTGGCGCCGCGCGTCTTCCGTCTCGGCCTGCGTCTTTTCTTCTGATCGGAAACACCCCCGGGGGGGGGAGCTCCGCTCCCCCCCCCTTTTCTCTCCTCCCCGCTTCTCTGGTATAATCGGTTGGTGAACCGCCTCCGACGCCTGTCCGCTCTGCTCGCCGTTTCCGTCCTGCTGGCTGCCCCCCTCCGCGCCGCCGCCGCTCCGCCGGACACGTGGACCGCATGGCTTCGCGACGTCGGCCCGGTCATGACCCGGGCGGAGCGCGGCACCTTCCTGGCGCTGGCCACCGAAGAGGACCGCGCCCGTTTCCGCGACATGTTCTGGAGGGCCCGCGACCCCGACCCTTCCTCCCCGCAAAACGAGTTTCTCCTGGAGTTCGAGCGGCGCCTGGCCTATGCCCGCGCGCACTTCCGCGGCCCGGAGTCGGACCAGGGGCGGATCTACATCCTGCTCGGCCCGCCCCAGGAGCTGCGCCGGTTCGGCGGCCACGAGAACCTGGTGGAGTGCGAGCTGTGGGTCTACGCCAACCAGCAGCGGCCGGGGCTCTTCCCGTTCATGAACCTGCTCTTTTTCAAGCCGCGCGACATGGGCCGCTTCGAACTGTTCCACCCCGGCATCCACGACGCCCGCGACCTGCTCTCGCCGATGATCTCCAGCCGCTACACCTCCCGCAGCGCCGCCTGGGAGCGGCTGCGCCAGGAATCGGTCGAGCTGGGCCAGGCGGCCGTCTCCGCCGTCCCGGGCGAGGGCGACGCGGATACGGCCGGCGTCTCCTCTTTCAACTTCGCCCTCGGCCGCATCTTCACCCTGCCGGAGCGCGAGGTGGAAACGCTCTACACCCGGCAGTTCGGCCCCGCCCGCGGCAGCGTGCAGGTGAGCGACTCCACCCGCCACATCGGGGGCCGGATCGCGCTCGCCGTATCGCGCGACCGCGGCATCTCCTTCCTGCAGATCATGGCCATGCCCGACTCGATGTCGCTGGAGCGCCGCGGTCCCCCTCCGGCTCCCTACACCGCCGCCGCATCCCTGCACATTCGCATCGAGGACCCGGCGGGCCGCCTCGTCTACCAGGACGAGCACAAGTACGAGCTGAAACTGAGCGAAGAGCAGAAACGGGCGGTCGACGAGCGCCGCGTGCTGTTCCGCGACTTCCTGCCGCTGCTGGACGGCGACTTCCAGGTCAGCGTCACCTGGATGAACCCGCGCACCCAGGAATTCTTCTCCCACCGCCAGTCGATCGCCGTTTCCCCCGCCGCCCCGGGCTTGCTGGTCGGCTACGGAATGCGGGAGATGACGGGCGCCCCGTTCCTCTCCGGCGGCTCCGGCGGCCAGCTGGTGCTGGCCGATCCGCGCTTCGTCTTCACCCCCGCCGACACGCTGCAGGGGATCGCCTTCACCCCGGCATCACCGCAGGTCCGTCTCCAGCGCGAAGCCGGCGATGCACCGCCCGTCTCCGCCGAAGTCTGGCCTGTCGGAGACGGATTCCGGTTCCGGCTGCCTCTGGGCGGGGTGGCCGACGGCACCTACCAGCTGCGGGTCGACGGGGGGGATCGGCCGGAGATCCGCCAGGTCATTCACGTCCTGCCGGCCACCATCGCCATCTCCCGGCCCCTCGTCTTCGAGAAGGTGGAGCCCTCCTCCAGCCTCGACAGCTACCGCTTCGTTCTCGGCCAGGAGCTGGCCAACCGGGGAGACGCCGCCGCGGCCGTCGCGGCCTTCGAGCAGCTGCCGCGGGCCCTGTGGAACCGGATCTCGACCCCGGTCATCGCCCGCGCCTACTACCAGAAGCGGGACTTCGCCCGCGTGCTGGAACTTCTCACCCCGGGGGAGATCGAGAAGACCTACCCGGTGCTGGGCATGCTGGCCAACGCCGCCCTGGAGCTGAACCAGTTCGCCCGGGCCGCGGCCTGGCTGGAGATGCTGCGCCGCTACGGCGATACGGTCGAGGTCAACCAGTTGCTGGCCGCCGCCTACCTGGGCGCCGGCCAGCGGCAGAAGGCGGCGGCGTGCACCGAGCGGGTTCGAGCCCTGCAAGCCGGAAGCGGAGAGGGATAACAGAGCGAAGGAGGCAATTATGAGAGACGAAAGACGGATGCTGGGGCTGGCCGTGTCGGTTTGGCTGGCGGCGACGACGCTCGCCCAGGCCCAGGTGCTCGGCGCGTTGAAGGGCACCGTCCGCGAAAAGGGCGGCCGGCAGCCGCTGGCCGACGTCAAGGTGACCGTCGTCGCCGAGCAGACCGCGACGATCCTGGCCGAGTTGAAGACGGACGCCAAGGGGGCCTTCTACAAGAGCGGCCTGCAACCGGGCGTCTATCAGGTCCGCTTCGACTGCCACGGATACTTGCCGGCCGCCCTGGCCATGCGCATCGGCATCGGCGAAACGGGCGACCTGATCGTCGAGCTCGAGCCGGTGAAGGCCATGGCCGGAGGCTCGGCCTCCCTGGTCGACACGGGCCTCGACCAGATCCGCAAGGGCCGGTACGGCGACGCCGTCGAGACCTTCACCCGGGCGCTGGCGGGCGACGCCGGCAATGCCATCCTGCTCTACTACCGGGGGTTGGCGTTCGACCGCAACCGGGAGTGGGACAAGGCCCTGGCCGACTACCGCCTGGCCGCCGCCGCCAAGTCCGGGTTCATCCTGCCGCTCACCGCCATGGGCAACATCCACGCCCGGAAGCAGGAGTTCGCCCAGGCGATCGAGCACTTCCGCCAGGCCGCCCAGGTGGGCACCCCCGACTCCACCTCGCTCTACAACTACGGCGTCTGCCTGGTCAACAGCGGCGCCAGCCGGGAAGCGGGGGCCGTGTTCAGCCAGCTGCTGGCCCTGGACCCGGGCCATGCCGACGGTCTCTACCAGCTGGGCCTTGTCACCCTGGGTTTGGGGGACACCGCCAGGGCCAAGGAGCTGCTCAACCGTTTCCTGCAGCTGGCCCCGGAGAACGCCAACGCCGCGGTGGCCCGGCAGATCCTGCAGAGCCTGAATTGACGTTCCCGCGGGGCGACCCGAGCCGATGGCCAGGGAAATCGACCTCTATCCTCCGCTGAAGCGCTTCCTCGAATCGCGCGGCTACGAAGTGAAGGGCGAGGTCGGCGCCTGCGACGCGCTCGCCGTCCGCGGCGATGAGGCGCCGCTGGTGGTCGAGCTGAAGCGGACCCTCTCGCTCGATCTCCTGCTGCAGGCGGTCGAGCGCCTGGCCCTTTCCCCCTCCGTGTACATCGGCGTGCCGCTGGACTGTCCTTCGTTGAGGCCCCGGCAGCGCCGCCGCGTTCTCCGGCTGCTGCGCCGGCTGGGAATCGGCCTGCTGGCCATCGGGACGATTCGGTCGGCGGGAGTCGTGGAGGTTCTGCTGGACCCGGGCGCCGGCACGGCGCCCCGGCAGCCGGCGAAGCGGGCGCGCCTGCTCGCCGAGTTCCGCTTGCGCCGCGGCGACCCGGTCCCCGGCGGCGCGGACCGCCGGCGCGGACTGCTGACCGCCTATCGCCAGCAGGCGCTGCGCATCGCCGCCCGGATCAAGCGGGATGGGCCGGCCAAGGCTTCCGTCGTGGCCTCCGCCACGGGCGTGGCCAGGGCCCGTTCGATCCTCTACGACAACGTCTACGGCTGGTTCGAGCGGGTCTCGACCGGGATCTACGCGCTCTCCGAACGCGGCCGGCGGGAGCTGCCCGATTGGAGCGGGGCGCTCGACGACGACTCCGCAGGTTGACTCCCCGCAATAGGCGGCCCAGGCGCAATCGAAGGGGTAGCATGGGGTCTTCCGCCCGGTTCCTCGCCGCGGCAGGCCCGGTAACGGGGGCTCCCGGCACTTGAGTTGACATCCACCCGGCTTCGGACTAAAATGGGGCCGTCAGGGGAATCCCCCGCGACGCCCCGAGAACGTACGACACCCATGAGCCCGGACAACGAATACCGCCGATCCAGCCTGCGCGTGCTGGAGACCGCCCTGGCCGAAGTTCCGGGGTATGCCACCTGGCGCCATCTCGACCCCGGGCCGACGAGGCCGCTGGACGAGCGCTATGCCGCCTTGCCGGCGCTGACCAAGCGCGAGTTGCGCGACCATTTCCCGCTCGGCTTCGTGCCGCGCAGCCGCGACCTGGAAAGTGGGCTGGCCGCCGGGGACATCCTCTATGCCCAGACCAGCGGCTCCACGGCCGACCGGATCACCCTGGTCTTCCACCCCGGATGGTGGGAGGAGTCGGAGCGCGCCGCCTGGCAGTTGAACGCCCATGCCCGGCGGGTGGCGGACGGCGACCGCCGGGAAGCCGTGGTGGCCTCGCCGCGCTGCGTCGGCCCCGGCTACTCGCCGCGTCCGCTGACCATGGCGGCGCGCACCCTGGGGCGGCACCTCTACCTGAACCAGACCGTCAACCCGGCCTCCTGGAGCGACGGCGACGTGCGCCGAATGGTGCGCGAGATGAACGAGTTCGCCCCGGCGGTCCTCGAAGGCGACCCGGCCTACCTCGCCCCCTTGGCCCGCCGCGCCGGCGAGCTGGGCCTGGCCGTGTCCCAGCCGCGCCTCATCTTCCTCACCTATTCCTATCCCTCGCGCATCTACCTCCGCCAGATCCGTTCCCTGTTCACCGCGCCCATCGCCAGTTCCTACGGCTCGACCGAGACCGGGCACGTCTTCATGGAGTGCGAGGCGGGGCTCCTGCACCAGAACGTCGAACACTGCCGAGTCGATTTCCAGCCCTGGCGGCCGGAGTTCGGTGGGCCGGCCCGGGGCCACATGCTGGTCACCGTCTTCCACAATCCCTGGTTCGTCGCCCTGCGCTTCGACGTCGGAGACGTGGCCCGCCTTCACACCGGAACGCCGTGCCGATGCGGCCGGAGCGCCGGCCTGACCCTGGAGACCATCGAGGGGCGCGTCTCCGATGTCTTCACCGCCGCCGACGGTCGGATCGTCACCGTGGACGATCTCGACGCCGCCCTGGCCGCGCAGGGGGAGATCGCGGGGTGGCAGATCGATCGTCCCTCCGCGAATCGGGCGGAGCTGCGGCTGCTTCTCGCGCCGGCGGCGGGGTCCGCCGCATGCCGCCGGGCCGCGAAGGCCGTTCGGGACGCCACCGGCGGCCTGCGCGTGGACGCCCGGGCCGTCAGGGCCCTGCGCCATGAGCCGTCGGGCAAGTTCCGCTTCTGCCGCTCCGCCCGCCCCGTGGACCACTCCAGGTTATGGCGGGAACAGCCGTGACCTCCGGCTCCGCCCCGCTGGTCCTGATCGGCGGCGGTCCGGCCATGCTCCGACGGCGCGGTCCGGACCCGCTCCTGCAGGCCATTTTCGCTGCCGTGGCCGCGCCCCGGCCGGCCATCGCCTACGTGGGCGCAGCCAGCGGCGATGACCAAGGCTTCCTAACCCGGCTCAGCGCCTGGTTCGCGGCGGCCGGCGCGGGCCGGGTGAACCTGGTCCCGCTGGCCGGGCGCCGCCCGGACCGTCGGCGGGCCGTGTCCGTGCTGGAGGCGGCCGACCTGGTGTTCATCTCGGGGGGAGACGTCGACACCGGCATGGCTGCGCTGCAGCGGCAGCGGGTCGTCCCCCTGCTGACCGACCTCTACCGCCGGGGCAAGCCGTTCCTGGGCGTGTCGGCCGGATCCATCATGCTGGGCCGGAGCTGGCTGCGCTGGCGTGACCCCGACGACGACGACACCATCGAGACCTTCCCCTGCCTGGGTCTTGCCCCGCTGTCCTGCGACACCCACGCGGAAGAGGACGACTGGATGGAGCTGAAGTCCCTCCTGGCCAGCGGCGTGGAATCGGAGGGATACGGCATTCCCGGCGGTGCCGCCCTGCGCGTGGACGCCGGCGGTTCGGTGTCGGCCCTGGGAGGCGCCGTGGAGAGGTTTCGGATCCGGTCCGGGCGGGTGTTCCGTCTGCCGCCGCTGCTGCCTGACCTCCCCGCCGCCGAGACCGGGCGCTCGGATTGACAGGGCGGCCGTCCCCCGTTATCCTGAATCCCATGCCTTCCATGCGCCCCTTCCGGCTGGAGCGGTATTTCGCTGCCCACGAGTTCAGTGCCCGCCGCCTGCTGAGCCCATCCGACTGCGAGAGCCTGGCCATGTCGGAGTTGCTGTCCCTGGCCGACGCGGAGTGCCGGCGCCTGTGGCAGGAGCTGCGCCTCGGCTACACGGAGTCTGCCGGCCACCCGCTGCTGCGCGCCGAGGTGGCCCGCCTCCATGAGCACGCCGGTCCGGACCAGGTCGTCATCGCCGCCCCCGAGGAGGCGATTTACGTCTGCATGCACGCCCTGCTGCGCCCCGGCGACCACGTCGTCTGCATGAGCCCGGCCTACCAGTCCCTTCACGAGATCGCCGCCGCCCTCGGCTGCCGCGTCAGCCCGTGGCCGCTGGTCCTGGCGGACTCCGGCTGGCGCCTCGATCTCGATCGCCTGGAGTCCCTGGTGTCGCCGGAGACGCGCTTGCTGATCGTCAATTTTCCGCACAACCCCACCGGTTTTCAGCCGACTCCAAGCGAGTTCGCCTCCATCCTGGAGATCGCCCGCCGTGCCGGCTGCCGGGTCTTTTCGGACGAAATGTACCGGCAGCTCGAAGCCGATTCGACCGACCGGCTGCAGGCGGCCTGCGACCTCTACGAACGGGCCGTCTCGCTCCAGGGGCTCTCCAAGGCGTACGGCCTGCCGGGGCTTCGCCTGGGCTGGCTGGTCAGCCGGGAACGGGAGCTGCCGTCTCGCTTCCTGGCGGTGAAGGACTACACCACGATCTGCAACGGCGCCCCCGCCGAGATCCTGGGCCTCGTCGCCCTGCGCTCCGCCGCAGCCATCCTGGAGCGCAACCGGGCCATCGTCCGCGAGAACCGGGAGCACGCGGCCTCTTTTTTCGCCGCCCACGCGGGGCAATTGCGCTGGATCCCGCCGCTGGCCGGCCCCGTGGCTTTCCCGCAATGGCGGGGAGACGGGGACGCAGACTCCTTCTGCCGCGCCGCGCTCGACCGCTGCGGCATCCTGATCGTGCCCGGCAGCCTGTTCGACTTCCCGGGAGGCCACTTCCGCATCGGACTGGGACGCCGCGACCTGCCTGCCGCGCTGGCGGAGCTGGAACCGCTGCTGGCGTCTCCCCGTTCCGCGACCACTCTGCTATAATCGAACGGACGGTTCCCAGGGACCGGAGCCGGAGGGGAGGAACCATGATCATCGAGCGCGTCGAGTTGCGCCACGTCAGGCTGGAGCTGGTCTCTCCGTTCGTCACCTCGATGGGCGTCGAAAAGGACGAGGAGCACATCATCGTCCGCGTGGACGCCGAGGGGGTGACCGGCTGGGGCGAATCAGTGGCCGAGGGCACGCCGTTCTACTCCTACGAGACGGTGCAGACCGCCTGGCACATCCTGCGCGACTTCCTGGTACCGGCCATACTCGGCCGCGAGATCGCCGCCGTCGCCGAAGCGCGCTCCGCCTGGGCTCGCGTGCGCGGCCACATGATGGCCAAGGCCGGGCTGGAAGCCGCGCTGTGGGACGCTTTCGCCAAGGCGCGCGGCGTGTCGCTGGCTTCGCTGCTCGGGGGCACGCGGCCGCGCATCGACGTCGGCGTGAGCATCGGCCTGCAGGAGTCGACGGACGAGCTGCTGCGCAAGGTCGACGGATACCTGGGCGAAGGCTACCGGCGCATCAAGATCAAGATCGAGCCGGGACGCGACATCGGGCTCGTGCGGGCGGTGCGCCGGGCGCACCCCGCCATCCCCTTCCAGGTGGACGCCAACTCGGCCTACACCCTGGCCCAGGCCGATGTCTTCCGGGCCATGGACGACTGCCGCCTGCTGCTGGTCGAGCAGCCGCTGGGGTACGACGACATCTACGAGCACAGCAAGCTGCAGCGCGGGTTGCGCACCCCGATCTGCCTCGACGAGAGCATTCACTCCCTGGCCGACGCCCAGGCCGCCCTCGAGCTGGACGCCTGCCGGGTCATCAACATCAAGCCGGGGCGGGTGGGAGGCTTCAGCGAGTCGATCCTCATCCACGACCTGTGCCGCGACCGCGGGGTGCCGGTGTGGCACGGCGGCATGCTGGAATCGGGCATCGGCCGTGCCGGCAACGTGGCCCTGGCCTCGCTGCCCAACTTCACCCTGCCCGGGGACATCTCCGCCTCCAGGCGCTACTACCGCGAGGACATCGTCGCCCCGCCCTTCGAAGTGGCCGCCGACGGCACCATGGCCGTGCCCACCGGCCCGGGCATCGGCGTCGCCGTTCGCGCGGAGCAGCTGGAGCGCGTCACGGAGCGGCGCGAGGAGTTCCGGGCGTGACGGGCGTCCCGCCACCCGGATCGCCTCCCCGCCTCTCGGTCATCGTCCCGGTGCGCGACGAGGAGGAATCGCTCGAGCTGCTCTACCGGGAGATCGTCGCTGCGCTGCGGGGCCGTTTCCCCGATTACGAAATTCTCTTCATCGACGACGGCAGCCGGGACGGGTCTCTCGCCGTGATGAACCGGCTGCAGGCCCGGGACGGCCGGGTCACGGTCATTCATTTCGGGCGCAACCGCGGCCAGAGCGCCGCCCTCGCCGCCGGCTTCGCCCGCTGCCGCTTCGAGGTGGCGGTCACCATCGACGGCGATCTCCAGAACGACCCGGCCGACATCCCGCTCCTGGTGGAGCGGCTGCAGGCGGGGGTTGACCTGGTCTGCGGCTGGCGGCGGGAGCGTCGGGACCGCTTCCTGACGCGGCGCCTGCCTTCGCTCTTGGGAAACCGCCTGATCCAGGGGTTGGCCCGCTTCCCCGTCCACGACTCCGGCTGCACCCTGAGGGCATACACCGCGCCGACCGCCCGTATGTTCTCCCGCCTGCGCGGAGAAATGCACCGGTACATCCCCCTGCTGGCCGCGCGCGCGGGCGCTCGCCTGCTCGAGATCCCGGTGAATCACCGCGCCCGGCGGGCCGGCTGCTCGAAATACGGCCTGGGGCGTGTATTCCGCGTTCCCGCCGACCTAATCTTTGTCCTTTTCCCGCGGGTCTGCTCCCGCCCCGGTTTGCATGTCCTCACCTTCCTGGGGGTGCTGCTCCTGCTGGCGGGAGCATGGTTGTCCTTCCGGCCGCCACGCCCGGGCGGAGGCCCCTGGCTTTCCGTTGCGGTTGTCATGCTGCTGGCCGGCTCCGGCGCCCTGGCCCTGCGGATCGTCGCCGCCCGATTCGGCTGGGAGCTGCCCGCCCGGGTGGCAGACGGCGACGAATCCCCCGCCCCGCCCGGAGCACCGGGATGACCCCCGCCGGACTGGTCGCCATCGTCATCGGCCTGCCGCTGCTCCATGCGCTCCTCAGCTTCTGGCTGGTGGGATCGGGAATCTGCCTGCTGCTCGACGCCCGCTTTCCGAAACGACCGGAGGGACAATCCCCGGCCAGCCGGCTCCTGCAGTGCATGGCGATCGGCATTCTGGCCAATGCCGCCGAGTTCCTGGTGGTGCTGTTGCTGGCCGGCACGTTCCGACTCCATGCCCACGGGGCGACGGCGGCCGTCAAGTACGCGCTCGACCTCGGTTTCGTCCTGTGGCTCCTGATCCGGCGCCGGTCCGCCTTCCTCCGGCTTCTCCGGGAATCGCTCCCCGTTTCTCCCCGGCGGGAAAACCTCCTCCTGTTCATCCTCGCTGTCGTCCTCGGCATCTTGGCCATTCTCAACTTTCCCCACGTGCTCGACTCGGGCCAGCTCATCATCACCAACGGCTTCCTGCAGCACCATGCGGATTTTTTCTCCGCCAAACGCTATGGCGTCGCCTTCTCCGCCATGGCCTATTTCCCCGCCGCCCTGCTGCAAGGTGTTCCACCCTGCACCCTGGCGTCCGGGTTCAAGCTGTCCCTGCTCCTGCTGGTCGCCCTGGCGGCGATCCGGGCCGTCGAGAAGCTGGGGCTCTCTTTCCGCGGGGCCCGGTTGGCTGTCTTCGGCGCCTTCATCTTCAGCTTTTTCGGCCTGTATGGAGTCATGGAACTGGGCAAGGACTCCATCTGGGCTGTCCTGTTCAGCCTCCTGTTCATGCTCAGCCTGGTATCCACACAGAAGGGGGCTGGCTGCCGCGAGCCCGTAATCTATGCCTTGACCGCGGGAGCGCTGGGCATGATCGCCATTCCCTACATGGCCGGTTTCATCGTTCTGTACGCGATGGCCCGCTTCCTTCCCCGTCGACTCACCCGCAACGGCTGGCTCTGCTCGGCCGCGGTCCTCCTGCTCCTGGCCGCCGGCGCGCTGCTCATGCCGGTCCGGCTCGCCATCAAGACCCCCCCCCACCGGGAAGCGCGGCGGGGCCCCTACGAGTTCCGGAAACCCACGGACGGCCACGAGGGATTCATCGACTACTTTTTCCGCTTGAAGAAGCGGCCCGACTACGCCAACGCCTCCCCCCTGCTCGTGGCCGGCGCGCTCGGCGCTCTGCTGCTGCCGCTTCTCAGGCGACGCTCCGACGATCCGGCGCTGCAGGGCATGGCGCTCTTTCCGTTCGCGGCCGCCTGCTGCGCCCTGCTGCTGGCGCACTTCGCCCAGGGGTTCCTGCCGGACAGCAACCAGCAGGTCGTTCCCCAGTTGCCCATTTCCACATTCTACATCTGGAATTTGGTCAAGGACATCCCGCAATGGTATCTGCAGCCGGTGCTGGGGCTGTTCGCGCTCCTCCTGCTGGACGAAGCTCTCCGGCGCGTGCGAGCTGGCAGCCGGACCGTTTGCTTCCTGCACGGCACAAGCCTGGCCCTTCTCGCCGCCGCGCTGCTCACCGCCAATTCCGGTCCGATCGCCAGGCTGGGTCAATTCGCCCACTTCCACACCTACGGCGGCCACCGGGATGAACGATTCGCGCTGCTGCTCGAAAACCTCCACCTCAATCCAGGAATACGCCGGGTGCTCTCGCTCCCCGGATCAAAGGCCCTGGGCCCGAACCTGCGCGCCATTGAATCCCGCCATTTCCATTTCCGGTTGAAAATAGACCGGTTTTCGGCGACATCGCCGGCCCTCGCGGGGTTGGGGGCGTTTCGGGAACTGGCCCTGGTCGGTGATCGCCAGGGCGTGAGGGATGCGGCGGTTCGCCTGGAAAAGACCGGCTTCCCCAACATGTACGAGCTGGAGTACTTCCCGGATCTGGGCGAGGGAATCTACCTGCTCTCCCGGCAGGAACGACGCCCGCCCTGCACCTGCCTGCACAAGTCCGGGGGCCGCTAGGGCGCGTACTCCCTTCACAACAGGCCGGGTCTGCCTCCGGTGAAATGCGCCGTGAATTGCCCGGCCAGCACGAAACTGGTGTTCAGGCAGCGGCTGTGCGGGTAGAACTGGCTGGTGTTGACCAGGAAGAGGCCGCGCGGATCGAGGGAAAACGGCGGCCGCCTTCCGGCATATCCCGCCACGAAGAGCGGCTGGGTGTGGGCATCACGCACGATCTCGGCGGCGATCACCTGCGAGCGGTGGAAGCCGGGAAAGACTCTCTGCAGGTGCAGCTGGCACTCGTCCAGCAACAGGTCGTCCGTGGCGCTCCACGCCGGGTCGTCGCCCCCGGTCACGTAGCGGGAGAGATAGGCGATGTGCCGGTTTTCGTAGTCGCCGGCCGGCATCCAGTTGGTGTGCTCCACCACCACGGCGAACGGGACGGCGCGGTCCCCGACGTTGATCCAGTAGTAGGGACTGAGCGGCTCCTCCAGCTGCAGGATGATGTCGATGGAATGGGCGTAGCGGATGGAAGCCAGCTGGGCCTGCAGGTCCGCCGGCAAGTCGGGTAGCAGGGGGAGGAGCTGCGGCAGCGCCAGGGTGGCCACCACGGCGGCGAACGGCTCCCCGTTCACCCGCCAGGGCGAGCGGCTGCTTCCGTCGCGCTCGATGGCCGAGACCGGGACCCGCATCCGGACTTCTCCGCCATGGCCCTCGATCTCCCGCTGCAGCCCGGTGAACAAGGCACCGAAACCGCCCCGCAGGTAGCCGAGGCGCGCCGAGGATCGGCTGCGCAGCCGGTCCCAGAGCCAGGCGGCGGAGATCTCGCCGGCGGCATCCGCGAACTTGTTGCGCAGCAGCGGCTCCCAGACCAGGCGGAAGGCGTTCGCGCCGCAACGCCGAGTCAGCCAGTCGGCGGCCGTGAGCGGGTCGAATCGCCGCCAATCCCCCGGCCGGCGCATGGACAGCGCCGCCAGCCCCAGCCGCAGGCGCGACGGCAACGGCAGCGGCCGGAAGCGCAGCAGGTCCATGGCCGAGGTGAAGGGCCACAGGCGGCCATCCGAGAAGTAGGCCATCGGCGCGTGTCGGAAAACGATGTCGCCCCCCAATCCCAACCGCCGGATCGTCTCCAGCAATTCGGCATGACCGGGAAAAATATGGTGGTAGTGACGGTCCAGTTCCATGCCCGACAAGCGGATGGCCCCGGCCAGGCCCCCCGGGGCGGCCTCCTTCTCGAACACCGTGACCGCCCGGCCGGTCCGGGCCAGCTCGGACGCCACGGCCAGGCCGGTCATCCCGGCCCCGATCACCGCGACCTGCTCTCGCAATGCCTTCCCTCCTCCGGACGATCCGACATTATAGTCCATCCAACTGCCGGCGAAAAGCCGATGAATGAGCGGCCGGACGGGAAGCGGCCAGGTTGGTGCGGCTCGTGACCCGGTCTTACCTCGACGGACCCGCGCCACCCGGCGCAGCGGCCAGCAGCGGCAGGAGGTCCCTCTCCAGCAGGTAATGGTAGCTCAGCAGGCGTCCGTCCAGCACCAGGCCGAAGACGCCGTACGGCGATGGAGAGCGCCGCAGCAGGTCGTCGCGGCTCAAGAGCTCGACCACCCGGTTCGGGATGCCGGCCTGTTCCGCGGTGGCCGCCGCGGCAGCGGTTGCATCGACGATGTAGGGACACTGGGAGGAGCGGATGATCGAGAGGCCCGAACCCAGCGCCCGCGCCTTCTCCTGCCAGCCACCCGCGAACGAGGGGTCGGGACCCCGGGTGAACTTTCGCACCATGAGGGAAAAAGCGGGCGGCGCCTCGGCCACGCGCTCGAACCCGTGCTTCTCCAGGATGCGCCGGCCCGCCAGCCACACCTTCTCGCTGGTGACCATGGCGACGCCCCTCATCCCCCGCTCCCGGGCATCGGCAGCGCACGCATCCAGCAGCAGGCCGGCGAACCCCTTGCCCCGGCTCCTGCCCACGACCCACAGGCAGTGAATGAGCATGTACCCGTCCGCATGGACCGCGCGCCACGCGTGCTCGCCGGGAATATATTCGATGAACCCCCTCTCCGGCAGGGCGAGCATCCGGATCCGCATGCCCTCCGAAAACCGGTCCTTGAGCCAGGCGAGCTTTCGCAGGTATCCCTCGGACTTCCTCTTGCTCATGTAGCAGAAGAACCCGGTCTTTTCGACATTCCCGGCACCCACCTCGACGAGTTCCGGAGCCGCCTCCCGTTTCATGCCGGGCCTGCGCACTTCACGAGCCCGCATTTCTCCGCGACCCTTTTTCGTTCTTCCCCGGGCAGCGAAAACAGGCAGGCCCTGAACCCGGGGCACCAGCCCGCGTGCCAGCGCCACAGCCGGCCGAGGGGTGATCCGGGCGTTGCGTCAAATCTCGCCCCGAACGAACAACGGGCACATCTTGAGCCGGGCATGGCTACTCCCTCCTGGCCGCTTCCACTCGCCCCTTTCTATCACAATTCGAGTAGGACGTGAACCCCGGCCGACTGCGCCCCGTCCCGCGCGGCGTTCGAGTCGGTGCCGGCTCTCGGCCTGCCCCTCGACATTTTCCAAAAGCCGGCGTGCCCGATCGGTGCGAGTATTGGCGAACGGAAGCAACACCATGTCCCCGGTTCGGTTCACCCCCGCGCGTGTGGAGACGAAGCGGCAATGAGAAGGTTCCGGCCCCGGTAGCCGGTTGAGATTTCGAGCCAATTCTCGTATTTATTATGAGGCTGCAAGGGAGGGATTTCATGAAACCAGTTTTCCTGCCGACGGTGATTGCCGCTGTACTCCTCTGCCTTCCCGCCTGGGGACAGACGATCCGCGTGACCTCTCCCAATGGGGGCTCCG
>CAYZNT010000027.1:0-35346 GCA_964479735.1 uncultured Clostridia bacterium
TGCGCGAGGGCGGCCGCACCATCGGCGCCGGCTCGGTCACCGAAGTCATCGAGTAAGGGACAACATGTTGACCAAAATCCGCATCAAGCTGAAGTCGTTCGACAACCGCGTGCTGGACAAGTCGGCCGCCGAGATCGTGGCCAAGGCCAAGCGCACCGGCGCCCTGGTCACCGGCCCCATCCCGCTGCCGACGCGCATCGAGCGCTACTGCGTGCTGCGTTCGCCCAACACCGACAAGAAATCCCGCGAGCATTTCGAAAAGCGGACCCATGCCCGCCTGATCGAGATCCGCGAGCACAACGACGACACCATCGCCGAGCTGAAGAAGATGGACCTGCCGGCCGGTGTCGAAGTTGAGGTCAAATCCAACTGACAAACGAGGCTACCATGATCCAGGGACTGATAGGCAAGAAGATGCGCATGACGCAGGTGTTCGACGAGGACGGCCGGGTCGTTCCGGTCACCGTCCTGCAGGCCGGGCCGTGCGTCGTGGTGCAGAAGAAGAACGGCGTCAACCGGGTGCCCCTGAGCGTGCAGCTCGGCCTGGTGGAGACGCGACGCGTCAAGCATGTCACCAAGCCCATGCAGGGCCATTTCGCCCGCGCCCAGGTTCCGCCGACGCGCGTCCTGCGCGAATTCCTCGCCGCCGGCGAGGGGCCCAACGTCGGGGACACGGTCAAAGCCGACATCTTTGCCGCCAAGGACATCGTCTGCGTGACCGGCATCACCAAGGGCAAGGGCTTCCAGGGCGTCGTCCGCCGCCACGGGTTCGGCGGCGGCCGCGGCTCCCACGGCTCCATGCACCACCGCGCCATCGGTTCGGCGGGCTCGAACACCTACCCCGCCGAAGTGCTGCGCGGCAAGAAGATGCCGGGGCGCATGGGCGGCGCGCGCCTGTCGCAGCGCGGCCTGCAGGTGGTGCAGGTGGACGCCGAGCGCAACCTGATCCTGGTGCGCGGGGCGGTGCCGGGCTGCAACGGCAACTACGTCACCATCACCAAGAAGTCTTTCCAAGGGAGATAGCGCCATGGTGAAAGTGAAAGTGCGCAATATGAAGAACGCCGAGGTCAGCGAGGTCGAGCTGCCCGGGGACGTCTACGACTACCCGCTGAACGAGCACCTCATCTGGGAGGCGGTCCGCAGCTACAACGCCAACCAGCGCCAGGGCACGGTCAGCACCAAGACCCGGGGCGAGGTCGCCGGATCCGGCAAGAAGCTGTGGAAGCAGAAGGGCACCGGCCGGGCCCGAGTCGGTTCCGTCCGTTCGCCGCTGTGGCGCAAAGGCGGCACCATGCACGGCCCCAAGCCGCGCGACTATTCCTACGCCCTGCCCCGCAAGGCGCGGCGCAACGCCCTCAAATCGGTGCTGTCGGACAAGGTGCGCAACGAGCGCCTGCTGGTGCTCGACGAGCTGAAACTGGCCTCGGTCAAGACCAGCGACGCGCTGAAGTCGCTGAAGCACTTTCCCTGCGACAAGCTGCTGATCGTCGATCACCGCGAGAACGCCGAGCTGATGCTGTCCACCCGCAACCTGCCCCACGTCAAGGCCATCGACTACACCGAGATGAACGTCTACGACTCGCTGCACTGCAACTACATCTTGCTTTCGGTCGACGTCGCCCGCAAGCTGGCGGAGGTCCTGAAATGAAACTCGAACACCGCGACATCATCCTGTCGCCGATGGTTTCGGAGAAGTCCACCGGCCTGAAGGAGAGCCAGCGCCTGCTCTGCTTCCGCGTGCACCGCGACGCCAACAAGATCCAGATCAAGCATGCCGTCGAGGAGCTCTTCAAGACCCGGGTGGCCACCGTGCGGGTGGTCAATCTCCTGGGCAAGACGAAGCGGTACGGCCGCTTCAGCGGCCGGCGCAGCTCCTGGAAGAAGGCCTACGTCAAGCTGGCCCCCGACGCCAAGATGATCGAATACGTGGAGGTCGTCTGATGGGCATCAAGAACTATAACCCGACGTCGGCCGGCCTGCGCGGCCGCACCGGCTACACCTTCGACGAGATCACCCGGAGCGAGCCGCATCGCCCCCTGGTGCGCCCGCTCAAGAAGAGCGGCGGCCGCAACAACCTGGGCCGCATCGCCGTCCGCCACCACGGCGGCGGCCACAAGCGCCGCTACCGGGTGATCGACTTCCGCCGAGACAAGCTGGACGTGCCCGGCGTGGTCGCGACCATCGAGTACGACCCCAACCGCACCCCGCGCATCGCCCTGGTCCACTACCGCGACGGCGAGAAGCGCTACATCCTGGCGCCGCTCGACCTGAAGGTGGGCGACGACGTGCTGTCCACCGACGGCGAGGCCGAGATCACCCCCGGCAACGCCCTGCTGATCCGGAACATCCCGGTGGGCACCAACGTTCACAACATCGAGTTCCAGATCGGCCGCGGCGGCCGCATCGCGCGCACCGCTGGCTCCTTCGCCACGCTGATGGCCAAGGAGGGCGAATACGGGCTGCTGAAGATGCCCTCGGGCGAGCTGCGCAAGGTGCACGTCAACTGCCGGGCCACCATCGGCCAGCTGGGCAACCTGGACCATGCCAACGTGCAGGTCGGCAAGGCCGGGCGCACCCGCTGGCTCGGCTGGCGGCCGCACGTGCGCGGCACCGTCATGAACCCCATCGACCACCCGCACGGCGGCGGCGAGGGCAAGACCAAGGGCGGACGACACCCGGTCACGCCCTGGGGCAAGCCGACCAAGGGCTTCAAGACGAGGCGCAACAAACGCACCATCCAATTCATCGTCAAGAGGAGAAAGTAGCCCATGGGCCGTTCAGTCAAGAAAGGCGTATACATCCACCAGAAGCTGATGCAGCGGGTCGTCGACGCCCGTGACAACCAGAAGCGCGAGGTCATCAAGACCTGGTCGCGCCGCTCGACCGTCATCCCGGAGATGGTGGGCCTGACCATCGCCGTGCACAACGGCAAGAAGTTCGTGCCGGTGTTCATCACCGAGAACATGGTCGGCTACAAGCTGGGCGAATTCGCCGAGACCCGCAACTACCGCGGCCACTCGTCGAAGGACAAAGCGCCCAAGCCGGCGGCGTCGTGAGGAGGACCACCATGAACGGAATTGCCGTGGCCAAGGGCAAGTACTTGCGGATATCGCCCCGCAAGAGCCAGCTGATGGTGGACCTGATCCGGGGCAAGGACGCCGGCGAGGCGCTGACCATCCTGCGCTTCTCGCGCCAGAAAAAGGCGGCGGGCATGGTCATGAAGGTGCTCCGCTCGGCCATCGCCAACGCCCAGGTGAAGTATCCCAACCTCGACGTGGACCGTTTGTTCGTGTCCTCCACCTACGTGGGCAAGGCGCCGTATCTGAAGCGCTTCCGGCCCGCGCCGCGCGGCCGGGCCATGAGCGTGCTGAAGCGGTTCGCGCACATCACCGTCTGCGTGGACGAAAGGAAGGATAAATAATGGGACAGAAGACACATCCGTACGGTTTCCGGCTGGGCTTCAACAAGAACTGGCTGTCGCTCTGGTACGGCAAGGGCAAGAGCTACGTCGACCAGTTCCACACCGACATCCTCGTTCGCAAGCAGCTGAAGGAGAAATACAAGCACGCCGGCGTGGCCTCGATCGAGGTCAAGCGCATCGCCGACACCCTGCGCGTGCAGATCAACACCGCCCGGCCGGGCATCATCATCGGCAAGGGCGGCGCCGGGGTTCAGGAGCTGAAGCGGTTCGTCGCCGGCCTGACCGGCCGCACCGTGGACAAGATCCTGGTCGACGTCATCGAGATCAAGAATCCCGAGCTGGTTTCGCAGCTGATCGCCGAGGGCGTGGCCTACCAGATCCAGCGGCGCATCTCCTACCGACGCGCCATGCGCAAGGTGGTCGACTCCACGCTGCGCGCCGGCGCCACCGGCGTCAAGATCCGCCTTTCCGGCCGCCTCGGCGGCGCCGAGATCGCCCGGGCCGAGTGGTACCTGGTGGGCAAGCTGCCGCTGCAGACGCTCAAGGCCGACATCGACTACGGCTTCACCGAGGCCTTCACCGATTACGGCCAGATCGGCATCAAGGTGTGGGTCTACACCAGCGACCGCGAGAAGGAACGCTACCGGCGCCAGGAGATCGAGATCGAGGAGCGAGGAGAATAGACCATGTTGATGCCGGCTAAAGTCAAGCATCGCAAGCAGTTCCGCGGCAAGAACCGCGGCAACGCCACCAAGGGCAACACCTTGGCCTTCGGCGAATTCGGACTGCAGTCGCTGGAGAACGTCTGGATCACCTCGCGCCAGGTCGAGGCCGGCCGCGTGGCCATCAACCGCTTCATCAAGCGCGGCGGCAAGCTGTGGATCCGCACCTTCCCGTGGAAGCCGGTCACCAAGAAGCCGGTCGAAGTGCGCATGGGCAAGGGCAAGGGCGACCCCGAGTTCTGGGTCGACGTGATCAAGCGCGGCCGCATCCTGTTCGAGCTGGAGGGCGTCACCGAGGAGACGGCCAAGGAGGCCATGCGACTGGCCTCGGCCAAGCTGCCGATGAAGACCCGCTTCGTCTCGCGGCACCAGATCGCCCGCTAGGAGAGGCCCGCCATGAAGACCAAAGACATCCGCGCCCTGTCGGTCGGGGAGATGGAAACCCGGCTGACCGAGCTGAAAGACAAGCTGTTCAAGCAGAAGATGCAGAAGTCCCTGGGGCAGTCGGAGCACCCCTACAAGATCCGCGAGACCCGCCGGGACATCTCCAAGATCCTGACCATTCTAAGCGAAAAGAGGTCCAGCGATGGAAGCAAAACCCCGAAGAAATAAGGTGGAACGGATTCTCAAGGGAACCGTGACGGCCGCCAACTCGGCCAAGACGGTGACGGTGATCGTCGAGCGCGTGTTCCAGCACGTGGAGTACCAGAAGACGGTCCGGCGCAAGAACAAGTACCTGGCCCACGACGAGAAGCAGGCCTGCAAGATCGGTGACCAGGTGGCCATCAAACTGGTGCGGCCCATCTCCAAGCTGAAGCGCTGGCTGGTGGTGGAAGTGGTCAAGCCCGCGCAGCGCGGAGAGGTGCTCCATGATACAAATGCAGACTAGGCTGAAAGTGGCCGACAACTCCGGAGCCAAGGAAGTGCAGTTCATCCGCGCCCTGGGCGGCGACGTGGGCCGGCTGGCCCGCATCGGCGACGTCTTCGTGGGATCGGTCAAGCTCGCCGAGCCCAACGCCAAGATCAAGAAGGGCGACGTCATCCGCGCCGTCATCGTGCGCCAGCGCAAGGAAATCCGCCGGCGCGACGGCTCCTACATCCGCTTCTCGGACAACGCCGCGGTGATCATCGACAAGGCCAACGAGCCGGTCGGCACGCGCGTGTTCGGACCCGTGGCCCGCGAACTGCGCGAGAAGAAGTTCATGAAAATCGTGTCGCTGGCCCCCGAGGTGATCTAACATGGCACTGTCGAAACTGAAGAAGAACGACCCGGTCGTCGTCGTCGCCGGCCCGAAGGCCGACCGCGGCAAGGTGGGCAAGCTGATGCGCATCGTGGCCGAGAAAAACCGGGTGGTGGTGGAGAAGGTCCACCTGATCAAGGAATACGTACGCCCCAACCCGCAGAAGAACATCAAGGGCGGCATCATCGAGAAGGAAGGCACCATCCCGGCCTCCAAGATCATGTACTACTGCAAGGAATGCGAGCAGGGGGTGCGCGTCGGGTTCAAAGTGGGCGCCGGCGGAAAGCAGCGCGTCTGCCGCAAGTGCGGCGTGGTGCTGGACTAGGAGCATGAGCATGAGCCGTTTGTACGACCGTTACAAGAAGGAGATCGTGCCCGTCCTCCAGAAGGAGATGGGCCTGGCCAACGTGATGATGGTGCCCCGCCTGGAGAAGATCGTCGTCAACTCCGGCGTCGGGGAGGCCACCCAGAACATCAAGGCCCTCGACAAGGTCATGGAGGAGCTCGGCACCATCACCGGCCAGAAACCGGCGGTGCGCCGCGCCCGCAAGTCGATCGCCTCGTTCCGCCTGCGTGCCGGCCAGCCCGTCGGCGCCACCGTCACCCTGCGCGGCCAGCGCATGTACGAGTTCATGGACCGCTTCGTGTCGGTGGTCATCCCGCGCATCAAGGACTTCCGCGGGCTGCCCCGCAAGTCGTTCGACGGCAGCGGCAACTACACCATCGCCATGAAGGACCAGCTGATGTTCCCCGAGATCCACTACAGCAAGGTGGAGAAACCCAAGGGCATGCAGATCACCTTCGTGACCTCCGCCAAGACCAACGCGGCCGGCGTCGCGCTGCTCAAGCACCTGGGCATCCCGTTCCGTTAAGCAGGAGGCAATCGTGGCCAAGACATCGAGCAAAGCGAAAGAGTGCAAAGTGAAGAAATATCAGATCCGCTACCGCAACCGCTGCCGCCTCTGCGGCCGGTCGCGCGCGGTGTACCGCAAATTCGAGCTGTGCCGCCTCTGCTTCCGGGAGCTGGCCCTGAAGGGCGAGATCCCGGGCGTGACCAAGGCGTCCTGGTAAGGAGCTGACATGAGCCACACGGACCCCATCGCCGACATGATCACGCGGCTGAAGAACGGCATCATGGCCGACAAGAAGGAAGTGGCCATGCCCCTGTCGCGCGTCAAGCTGGACATCCTCAAGCTGATCCGCGACGAGGGCTACATCGCCGGATACAAGGTCGAGCAGGCCCACTTCCCGCCGCAGGTGACGGTGCAGCTGAAGTACAGCGCCCGCCGCCACAACGTCATCGAGAACATCCAGCGCGTTTCCAAGCCCGGCTCGCGCGTCTACGCCGACGCCGACAACCTGCCCAAGGTCCTGGACGGACTGGGCGTGGCCGTCATCTCCACGTCGCAGGGAGTGCTCACCGGGCGCGAGTGCCAGAAACGCCACATCGGCGGCGAAGTGCTGCTGAAGATCTGGTAGGAGAACAACCATGTCGCGTCTGGCTTCCAAACCCGTCACGTTCGACAAGGCGGTCACCGTCACCGTCCAGGGGGCGCAGGTACACCTCAAGGGCGGCAAGGGCGAGCTGCTGGTGCCCGTGCCCGCCGGCATCGAGGTCTCCGTCTCCGAGGGCAAGATCGACGTCCGCCGAGCCGACGATACCCGCAAGGCGCTGCAGGGGCTCACCTGGAGCCTGCTGCGCAACGCCGTGGTCGGCCTCACCCAGGGCTTCTCCAAGAAGCTCGAGGTGGTCGGCAAGGGCTGGCGTTCGACCGTCAAGGGCGACGTCATCAACCTGCAGGTCGGCCACTCGCACCCCGTCGACTTCAAGCTGCCGAAGGGGGTCACCGCCACCCAGGAAAACCCCGGTGCCTTCACCCTGCACTCGTTCGACAAGCATCTGCTGGGCCAGACCTGCGCCAACATCCAGGCCATCCGCCCGGTCGAGCCATACAAGCTGAAGGGCATCCGCATCGAGGGCCAGTATCTGCGCCAGAAAGTGCGCAAGGCCGCAGGAGTGTAACCGATGATCACCGAGAAATACGTTGTCAAGGACAAGCGCAAGCTGCGCCTGCGCCGCGTGCTGCGGCAGGCGCTGCGCGGCACCCCCGAAAAGCCCCGGCTGGTCGTGGTGCGAAGCAACAAGTACCTCTACGCCCAGGTGGTGGATGACGTCAACCACCAGGTGCTGGCCTCCGTCTCCACCCTGGAAAAGGAACTGCGCGGCAAGCTGAAGAGCACCAAGGACAAGGACGCCGCCAAGGCCATGGGCGAGCTGCTCGCCTCCCGGCTGCAGGAGAAGAACATCGCGGCGGTGGTGTTCGACCGGAACGTCTACCCGTACGCCGGTCGCATCAAGGTCTTCGCCGACGCGGCCCGCGAAAAGGGCATTCGCTTCTAAGGAGTCCGACGTGAACATGCACGAATCGATCGATAGCTTCGAGGAAGAGGTCATCTCCATCCGCCGGGTCACCAAGGTCGTCAAGGGCGGCAAGAACCTGCGCTTCTCGGCCGCCGTCATCGTCGGCGACAAGGCCGGGCGGGTCGGGCTGGGCAAGGGCAAGGCGCGCGAGGTGCCGCTGGCCATCAAGAAGGCGGTGGCCGACGCCAAGAAGAACCTGGTGACCGTGCCGCTGATCAACGACACCGTGCCGTACCTGAAGGTCGGCGCCTACGGAGCCTCGCGGGTGGTCATGCGCCCGGCGGCCCCCGGGACCGGCGTCATCGCGGGAGGCGCGGTGCGCATCATCATGGAGCTGGCCGGGATCAAGAACATCCTGACCAAGATGATCAAGTCCAAGAACCCGCTGACCGTCGCCCGGGCGACGATGAACGGGCTGGTCAAGATGGAGCACCCCCAGCAGATCGCCCGCAAGCGCAACAAGCAGGAGAGCGAACTATGGCAGTGAAGAAGAAGGCGCAATCGCCGCTGCTGCGCATCACGCTGGTGCGCAGCCTGATCGGCCGCACCGAGGTGCAGCGGGCCGTGGTCCGCGGCCTGGGCCTGCGCAAGCTCAATTCGTCGGTCGTGCGCGAGCCGCGGCCGGAGATCCTCGGCATGATCCGCAAGATCGATTTCATGCTGAAGGTGGAGGAGGTCGCCCATGATCAGTCTAAATAACCTGAAACCGGCCCGCGGCGCGGTTCGCAACCGCAAGCGCGTCGGCCGCGGCTACGGCTCGGGCACCGGCAAGACCAGCACGCGCGGTTCCAACGGCGCGCGCTCGCGGACCGGCTACAGCAAGATGCGCGGCTTCGAGGGCGGCCAGATGCCGTTGCACCGCCGCCTGCCCAAGCGGGGCTTCACCAACATCTTCCGCCGCGAGTACAACATCGTCAACCTCGAGCGGCTCGACAAGAGCGGGCTGGCCGAGGTCACGCTGGCGGACTACTTCGAACGGGGCCTGGCCCGCCGCAAGCAGCTGCCGGTGAAGGTGCTGGGCAACGGCAAGCTGACCCGCAAGCTGACGGTGCACGCCCACGTCTTCTCGGCGTCGGCCCGGGAGAAGATCGAAAAAGCCGGCGGCAAGGCCGTCGTGCTCGAAGGAGACGGACTTTGATCAACTTCCTGCGCAACATCTTCATCATCCCCGAGCTCCGCAAGCGACTGGTCTTCACCCTGCTGCTGCTGGCCGTCTACCGCGTCGGCTCGCAGATCGTCTCGCCCGGCCTCGACCCCGACGCGCTGGAGCAGTTCTTCGAGCAGTTCAAGGGCTCGTTCCTGGGCTTCGTCGACATGTTCTCCGGCAACAACATGTCGCGCATGACCATCTTCGCCCTGGGCATCATGCCCTACATCAGCGCCTCGATCATCCTGCAGCTGCTGCAGGTGGTCTGGCCCTACCTGGAGCGCCTCTCCAAGGAGGGCGAGCTGGGCAAGAAGAAGATCACCCAGTACACCCGCTACGGCACCGTGGGCATCTGCCTCATCCAGGGCATCGGCATCGCCATCGGCCTGGAGAAGATGAACCCCGGCGGCATGCCGGTCGTGCCCACGCCCGGATGGGGCTTCCGCCTGCTGACCGTGCTGACCCTGACCACCGGAACCATCTTCATCATGTGGCTGGGCGAGCAGATCTCGGAGCGCGGCATCGGCAACGGCATCTCGCTGATCATTTTCGCCGGCATCGTGGTGGGCATGGTCCCCGGCGTATGGAACACGCTGGAAGGCCTGAAGACCGGAGACATGAACCCGCTCAAGCTCATCTTCATCGCCGCCCTGATGCTGGCGGTGGTGGGCTTCATCTGCTATGTGGAGATGGGCCAGCGGCGCATCCCCATCTCCTACGCCAAGCGCGTGCAGGGGCGGCGCATGATGGGCGGCCAGAGCACCTTCCTGCCGCTCAAGGTCAACACCGGCGGCGTCATCCCGATCATCTTCGCCTCGTCGGTCATCACCTTCCCGACGATGATCTCCGGCTTCTTTCCCAAGAGCGCGGTGGCCCGCTGGATCGGCACCCAGCTCAACTGGGGCATGCCGCTCTACAACCTGCTCTACATCACCGGCATCATCTTCTTCACCTACTTCTACATCTCCATCATCTTCAACCCCAAGGACGTGGCCGACAACCTGAAGAAATACGGCGGGTTCATTCCCGGCATCCGCGCCGGCTCGAACACCGCCGACTACATCGACGGCGTGCTGTCCAAGCTGACCTTCATCGGCGCCGTCTACCTGGTGTTGGTGGCCCTGCTGCCGGAATTCCTGATGACCGGCTTCAAGGTCGGCGCCCTGCCGTGGGTCGGCGATTTCCTCGAAGCCAGCCTGCCGCGCTGGTTCTACGAGGGCTTCAACATCAAGTTCTACTTCGGGGGCACCTCCATCCTGATCGTGGTGGGCGTGGCCATGGACACCGTGCAGCAGATCGAGGCCCAGCTGACGATGCGAAACTACGAGTCGTTCGGCGGCCGGGGCCGGATCCGCGGACGCAGGATGTGACCGCATGCGGTTGATCCTCTTCGGCCCCCCCGGCTCGGGCAAGGGCACCATCGGCGAGATGCTGGGGCGGGAGCGCGGCTGGGCGCGCGTCGCCACCGGCGACATCATCCGCGCCGAGATCCGCGCCGGGAGCGACCTGGGCCGGCAGGCCCGGGCTCTCTCCGAGCGGGGCGAGCTGGTCCCCGACGAGCTGGTCATCGCCATGGTCGGCCGTCGCCTGCAGCAGGCGGACGTCGCCGCCGGCTGCATCCTGGACGGCTACCCCCGCACGCTGGCCCAGGCCCGCGCCCTGGACGCCGTGCCGGCAGCCGCCGAGCTGGCCGTGTTCCTGCAGGTGGACGAGGCCACGGTCATCGACCGCCTGGTGACCCGGCTCACCTGCAAGGGCTGTGGCGCCATCTACAACCAGCGCACCCACCCCCCGCGCCAACCGGGCGTCTGCGACGGCTGCGGCGGCGAGGTGGGCCGGCGCAGCGACGACAACGAGGCCACGGTGACGCAGCGGCTGCGCGTCTACCTGGAACAGACCGCCCCGGTGGTCGATCACTACCGGAACCGGGGCCTGCTGCGCGAGGTCGACGGCCGCGGTGCGGCGGATGCCGTCTTCCAGGCCGTGCGGCGCGTGGTGCCATGATCCCGCTCAAGACCGACCGGGAGATCGCCCTCATGCGCGAGGCCAACCGCATCGTGGCCGTGGTCCTCGATGAGGTGCGCGCCCTCATCCAACCCGGGGTGAGCACCCTGGAGCTGGACCGCTGGGCCGAGGAGCGGATCACCGGGCTGGGCGCCCGGCCGGCCTTCAAGGGCTACCGGCGCGGTAACCGCGTCTTTCCGGCGACCCTCTGCGTGTCGGTCAACGACGAGGTGGTGCACGGCATCCCGGCCGCCGACCGGCGGCTGCGCGAGGGCGACATCGTCTCCATCGACGTCGGCACGGTCTACCAGGGCTACTGCGGCGACGGGGCCTGGACCTACCCGGTGGGGGCCATCAGCGACCCGGCGCGCGACCTGCTCGACTGCTGCCACCGGGCCCTGGACGCCGGGGTGGCCCAGGCGCGCGACGGCAACCACCTGGGCGACATCGCCATGCACATCGACCGCACCGTGCGCGCCCGGGGCTTCGAGGTCGTGCGCGAACTGTCGGGGCACGGCATCGGCCGGGACCTGCACGAGGAGCCCGAAGTCCTCAACTGGTACAGCGGCCAGCGCGGGCGCGCGCTGCGGCGGGGCATGACCCTGGCCATCGAGCCGATGATCACCGCCGGCGGCTGGCCGGTGCGCACGCTGGACGACGACTGGACGGTGGTGACGGCCGACGGAAGCCTGGCCGCCCATTTCGAGCACACGGTGGCCATCGGCGACGACGGCCCCGAGGTGCTGACGAGGTTATGATGGCAGAAAAGGAAAAGGATGTGATCGAGGTCCGCGGCGTCATTCTCGAGACGCTGCCCAACGCCATGTTCCTGGTGGAGCTGGAGACGAACCACCACCGGATCGTCGCCCACCCGTCCGGAAAGATGCGCAAGAACAACATCCGCATCCTTCCCGGCGACAAGATCCTGCTGGAAATATCGCCCTACGACATCACGCGGGGGCGGATCATATACCGGTTCAAATAGGAGGAATGGATGAAAGTCCGCGCGTCTGTCAAGAAAATCTGCAATAAATGCAAGGTGATCCGGCGCAAGGGTGTGGTCCGGGTGATTTGCAAGGACCCCAAGCACAAGCAGCGGCAAGGGTAAAGGAGGACGGCAAGTGGCCAGAATCGCAGGTGTGGAAATCCCCAACCAGAAACGGGTGGAAATCGGTTTGACGTACATTTTCGGCATTGGCCGCGCCAAGTCGCGGACCATCCTGGACCAGGTCAAGGTCGACGAGAACAAGAAGGTCAAGGACCTGTCGGCCGACGAGCTGGCGCGCATCCGCAAGCACATCGAGTCCAGCGAGGTGGTCGAGGGCGACCTGAAGAAGAAGGTGACCCAGGACATCAAGCGCTTGATGGACATCAACTCCTACCGCGGCCGGCGCCACAAGCGCGGTTTGCCGGTGCGCGGGCAGCGGACCAAGACCAATGCGCGCACCCGCAAGGGCCCCCGCGGCGCCATGATCAAGAAGAAGAAAGCGGCGACCACCGAAGGATAAGGACAGACAACCATGGCTACCAAGAAAACCGCCACGAAGGGCAAGAAGAAGGAACGCAAGGTGGTGTCGCACGCCATCCTGCACATCCACTCCACCTTCAACAACACCATCGTTTCCGTCACCGACAAGGACGGCAAGCTGCTGACCTGGGCGTCGGGCGGCGTGGTCGGCTTCAAGGGCTCGCGCAAGTCGACGCCGTTCGCCGCGCAGCTGGCCGCCGAGAAAGCGCTGAAGGACGCCGAGACGTACGGCATCAAGACGCTCGACGTGCGCATCAAGGGGCCGGGCGCGGGACGCGAGAGCGCGCTGCGCACCGTTTCCGGATCGCCCATGCAGGTGCGCTCGATCAAGGACGTCACCCCCATTCCGCATAACGGCTGCCGCCCGCCGAAGAAGCGCCGGGTCTGAGGAGATCATCCATGGGAAAACACATTGAATCCGCCTGCCGCCTCTGCCGCGCCGAGGGAGGCAAGCTGTTTTTGAAGGGCCGCCGCTGCCTCACCGAAAAGTGCTCGGTGGACAAGCGCAACTACCCGCCCGGCATGAAGGGAGCGCGGGTCAACTTCCGCAAATCGCACTACAAGAACCAGCTGCGCGAGAAGCAGAAGGTGAAGCGTTTCTACGGAGTCGGCGAGCAGCAGTTCCGCCAGTTCTTCGCCAAGGCCACGCAGCGGCGCGGCATCACCGGCGAGAACCTGCTGCAGCAGCTCGAGATGCGCCTCGACAACCTGGTGTACCGCATGAACCTGGCCTATTCCCGGCGCCACGCGCGCGAGCTCATCCGCCACGGGTTCTTGTCGGTCAACGGCAAGAAGGTGACCATCCCGTCGTTCCAGGCCCGGGTCAACGACGAAATCTCCTTCCGCGCCAAGGGCCAGGCCAACGAGGGCATCAAGGCCATGGTCGAGGACGTCAAGGGGCTGGTCGAGGTGCCGGGCTGGCTGGTGGTGGACCCCGCCACCATGAAGGGCAAGGTCAATGCCCTGCCCAAGCGCGAGGACATTTCGCTCAAGGACGTCGAAGAGCGGCTCATCGTCGAGCTCTATTCCAAATAAGGAGGCAGCATGAACCTCAAATACCAGAGGCCTCGCAAGCTCGACGTCGTCGAGCTGACTTCCTCCTATGGCAAGTTCACCGCGGAGCCGTTCGAGCGGGGCTACGGCACGACCGTCGGCATCGCCCTGCGCCGCGTCCTGCTGTCGCTGATCGAGGGGGCGGCCATCACCGCCATCCGCATCGACGGCGTGCTTCACGAATTCTCCATCATCCCCGGCATATACGAGGACGTGCTCAACATCATCCTCAACATGAAGAACGTTCCCTTCCAGCTCACCGGCGACGAGCCGCGCACCCTGCGCATCGCCAAGAAGGGGCCCGGCGAGGTGCTGTCGGCCGACATCGAGGCCGACGGTTCCGTCCAGGTGCTCGACAAGAACGTGCACATCTGCTACATGGAGGAAGGGGCCAAGTTCGGCGCCGAGATGATCCTGCGCAAGGGCATGGGCTTCCGCCTCTCCGACCAGAGCTACGACGAGACCCTGGCCGTGGACTACATCCCGGTGGACGCCAACTTCAACCCGGTGGAAAAGGTCAACTATACCATCCTGCCGGCGCGCGTCGGCAAGACGACCGACTACGAGAAGCTGGTGCTCGAGGTCTGGACCAACGGCTCCATCTCGCCGAAGGAGGCCGTCGCCCGCGCCTCCAAGATCCTGCGCGACCATCTGGCGGTCTTCGTCGATTTCCAGGACCGCGAGAAGCCCAAGGGCGTGGTCGAAGCCGAGGGCGACAAGGACATCGAGGGCAAGCGCGATTTCCTGGAGAAGGCCGTCGAGTCGATGGGCCTGTCGGTGCGCGCCCTGAAGTGCCTGAAGCGGCTGGACGTCGACTACATCTTCGAGCTGGTGGAAAAGACCGAGCACGAGCTGCTCAACTCCAAGAACTTCGGCAAGAAGTCGCTGGAGGAGATCATCGCCAAGCTGAACGAGTTCGGCTTATCGTTGGGCCAGAAGCTGCCCGAGCCCATGCGCGCGGACATGCGCGCCCGCCACAAGAAACCCGGCAGCGAGAGCGAAATCGGCGAGGAGTGATTCATGAGACACCTGAAAGACGGATACAAACTCGGACGCAGCCCGGCCCACCGCCGGGCCCTGCTGCGGAACCTGGCGGCCAGCCTGATCGAGAAGAACCGCATCGTCACCACCCTGGCCAAGGCCAAGGCGGTGCAGCCGGTGGTGGAGAAGATGGTCACCCTGGGCAAGTCGGGAACGCTGGCCGACAAGCGTCGGGCGTTCTCCTTCTTCTTCAAGCGCAACACGGTGCACAAGCTGTTCGCCGAGGTGGCGCCGCGCTTCATGGATCGCAACGGCGGCTACACGCGCGTCATCCGCGGCGATTTCCGCAAGGGGGATGGCGCCGAGACGGCCATCCTGGAGTTCGTCGACTTCCGGTTCGCGGTCAAGGACAAAAAGAAAGAGAAAAAAGGCGAGAAAGGCAAGCGGGCATAGCTCAATGGTAGAGTACAAGCTTCCCAAGCTTGGTGTTGCGGGTTCGAGTCCCGTTGCCCGCTTTTCCCCCGCCTGAAACAGGAGCGACCATGGCCATCATGAACCAGAAGAGGACCGACGGCCGGTACGATTCGCCCGCCGCGCCGGCCATCGAGCACCAGTCGTCGCTGATCGGCAAGACCCTGCTCATCAAGGGCGAGGTCATCTCCGACGACGAGGTGGTGATCGAAGGCAAGATCGAGGGCAAGATCAACGTCAAGAACCGCGTCGTCATCGGCAAGAACGGCCACGTCCAGGCCGACATCATCGAGGCCCGCGAGGTGATCATCCGCGGCAAGGTCAACGGCAACATCCGCGGCACCCACCGCGTCGAGATCGTCCCCGAGGGGGTTCTCAACGGCAACATCCAGGCCCCCAAGGTGATCATCGCCGACGGCGCCATCTTCGAGGGCAACATCGACATGCGCGCCCGCGCCGAGGAGAAGCCCAAGGCCAACGCCGGCGCTCTGCAGACGCCGGCCGCCCCGGGCTCCGTCAAGTAAGGCCTGCCCGGGCCATGTCCGGCTGGAGCCTGCTGCTGGAGCGCGAGCCGCTGCCGGCGGCCGAGAACATGGCCCGGGACGAGTGCCTGCTGCGCCTGTGCCAGGCGCGGAAAATGGGGGTGCTGCGCCTCTACGCCTGGCACAAGCCCACCTTTTCGTTCGGTGCCTCGCAGCCGTTCGAGCGGGCGGTGGACGCCGGTTTCGTCAGCCTCCGCGGCGGTGAAATCGTGCGCCGCGTCACCGGCGGCAAGACCGTGCTTCACCACGACGAGGTCACCTACGCGGTCGTATCCTCCGAGGACATCTTCTACCGCGACCACGACCTGTACCAGTCCTACCTGCTCATCTCGCGGGTGCTGGTCCGGGCCCTGCAGGCGCTGGGCGTGGACGCCACCCTGTCGCGCGGCTCGTCTCCCGAGCTGGCGCGCTCCAACAATCCCTGTTTCTCCTTTCCCACCGCCAACGAGATCGAGGTGAACGGACGCAAGATCGTGGGCTCGGCCCAGAAGCGCGACCGCCTGGCGCTGCTGCAGCACGGCTCGATCCCGGTGACCATGGACTACGATCTCTACGCCGGCGGCGCCCGCTACGACCCGGCGCTGCTGCGCCGTTCCATGACCACCCTGAGCGACGTCTGCACGGCCGGAGCCGATGAGCTGCGCGCCGCCCTGGTGGCCGCCTTCGCCGAGTTCGTCGGCGGCGCCCTGCCGCCGCTCGACCCCGCCTGCCTCGAGGAGAACGGCCTTGACGAACTGCGCCGCAAGTACGCGTCGGCGGATTGGAACCGCCGCCGCTAGCCTGCTGCTCTTCCTGCCGGCGCTGGCGGCCCGCCAGGTGGACGTTCAGCTGCGGCGCGCCGATCCCCGCGAGAAGCCGTCAGCGGCGGTGCTGCGGGTGCTGCCGGTCGACCGGCTGATCCTGCGCGTCTTCAACGACGGCCCCGGCGGCGGGCTCCTGTTCCGCAACTCCCAGTTTTCCCCGCGCGCCGCGCTGCTCGAGTCCTACCTGGCCGACCTGCCGGTGGGCGGCCGGCCGGAGCTGTGGGCCTGGATGGCCGGGCGGCGTTTCGACTGGATGGCGGCGGCGGACCTGTTCGACCGGGAGTGGGCCGATGGCGCCCTGCGCCCGGTCGCCAAGCTCGACCTGTTCAACCCGCGGGCGGTGCAGGTCCTGCTGCAGTCCTTCCGGGACCTGGCGGCGACGGGCGTCGCCGGCATCCTCATCCAGGACGACTTCCACATCCGCTACAACGAGGGCTTCAGCCCCGGCGGCCTGGCCGCGTTCCGCGCGGCCACCGGCCGCGAGCCCGACCCGTCGCGGCTGCTGGCGGGGGGCGGCAGCGACGCCCTCAACTGGCAGCGGGTCAAGATCAACTGCCTGAACCGGGTGCTGGGGAAGATCGTCGCCGCCTGCCGCGACGTGAACCCGAAGGTGGGGATCGGCCTGAACGTGTTCTACGAGACGGCCCTGTCCGTCGCCCAGGGCGAGGCCTGGTACGCCCACAACCTGCGCGAGCTCGCCGCCTGCGGCATCGACCGGGTCTACCTGATGGCCTACCACCGGCAGATGCGCCGCGAGCTCGGCCTGGGCGAGGAGGAGACCCGGGACCGGTTCCGCCGCGCCGTGGGCAACGCCCTGCGCGACCTGGGGCCGCGGCTGGTGGTCAAGCTGCAGGCGCGCGACTGGGACTCGAAGGAACCGCTCACGGCCGGCGAGCTGCGCGCCTACATCGGCCTGCTGCCGCGCGGCGTGGAGCGGGTCTGCTTCAGCTCGGTCGAGTACGGCGACCTGCCGACCTTGCGCGCCGCCCTCTCCCCGGCCCGCTGACGGGTTCGGCCCGGCCCCGCCGTCGCCTCCCGGTCAGAAGAACGACGGGAACCGCTGCGTTTCCGCGCGGGCGACGATGCGGACCGCGTGCAGCTGTTCGGGGGTGAGCCCCAGCCTCGACAGGTGAGGCCCGATGCCGGGCAGCGGGTCGTCCTCGGCCAGGCGGTGGGCCAGCCGGTTGGCCAGCGAGACCACCCAGACCATCTCGGCGCCGCCCGGGGCGTACTCCGGGTCGTGGTGGAATGCGGCCACCTCCTTCAGCGCGGGCGCAAAGCCCATCTGCTCCAGCAGCATCCAGCCCGCTTCCAGGTGGGTGAAGCCGAAGCGCTCGAGCTCCAGGCCGGTCGCCTGGCCGGCGTCCCGGCCCGGGTCGCCGGCGATCGGGGCATAGGCGCCGGGGTCATGCAGGACGATGGCCACCTTGCCGATGTCGTGGAGAAGCCCCATCACGTAGGCCTCGGCCCGGGCCACCCGGTATTTCGCCTCGGTCAGCAGGCGGGCGGTCACGCCGACGGAGATGGCGTGGTGCCAGAGCGCCTGCTGGAGCCGGGGCTGGGCCACGCCGTCATGCACCAGTCGCGCCGCGTGGGCGCTGAGGACCTGGCGCAGGTTGTCCAGCCCGATCACCGTCACCGCCCGCTGGATGTTCAGCACCGGTTCGGAAAGCCCGAAAAACGGCGAGTTGACGATGCGCAACAGGTGGGTGACCAGCCCGGGGTCTCCCGATACCAGGCGCTCCACTTCTCCCGGAGAGACGTCCGTCTGGTGCAGCTTGGCCATCAGGTGGAACACGTTGGCCGGCAGGGCCGGGACGAGATCCAGGCCGCGCACGAAACGGCAGCGGTCGAGGATGGGGCTGTCCCCGGGGATGTCTTTCGTTTCGCCCATCGCCGTACCGGCGTGTTTATACCCCCTTTGCCGCCGCCGCGCAAGCGCCCGGCTTGCCTCTCAGAGGATTCGCTGGAAGGCCAGGATGTCCGTGCGGCACTGGAAGCGCGCCGCCATCAGCCGCTCCTCGCTCAGCCCCAGCTTCAGCAGGTGCGCGGCGCAGCCCGGCACGGGGGCCTCCTCGCCGAGGTGGTGGACCAGGAGGTCGGCCAGGGAGACGATCCAGACCATGTCGGCGCCGCCGGGGGCGTACTCCGGGTCGTGGTGGAAGGCGGCCACCGCCCTCATCGCCGGCGGAAAGCCCAGCTTTTCGAGCACCGTCCAGCCGGCCTCCAGGTGCGAGAAGCCGTAGCGCGCGAACTCCGGGGACACCGATGCGCCGGCCCCCGGACCGGTTGCGGCGGCGACGTCGGCGTAACCCGCGGCGTCCTGCAGGAAGAGGGCCACCTTGCCGATGTCGTGCAGCAGCCCGGCGACGTAGGCCTGGGCGTGGGCCACGCCGTATTTCGCCTCCGAGATCAGCCGGGCGGCCACCCCGGTGGAGACGGCGTGCTGCCACAGCGCCTGCTGCAGCTTCGGCTGGCCGACGTGGTTGTGCATCAGCCGGATGGCGTAGGCGCCCAGGATCTGGCGCAGGTTGTCCAGGCCGATCACCGTCACCGCCCGCTGCACGTTGAGGATCTTCTCGCGCAGCCCGAACAGCAGCGAGTTGGTGATGCCCAGCAGGTGGGTGACCAGCCCCGGGTCGCCGGCGACGAGCCGCTCCACGTCGCGCGGGGCGGTGGTGGACTCGTAGAGCTTGGCCATCAGGTGAAAGACGTTGGCGGGGAGGGCGGGGATGGCGTCGAGCCCGGCCACGATGCGGCAACGTTCCCGCAACGACGGCGGCCGTTCCTCCCCGTTCATTCGCCTCTCCTTCCCTTTGCCCCGTTATACCCCAGCTCCGCCCGCCTGGCAAGAGGCGGGGCGAAGCGCGCCTCAGGTGGCGGCGGGCAGCTCCACGCGCAGGCAGGACTGAAGCAGCTCGCGGTAGAAGCGGTCGGCGCGGAGCACCTCCTCCACGCCGGTGAGCACGAAGTGCCCGCGCGCGCGGGTGAGGGCCACGTTGAGCTTGCGGTCGACGGCGCCGTCGGCGGTGAGCGAGCGGACCAGCCGCACCTGGGCGGGGTGGCGCATGGCCATCGACAGCACGATGGCCTCCCGTTCCCCGCCCTGGAAGCGCTCGACCGTGTCGACCGTCACCTGCCGGGCCAGGTCGCGGGGCAGGGCGGCCAGGATGGCGGCGATCTGGCGCCGGAAGGGGGTGATCACCCCAGCCGTGCCGTCCGCGAACTCCACGCCCCAGGCGGCGCGCACCGTCTCCAGCACCCGCTTCACGATCTGCGCCTCGTGCTCGTTCTGCTGGGCCAGCGGGTCGCGGCGGCTGGGGACGTACACCAGCCGGGAGCGCGCCAGGGCCCGCGCCAGCGGGTCGGCCGCGGCGGCGTCGAAGCGGGCGATCGGCGCCTGCTGCCGCCGCGGGTCCATGAGCTCGAGCCGGTTGCCGTAGAAGAGGCGGGACGGCAAGGCGGCCAGGTCGCGGTGCATGCGCGCCTGGCGAACCAGCATGGCCTGGGCGTCGTCCCAGCCCTGCTCCCGGGCGCGGTCGAGCAGGCGCTCGAAGAGCGAGAGGCGCAGGTCGCGCAGGCCGATGCGCCGCAGCGGCTCCTCGGTCACCCGGGTCAGGGCCTCCGGCTGCTGCACCACCGCCGGAAGCTGCTTCTCGTCTCCGATGAGGATGAAGCGCCGCGCCCGGCAGAGCAGTCCCACCAGCTGCGGCTCGAGCAGCTGCGACGCCTCGTCGACCACCAGGGTGTCGAACGACTTCAGCTGGAAGACCTCGTCGTGGGCCGAGAGGGAGGCCACGGTGGAGACCCACAGCCGGGTGCCGGACAGCGCGGCGCGCAGCTGGTCCGGCCCCTCCTTCGCCGCCCGGGCGGAGACGGCGCCCAGCAGCCGCTCCTGGTACAGGGGCGACACGGCCTCCGGCCGGCCGATGCGGATGAAGCCCGGGCAGACCGGGGCCACCGCGCCGCAGATCTCGTCGGCGGCCTGGTTGGTGAAGGCGGCCAGCAGCACCGACTCGTTCGTGCGCGTGAACAGGTATCGCACCAGCTCGTGCAGCACCAGCCGCGTCTTCCCCGTCCCCGGCGGGCCCTGCACCAGGAAATAGTCCTGCGCCCGCAGGGCCCGGGTGAGGATGTCGAGCTGGCGGCTGTCCAGCGGCGTCTCCGGCTCCGGGCGGGGGTCGCCGGCGAAGCGGGGCCGGCGCAGCCCCAGCAGCAGCCCGCGCCGCTCCGGCGGCGCCGCCAGAAGTTCGAACAGGCTGCGGCTCATGGCGGCGAAGCCGTGGTCGAGCAGGTCGGGCTCCAGGGCCCAGTGGCGGTGGGCGCGGAAGTGGGCCGCCCCCAGCTGCGGGTTGCGCAGGCGCACGGTCACCGTGCCGGCCGCCAGCGCCGACACCGTGCACTTGGTCACCTGGCGGCGGGTCGGCTCGCAGCGTTCGCCGTCCATGGCGTAGAGCAGGGCCGCGTCTCCCGGGCGGAAGCAGGAGACGGCCGGGGTGCGCTCGCCGCGGGCCAGCACCAGCGTCTGCACCTGGCCGCCGCCGCCCGGACGCGGTTCGAGCCAGGGCAGCACGCTGAAGGCGCGCAGCTTCTCCTCCAGGGAGCGCTGCCAGAGGGCGGCGAATCCGGGGCGGGCGTGCACCTCGCCCCCGACCCACGCCTGGCGCCGCTCGCGGGCGGTGAAACGCAGGAAGAGGCGGAAGTAGGCGCGCGCCGTCTCGTCCCCCTCGGCCCAGGCGGAGGCGAAGCGGTCGACGCGCTGCTGCTGGAAGGCGGGCAGGCCCGGCTCGGGGACGGCCAGCAGCGCCTCCGGGTCGAAGCCGGGGTCTCCCAGGTCGCGTTCCAGCGCCGCCAGGCGGTTGCGGTTCATCAGCAGCCGCTGGCGCTCGCCGATGGTCGAGTCGGCCCTGCGCAGCGGGTGGTCTTCGTCGCGCGGGTAGATCACGGCGGTGAGGCCGCGCCGGCGCTCGCCCGAGACCGAGTCGAGCAGCAGGTCGTAGGCGGTGGTCTGGGCGCGGTCGTTGGGCCACGCCCCGCTGCTGGGAGGCTTGCCGCTCTTCAGCTCGTAGATGTCGCGGCGCCACTCCTCCGCCCCGCCGGCCATCACGTCCAGCCGTCCCTGCAGCCCGAAGCGGTCCGACAGGAAGGCGGGCTCGACGGCGGGGTGGTCGAGTTCCAGTGTGGGCAACAGCTTGCGCAGCACGGTGAACTGGGCGCGCACCCCGGCCTCCAGGGCGGAGCGCTCCGCGGCGTCCAGCAGGCAGATCTGCGCCGCATGTTCCTGGGCCAGCACCGCCCAGTGCTCCTCGAAGCGGCCGTGTCCTCCGGCGGTGGCCAGCAGGCGGTCGAGCATGCCGTTGACCAGGTTGCCGCGCAGCACCGGCTCGGAGCGGTCGTCGCGCAGGCAGCGGCAGGCGAACCAGAGGGCGGCCTGGAACTTACCCTTGTGGCAGAACCGGTTCAGGTCGCCGGCGTCCACCAGCAGGTCGGGCTCCAGCACGGCCAGGGTGCGGTCGGGGATGGTGGAGAAAAAGATCCGCCCCCCCTCCTGGGTGCGGCGGCGCAGGTCGAAGAGGTGCAGCGTGCTCCCCTTGCGCGCCAGCTGGCCCAATGGGGCGAACAGGTCCCAGAAGGTGACCGGGGCCTTGCCCAGGTCACCCAGGTCGCAGAAGAGGTCGGAGACGTCCACCTCCCCGCCGTCCGGGCGCCGGTGGCGACGTTCGCGGCCTTCCTTCAGCACCAGGGCGCGCACGAAGGGGACGACCTCCATGGGCTGCGGGTCCGGCTGGCGGGAGTAGGTGACCGCCTCCTTTCCCGCCCACACCGCCTCGAGCTCCGCCGGCACCGCCTCACCGGAGTAGAACCCTACCGCCCGGCAGAGCCCCTGCAGCGCGCCCAGCCAGTGCGCCTCACCGGGCTTCAAGCCCTTGTGCAGGGTGTCGTTCACCAGCATGCGCAGGGCGTGGGCGGCGCGCTGCACCTCGGGCGGGGCGGGGTGGTTGGCATCGACCCACTCCATGCACGGGAAGAGCTCGGGCAGGTACTCGCCGCTCTCGGCGGAGAGGGCGCGGTAGAGCGTCTCGAGCAGGGTGCGCAACCGGGGGAGCTTCAGGGGCGGCGAGGCGGGGTCCCGGGCGGTCTCCAGCGCGTCGGCATACAGTTGGTCAGCCAGGGCCGCATCGATCATCCTCTGCCTCGCACGCCGGCCATTATACAGGGCGGGGGGGAAAATAGCCATTTCGGAATCCCCGGAACCATGCGGTTCACCCCATCCCCCCATGAATCCGAATCACACCATCACCGTAGGGGCGGATCCAGGCATACCGGGACGCACACGCAGGTGCGCCCCTACACCGGATCATACGCTGGTCTGCAACCATGTTCACCAGTGAATAGCTGTATGACCCCCTCGTTTTCGAATCAGGTAACGCCGTAGGGGCGGACCTGTGTGTCCGCCCCGAATCCCGTATCCGCTCCCAACCGGGCCGGTTGTCTCCCATCCCTCCGTGTGCCATAATCCCCCCATGGACGTTCTGCTCACCTTCGTCGGGAACCGGGACCCCTTCGTCGAGGACGACTACCCCTCTTCGGACCGGGACGGCCCGGTGCTCTCCCTGCTGCGCGAGCGCACCTTCGCCGCCGTTCATCTCTTCACCACCCGGAACGTGCTGCTCAACGCCTCGGGGCTGAAGCGGGTGGTGCGGGAGCGGGCGCTCTGCCCGCGGGTGGAGGAGGAGAACCTGGAGATCTCCGATCCCACCGGCTACGAGGAGCTGCTGCCGCAGATGTGGCGGGCCGCCGAAAAGGTGCAGGGGTCGTACCCGGCGGGCACCGAATTCTGGATCGCCACCTCGTCGGGCACGCCGCAGATGCACGCATCGTGGCTCGTGCTGGCCCTCTCCAGGCGCATCCGCGGCCGGCTGCTGAAGGTCACCCCGCGCCGATTCCTGAAGGAGGGCCAGCCGGCGGTCTCCGAGCTCTTCCCGCAGGCACCGCTCTTCTCGGTCGAACTGCCCGAGGAGGGCGGGGAGAGGCGGTTGAGGCCGGTCGCGGGCAAACGGGCGGCGGCGGGGAGCGCGGCGCCTGCGGTCGAGTTTCCCCTGCCCGCGGCGTCCACCGACGACCTGGCGCTGCTGCGGGTGGAGAACCAGGTGCTGCGCCGCGCCCTGCAGGGGGAGCGCGGCGACTCCGCCTTCTCGCGCCTGGTGGGCTGGAACGGCTCGCTGCGCCAGGTGGTGGAGAACGCCGCCCGCATCGCCTCCGAGCCCTTCACCGTCCTGCTGCTGGGCGAGACCGGGACCGGCAAGGAGCTGCTGGCGCGCTGCATCCACGGCATTTCCCCCTTCCGGGAGGGCCCCTTCGAGCCGGTGAACTGCGGCGCCCTGCCGGTTTCCCTGGCCGAAAGCCTCCTCTTCGGCCACGTCCGCGGCGCCTTCACCGACGCCAGATGCGAGAACCCGGGCCACGTGGGCCGGGCCGAGAACGGCACCCTCTTCCTCGACGAGATCGGCGACCTGCCCCCGCCGCTGCAGGTGAAGCTGCTGCGCCTGCTGCAGGAGAAGGAGGTCACCCCGGTGGGCGGCCGGCCGCGCAAGGTGAACCTGCGGGTCGTCGCCGCCACCAACAAGGACCTGGAGAGCGAGATCAAGGCCGGTTCGTTCCGTTCCGACCTCTTCTACCGGCTCGAGTTCCCGATCAGCGTGCCCCCGCTGCGCGAGCGGCGCCAGGACATCGCCACCCTGGCCGCCCGCTTCATGGACCGGCTCAACGCCGACCGCTCCCGGCCGAAGCGCCTGGCGGCGGAGACCGTGGAGCTGCTCCAGCAGATGCCCTGGCCCGGGAACGTGCGCGAGCTGGAGAACGCCATCAAGCGGCTCTATTTCACCACGGGCGAGGAGACGATCCAACCCGCCCACTTCGAGCAGGCCGCCTTGGCCGCGTGCGATACCCAGGTGAGCGTCTTCATCCCCCCGGAGGGGCTCAACCTGCCCTCCTATCTCCAGGAGCTGGAGCGCGAATACTACCGCCAGGCCCTGGTTCGCACCGGCAACAACAAGGCGGAGGCGGCCCGGCTCCTCAGCATCCACCCCAAAACCTTCCAGAAGGCGTGCCGGGAAAAGTACAAGCTGTGAGCCGGCGCGGGAAGGCTGCTCCTTGCCAAATCCCCCGATAGCTGATATATCTCATATCAAATAGTCGGAATCCAGGACATCAAGGGAGGTGCTCTTGAAAGGTATAATGGCGTTCGTCGTTTTCCTGCTGGTCTGTTTCCTGCCCGGGATTTCCCGCGCCGCCTTCCCGGCGTTTCCCGGGAGCAACCTCCAACCCGTGGAGGAAGTGAAGAAGGAAGTGCGGATCAAGCTGCCCAAGACCCTGTACTGCGCCATGACCCCCGCCCGGGACCGCTATACCGTCAACCTGCGGCCGATCTCCCGGGCCATCGGCGCCCGGAACGAGACGTGGGAGGTGCAGCTTTTCCGCAACGACCACCTGGTCGCCTCCCTGGGAAAAACCGGCGGCGGCGAGGAACTGGCGGAGTTCGTTCTCTTCACCCTCCCGGCGGCGGACGCCGACGCCTTCAATTCCATGACCGCGAGCCGGGCGGAGATGGCCGGGGGCAGCGACGCCCAGGTTGGCACGGGGATGGGGGGGGCGGGCCGGGAGGGCCGCGAGGACATCCTGCGCTCCAAGATCGGCCGCAGCTTCCAATTGCGGGTGCTGGGCCCCTCCGGGGAGCTCCTGGCCAGCAGGAAGGTGATCCTCATCCTCAACTGAGGGGGAGCGCCCCGCCCGGCAGATCCAAAAAGGCGGGTGGATCGTATATAATGGGATCGCGGGCCTTCCCGCCCGCCGGAGGAGAGAATGGCCTCAACCATGATCGTGGTCATTGCCGCGTCGGTCGCCCTGTTCGTGGCCCTGGTGGTGGCCCTGACGGTCCGCTGCTCCACCCGCCTCAAGCAGCAGGTGGGCGCCATGGCCGGCAAGGTGGGCGGCGAGGGGGTGAAGTCCACCGTGAACGGCACCGCCTTCTCCGGCCATACCCCCGAGGGGGCCTACGGCTGCATCTACAGCCCGGGATCGGACAAGCACCCCTCCTCCCTGACCATCCGCCTGGAGCGCCCCGCCCCCGGGGAACTGGTGGTGACCCGCGAGAAGGGCTTCGACCGCCTGGCCAAGAACATCGGCCTGGCCGAGGAGATGCAGGCCGGCTCCGAGACCTTCGACCACGATTTCTACCTCGACACCGAGCACGTCCCCTTCTTCCAGGCCTTCCTGCGGGACGGGGAGAGGCGCGACGCCGTCTCCGCCCTCTTCGGGGCCGGCTACCCCCTCTCCCGCCTCTCCTTCGGGCCCAAGGGCATCCAGGCCTTCATCACCCCCATGCCCAGCAAGAAACTGGAAGGCTTCCCCCTCGACCTCTTCCTGGAAAAGCTCACCGTCCTGGCCCGGGGCCTGCCCACCCCCGAGGCGGTCCAGGCCCACGCCTCCGGCTTCGGCTGGAGCGAGGAAGAGATGAACTCCACTTCCGGCAAGCGCGGCTTCGCCTTCCTCCTCTCCATCCCCATCCTCCTCTTCATCCTGGGCTTCGTCTCCCTGGTAATCGGCCTCATCTCCTACAGGCCCCAAGGCGCCTCCCTGGTGTGGCGCTCCCTCCAGTACTCCCTTCCCGCCTGGCTCCTCTTCTCCTGGATCGCCTACGGGGCGGTGAAGGGCCGCTCCTCCTCCCACAAGCGCTTCCTCCTCCTCTTCCTTCTCGGCCTCCCCTCCTTCCTGGTGGGCACCCTGGGCATCCTCCTCTTCCTCAACGGAAAACTGGACCGCGAGCCGGGCCGCACCTACACCATGCTGGTCTGGGAGAAGTACGTGACCCGCAACAAGAACGACCGCGACTACCACATCCGCGTGCCCCACTGGAACCCGGCTCAGGGCACCACCTCCTTCGAGGTGAAGCGCTCCTTCTACGACCGCATCATCCCCGGACGCTCCAACGTGGACATCACCATCCGACCGGGCCGCTTCCACCAGGAGTGGCTGGAGTCCATCGAGCTCCGCGAGCCTTTCGTCTTGCCCGAGGCGGGGAAGTAGGGCTCCGGCTCCCTCCCGGCACTCTCGATCTAAGCCATCGGACCCGCGTGAGGCCCCCGCGGTTTCCGCCCTGGCGCCGAATGGGGCCGGAAATTGCCCCGCAGTAGGGACACAAGGCGGAAAAAGCTCTTCAGTAAACCGTTTTCAGAGAATGACCTCCCGGCACGCCTCCTGCTTCCGGGTTCCATGTGCGCGGGTGCGGCGCGCGATGCGGGCCCCGGGAGGTGCCATGAAAAAGATTGCGGGTGTGGTGGTTCTTGTTTCGCTTCTCGGCCTCTGGGGCTGCGCCACTCTCTTCAAGGGGGGATCGCAGAAGGTGGATACCACCTCGGCCCCGGTCAAGGCCCAGGTCTATGTCAACGGTCAGCTCATGGGCGAGACGCTCCTGCAGCTGAAGCTGGCGGTGAAGAAGGAGTATGCCATCGAGTTCCGCGCCGAGGGGTACCAGCCCCGCGTCTACCACCTCAACAACCGGGTGGGAGCGGGATGGATCGTGCTCGATGTCCTGGCCGGGCTGGTCCCGGTGATCGTGACGAAACCAGGAAACCAGGGGACGGTTCTTGACAATTTGACATTTTCCCCACAGGGAACCATCGGGATCAGGTCTCAATGTTGGAGATCACTATCAATGAATGTCTAATGTCGAGACCTGACCCCTATTCGCCCTTCAGTCTATACAGAGTTCGATACACCATCCCCGAAGAACCCAGCCGCTCTTCGGCGTTGGGCCGCAAAGGAGATCTCCGTGAGGGCGGTGATGGTCGACGCCAGCGACGTGGGAAATGAGAATGAAGCCGACTACGGGCTGACGCGAACGCTGCGCTGCGGCATGCGGTCGCCGCTCAGCCAGCGCTGGATCTCCGGCCTGCCCTGGTCGTGAAATGGACGCCACCGTCTCGGTCGTGAACCCGGGCGCCGCCTATTCTCGGCGGGATTGCCCCTTCTGCACCTGATCCCGGAACGGCTTCCCCTTGAGACACTTTTCATGTAAGTTTATTCTTATTGTGGATTCATCGGGCGCTGAAGACGCACGGGAGGGAGCGAGCCATGAAGAACATGCACTTTTTTTTCGTCGTCCTTCTGGCCTGGTGGCTGCTGGCGGCCGCCCAGCCCGATCTGAGCTGGCTGAAGGAGGTGGAGATCACCCCGGCCCCGCCCATTGTCGAGGGCACGGAGGTCGATTTTCTGGCCCAGTTCATCGTGCGCGGGGAAACGATCGCCAGCTTGATGGTGACCGGAGGCATCCAGGGAGGCGAGGTCCTGTATGAGAGGACGTTCACGCAGTTGAGCGACGGCAGCTCGCCGCGGGTCCACTTCCGCTGGACCGCGACGGCCGGTGACCACACGGCCTACTTTCTCCTGCAGCCGACCCGGCCCGGCCGCCAGGGAAAGTACCGGACCCAGGTCACATTTCATGTCCAGCCCAAGCCGCGCGAACGGAAGCAACGTCGGGGAACGCTCCTGCCCGACGCCGCCGTGAACCCCGTCGCGGCGATCACCTCGGCGCTCCAGAAGCCGGACATCATCATCACCGGCGTCACCTGCTTACCGGAAAACCCCAAGGCGGGGGAGTCGATCGAATTGGCGATCGGGGTGAAGAACGCGGGCCAGGCCGACGCTCCCCGCTCGGACGTGAAGGTCGACCTGGCCGTCAGCACGGCTTCCAGCACCTGGGGCGCCAGCGCGGAGACGGCGTTCGGCGTCCTTCCCGCCCAGGCGACCGCGGTGGTCAAAACCGAGCCGGTCAAGCTGGTCCATCTCGGCCTTTCCCCCGTGGGCGGCTACCTCAAGATCACCGTCCACGCCGACACGTCCAACCGCGTGGTCGAGAGCCTGGAGAACAACAATGACTTCAGCGGCGAGGTTTTCGTCAAATGCCGCACCGATCTTCTCGTTTATTACACGTGGGGGAAAACGACCTCGTCTTCCCTGTTTTACAAGGAGATCTCCGTGAAGGCCGGGGAAAAGGTGATCATGGGCGTAAAAATTCATTCCTATGACCGTTTCAACTGCGGCACGCCGGTGACCTCGCCGGGAAAGGTCGTGCTCAAATGCACCGATTATCCGGATTTCGTCGTTCCCGCGGCCTGGGTCAAGCGCACGAACCTGAATTCCCAGACGGAGTTCGATTTCTCTTTCGTGCGCGCCTGGTCTTCTCCCGGGAAGAAAATGTGCCACATTCATGTCGACGATGACAGCCAGATCGACGAATCCAAGGAGTTCAACAACACCGGACTGTTCATCGTGAACGTCATCTGAGCCCGGGGCGGGGATAGCAAAGTAGAGTGGGGGACGATCCGCTGGCGACCATTGTCTCGCCGCCGATCCTCCAGCCTGTCATTTCTTCCGCATCTGCTGTTTCGCCGATTTGAGGAACCTGCCGAAGGCCTTGTCCTTCCTGCGCTTCTCCGCCAAGGACATCCCGTGGTGCTCCGCCTCCTTTTTCAGCTTGGCATAGCTCTCATAGCGGTCGGCCGGCAGCTCGCCGCGCCCGATCGCCGCCCGCACGGCGCAGCCCGGCTCCCCGGCGTGACGGCAGTCGGCAAAACGGCAGGCGCGGGAGAGGCCGCGGATCTCGCCGAAGCTGTCGTCCAGCGCCGTGCCCGTCCCCAGCATGCCCAGCTCCCTCATTCCCGGCGTGTCGACCAGCAGGGCCCCCTGCTCGAGGAGAATCAGCTGGCGGCGCGAGGTAACGTGGGTCCCCTCCCCGGTGTGGCTGGTCTCCCGGGTGGCGAACGCCTCGCGGCCCAGCAGGCGGTTGATGAGCGTCGTCTTGCCCACCCCCGACGAGCCGAGCAGGCAGTGGGTCCTGCCCGGGACCAGGATTTGCCGGAAGCCGTCCATCCCGGCTTGGGTGGCGTTGCTCAATGCCAGTATCCTGGCCGTGATGCCGGCCTGGCGGATGGTCTCGACCGTTTTGTCCAGCTCCTCCGGCGTGACCAGGTCGGTCTTGGTCAGGACCAGCACCGGCTCGATGCCGCCGTCGTTGGCCATCACCAGGTATCGGTCCAGCCGGTGCAGGTTGAAGTCATAATGGCATGACTGGACGATGAAGGCGGTGTCGATGTTCGCCGCGATCATCTGCAGGTCCACGTCCCGGCCGGCGGTTTTGCGGCGCAGGAAGGTCCTTCGCGGCAGGATGCCATGGATGACGGCCGTCGTCCCCCCGTTGGGGTAATGAACGCAGGCCCAATCGCCTACGCACGGCAGGTCCGCCGCCGATGCGGCGGCGAAGCGAAAGCTGCCCGCGAGCTCGGCCGGCAGTTCGGCGGTTCCGCAATGGATGCGGACCACGCCGCGGTCGACCGCCGAGACGCGCGCGATGGCGCTCGTCCCGGCCGGCACCTCCGCGCAATGCGCGGCGAACCAGTCGTCAAATCCAAGTTCAGTCAGCTTCGATATCGTCTCTTGTACGTTCAATTTCGTCGCTCCTTTTCCGTTGCTCCTGGTTGGTTGGAATGGAGCCCGTCTCTCGATCGGGCGTTGCGGACAGACGAATAATTAACGAACAAGGACCATGTGATCAAATTCTACGCGGCGGTCGTTGGATTGTCAAGAAGGGAAAATGGGGGCGTTTCCCGCTTTTGGGGTGAGATAGTCGCGGCGCCGGCGCATGGCGAAGCCCAGGAGGGGACGCGAGTCAGGCAAGCAGAGGGGTGAGCTGAATTGACTTCTGGCATGCGATGCTCCGTCGCGATTCCGCGCCCTTCGATTTCTTGTTCATGGGGACCCGGGGACGGAGCATTCATCCATTATTCTGGGAAGGGGAATGCTTGGAGTCGGGGCATGGGCGCAATCTCTGCCAGGCGTTTCGGGAGGGCCAGCCCATGCATTTCGACATCCGGATCCATTCGGAAGAGATGGGTGGTTCACTGATTTCTCCCGGGCGGCCCCATGGACGGGGCATTTCTTTCTTGCAACATGAGTGGAGAGATGAGAGAGAGGATTTTCCGGCGACCGGCCTCGACGATAATCCCGGATCCAGTCGCGGCATGCCTGATGGTTCCGGCTGTTTCACGGGGCTCGGTACATCCCGATGCCGCACCACTCCAGAACTTGCCGCTTTGCCTGGGCAGAGCCCACTGGTTGGCCCTGCAGGACGTTGGAGGGCTCGCCGGGTGGTCACATTCCTGATATGATCGTCGCATGAGAGGACCCTATTCGACCCGGGATGGCGAGTCATCGCTGGTCGCGCATCGCTGCATGCGCCGGGGGCTGCGCCGCTGGCTCTTCCCGCTCCCGATCGTGCTGGGCGTGGTATTCCTTCTCGCCCCAGCCTGCCGGGACTCCGGATGGGAAGAGGACCCGGGCGGGGGCGGATTCACCCTGGAGCAACTGCGCGCCGATTTCGACCAGCTGCGCGGGGCCCTGGAGAGCAACCACCCCGACCTCTACCGCTACGAGACGCCGACCGGGCTTGAGGTTGATTTCGCGTCGGCTCGCGACTCGCTGCGCGGGGGCATGAGCGAAGCCGAGTTCTTCCGCACCATGGCCCCGCTGGTCGCCCGCTGCCACTGCGGGCACACCTCCATCCGCCATTCCGCCCGCTTCTACAACGCCCTGGAAGCCTCGGGGCTGGTGCTGCCCCTGGGGATCTACCTGGACGGCGGCACGGCCCGGATCGACGCCGACTACGGCTCCAACTCGGGCATCCCCCTGGGGAGCGAGGTGCTGGCCATCAACGGCCGGGAAATCGCCGAGGTGGTGGAACGGATGAAGGCGGGGATTTCTGCCGACGCGCGCAACGACTCCGCCAAGGCCTACCGTTTGAACCGGAGCTTTTTCCTCTACTACCACCTCTTCTGGGGGGAGACTCCGGGTTTTTCTATCCGTTTCCGGCCCCAGGAGGGCGGGACCGAGTCGACCGCAACGGTGGTCGCCCGGCCCTACGCCCAGGTCAACCCGCTCGCGAACAAGCGCTTCCCGGGGTCGAGTCGCCTCGCCATGACGGTCGCAGGGGGAGTGGCGCTCCTCACCGTCCCCACCTTCGTGGCCGGGCAGAACCCGGACTACGACTCGTTTTTCGAAACCGCGTTCCGCAACTTGAACGAGGCCGGGGTGACCCGGCTGGTGGTCGACCTGCGCGGTAACGGCGGCGGCGCTCCCGAGGTGTCGGTCGCCCTGATCTCCCACCTCATCGACCATCCCTTCGTCTACTTCAAGAAAGGGCAGGGATATCCGCAACTGTTCTCAGCGACCACGCCCCACCCCGTCCATTTCCCCGGCACCACGCTAGTATTGATCGACGGCGGCTGCTTCTCGACCAGCGGTCACTTCTGCGCCCTGGTCCGGCACCACGGGCTGGCCCTTTTCGTGGGCGAGACCGGGGGGGGCACGTTCCGCTGCCACGACAACTCGCTGGAGATCGCCCTGGCCCAGAGCGGCATGAGGCTGCGCGTCGCCCGCACCACCTACGAGGCGGCCGTTCCGGACGAGGACGTATCGGGGGGATTCCACCCCGATTTCCGCGTGCTGCCCGGCATCGGGGATGTGCTGGCCGGGACGGACGTACAGATGGAGTTCGCGCTGCGCCGGCTCAGGGGCGAGTAGTTCCCGGGGGCGAGATATCTCTCCATTGAGCGATATCATTTGGGGATGGACTCCCAGGGACGGACGACACATTCATCACCAAAATCCGCGCGGGTCAGGAGCCCGTATAATCGGGTGAAGGGGAAGACATGCCATGAGATCGGTACCGGTGGGAGGGGGAGGATGAAAAAGCGGATATGGGGAGTGCTGATCGCCATGGCCGTCCTGGGTGCGGCATCCTGCCGGCGGGACGAGGAACCCGGCCACGACCCGCAGAACTTGAACGACGGCTGGGCTGTCTCCGACCCGCGGACGCAGGGGCTGGATCCGGACCGGATCGATACCGCCTACCGCGAGGCCGGCTCGCTGGACAACCTCTACAGCCTGCTGGTGGTGAAAAACGGCTTCCTGGTCGCGGAGCGCTACTTCAACGGCCGGGACATCTCCCAGGCCAGCCCCACGGCGTCGGTGACCAAGAGCTTCACCTCGGCGCTGGCCGGGATCGCCGTGCGCGAGGGGATCGTCTTGCTGGACCGGGAGCTTCCCGAGTTTTTCCCCGAGGTCGACTGGGCGGCCGCCGATCCCAGGAAACAGCGGATCACCCTGCGCCAGATCCTGCAGATGCGCTCGGGCTTTCCCTGGGAGGAGGCCGACGGCTATCTCACCACGCTCTTCTCCCGTTCCGACTGGATCCCCTTCCTGGCCCAATTTCCCCTGATGGCCGACCCCGGGACGCGCTGGGGCTACTCCAGCTTCATGTCGCACATGATGGCCGTCATCCTGAGCCGAGCCGCCGGCCGCACCCTGCTCGACTTCGCCGAGGAGTTCCTGTTCGCACCGCTGGAGATCCGCGCCCCGTACTGGCCCCGCGACGCCAACGGCTACTACTACGGAAGCGGCGACATGCACATGACGCCGCGCCACCTGGCCCGCTTCGGGCAGCTCTACCTGGACCGGGGCGTGTTCAACGGCCGGCAGATCGTCCCCGCTGAATGGGTCGACGCCTCCTTCGAGGTCTACTCGCCCACGACCTACGACCGGGAGATCATGGCCTCGATCCGCCAGCTGGGCTACGGCTATTTCTGGTGGTCGGGAACCTGCGGCGCGCACTCGATCCGTTATGCCTGGGGGCACGGTGGCCAGATCATCGCCGTCGCCCGCGACCTGGGCCTGGTGGCCGTGGCCACCGCCGCCCCGCAGCCCGGCTTCGATAACGAGTCCTGGCAGAAGGAGAGGGCGGTGCTGGAGCTCGTCGGCCGGCTGGTCTCCTCGCTGTGACCCCGCGCGGGGCCCCGGGGACGGAGCATGAATCCATTCACCTGGGAGTAGGGGAGCCTGGGAACGGGGGGGTTCTTCTATTCATTGGGCCCCAGGAAACGCCCGGAAAAGAGGAAGTGGACCGGATCATCTGCTGGCTGACGGGCTATGACCGGGACGGGTTGAGGAGACGGATAGGGAAGGAGAGCGATTTCGGGACGTTTTTCGCCGAAGCCCCCGAAATGAATTCCAACTGCACGTTCATCAAGGGGGTCGTGTGCGGGGCGCGCGTGGAAGAGATCGAGGACCCGCTGATGAGGAAGGTTTGCTGCCTGGACAAGCGGGTCGACGAGCTGGCGCGGGGAAAGGCGATGGAGAAGATCCTGAGGCAATGACCTGCTTTTCCGTGTGCCCGGCGGCGTCCAGCCCATGGGGACGGGCGATTCATCCACCAATTCTTTTTTGGCATCGAGGCGAGGTCCTTCCGTATGACATTTCCAGTGAAATGCTGTAACCATCCCATCTGAGAGGCGTATTAGATTTGATGAATTCATGTCCAGCCCCTGGCCCATCGGTCTCAGGACTCCGGGTCAGCCGGGAGCCTTGGGACCAGGCCCCGATTCCAGATGAAGCCTGCCCCAGGCTTGGAATGCAGGGATGGCATGCTGCAAAACCAGTGAACGGTTGTTCATTATCCACAAAGGCAATTCGATGACAAGCGTAACACCATGAACTTCGGGAGGGGGACATGAAAAAATGGGTGCGGATTCCGCTGGCCACTCTTTTCTGCGTCGGCGCTCTGGCATATGCCGCGGGCGACGATTTCGAAGGCCAGGCGAAAAGGATTCACGAAAAGGCGATTGTGGTCGATGCCCACTGCCACCCGCTGCTGCACTCCAAGAGGGACAGGAAGCTTTTCGACCTGGGGATCGACAATCCCCATTCGCAGACCGATCTCGTCAAGATGGACAAGGGCGGCGTGGACGCCGTCATCCTGGCGTTGCCGATTTTTTACGACGAGAACGAGGAGAATCCTTCGAAGCTGATTTTCAAGGGGTTCCAGGAGGTCAGGAACGAAATCGCCAGGCACTCCAACCTCGCGGGAATGGCCCGGACGGCCGCGGACGTCAGGAGGCTGAATGCGGCAGGCAGGAAGGCGGTTCTGCTGACCGTCGAGACGCCCGATTTCATGGAGGGCTGCGTGGAGTTGCTGGACGTGTACGCCAAGATGGGCGCCGTTTCGCTCGTCCTCAGCGAGTTGGACGGGATTTCCGAAAAGGCCGCGGACGGCAAAGAGGGCGTCGCCACGTTGTCGGAACTCGGGAAAAGCGCCGTGAAGCGGATGAACGAACTCGGGATCATCATCGATATCACCCATCTGCCGGACAGCCTGCAGAAAGAGGTGGTGAACCTTTCCTCGCGCCCGGTCATCGCGTCCCACTCCAACGCGAGGGCGGTGAACGACGTCCCACGCAACATCCCGGACGAGATTCTCAAAATGATCGCGGCCAAGGGCGGCGTCGTGATGGTCACGTTTTACCCCGGCTGGGTGGACCATGGGTACTATCTCGCCTGGACCAAGGCGAACGAGGAATTCAAGAAGCAGGAGAAGGAACTGAAAGCGCGGTTCAAGGGGAGTGAACCGGAACTGGAGCGGAAGCTTGCGGATATCCGCAAGAGCCTGCAGCCCGCCGACATCGGCATCTCGAAGCTCATCGACCATATCGATCACATGGCCCAGCTCGTCGGCGCGGACCATGTGGGCATCGGCAGCGATTGGGGCGGCGACACGCACCCGACCGGCCTGGCGTCGGCCGCGGATATGCCGAACATCACCGCCGAGCTTCTGAAGCGCGGGTATGGCGAGGACGACATCATCAAGATTCTCGGCGGCAGCATCCTGAGAGTTTTGGACGAGGCGGGTTCCGGGGACTCATAAGGACGAACGGGGCGCCGCCGGTATGCCGATCTCCGGCCGGGCCGGTGCTCGGGGACGCGCGGTTCGCGGCGGTTTTGGTGAGACCCAATGCTCGCAGGGAAAATTTTTTGGGGTCAGGTCTCAACATTCGACAAGTGCGGACGATCTCAATCTTCATTTGCTCGCAAATGTCCAAAATGGAGACCTGACCCCAATACACG
>CAYZNT010000027.1:35446-53812 GCA_964479735.1 uncultured Clostridia bacterium
CAAGTGATTGGAGGATATCGGTCATGAATAAACTTATTTTGTCATCGATCATGATGCTGCTGGCCGGCATGGCCGTGGCGCAGACCGCGGCCGCGGACCCGGTCCGGGTGGAGCGCCTGAGCGAGCGCGTCCTGCTGCTCACCGAGGCCTCCCCGATGGAGAACCTGGTCGTAGCCGTCGCCACCAGGAAGGGGATCGTGGTCATCGATGCCACCAGTTCCCCGGCCACGGCCGCCCTGTTCCGCGCCGCCATCCAGAAGGAATTCAAGCGTAACGACTTCGCCTACCTGATCCTCACCCATCCGCACTGGGACCACGCCTTCGGCTGCCAGGCGTTTCCCGAGGCGGACGTCGTCATCCATGAGAACGGCGCCCGGCCGCTGGCCGACAGCGGCGCGGCGGCCGCGCGCATCGCCGCCGGAACCCGCGACCGGCTTGCCGCCCTGAACCGGGAGCTGGCGACGCCGGACCTCGATGCCAAGCGGAAAGCCGAGGTCGAGACCGACATCGCGTTCCGGGAAAGGATCGCCAGGGGGCTGTCGGCGGGGTTCGCGCCCACGACGGCCGCGATCTCATTCAACGACAGGATGGTGCTGAACATGGGAGACGTTTCGTTTCAGCTCACGTTCTTCGGCCGCGCCCATTCGGGCTGCGACATCTTCATCCATATCCCCGAGGAAAAGATCCTGGTCACCGGGGACATTTTCCTCGACCGGGGATGGCTGCCCCTGTTCGCGGGCATGGAAACGCTGGACATTCCGCGCTGGATCGAAGTGCTGGACGCCCTGTTCGCCGACCCGGCGGGGTTCGTGACCGTGATCCCGGGGCACCGGGGTGCCTGGAGCCGGGACAAGCTGGCCCTGTGGAAGGGGTATATCGAAAACCTCTGGCAGGGGGTCAACGCGGCCAAAAGGGAGAAATTGACCTTCGCCCAGGCGGCGGCCCACCTGCCGCTCGGGGCGGGCTACGATTATCTGAAAAGACTGGGACACACGGACGAGGCATTGCGGCGCTTCCACCAGAACAACCTGACCGCATTCTGGCGGCAGCTGCTCATTCCGCTCATTCCCCTGATCAGTGAGACCATGGAAAAGAAGGGAACGGCCGCCGCCATCGAGCAGTGCCGGTCGCTGTGGAAGAGCGCCAGGGAAGAATACGACTTCAGCGAACCCGGCTTGAACCGCTTCGGCTACCAACTGCTGAACCGCGAGGACAAGGGCCCGGCCATCGGGCTCTTCAAGTTCATCGTCGAGATCTATCCGGATTCGGCCAACGCCTATGACAGCCTGGGCGAGGCCTACATGGCGGCCGGCGACAAGCGGCTCGCCATCGAGAGCTACGAGAAGTCGCTGCAGCTGAACCTGGCGAACGCCAACGCTGCGGAGATGCTCAAGCGCCTGCGCACGCCTTGAGGGACGGTGCCTGCATACTTGTATTTGAGAGGGTGATTGTTAGAAAAGGCCGGGGTCAGGTCTCGATTCTTGACGTTTTCGTTAGGGAGTGTTTTCGGGTCAGGTCTCAACATTCGACAAATGCGGACGCTTTCAAGCTTCATTTGCTCGCAAATGTCAAAAATTGAGACTTGACGCCGAGACCCGAGACCCCACAGCGGGAAGAAAGGGGAGGGCAGGCGGCCGCTCGGGGATTCGCCCCTTTTCCAGACGGCGAGGGGCGTGATCCGCGAGTTGGAACGGGAGCAATGTGAAGTTGTACAGCACCGTCCCCCATGTTCCCATGTTCACATCCTGATGATTCAAGACCTGGCCCCTATCCTTTTTAAAAGAAAGGCTATTTGGGAACAATAATACGACATGTTTCGTATATTGTTTGGAGGAGAAGAAACATCATGAAAAAAACAACGGTATATGTCGTCGCATTCTTGGTTTTGTCATGGATCGCCCCGGGCTTCGTCTGCGGCCAACTGGCCGCGGCCAAGGATCCGGTGCTGAATTTCGAGTTCGCCTGGAAAACCCTAGACCGAAACTATGGCCAGTTCCAAATCAAGACCGTCGACTGGGACGCCCTGTACCGGGTCTATCGTCCCATGGTCTCGGCAACGACGACGGACCAGGAATTGTGGGACATCCTGCTGAGCATGATGGGGCACCTGAACGACGCGCACCTGGCCCTGGCCGACGGCAAGCGCCGTATCGGCGGCGGCCGCAACAACGGGTTGTTCAAAAATGATGCGTTCTCCCTGGACCTGGTGAAGTCAAAATACCTGCAGGGAAAATTCACGGAAGCCCTGGGTGGGAGCTTTCTCAGCGGCTGGCTGGGCGAGGGGGTCGGCTACCTGTACATCGGCGACCTGAAAGACGGCCTGGAGCCGATCACCAAAACCATCGACGCCGTCATGGCCGAGTTCGCCAAGGCCCGGGTCATGGTCATCGACGTGCGCAACAACCCGGGCGGCACCGGCCGGGCCGTGGAGATCGTGGCCGGACGCTTTGCCGACCGCCGGCGCCACTATTGCTCCAGCCGTACCCGCTACGGACCGAAGCATGACGATTTTTGGCCCGAGGAAGTCCGTTGCCTAGAACCCAACGGGCTGCTGCGATTCATAGGGCCCACGGTGCTGCTGACCGACCGCATCAGCGCCAGCGCCGCCGAAGGCTTCACACTGGCCATGCGCGTACTGCCGCACGTCACGGTGGTGGGCGACACCACCGAGGGAGCCCTTTCAGCGCAGTTTCCCGAAAAAATGCCCAACGGCTGGACCCTGTGGGTGGCCTTCAAGGAGACCCGGGACCATGACGGCGTCTGCTGGGACGGCGTCGGCATCCCGCCCGACCTGCGCGTCATCAACACGGCGGCCGATATCGCCGCCGGCCGGGACCCGATGCTGGAATTCGCCAGGATGTATCTGGAAAAAGGCACTCCCGCACACCAAGATGAGGCGAACAGCCTCGCGGATGCGAAAACATCATTGGTGGATGAATACGCTCGACTGGCGAAGGACAAGGGGCTCGAAGCAGCGGTCGCCATGATCAACCGGGAACGGGCGGCAAAATGCGGCTTGAGCTACTTCTCCCCTGAGGAGGCCATGCAGCTGGCGGTTTCATTCCTGGCACGCAAGCAATACACCGAAGCCTTGGGCTTGTTGCGCGCCTGCCGCGAGGACTTCCCCAGAATTGCCCACACCTTCGCCATGATGGCGCAGGCCCAACTCGGACTGGGAGATGTCGCAAGCGCCGAGGCGAGCATGAAGGAGGGCGAAGCGGTCCAGCCCATGTTCTCCTGGGAACGGGCGCAGATCGAACAGGCCAGGCTGGCGCTGAGCAAGGCCAAGCGGGGCTCCGCCGCCGAGCTCTTCGGCAAGTCACTGGCCGAAAGCGGCGTGCCGGGCGCGGAGAGGAAGCTGAAAGAGATGCGGAAGCGGCGCCCGAACGGTCCGGTGTTCGACGAATCCGATTTCAACGCCCTCGGCTACAGGCTGCTGCAGGAGAACAAGCTCGAGACCGCGCTGTATGTGTTCGACAAAACCACAACACTATACCCCGATTCATGGAACGCCTGGGACAGCCTCGGAGAAGCGGCGGCCAAGGCGGGGCAGACGGAGAAGGCCGTCGCCAGCTACCGCAAGTCGATCGAACTCAATCCCGGCAACAAGAACGGCCGGGCCATGTTGGACAAACTGCTTGGCGGTCGGTCCTAGGATAACACCGGGGTCAGGTCACGGTTTTTGACGTTTTCGTCAGGATCGGGAGCGATGTAAAGTTAGACAGCATCGTCCCCCACGTTCAGGACCAGCAGTTGGGTATGGTGCCGGAAAACCGCGGCCGGGCGTAACCTTTCACGATTCCACTGCGTCTTACAGATTTAGGGGCATGCAACCGATCGGCAAATGGAGGTGAAAATGGCGAAACCCGGGAAGCGCTTCAGCGTGATGGGCGCGGGCGCGCTGATGCTCCTGGCGTGCGCGAGCGTTCCGCCGCGCCTGGCCGCGGAACAGCCACCGCTCATTCCCCGCACTCTTCTCTTCGCCGACTCCCAGCGGGGCAACCCCGTGCTGTCCGCGGACGGCCGGCAAATCGCCTATTGCGCCCCTCTCGACGGTGTTCCGAACATCTGGGTGAAGACGGTGGGAAAAGCCGACGACCGGGCAGTCACCCGTGATGCCGCCGGCGGCATCGACTACTGCTTCTGGCAGGCGGACGGCCGGCATGTCCTCTATTTCAAGGACGAGGGCGGGGACGAAAACAACCACCTTTTCCAGACCGACGTCTGCAGCGGCGGGACCCGCGACCTGACCCCCATCGCCGGGGCCCGGGCCATGGGGCTGATCGCCGATCCGCGGTATCCCGACTTCCTCTTCGTTCACCTCAATGCCCGGGACAAGAGGCTCTTCGACCTCTATCGCATCGACCTGGGCAGCGGCCGCCTGAGCCTCGAAGCGAAAAATCCCGGCGACATCTCCCGCTTCTACGCCGACTGGCGGATGCGGGTGCGGGCGGCATACGTGACCCGGCCCGACAATTCGGCAGAAGTCCGCGTCCGCGACACGGTCGGCTCCCCATGGCGCCCCTTGATCGCCTGGGGGGGAGACCAGATGAACTCCGACCTGACCGGCGTAGCCGGTTTCTCCGCCGACGGCTCCGAGCTCCTGGTCGTCACCAGCCTGGGGGCCAATGCCGAGCGGCTGCTGGCGGTGAACCTGCGCACCGGGGCGAGGAGGATTCTGGCGGAGGATTCCCGCTACGACCTCTCTGCCCTCATGATCAATCCGATCCGGCACACCCTGGAAGCCGTGTGCTTCGAGCGGGAGAAGCCCTCGTGGACGTTCGCCGATCCGGCTGTCGCCGCCGATTTCGTCTTCCTGCAGTCGGTCCGGTCCGGGAGCGCCTGGGTGCGCAGCCGCGACCTCGACGACCGGACCTGGCTGGTCAAGTTCGAGTCCTCCCACCGCCCGGCCGTCTATTACCTCTATGATCGGCACGCCCGCAGAGCCTCGTTCCTGTTCTCGGAGGATCCGAAACTGGAAACCGTGGTTCTGGCCCCCAAGGAGCCGGTGTCGTTCACGGCCAGTGACGGGACCATTCTCAGCGGCTACCTGACCCTGCCGCCTGCTATCTCTCCCCGCGACCTGCCGCTGGTGGTCTCCGTTCACGGCGGTCCGTGGACACGGGATTTCTGGGACCTCGATTTCCGCGTCCAGTGGCTGGCCAACCGGGGCTACGCCGTTCTGCAGGTGAACTTCCGCGGCTCGACGGGGTACGGCAAGGAGTTCCAGAACGCCGGCAACCGCGAGTGGGGGGGGCAGGTGATCCAGGACCTGGTCGACGGTAAGAACTGGGCCGTAGCCCGGGGGATCGCCGATTCCAAGCGGACGGCCATTATCGGCGGCAGCTTCGGCGGCTACGCAGCCCTGGCGGCGCTGGCCTTCCGCCCGGGGGAGTTCGCCTGCGGAGTCGCCCTCAACGCCCCGAGCGATCTGAATTTGTTCCTGGCTTCGATTCCGGCTTACTGGGCCGTGGCCCGGGGCCGTCTCGAGACGCGGATGGGCAAGGAGCCGGAATTCCTGGCGACTATCAGCCCGGCATTACACGCCGACAAGATCACGGCCCCCGTGCTCCTGGTTCACAACGCCAACGATGTGCGGGTGAGCAGGGAGCATTCGGACCGCATGGCCGCCGCCCTGAGGGCGCGCGGCAAGGAGGTCCCCTACCTCCTGATTCCTGACGCCGGCCACAGGAGCGGGGGCGTTGTCGCCAGCCGGATGAGCCGCTGGGCTGCCATCGAGGCCTTCCTGGGCCGGCACCTCGGCGGCCGCGTCGAGCCGCCCGCTGCCACGGAAGACTGGCAATCGCTGCTGCAGTAGATGCGGATCGGGGACGGGGGAGATGCTGGGGTCAGGTCTCGATATTAGACGTTACTCAACCTTAGTGCCTTATGAATGTCTAATGTTGAGACCTGGGATCGCCAGGGGACGGTTCTTGACAACTTGACATTTTCCCCACAGGGAACCATCGGGATCAGGTCTCAATCTTGGAGATCACTATCAATGAATGTCTAATGTCGAGACCTGACCCCTATTCGCCCTATTCGCCTTTTTTCTTTCACGAGGAAATACTGCAGGTTGCCGATCGCGAAGTCAATATCGTCTTGCCAAGAGCGAGGGGCAGGTCCCGAAAGACGGTCCTGAACAGGCAGTCAGAACATGGATCGCCAGGGAACCGATTTGAAAAGAATTCCCCTGAGGGGTATTGTTGATTAGGAATCGAGGGTATTTCGGGAGACTGAGCGCGGCCGCGGCGACCCATTCCAGGCCGCGCACGAACCGCCCATGAAGAAAACGTCCATTGCCAGGATCGCCGTCCTGTTGGCCGGCAGCCTCTGCATCCTGATTTGTTGCTCTCCTGGACCCGGCGAGGACGAGCCGGCGATCAGGGTACAGATGGCCGTGGCCTCGGGAAACGGCCAGCAGGGCCCCTCGGGCCGGGTGCTGGGGCAGTCGCTGGTCGTGCGCGTGAGAGACGCGGAGGACCAGCCGGTTTCGGGGCTGGACCTGGCGTTCCAGGTTGTGGAGGGCGGCGGATCCATCCCCGAGGGGGGCATCCGCAGGACCGACGCCGCCGGGGAGGCGGCCGCCGGCTGGGTCCTGGGAGCCGGCTACAACGGCATTGAGGTCAGGGTCGACTCCGCCGGTTACGAAGCGGCCCCGGCTTACTTCTGGGCCGAGGCCGAGAACGCGCGCGGCGTGCACGTCACCCGCACCGTGGCCAGCTTTCGTCGGGTCGACGGCGTGCTGTACGAGATGACCTTTCACGGCGACTACAGCCGGGGCGAGCTGGCCGCCGCTGCCGGCGACCCGCCGGCCGCCCCCGCCCCCCGCTACCAGTGCTCGCTCTTCGCGGTCTTCGGGCTGGCCGGGCAATTCCGCCTGGGGCGCAGCTTCGACAATCCCGCGGGCTGGAAGTGCCTCACCCTGCTGACCCGTTCCCGTCCCAACGACGGCTACGCTTCGGTCGCCCCCATGCGCATGCGGGACATCGGGTTCGCCCCGGGGAGCGACTTCGCCGGGATGAGCTTCGCCTCCAAGAGAAGGCTGCTCCACGCCGCCCGCTTCCCGCCCGACGGCGTCAACGAGCACGGGCTGGTCATGGGACTGGCCAATGTCACGCCTCAGCCCTACAATCCCGATCCGGCCAAGGCGACCATCCACTTCTGCCTGTGGGTGAGGAAGGTGCTGGACGAGTGCCGGACCGTGGATGAGGCGGTCGCCCTGACCCGGCGCTACAACATCCAGAGCAGCGGCTCCTTCCTGGATGTCCACGCCATGGTGGGGGACGCGGAGGGAAACTCGCTGATCCTGGAGCCGGCGGCAGGGGAGATGAAGGCGATCCGCGGCCAGGGCCCGTTCCAAGTGATGACCAACAGCCCGGTGTTCGACGTCCCGCTGCCGGTGCAGCGCGAGCAGTGTCCAAGGTTCCGCCTGATCTATGATGAGCTGGAGGCGGCCGGTGGCCAAGTGGGCGCCGATGGCTGCTGGGGCATCCTGCGCCGGGTGGGGAATGTCTGGACCGAGTGGTCGGCGGTTTACGGCATCAGCGCGGCGAGCGCCTCGCTGGCCATCGATTTCGATTTCGATCCCCTGTTTCATTTTTTCGTGGCCGGCGACGGGATGGCGGCGACGAGGGGGCGGCTCAGGGGTCAGGTCTCGATTTTGGACAATTGCGGCGAATAGGAAGAGGCGTATTGTTTTAGAGGGAAATGGGGGGACGGGGACGGCGCAAGGATGTGTGGATTTGTGAGTTGACACCACGACCAGCAATTGGGGACGGACGGTAAAAAGAAAAAAATTGGAGTGCCTTGGGCCGCTAATTTTCGGCGATTTTCGGCGCCCGAATCTGGTCGTCGATGACCAGGACCGCCGATTTCCCCGCGGCATCCTTTTCAAAGACGAGGGTGTGCTCCTCATCCAGCTCGAAGAAGCGGGTCGGCGATTCGGGAAAGAGCTCGGTCTTCCATTCTCCCTCCTGGATGAAGAGGGTTTCCCCTTCCAGGGCGATGGTGAAGACCTTGCCCGGGCGCATCTCGTACCGTCCCGTAAGGGCGGCCAGTTCCGCCGCCGGCACCGGGATGACGGTCCGCTCCTCGGGCTTGTTGCTCGGCCAGCCGTACTCCTCGGCGATGGCCCTCAATAGCTCGGCCGCCAGCCAGCCGCCCCGCTCCCCGTTGGTCATGATCACGGCTCCCCGCCCCTGCTCCAGGAACGCGGTCATCTGGCACCTGAAGCCCTCGTTGGAGCCGCCATGCCCGAAGCGCGCGGACTGGCCGGAACCCTGAAGAAAAAGCCCCAGCCCATAGCCGCCTTTGACCGCCGTCGTCATCAGGCCGGCTTTCTCTTTCGAGAGGATGGCGGACTCGCCGCGGATCCCCTTGCGGATCTCGAGGAGGAAGCGGGCGAGGTCGGATGGCGTCGTCCACAGTCCGGCGGCGGCCATCTCGGGATAGGTGTGCCAGCGGCCGGCGAGGGGCTTGCCTTCGGGGTCGTGCGCCGTCGCGGCCGAGCCGCGGAGCCGGTCCGGAAGCGGCTGCTCGTAGGTGCTGTCGGCCATGCCGAGCGGCCTGAGGACCAGTTCGGAGAGCAACTCCGGGAAAGGCTTTCCCGCCGCCTCCTCCATCAGGAACTGGGCGACGGTGAAGCCGCCGCCGGAGTAGCGCCACAAACTTCCGGGGACGGCGTTCGCCAGGACCGCCTCGCTGTTGGCCGGCTTCCCGCCGCCGAGGATCTGGATGGTCGTCGGCAGGGGGACGCCGGCCGGATAGCCTCCAAAGCCGGGCACGGTCGTTCCGGCCGTATGGCTCAACAGGCGCCGCAGGGTGACCTTCTCGGTCCTGGTGAACGCGTTCTCGGGAACCTTCCAGGACTTCAGCCGCGCGTTGACGTCCTCGTCCAGGAGGAGTTTGCCCTGCTCGACCAGGCGCAAGGCGCCCATGGCGGCTATGGACTTGCTGATGGAAGCGGCCTGGAAGAGCGTCTTCTCGGTCACGGGGGACGGCGATCCGGCCTCCAGGACGCCAAAACCCCTGGCCCAGGCGATCTGGTCGTCCTCGATGACGGCGACGCTGACGCCGGGGACCTTCAAGGCCGCCATGCGCTCAGCCAACGGCTTGGCCGGGAGCGGCCGGCCCTTGATGATGATGCCCGGCAGAAGGCCTTTCTCGATCCGGGCCGCCCGGGCGCCGGGAGTCAGCGGCACGGCGTCTTGGCCGTTGAGGGAGCCGGCGCCCGCAAGCGCTCTGCCCATGATCGCGAAAACCAAAGCCGAAAGGACGCTTCGACGGAAGCCAACCTTCATCATGACGCACCTCGCCGGTCCGAATGGGGCGAACGACGTATCCGCTCGCTCCATAATACTGAATCCTGCAGGATAGGTTACTTGAACCTTGGCAAAAACTTTGGAGTCAGGTCTTGAACAGGCTATCTAGATAGTTCACGAAAACCATCATTTCAAGACCTGACTCTCATGCCCTCATGCTTTCAATCAGCGCATCTTCAGGACATGCAGTCCCTTGGCCGTGGTCGCGACGTAGAGGATATCCTCCCTGGCGATCACGGCATGGGTGCGGCAGTCCCGGTACTCCCTCACTTTTTTCGGCTTCCGGGGATCGCGGATATCCATCACTTCCAGGATGCTGCGGTCGGCGTCGGAGACATAGAGGGTTTCCCCCGAAACATGCGAACTGTTCGCCTCGCCGCCGTCGTTGAATGAACCGACAGCCGAGGGCCGACGGGGATCGGAGACGTCCAGGACATGCAGGCCGTATTTATGCCCGGAAACGTAGAGGAATGTTCCCTGAAGGTCCAGGTCCTGGGCGAAGATCTCCTTGAGGGCGCCGATGATCTTCGGGCCCGATGGATCGCCGGCATCGATCACCTTCAGCCCCTCGTAGGTCCCCACGTACAGGCAGTCGCCGACCATGGCCATCGCCGAAACCCCGTTCCCGACCGAGAGTCTGGCGGCCTCCCGGGGGCGGGAGGGGTCCCGTGTATCCAGCATTGTGACCCGCCCGTCAAACGAGCCCACAAAGACCGACTCATCCTTCACGGCCAGCCTGACCACCGATCCGTCATGGTTCCGGAAGCGGGACAGGACCCGGGGATGGGCGGGATCCCCTATGTCGGCCAGGCAGAATCCCTCCTCGTCGGCGGCGATGTACAGACGGCTCCCTATCCACTCCAGGTCAAAGGCGCCGTCGTTCAGGGCGATCCGGCTCAATCGGGCGGGCCGGCGCGGATCGCTCACCTTCACGATCTCCACGCCGTCGTTGTGGGAGAGGCATGCCACCTCCCCCTGCATTTCAATGTCGTAGGCCGGGCCAAACTTGAGGCGGGCCAGCGTCGCCATGGATGTTTCCGAGGGCCCGGCGCTGCGATGGCCGCAGCCGGCGAACGGCAGCAGGCAGATGGTTGCCCAGCATAAAAAGCGCTTGATCATGGTTCTTCTCCTCCTCGATCGTGCGTTTGCATGTCACATCATGGCAATAGTGGAGCCGGAAATGAAAGCCGTCAATGGGAATCCGGTCACTTTCTTTCCAGTACTCCGGGCCCATGGCGTCGCGCCCGCCTTTTCAACCTCCGCTGTGGTACAATCGCGATGGTTCATGGGATACCAATCATGGGACACCTGCTGATCGTTCTCTACGATATGGCTCTGATCGAGGGATTGGTCATTGCCGTCTACCTGTTCCTGCAGCGGAAATCATTCCCCTCCGCCCTCCCCGGGGATCTCAGCCACAAGCTGTTCCTGATCAACGGTTTCGTCCTGATCGGGCTGGTGAACTATTATCTGAAGCAGAACATCGCCAGGACTTCCGCCGGCGAGACGGCCTGGAAATGGCTGCTTCCCGGCGAAACCCTGATCCACTTCGTGATCCTGTCTCTGCTGGCCTACCGCTTCCTGCGCGTTTCCGGCTCGCTGCTCCACCGCGCCCCGTCGCCCCGGCTGCTGCGCGCGCTCTTCGGGGCGCTGTGGATCGCCACCTTGTTCCACGGCATGGCCGCGGCCGTGTACTTTCTGAACGGCTCGACCGAACTGATCTATGCCGGCAGAAGGTCAACCACGATTCTGGCGATGCTGGTCATCGTCGTCGCCCTGGTGCACCTGGCGGCCGAAGGACACAGGCTCTCATCCTCCGCCACGTCGAGGATGGCCTTGTCCTACGCCTACCCCTTCCTGTTCATCGTGTCGGGGATCCTCCTGCAGGTCCTCGTGCAACACAGGTACGACCTCCATGTCCTGGCGGTCCTGATCATCCTGGCCAATGCCTTCGTGTTCGTCTGGTTCCGGCATGTTTTCCTGAAAAACGCCGGCTCGCCCGCGGCCATGATCCACCAAGCCGCGCTTCTGCAGGCGAGTGCCGACTATCCACTGTCGAAGCGCGAGGGCGAGATCCTGGAGCTGCTCCTGCAGGGAAAGGAGAACCGGGAGATCGAGGAGCTCCTCTTCATCTCGATCAGCACGGTGAAAAACCACGTTCACCACATCTTCAAAAAGCTGGGCGTCCGCAGCCGGGCCCAGCTCTTCAAAAGGGTCCAGTCGGGCCGGTACTCTTCCGGGCTCCGGCCTTGAAAAACAAGATGCGGTCGCGGGGGGGATCCGGGAGGCCTTCGAGGGCCGCTCGCTTTGCCTGCAGGGGACCGCTCGCGCGGGCTAGAGGACCGGTTCGTTCTGATGGGTGCCGTCGGAGCATTTGACGAGCTGCTCAACTTGATAGGTCGGGTCGTACAGGTAGATATGGACGGCGCCTTCCACCTCGACCAGCTGGGCGCCGCCGCTCGACTTGACCCGGGCCCGGATCGTCTTCGTCCCCTTGGTGCTCCATTTGCAGTTGCGCGTCCTTTGGAAAATGCCATTGGGCCCGAGGGAAACGGCATACGTGTTCGTGCCCTTGCCCTCGATGTAGAATTCCAGGGTCAGCCCCGACACGGGAAGAGCGCCGTTGTTCTTGACCCAGACGTGGATGTCCCGGTCTCCGAACACCGGGGCGGTCTTGCCGTCGGTGATGCAGACCTTCAGGTTGGGGGCCGTATCCGCTTTGATGGAGAACACGCTGTTGCTGGCATCTATAACGCGGTTGTCGATGACGCGCACGCGGATCTTGTAGTCCGTGCCGGGCGGGACGGCGGCGTTGCCTTGCAGCTGGCCGACCTTCCATGAATGCGGCGAGCTGTTCACGGAGATGTTCTCGGCGATCGTGCCGACCTTGTCGCCGTTGTTCCTGATGAGCTTGATGAGCACGTTGCCGCTGGTCGAGGTGGACTGCCAGGCGATGGACTGGGTGCTGCCCAGGACCCACTGCTCGCCGCCGTTGGGGGTCTCGACCGTGATGCTCTGTCCGAAAACGGCTGGCGACAAGCCCAGGACGATCAGGGCAAACAGCAAAAAGGCATTTTTCATTTTTTTCTCCCTTGTTGCATCGGTTTCTGTCTTATTGAATAAACACAGCCTGGAGGGAATTGTCTCATTGCAATACAGGGACGGACTGGAATAAGGTAAAAAGCCGATCGTTGGGGTAAATGAGGCAGCCGGGATCCTCTTGGCTGGAATCAGAATCAGGTCTAAAAAATGAAGCGGATCGGAAAGAAGCCGGCCTGATGATGCAGGACCCGGCCCCCATGTCCTCGACTTCCATTGCGGCTCCTGTTTTGCTAGGATGGCTTCGTGAGGAGAAGGAAGGGAGTGGCTGCTCGAGTGCTTGGGGGCTGCTGCCGGCGGACCGCCGCTGTTTCGCGAAGCCTGGCCCATGGCCGACCTGGCGAACGGACCTTGAGCGCGAGGCTTGGGAAAATTGGAAACTATCAGCCGTATTTTTCCTGCTCTGATCCCTGCCACAGGTAGATTTTTATATGAGTCAACGATACCCTCTCCAAGTAGATTTTTGATGAGGCAATGTGGGATATTGACAAAACCAGCGGATTTGATGCGTCGTGAAGCCAGCCGATCTTTCATTGGCCGGGGAGCCTCTGTAACGGTCGGACAAAGACAATTTGAAGTGACTTTTCGGAGAGGGAGGTCATCATGCTGGAAGCACTTTCGACACCCCGCAACCGTTTTCGCTCGCTGCTGCTCTTCCTGGCTTGCGTCGTGCTCGCCTTCGCTGCGGCCACTGTCGGCATCAGCGACAATCCGCCCGGCATCGCCCTGGCGTTCCTGTCGGTCGTGGCGCTCGTTCTGGCGTTCGTCCACCCCTGGCGGAGCTCGAAGAAGTTTCGCCGCCTGATCTACGCCGCGCTCTCGGGAATGGTCCTGGCGGTCATCCTGCATAACCTATTCGAGGGGCTCGCCGGGAAGGTGGCCGGACCCGGCCTGGTTCAGCGCCTGCTCGGCGGCGCGGGGGTCGCCTTCTTCTTCATCGCCTTGATCTGCCCGATCGCCCTGCTGGTCGGTCTGGTCGGGGCCGTGATCGTTTCCAGGCGTACGTAACGAATCCCGGCGCCTGGCGCGGGTTTCGTGGTAGTCTTCGAGGGACTCTTCAGTCTTCGAGGGACGGTCTTTGTTTTTTTGTAATTAAACAAAGAAAGCCTTTAAAAAAGGAGAAAAGGAGATTGATCGTGGCGTATCCTGTCCCTTGAGGGATTGATTGGGATGGTCTGAGAAAGGGGTCTTTGGGGGCGGTGCTTGGGAAATTGAAGCATTGGGGTCAGGTTTGAGATGACAGTTTGTTTTCTGAAAGAGGTTAATGATGAATCTGATATGATAATTCAAGACCTGACCCTAGTGCTCCCTGCGGTAGAAGGTTACTTGAAACTTGGCCAAGAACAAGTGTTGGGGAAAAAAACATGCTCCTGTCCGCCTTTCCTCCCCGTTGAAAGGGAGGGGATGAAGGGAAAGCGGAGGATGGGATGCCGCTTCACCGCGATCCGCGGCCCTGAAGCCAGGTGGCCAGCAGGACGCGCAGGCGGTCATGCAGGTAGTCCGCGCTCATCCCCATGTGGTTGGCGAAGGCCACGGGGAAGTCGTGGCTCTGCGCCAGCTCGAGCAGCAGGGCCTTCACGTCCGCACCGGTGCGGCCTCCGCCCTGGGCATCGAGCAGGAAATCGAGCACCAGGCCGAACATGTTGTAGTACTCGCAGCCCAGGCCGGAGGGGATGTCTTCGAATTCCACTATCTCCAGGGGGTGAACGCTGTGGCGGGGGTCGGAGAGCCAGGCGTCGAGCTGGGCCACGGTGGTGATGGGCCCAGGGCAGGAGGACACTGCCCCGCTTACGTGTTCGGCCAGGCCTTCGGTAAACCAGCAGGGCGGCCAGGAATCGACCACGTTCCGAGTGCCGACGATCAGCAGCTGCACCATGTGGGTGAGCTCGTGCTTCAGGCCCCGGCGCACGTAGGCGTGATTGGCGGCCAGGTTCGAGGAAAATCTCTGGCAGTCGATGGAGTCGAACATGATGGCCGAGTTCTGGACGCCCACCCAGGTGCCCGTGTTGTAGGGGGGGGAACGCCGGGCGTAGATCTTGATCTTGGTGGAGGGAGCGGCACCGGAGATGCCCAGCTCGGCCGCGTCAGCCACGGCCAGCGAGGCCATGATCTCCCGCAGGTCCTCCTCGGCCGATTTGGAGAACAGCACCTTCATCTCCTCGGCGCTGGCGTCGCTGAAGGTGAGGATGAAATTGCTCTCGAAAATCCGGCCGTCGTGCTCGACCGACTCGGTGAAATTCTTGTAGAAGGTGATCCCGGAGGTCCAGGCGGTGTCCAGGCGAAGCTCGGTGTTGGCGTAGGCGTAGGCGGTGCATAGCCGGTTCTCCTCGTCGGTGCTCTCCGCCCGCAGCAGTGGGTCGAGCCCGTTGCCGGCCGTCCAGCTCGTGCCGGCAAGCCCCTGGGAGTCGCTCACGGCCTCCACGGCTCCAACCTGCCCGCCGCCGGCGATCACCCGGAAGCGGACCAGCGCCCCCGGGATCGGGCTGCCGTCCGGCCCGCTCACCCGGAAGACCACCGGCTCGGCCAGCGGAACCCCGGCCCCGCCGGTCTGGTAATTCCCCGACGCGACCTGGATCGTGCGGCTGGGCGTCTCCGGCGCCTCCGGGGGGTTGGAGCAGGCGGGCACGAGCACCAGCAGCGAGACCAACAGCAGGTATGCGTCGGCTCGTCGTCCGGTCTTCATGGCGTCCCTCCGGGGAGTGGCATTGTCTTCCTTAACTATGTATTGCAGTTCAGCCGGGATTTTTTCCACTTTTTTTGGCATTGGCGTCGTCTTCGAGGGACGGTCTTTGTTTTTTTGTAATTAAACAAAGAAAGCCTTTAAAAAAGGAGAAAAGGAGATTGATCGTGGCGTATCCTGTCCCTTGAGGGATTGATTGGGATGGTCTGAGAAAGGGGTCTTTGGGGGCGGTGCTTGGGAAATTGAAGCATTGGGGTCAGGTTTGAGATGACAGTTTGTTTTCTGAAAGAGGTTAATGATGAATCTGATAATTCAAGACCTGACCCCAATGCCGGAAAGGGAAGCGGGCCTTCTCCCGGTCGGTTTATTTCCTGATGCCCTCGGCCCTGAGGTTCATCTGGGGCTGGAAAAAGCGGGCGCCGACGACGGCGCCCTGGCCGTCGATGAGGAACTCCCAGTCGAGCATGCCCACGGTCGGGGAGTCGAGCTCGAACTCCAGGGGCTTGCCCGCGACCGGGATGAATTCGGCGCGGTCGCCGGCGATCCCGTCCTGGGCCTTGCCCCAGAAGAGGCCGTCGGCGACGAAGACGCGGACGGTCATGGCGCCGACGCCGGGGATCTCGAACAGGAAGTCGCCGCAGAAGCGGCCGTAGAGTTTAGCGGCCTCCTCCTTTCCCAGCCGGCGCTGCAGACGCTTTTCCAACCGCTCCGCCGTCGCCCCGGCCTCTTGCACCAGCCGCTCCAGGAAGGCCGGGTCGGAGCGCTTGTCGCTGCCGGCCGTCTCGACGGCCTTGCGGTAGAAGCGGAGCGCCTGCTCGTCGTCGCCGCCCTTCATACAGGCCTCTGCCAGGCTGTCCCAGACATTGGCCAGGTCGGGGAAAGCCTCGGCGTTGGCCTTCAGCGCCGCGACCGCCTCGGGAATGCGGCCGCCGCCCATCAGGGCGTAGCCCAGCATGTTGAGGTCCTGGTTGGCGAAGGCGCGCGGGTCCCGGGCGCACGCTTCGCGGAAGAGGCGGAGGGCCGCTTCGACCCCGCGGTCGCGCGCCGCCCGCAGCAGCATCCCGGCCGGCGAGTCGTGGCGCTCGTAATTCAGGAAGGCGAGGCCCTGGTCCCTGCCGCCGCCGATGGCCAGGTCGAGAAGGGCCTGGCCGATGGCCAGGCCGTTCTGGCTGTTGGTCAAATAAACCAGGGCGGTCCGCTTCTCTGGGTAGGCGACGATGTAGTTGCGGAAGAGTTGATCGTCGCCCCACTGCCAGAAGGCAGTGCCGCCGCCGGTGCGCTCGATGCCGAAGCCGAGGCTCCAGGAGAGGTTTTCCTTTACCGCTACCTGCGGCGCCAGCATCGCCGCCGTTGTCTTCGGCAAGAGCAGGCGACCGTCCATCAGGGCCGCCACGAAGCGGCCATAGTCGGCGGCGGTCGTGTACAGGCTGGCCGCGGCATGGGCCTGGGTTCTTTTCCTGAACTCGCCAATGGTGGCTCCCAGGAGGTCGTGGCCGACGACGGCGTCGGCCGCCAGGGAGTCTTCCCAGGCCATGGCGCTGTCCTTCATCCCCAGGGGGCCGATGAGCAGCTCACGCGCCAGCTCGGCTAGGGGCTTGCCGGTGACGTGCTCCAGGACCCGCTGCAGGTACTCGTAGCCCTCGGCCGAGTAACGGAATTTCTCCCCCGGCGCGAAAAGGATGGGCATGGGGTTGCGCGGGCCGCCATGGGGGAGACCCGAGGAGTGGCTCAGGACCATGCGCGCAGTGATCTTGGCGAAACGGTCGGCCTGGAAACCCGCGGCGTCCAGGGGATGCTTGAGGAAATTCCCGGCGATGACGTCGGCTGGGGCATAGGTGACGAGCGGCCTGTCGAGGTCAATCTGGCCCGCCTCGACCAGCTTCATGGCCAGGCAGGCGAAGAAGGGCTTGGTCAGTGAGGCGGCCACGAACGCGGTGCGCTCGCCGACCGGCTGGCCGGTCTTGCTGCTGCGCACGCCGAAGCCGCGCGACCACACGACCCGGCCGTCTTCGATCAAGGCGATCGACATGCCCGGGACACCGGCCAAAGCCATCAGCTCCGGGATCCTTTTCTCGAGCATGGCGATGTGCGCCTTGCCGGCCAGCCTATGCTTCAATGGCGGCTCGGGCCGGGCGGCCGGGAAGGCGCTGATTGCGCAGGCCCCAAAAAGCAGAGTCGAGATAGCAATGGTTGCCGTCTTGCTCATGTTTCCCCCTTTCGCTGCATTCTGTTTCTCTCTACGTCTCCGGCGAAAAATGGTTTCCCTAGCCGCCAGGACACGACCCAAAAACCCGCTGCCGTTCAAGAGTGTTGAGAGTGTTGGGGTCAGGTCTTGAAATGACAGTTTGGTTATGTCAGGTTCAAGTTATGTCACGTCCGTTAAGGGTTGAGTATCCTGGAGCTGTTTACCATATAACATCCAGAGGCAATGAGCGCAGAAGCATTTTCAGAAGTGACGGGGACCGCCAGCTTTTTTTAAACGATCTGCGTCAAGCCATCGGCCGTTTTCACTGGCTCTGCCATGGGTATGCCCTCATGGACAACCATTACCACTTGCTAATCGAGACCCCGGAAGCCAATTTGAGCCGCGGCATGCGCCAGCTCAATGGAGTTTATACCCAGGATTTCAACCGGATTCACCGGCGCGTGGGCCACTTGTTCCAGGGTCGTTATAGAGCGATCGTTGTCGATAAAAATGAATATCTGCTGGAGGTGAGCCGCTATATAGTCCTGAATCCCGTTCGAGCCGGGATGGTGAAAAAGCCCGAGGGATGGAAATGGAGCAGTTTCCGGGCGCTGGCCGGATTGGAGAAGGCTCCGAGTATTCTGACAGTTGACTGGATCCTTGCTCAGTTCGGAAAGGAAGAAGGCGGGGCAAAAAAGGCTTACGCGCATTATGTCCTTCAGGGCATCGATGCGGAATATCCTTATGAGGCATTGACCGGCCAAATCATCCTGGGTGACAAAAGATTCATCCGCGACATTGCCACGCAAGTGAATAAAAACCCACTGAAAAAGGAAATTCCACGCAGGCAAAGATATTCAGCCGGAACCGAATTGGACGAGATTTTCCAAAACGGGGCGCAGCAGAAAGAGAGGCGGGAAGCCACTATTTACCGGGCCTATGTGGAGGGGGGATATACTATGCGTGAAATCGGCGAATATCTGGGGATGCATTACTCGAGCATCAGTTTGGCCCTGCGGAAACATGAGAAGAATCAATGACCGACCTGTCATTTCAAGACCTGACCCCATTCTTGTTCT
>CAYZNT010000028.1:0-50383 GCA_964479735.1 uncultured Clostridia bacterium
GAGATCAACGTCACCCCGCTGGTCGACGTGATGCTGGTGCTGCTGATCATCTTCATGGTCACCACGCCGATGATGCAGTCCGGCATCGCCGTCAACCTGCCGTCGGCCGAATCGAAGACCCATCCCAGCACCGGCGGGGTGGTGCTGACCGTGGCCCGCGACCGCCGCGTCTACCTCGACGGCCGCATCATCAACGTCTTCCTGCTGGAAACGCGGCTGCGGGACCTCTTCGCCGGACGCGCCAAGAAGGTCGTCTTCCTGAAGGCCGACCGCGACGTCTCCTACGGCACCGTGATCGAGGTGATGGACATCGCCAAGCGCGCCGGCATCGAGACCGTGGGCATGATCGTCGAGCCGAAGATCCGGCCATGAAGTTCAAGCTGGCGGTCGGCCTGTCGATGGCGCTGCACGGCCTGCTGTTCGCCCTCGTCCTCCGCCAGCCGGCGCCCCCGCGCGGCGGCATGACCTACTACGTGGACCTGATCGAACTGGGCGGCGGGAGCGGCAACCGGCGCCCGGCCGGCGGCGCCACCCTGGCGACGCCGGCGGCGGCGTCGGTGAAGAAGCTGGCGGTCGAGAAACCGCCCCCCGCCTCCCCCCTCCGCTACCCGAGCGCCGAGGGCCGCCGGCAACCCGAGGAAAGCCAGCGCGTGACCGTGGTGCGCAAACCGCTGCCGGACCGGCCGCCCGAGCCGACCCCCGCGCCCGGCGGCGAGGGAGGCCTCTCCACCGGCATCTCCAGCGGCGGCGCCGGCACCGGCGAGGGCGGCATCGGCAGCGGCGGCGCCTTCCCCTACGCCTACTACGTCGACCTGCTGCGCAACCGCATCTCGGCCTCCTGGTATTCCGCCCTGGTCCCGCCCGGGCTGCGCGGCCGCCTGCTGACGACCGTCTACTTCGTCATCCAGCGCAACGGCCGTGTCGCCGACCTGCGGGTGGAAAAGCCGAGCGGCAGCGAGGCGCTGGACCTGTCCGCCCTGCGGGCAGTGAGCGAGGCCGCCCCCTTCGCCCCGCTGCCCGACGACTTCCCCTCCGGCTACCTGGTCGTGCACTTCGAGTTCGAATGGGAGAAGAAATGAGACGCCCGCTCGCCGTCGCCCCCCTTCTGGCCCTGCTGCTGTCCGCCATTCTTCCGGCCCAGCAGGAGATCACCGTGCGCATCCGCGAAGGCATGCCGCTGATCCCGGTGGCCGTGCCCGAGTTCGCCGTCAGCGGCGGTTCGCCGGCCACCGCGGCCATCGCCGCCGAGGTCTACGACACCCTGCGCAACGACCTCGAGTTTTCGCGGGTCTTCCGCCTCATCCCCCGCGAGCACCACCAGTACGTCGCCCGCTTCAATCCCCACGCCATCAACTTCCCGGACTGGGCCTCGCTGCAGGCCAACATCCTGGTCAGCGGCCAGCTGGAGGTCACGGCCGACGAGCGCATCGTGCTGGGCGTCGGCGTCTACGAGGTGGGCGGGGAGAAGTTCATCTTCGGCCGGAACTACGGGGGCCGGCGCGAATTCGCGCGGCTGATCGCCCACCGCGTGGCCGACGAGATGATGAAGCACTTCGGCGAGAAGCCGCTGTTCACCTCCAAGATCGCCTACGTCCACGAGCAGGGGGCGGAGCGCGAAATCTACATCATGGACTGGGACGGCAGCCGGCCGACGCGCCTCACCTTCAACCCGGCCATCGATTTGCTCCCCTCGTGGAGCCGCGACAACAACCGGATCCTGTACACCTCCTACCGCCGCCTCAGCCCCGAGCTCTACATGTTCGACCTGTTCAGCGGCAAGACCGAGCTGGTGTCGAGCGGCGGCTCCAACTACGGCGCCGACTGGTCGCCGCTGGGCGAGAAGATCGTCTACACGTCGTCCAAGGGCGGCAACGCCGAGATCTACCTGCGCGACATGCCCAGCGGCGCGGAGAAGCGGCTGACCTTCAACCCGGCCATCGACACCTCTCCCTGCTGGAGCCCGGCCGGCAACGAAATCGCCTTCGTCTCCAGCCGCGGGGGCACGCCGCAGGTCTACATCATGGACGCCGAGGGCACCAACGTGCGGCGCATCACCTTCGAGGGCTCCTATCACGACTCGCCGGCCTGGTCGCCCGACGGCTCGCGGCTGGCCTTCGTGTCGCGCATCGAAAACCGGTTCGACATCTACGTCTGCACCCTCAAAACCAACGAGTTCAGCAAGCTGACCGAGAACTCCGGCCGCAACGAAAACCCCTCCTGGTCGCCCGACGGCCGCCACCTCGCCTTCTCCTCCAACCGCAGCGGCCGCTACCAGATCTACCTGGTGGACTACGACGGCCGCAACGTCCGGGCACTGACCCGCGAGGGCGAAAACAAGATGCCGAAGTGGCAGAAGCCGGCGGCGGCGAAATAGGGGCGTTGGCGCGCCTCCAGCGGCGTCAGCCGCGGAAAAACGTGGAATTGACAAAAAAAAATCCCTGGGGTATAGTGAACGGTACTGCCCGCTATGGAGGAGGCCTCATGAAGAAAATGCTGTTCGTTTGCCTCGTGTGCGTCCTGATCATCTGGTCGTTCGGCTGCGCCAAGAAGGCCGCCCAGGTGGAGCCGACCCCCGCCAAGGCGGCGGAGGTGGAAAAGGTGGAGGAGCAGGCCGTCCAGACCGACAGCCCCACGCTCAGCGAAGACCAGATCTTCGAACAGAAGACCATCGACGCCCTGAACCGCGAAGGGGCCCTGAAGCGCATCCATTTCGACTTCGACCAGTACGACGTCCGCGAGGACATGAAGCCGCTGCTGCAGGCCAACGCCGACTGGCTGCTCAAGCACCGCAGCGTCGCCTTCCTGATCGAAGGCCATTGCGACGAGCGCGGCACCGTGGAATACAACATCGCCCTGGGCGAGAAGCGCGCCGAGGCGGCCCGCAACTACCTGGCCTCGCTGGGCGTGAACAGCGCCCGCATCAAGATCGTCTCCTACGGCAAGAACCGGCCGCTGGTCGCCGGCGTGGACGAAGCCAGCTACTTCCAGAACCGGCGCGCCGAGTTCGTGATCACCAAGAAGTGACGGGGATGGGACGGACGACGCTCTGCCTGGCGCTGGTCGCCCTGCTGTCCCTGCCGCTGGCGGCGGTGCGCAAGGACACCAAGCTCGTCCTCGACGAGCTGCAGAAGCTGGCCGCGGCCGTCGCCGCGCTGGACGCGCGCATGAACGACCTCTCCGCCCTGGCCCGCAAGGTCGACATCATGGACGAGAAGCTGGCGGCCATCGCCCGGGGCCAGGCCGACCTCAACCAGAGCAAGGAGAACTTCAGCCTCTCGCTGCAGTATTTCAAGGAGGAGCTGAACGAGATCAAGAACGCCATCTCCCATCTCCAGGACAAGCTGCTCACCCTGCAGTCGGCCGCCGCGGCCCCGGCCGCCCCGGGGACGGCGGCGCCGGCGGCCCCGACCGTTCCGGTCTCGCAGGACCCCTCCGCCGCCTACTACGCCGCCTACTCCGACTACATCAAGGAAAACTACGACCTGGCCATCGAGAGCTTCCGCCAGTTCCTCAAGAACTACACCGACAGCGGCCTGGCCGACAACGCCCTCTACTGGATCGGCGAGTGCCAGTACGCCAAGAAGAAGTACCCCGAGGCCATCTCCGTCTTCAACGAGGTGATCGGCAAGTACAAGGACGGCGACAAGGTGTCGGCGGCGATGCTCAAGAAGGCCTACGCCCTGATCGAGATGGGCAAGCAGAGCGAGGGCGTGGGCATCCTGCGCGACCTCATCCAGCGCTTCCCGCTTTCCGAGGAGGCCTCGCTGGCGCAGCAGAAAATCAAGGAAATCATGGAGTGACGCGTGGGATTCCCTTTACGCAGCTTCAACAAAGTCATCCTCGTCGGCCGCAGTGGCAAGGAGCCGGAAGTCACGGTGCGGCCGGAGACCAGCCGCAAGCTGGCCAAGTTCACCATCGCCACCTCCGAGACGTACCTCGACCAGTCCAAGAACCGGCAGGAGAAGACGGACTGGCACAACGTCATCGCCTGGGGCCCGGTCGCGGACAGCGTCGAGCGCGTGGTCCACAAGGGCGACCTGCTGCTGGTGGAGGGGCACTTGCGCAACCGGAAGTGGAACGACCGCAACAGCGGCCAGGAGCGCACCGTAACCGAGGTCGAAGCCAGCTCGATCACCATCCTGCAGCGGGCCAACCGCGACGGGCAGGGGTCGTCCGCCGGAGGCGGTGAATACCCCTACGCCAAGCCGGGCGGCAAGGGGCGGCCGGGCGGCGGCGGCGAGAGCGGCGAGGCCGACGTCGATTTTCCGCCCCCCGCCGACGCCGTCGACATCGACAACCCGGGGGAGGATCCTTTCTAAGTGGCCTTCGTAAACTACAACAACAAGGAAATCACCGCCAAGATCGTCTATTACGGCCCGGCCTTGAGCGGCAAGACCACCTGCCTCCGCTACATCTACACCAGCAGCCAGGTGGAGAACAAGGGCAAGCTGATCACCCTGGACACCGACGGCGACCGCACCCTGTTCTTCGACTTCCTGCCGATGGAGATCGGCAAGCTGGGCAACTACACCATCAAGATCCAGCTCTACACCGTCCCCGGCCAGGTGGCCTACGACACCACCCGCAAGCTGGTGCTGCAGGGAGCCGACGGCGTGGTCTTCGTGGCCGATTCCCAGGTGGTGATGCGCGAGCAGAACATCGACTCCTTCTCCAACCTCAAAAAGAACCTGCGCCTCAACAACCTGAACATCGAAGAGATTCCGCTCATCTTCCACTTCAACAAGCGCGACCTGCGCGAGATCCTGCCGCTCGACACCCTCAACAAGGACCTCAACCGCGAGCACAAGTCCTTTTTCCCGACCGTGGCCACCTCCGGCGAGAACGTGATCGAGGGGCTGCACACGATCATCAAGCTGGTCATCATCCACCTCAAGAACAAGCTCTCCATCTTCCAGAAGGACAAGACGGTGATGTTCTCGCGCGAGGAGATCACCTCCCACTCCCCCAAGGCCGAGGAAACCCGGAAGCCGGCCCCGGCGCGGGCGGCCCCCCCGCCCCCCAAGGCCAAGGAGAGCACGGCCGACATCGTCGGCGACACCGAGGAGGAGGAGGTGTTTGAGCTGTCGGCGCCCATGGATCCCGGAGACGCCCGGGAGGGGGAAGAGGCGGACATCTTCAACCTGGACGACGCCCAGGAAGTCGGCCCGGAGGCTGACCTCGAGCTGACGGGATCGGACATCGAGGTGCCGGACGTGAGCTTCGAGCCGCTGGAGGAACCGAGGCGGACGACGCCGCGGCCCGCGCCCGCCCCGCCGGCGCAGGCCCAAGGCGGCGAGCTGACGCTCACCCTCTCCGGCAACTCCGCCGAGGTGCCCATCACCCTGCAGGTCCCGGAGGGGAACGGCGACCTGCGCATCCACCTGAAGCTGACCCTGCGCTTCAAACCGAAGTAAACCGCATGAAGAAGGCCTCCCTGTGGATGCTGCTGGTTCTTGCCGGCGCCTCCCTGCGGGCGGCCCGCGTCCCCGCGACGCCGGCGCCCCCCCCCGCCCAGGGCAGCGACGTGCTGGCCCAGGCGGTGGCCGACCAGATCCGCCAGTTCAGCCGCGACAAGTACCAGCTGGTGTTCGCCGTGTCCCGGCTGGAAAACTACACCTCCCTGCCCGACGCGGCGGTGCAGAAGCTCTACCAGCTGATCGTCGCCCGGCTGGAGAGCGACCAGGCCTTCGGGTTCCGCGACGCCCTGCTCCAGGTCACCAACGGCCGCGGCGATTTCAACCCGCGCACCCTGGAGCTGGCCAACCACCTCGTCTACCTGCGGCTGGTCCAGAATCTCGACAAGACGGGCGTCGGGGTGGTCATCTACTCCCGCCGCCAGGACGCGATCGTGTCGCTGCGCTACCACGAAACCGGCATCCCGGCCGGCGAACGGGCGCTTCTCGTCTCCGGGGGCTTCGGCTTCGACAGCCACGGATTCAGCAAACTGGCCGAACTGCAGCCCCCGGCCGGGCTGCTCGACGTCTGTGAGCTGGCTCCGGCCGGCGGGCCGCAGCGGGTCCTGTTCTTCTACCCCGACGAGATCGAGGTGCGCCAGCTGCGCGACAACCGCCTCGAAAAGACGGGCGGCACGAAGCTGAACTGGAAGCGCCCCTTCTACCCCGCCCTGCACCCCGAAGGCCGGCTGGCGGCGACGCCCCAGGGCGGGGCCTGGCTGCTGGCCGCCGGCGGCAACTTCAGCAATGCCAGCCAGATCCTGCGCCTGGACGAGACCGGCTGGAGCGAGGTGGGGCGCGTCGACTTCGTCGTCCAGGCGTGGCTGACCCTCAACGCCACTCCGTACCTGGCCGGAGCCCGCTACCTGCCGGGACAGAACCAGTTCGTCGACCGCATCCTGCTGCAGCCCGCCGTCGACGGGCTGCCCGCCCCGGGCGGGGGGTACGAGAAGCGGGTCACCCCGTTCCTGGCCATCGACTGCAACTGCCCCGACGGGCAGCTGCAATCGCTGCAGCTGGTGGACACCGAGTACCGCCTGCGCCAGTACTCGGCCAACTTCGCCGAGATCTTCAGCGACCCGCTGCCGCGCGGCGGGGCGCTGGCCGTCGCCGCCGGGGAGTGGCTGGCCTGCAGCGACCGCAGCCGCGGCCTCGACCGGGTGTTCTTCATCAACATCCTCGACGGCGGCTGGCGCCCGCGTTACCACCAGGAGATCGCCGGCGAGATCGTCTTCATGCGCAGCGGCCACTGGAACGACCGCCGCGGTTTCTGGATCTACGTGCACGGCGGCGGCGGGGGGGCCGACGAGTACCGGTTGCAATTCTGGGGAAAGCCGAATGAGTAGACGCCGCCTGGCCCTGCTGGTCGTCCTGGTGGCGGCCGCCGCCCTGACCGCGGCCATCAAGCCCCGCTACGGCGGCGAGATCGTCATCCGCCTGAACGAGCCCACCACCTTCGCCCCCTCAGGCACCAGCTACTCCAACCTCATCCTGTCCTCGCTGCTGCACGAGAATTTCTTCTTCCTGGACGGAGACGGCCAGGTGCGCAGCAACCTGTTCGCCAGCAGCGCCTACGACCCGGCCACGCGCCGCCTGACCCTGGCCCTGCGCGACAACCTGAGCTTTTCCGACGGCGCCCCGCTGACGGCGCGCCACGTGCACATCTCCCTGCGGGTCTTCCTGTCGCAGAACCTGCTCTCCGCCTCCCGCCTGGCGCGGCAGGTCAAGGGCATGCGCGTGGCCGGCAGCAGCGTGATCGTCGAGCTGCTGGCCGACCGGCCCGGCATCGTCGCCCAGCTGACCGCCCCCGAGCTGGTTCTCGGCGGCGAGAGCGAGAACACCTTCACCGGCCCCTTCGTGCCGACGGAATGGCAGAAGGGGCGAGAGCTGAAGCTGCAGGCCAACCCCTTCTACGCCGGCGGCCGGCCCTACCTGGACGGCGTGCGCGTGCTGTTCGCCGACGGCACCACGCCCGACCTCTTCCTGGGCACCCCCGCCTCGGTGCGCAACGGCTTCCGCGAGCATGGCGCCGGCGTCTACCAGAACATCTATCTCTGCTTCCTCAACTCCAGCCTGGGCCAGAACACCCGCGTGGCCGTCTACACGCTGCTGCGCCGTTTCAACCAGAGCGGCGGCCCGCGCCTGCGCGAGCTGCACTCGCTGACCTCGGACGAGGAGTCGCCGGTGGAGATCCGCGTGAGCGAGCTGCCCTGGCAGAAAGTGGAGTCGATCCTGCGCGCCTCGGACCTCACCCTGTACGCCCTCTCCTCGCTCTCCGGGCTGGAGAACGACCTGAACTTTTTCTTCCGCCAGAACAACCTGCGCGTCCGGCCGATGTTCGTCGACGAGGCGCAGATGGCCAACGTGATCGCCTCGACCGAGGCGCAGATCCTGATGGTGGACAAGGTGTTCCAGCGGAAGAACCCGATCGAGGAGAAGATCGCCCGGGTGCTGCGGGAGACCGGATCCACCCAGTACAGCGAGAAGTACCTGCGCATGCTCAGCGAGCTGGAGGAGATCCACACCCTCGGCAACCGCGAGCTGCTGATGGAGCAGGTGGCGCGCATCAGCGAGGAGATCGTCAAGGACGGCTACATCCTGCCCCTGTTCCAGAAGAATTTCTCGCTCTACGTGCGCCAGGAGCTGGAGGGAGTGGAGATCGACCCGTATGGCCGGCCGCTGCTGGGGCGCGCCCGGCGCCCGGAGAAGGAATGAAAAAAACCCTTGCCGCTTTCGCGTGCCTGTTCGTGGCCGTCGCCGCCCTTCCGGCCGTCGAGGCCGGTCTGTTCATCGGCCCGGTCAACCACCCCTCCAACCTGGCCCTCGGCGCCTCCTTCGGCACCGGCTTCTTCGTGCCGCTCATGAAACTGGAGTTCGAAATCTACAAGATCAGCGACGAGCCGGCCAGGAGCATGAGCGCGGCGCTCAAGATCCGCCCCAAGCTGGGCAACCTCGCCCCCTACGCGGCGCTCGGCCTCGGGGCCCAGTTCTCCCGACTCTCGCTGCACTTCAAGGAAGACTACGACGGCTACACCTTCCTGGCCCTGGGCGCCCACCTGCACCTGGTCAAGCTGCTTTCCCTCCGCGCCGACGTCCGCTTCCTCCACTTCGCCGCCGGCATGAACCGCACCCGCATCACCGGCGGGGTCTTCCTGCATTTGTAGAAAATCCCGGTCGCGGCCCTCCTGAACTCCAATTTGACAATCATTCCGATATGCGTTAAAATTTGCGCTTCCAGGCATTCTGCCAGCGCCGTTCCCCGGCGAATTTTCGGCTCCAGGAGGTCCGCGTGAACGTGTATGTCTGCATCAAGCAGGTCCCCGACACCGAGGCATCGCTCACGGTGAAGGATGGCAAGGGCGTCAACGAGGCGGCGATCAAGTGGATCGTCTCGCCCTACGACGAGTACGCCATCGAGGAGGCGCTGAAGCTGAAGGAAAAGGCGCCCGGCACCACCGTCACCGCCGTGACCGTGGGCCCGGAGCGGGCCCAGAACGCCCTGCGCACCGCCCTGGCCATGGGCGCGGACCGGGCCGTGCACATCGCCGTGGACGCCCCGCTCGACCCCCCGGCCACCGCCCGCGCGCTGGCCTGGCTCATCGGCCAGGACCCCGACCGCGGGGTGGTCTTCATGGGCCGGCAGGCCATCGACGACGATGCCGGCCAGGTGCACGCCCTGACCGCCGAGCTACTGGGCCTCCCCCTGGCCACCGCCGTGACCGCCTTCTCCCTCGCCGATCGCCAGGTGCGGGTGGAGCGCGAGACCGAGGGGGGCGGCAAGGAAGTGCTGCACATGGCCGTGCCCTGCGTGGTGGCCGCCAGCAAGGGGCTGAACACGCCGCGCTACGCCTCGATGATGGGCATCATGAAGGCCAAGAAGATGGAGATCCGCAAGCTGCCGCTGGCCGAGACCGGGGTGGCGGAGAGCGACGTGCGCATCGTGCTGCAGAAGCTCACCGCCCCGCCCGAGAAGCCGCAGGGGCGGATCATCCAGGGCGAGCCGCAGGCGGCCGTCGCCGAGCTGGTGCGGCTGCTGCGCGAAGAAGCCAAGGTGCTGTAGGAGAACCGAGCATGGCCGAAAAACTGGGCATCTACATCGAGCTGAAAGAGGACGGGACCTTCAAGAAGAGCAACCGCGAGCTGCTGGGGCTTGCCGCCGGCCGCGAGATTGTGGCCGTGGTGTTCGCCGACGCCGCCCCCCACCTGGCCGAGCTGGCCGGGGTCGCCACCGTGGTGCAGGTCCTCCGCACCCCCTGGCAGCCCGACGTCTGGGCCGCCACCCTGGCCGCCATCGTCCGCGAGCATCAACTGGCCGACTTCGTGGCCGCCCACACCCTGCAGGGCAAGGATCTGATGGCCCGGCTCGCCGCCCGCCTGGGCGTCGGCCTGGTGGGCGATTGCCTGCAACTCGACCTGGCGACGCGCACCGCCGTCAAGCCGGTCTATGCCGGCAAGCTGCTGGCCGAGTACCGGAACGACTCCGAGTGGCGCCTCTACACCATCCGCCCCAACGTCTTTCCCCCCGCCTCCGCCGCCGGCGCCCCCCCCAAGGTGATGACCGTCCCCGCCGACACCGCCGAGCCCCGTGCCCGGGTCTCCGAGCGGGTGCCGGGCGACGCCCGCAAGATCGACGTGGCCGAGGCCGAGATCATCGTATCCGGCGGCCGGGCCATGAAGAGCAAGGAGAACTTCGCCCTTCTCGAGGAGCTGGCCGAAGTGCTGCACGCCGCCGTGGGCGCCTCGCGCGCCGCGGTCGACGCCGGCTTCGCCACCACCGACATGCAGGTCGGCCAGACCGGCAAGGTGGTCTCCCCCAAGCTCTACATCGCCTGCGGCATCTCCGGCTCCATCCAGCACTTCGTGGGCATGAAGACCGCCAAGGTGATCGTCGGCATCAACAAGGATCCCGAGGCGCCCATTCACAAGAAGGGAGACTACGGCATCGTCGGCGACCTGTTCGCGGTGGTGCCGCTGCTGCGCGACGAGCTGAAAAAGGCCCTCTAGGCGCCGCGGCTCAGATGATCTTGCACTGCAGCACCAGCTGCTCGTAGTTCTGCTTCAACCGCTCGTTCTCGCTGCTCAGCTCGCGCAGGGTGGCGCGCAGGGTGCGCAGCTCGAGCAGCCACTGCAGCATCTGCTTGTCTTCCTTCCGCTGTGTATTTCGGGCCTTGATCTTCAGGATGTCGATCGCATCATCGATGGTCATCTCGCTCGCTCCCCCGGAATTATAGCCCAGGCCAGCCCGGACCGCAACCGGCACATCGGCTCCGGATTGACTCGCCGCATCGATTCCGCTACAATGGCCTCGTTTCCGTCGAGGAGTTCACATGTCGAAAAAAGCGCTGATCACGGGCATCACCGGCCAGGACGGTTCCTACCTGGCCGATTTCCTGCTCGGGAAGGGCTACGAGGTGACGGGCATGGTGCGCCGCTCCAGCATGGAGCGGTTCGACCGCATCGAGCACATCAAGGAGCGGGTGCGCATCCTGCAGGCCGACCTGCTCGACCAGTACTCGATCATCCAGGTGATCGAGGAGGCCAAGCCGGACGAGGTCTACAACCTGGCGGCGATGAGCTTCGTGCCCACCTCCTGGACGCAGCCGGTGCTGACCGCCGAGTTCACGGCCATCGGGGTGACCCGCATGCTGGAGGCGATCCGGGCGGTGAACCCGCGCATCCGCTTCTACCAGGCCTCCTCGTCGGAGATGTTCGGCAAGGTGAAGGAGATCCCGCAGACCGAGGCCACCCACTTCCACCCCCGCAGCCCCTACGGCGTGGCCAAGGTCTACGGCCACTGGATCACCGTCAATTACCGCGAGAGCTACGACCTGTTCGGCGTGTCGGGCATCCTTTTCAACCACGAGTCGCCGCGCCGCGGCATCGAGTTCGTCACCCGCAAGGTCTCCTACCACGTGGCCCGCATCAAGCTCGGCCTGGCCCGCGAGCTGCGCATGGGCAACCTGGACGCCAAGCGCGACTGGGGGTTTGCCGGCGACTACGTGCGTGCCATGTGGCTGATGCTGCAGCAGGACCACGCCGACGACTACGTCATCGCCACCGGCGAGACGCACTCCGTGCGCGAGCTGGTCGAGACCGCCTTCGCCCACGTCGGGCTCGACTGGCGCGAGCACGTGGTGCTGGACGAGAAGTTCGTCCGCCCCGCCGAAGTCGACCTGCTCATCGGCAACAGCGCCAAGGCGCGCCGCGAGCTGGGCTGGCAACCGACGGTGACCTTCGCCGAGCTGGTGCGCATGATGGTCGACGCCGACCTGGAGCTCGTGCGCCGGGAGCGCAGCCTGTGATCGCCCGCGAGGAGAGGCCCTGGGGCTGGTTCGAGACGCTCTACGAGGAGGCGGGGCTGAAGGTCAAGCGCATCCTGGTGCGCCCCGGCCAGCGCCTCTCCCTGCAGAGCCACGCCCGCCGGCTCGAGAACTGGACCGTCATCGCCGGCCGGGCCGTGGTCACGGTGGGCGACAGCCTCGTGAAGCTGGACACGAACCAGGCGGTCCACGTTCCGCTGGCCGCCCGGCACCGCATCGAGAACCCCGGCCTGGACGACCTGGTGTTCATCGAGGTGCAGCAGGGCAGCTACCTCGGCGAGGACGACATCGTCCGCTACCAGGACGACTACCGGCGCGCCTGACGGGCCCCCGCTCCGGAAACGCTGCCATGAACAGCCGGGAGATCGACCTCGCCATCGACGCCGTGCGCCGGGCCATGCAGGTGACCCGCGCCGTCCAGCAGCAGCTGAGCGGCGCCGACGCCCTGACCAAGCACGACCGCTCGCCGGTGACCATTGCGGACTACGCCGCCCAGGCCCTCGTCTGCCAGCTGCTGCGGGAGGGCTCGGACCTGCCGGTGGTCGCGGAGGAGGACGCCCGCGTCCTGCGCGAGCCCGGCCACGGGGCCCTGCTGGAGAAGGTGCGCCTCTTCCTGCAGCCCGTGTTTCCGGGCTTCTCCGCCGCCGCCGTGCTCGAGGCCATCGACCACGGGGGCCAGCAGCCGGGAGCCGCCTTCTGGACCCTCGACCCGGTCGACGGCACCAAGGGATTCCTGCGCAACGAGCAGTTCGCCGTCGCCCTGGCCCGGGTGCGCGACGGGGCGGTCGAGCTCGGCGTGCTCGGCTGTCCTCGGCTGCACCTCGGCCCCGACGGCCGCGACTGCGGCGGCACCCTGCTGGTCGCCGCCCGCGACGCCGGCGCGCGCATGGCCTGCCGCGGCACCGACGAATTCGTCGCGGCGCGGGTGTCGGCGGAGCGGGAGCCGGCGCGCCTGCGCCTGGTCGCGAGCTACGAATCGTCCCACTCCGACGGGGACCGCCAGCACTCCGTGGCCCGCGCCCTGGGCCTGCAGGCGCCGCCCCTCCAGATGGACAGCCAGGTGAAGTACGGCATGGTGGCCGCCGGCGCGGCCGAGATCTACGTGCGCATCCCCCACCCCCTCACCCCGGACTACCGGGAAAAGATCTGGGACCACGCCGCCGGCGCGCTCATCGTCACCGAGGCCGGCGGCCGGGTCACCGACATCGGGGGTCGGGAGCTCGATTTCGGTCGCGGCCCCACCCTGCAGGCCAACCGCGGCATCCTGGCCACCCACGGGCCGGTACACGGGGAGATCCTGAAACTGCTGGCGCGGGGGACGTAGGGGCGTATCCACGTACGCCCCGGCGATCGCGCGCCGGGGCTGGGTAGAAACCTGTTCCTACGGCTTCAGCAATTCCTCACGGGTGAAGATGGAGCGGAACTCGATGCCGGCCGCCTCGATGGCCTCCCGCCCCCCCTCCTGGCGGTCGAGCAGGGCCATGATCACCGCCACCGTCCCCTGGCGCGCGGCCACCGCCTCCACCCCCTTGAGAATGGAACCGCCGGAGGTCACCACGTCCTCGAAGAGGGCCACCCGGCCGCCGTCGGGAAAGTTGCCCTCGATCAGCCTGCCGGTGCCGTGGGTCTTCTCCTGCTTGCGGATGATGAAGGCCGGGAGCGGCCTCCCCTGCTGGAAGGAGAGGACGGCGATGGAGGAGACGATCGGGTCGGCGCCGATGGAGTAGCCGCCCACCGCCTGCACCTCGTAGTTCCGCAGCATCTCCAGGAAGAGCCCGCCGCACAGGGTGCAGCCCTCGGGGTCGAGGGTGGTCAGGCGGGCGTCGCAGTAGAAGTCGCTGGTCTTGCCCGAGGCCAGGGTGAACGTGCGGCCGGTGATGACCGACCGGGCCAGGAGAATCCGCTTCAGCCGCTCCTTCATGTCAGCTTGCCCTTGAAGTCGGCCGGCAGCACCTTGAGCATGAAGGGCGCCAGCTGCACGAGCGTCCTCTCGACGAACTCCAGGTTCTCGGAGGTGAAGTCCTCGCCGGCCTCGCCCATGGAGATGCCCTTGCGCGACAGTTCGAGAACGCCGAACTTCTGGTCGCGGACCGCGATCACCGTCCCCAGCATCTTCCAGATCGGCTTGATCCTCTGCTCCGGGCCGCGGATGTATTCGAACAGGTGCAGGTGCTTCTGCTGGTTGAAGTTGTTGTCCACCATGCCGCGGTTCAGCTTGAAGACGCTGGAGGCGAAGGCGTCGGGCGAGGAGACCGGGATCATGCCGGAGTTGACCAGGTGGGGCGGGTAGGCGAAGGAGAAGACCACCTTGTCCCGGTCCGTGAACAGGACGGCCACCTCGTCCTCGGCCAGGTCGAGGTTCTGCTTGTAGAACGAGGCCACTTCGCGCACCACCGTGGCGAAGGCCGAATCGGAGTGGCCCTCGGCGACGATCGGCCGCAACTTCTCGATCAGCAACTGCAGATCTTTCATGGCTTGTCTCCCGGCCCATGGTAACCCGTTTTCCCCGGCATTTCAAGCATCCCGTCCGCAACCCCGCAAATCCGGCCTTCGTTCATTCCAGCGGGAAGCCCCCGTCCGGCGTGAGAATCCGCTCCTGGTGGCGGCCGGCGGCGCATACTCCATCCAGCACGATGCACCCGCGCAGGCAGGCCCCGGCCGAGACCACCGCCCCTTCCCACAGCACGCAGCCGCGGGCGTCGGCGCCCGGCTCCAGGCGCGCCCCGGGCGACAGGAGGTTGGCGGTCGCGGGGTCCCGGCGGGGCGGGAAGGCGAAGTTGGCGTCGCGATAGACGCGCGGCGAGCCGAGCTCCAGCCACGGCCCGGCATACTCCCGCACCACGGCCTCCATCCGGCTCTTTTCCAGGGCGTCGAACAGGTTGAGCTCGTCCATCCCCTCCACCGCCGAGGGCGCCAGCAGCACGGCGCCGGCGAAGGTCCACTCTCCGGCGACGCCCGGCGGAAGCCGTCCGCGGCAGCGCCCGGCCGCGACGTTCAGCCCGCGGTACCCGCCTTCCGCCCGTCGTCGTGCCAGCACCACCAGGTCGGCCCCGCTGCGCTCCAGGTCGGCGGCCATGGCGGCAACCGGCACCTGCAGCCAGGTGTCGCCGTTGACCGCCAGCAGCGGCCCCGCCAGTCCCGGCAGCGCCCGGCGCAGCACCCGGTTCCCCCCCAGCGCCTCCTCCTCCAGGAACCGCACCCCCGGCGTGTTCGCGAGCGCGCGCCGGATGTCCTCCCCGCGGTGGTGCAGGTTGACGAAGCCCGCCTCCAGGCCCGATCGCCGAAGCTGCTCCACCAGCCGCCCGATCAGCGGCTTCCCCGCCAGCGGGAAGGCCGGCTTGGCCCGAAAACGGGTCAGCGGATCGGCGCGGCGCCCGTACCCGCCTGCCAAAACGAAATAGGTCAGCCCCGCGGCCGGGCGAGGGTCGCTAGTAGTCACGACGACGGAGGAACTCGAGCAGCCCGGCCAGCCCCTCGCGCCAGCGGGAGGGAGGGAACGCCTCCAGGTAGGCCAGGCAGCGTCGGTGGTGGCGGTCGATGACCTTCAGGCAGCTCTCGCGCACGCCGTAGCGCTCGAAGAGCTGCAGCAGGTCGGCGGGGCGGCCGCGCAGCGCTTCCCAGGCGACCGGCCCGGGGTGGCGGCGCCGCAGCAGGATGTAGGGCAGGGTGATCTTGCCCTCCTTGAGGTCGAGAAACCGCTCCTTGCCGGAGCGGCTGGAAAAGACGTCCAGCAGGTCGTCGCTGATCTGGAAGATGATGCCGAAGTGGTGGCCGAACGCCTGCAGCGACTCGGTTCTCTCCCCGTCGCCGACCAGGTGACCGACGATCTCGGCGATTCCGGCAAAGAGGACGGCCGTTTTCTTTTCGATGATGGCGTAGTAGGTCGGCTGGGCGATGTCGTAGTGGAAGGCGTTGGCGTATTCGATGAGCTGCCCCTCGATCATCTGCCGCGACGCGCTCAGCAGGGTGTCCTGGATTTGCGGCCGGCGCGGGTGACGGATCATGTTCAGGGCGTGGATGAACAGGTAGTCGCCCCAGAGCACCGACAGGGGGATGCCGAACAGGTTGTTCTGGGTCTTCTCGCCGCGGCGCAGCGGCGAATTGTCGACCACGTCGTCATGCACCAGCGAGCCCAGGTGGAGCATCTCGATGGCCGCGGCGATCTCCGGCAGCCCGTCGTCGACCAGCCCGTGCAGGCCGGCGAGGTGGAACAGGAAAGTCGGGCGCACCTTCTTGCCCTTCAGAATCGGCGTGCCCTGCTGCAGCCGGCGGATCAGCCTCTCCCTGGACCCGATGGACCGTTTCAGGATGCGCTCGGTCTGCTGGAGCGGCTCGCGCACGGAATGCTGGATCTCTCGGTATTCCATGTGGCGCGATTTTACCATCAGCAGGAAGAGATTTCAAACCCGGGGGCCTCGCCGGGCGGGCGTGGCCTCAGTCCATCCAGCGGTTGGAAATGCGCGCCTTGCGGGCGCGCTCGAACAGCTCCTCCAGCTGGGAGCGGGCTTCGGCCAGCGCGGCCTGGTCGGCCGCCAGCTGCTTGCGCAGCCGCTCGATCTGCTGGTTCAGGGTCAGCTGCTCGGTCACCAGGCCGGTCTGCAGGGCCTGGAACTGCAGGCTGTTCAGCTCCGCCTCGTCATCGACGACGGCCTTTTCCAGGGTGGCGATGCGCTGGTCCAGCGCGGCCTTCTGGCTCTGCCAGTATTCCCGCGTCTGCTCGGGGGGCGGCGGCATGCCTTCGGAGCCGGGCGGCGGCGGGGCGGCTTCGCTGCCGCCCGCCGCGGAGGGTTCCGGCTCGCCGGGAGCCTCCACCTGGATGATGCCGAACGTGCCCGGGGTCACCGCCTGCAGCCGGCCGATGTTGGTGTCGGTGACGACGATCTTCGATTTCTCGAGCTTCTTGCGGCGCTCCTCTTCCTGCTTCTTCAGCTCCACCAGGTTGACTGCCTGGGCCGCCAGCCACAGCGGGACCATGAAGAGGCCCAGCCCCAGGGCCAGGCGGCGCCGATTCGGGGTCATCGCACGGTCACCTCGAGGGTCACGCGCCGGTTCTTGCGCCGCTCGGTCTCGGCGGTGTTGTCGTAGGCCGACTCGTTTTCCCCGTAGAAGAACGCCTCCACCCGAGCCGCATCGATGCCGTGCTGGGCCACCAGCGCCGCCTTGATGGCCTCGGCGCGCTGCTGCGAGAGCTTCAGGTTATAGGCGTCGCCGCCGATGCCGCAGGTGTAGCCGCGCAGGGTCACGGTGTAGTCGGTCTTTTCGCCGATCGCGGGCTTGACCTTTTCCAGCTCGGCCGCGGCCTCCGGGCGAAGGGCGGCGGAATCGAAGTCGAAGAGCAGCTCGATCATCAGCGGCTGGGCGGTGGGCGGCGCCGGCTCGGGAGGAACCTCGTCGGTGATGGCCTGCACGATGGGCAGCACCTCGCCGCTGCCGGGCTGGCCGGGCTGCGCCTGGGAGAAGGCGATCAGCATGGCGCGGTCTCCCTTGACGATCTCCTGGGCCGTTTCCAGCACCTTGACGGTGGAGGCCTCCTTCTCCGCGTACACCACGATGCCCAGGCCGAGGATCAGCGGCGGCAGGTCGGACGCCAGTCGGCGGTAGAACAGCAGGTAGTTCCCCTGCTTGGCGCGGGCGGAACCGATGTCGACTGCCAGCAGGTTGTCATCGGTGCTGTGGCTGCCCTCGATGCCGGCGTAGATGTCGCTGAACAGCACCGTGCCCTCGATGCCGCGGGCGGGCAGCTTGCACATCGTGTACACCGGCTTCTTCTCGAAAACGGTCTGGCCGGGCTTGTAGGGAATCAGGAAATCCCCGATCTGGACCGGATAGCACCCCTGGCGCAGGGTGATCACGGCGCGCCGGTCGTAGACGCAGGTGACGGTCGCCAGCGATTTGAGGCGGAAATAGCGGCCGACCACGCTCGAGCCGCGGGGCCGCCGGACCAGCGGCCCGTGCTCGACCACCTGCATCAGGTCGCCCTCCTTGAGGCCCTGGCGAGAGCCGGCGTTGATGAACAGGCGCTCGTCGTCGCTGTACCCGTCCCCGTGGGCCTCCATCTTCTCGGCGCCGACGATCCGGATGCTGTCCGGCATGCCGGAGCGGATCAGGAAGGAGCAGTTCAGGTCGCTCTCCGAGATGAGCAGCGACTCCTCCTGGTAGACATATGCCTTGCGGATGTTGTATGTCTTCTGCTGCTCGGCGGCGGATAGCAGCAGGGCGGCCAGAGCCACCCCCAGCAAAACCAAGATGGTTTTTTTCATGTTCCTCTCCTGTCCTCGGCTTCCATCGGGTGAAAGCAGCAAAATGGGCATGGATAAAGGATAATTCCACTGCCCGACCCCGAAAAGTGTCTCATGCTGCTTGTTTATTAAAACATAATATCTTTTTTGTCAAGTCCTACGGGCCTGTCGGCTTACGCGTGAATGGCAAAACCGGCGATCTGGCCGACCGCCTCCCATACGCTTTCGCTCAGGGTGGGATGGATGCAGACCAGGTCGCGCAGCTCGCCGGCCTTCATGCCGCGCGTCACGGCGAAGGTCAGCAGCGCCAGCAGCTCGCCGGCCTCCGGCCCGACGATGGCCGCGCCCAGCAGGGTGCCGTCGGCGCCGGCCAGCACCTTGACCAAGCCGGCCTTTTCCTCGATGGCGTTGGCCCGGGAGGAGGCGGCGAACGGGAAGCGGCCGACGGTCACCGCCAGGTTGCGGCGGTGCGCCTCCGCCTCGGAGAGCCCGACGGTGGCCAGTTCCGGAAAGGTGAAGACGGCCGCAGGCATCGGCCCGGTGTGCACCGCCCGGCCGGTGAGAAGGTGATCGACCACGGCCAGGGCCTGGTGGGAGGCCTTGTGGGCCAGCAGCGGCGCCCCGACCGCGTCCCCGCAGGCGAAGACCGACGCCAGCGCCGTGCGCAGGTTGCCGTCCACCGGGATGAAGCCGCGCGCGTCGGGGGCCAGCCCCAGGCCGGGGGCGATCAGGCCTGATGTGCGCGGGCGGCGGCCGACGGCCAGCAGCGCCCGGTCGAACTCCTCGCTCCAGTCCCGGCCCGGCTGGCGCAGGCTGACCCGGAGGGAGTCGGCGCCCACCTGGGGTTCGGCCATGGCGGTGGCGGTGTGGATGGTGATGCCCTGCTTGACCAGCTCGTTGCGCAGCACGGCGGCCGCCTCGGCGTCGCTGCCGGGCAGGATCTGCTCCATCACCTCGACCACCGTCACCTGCGAGCCGAGGTAGGCGTAGATGAGCGCCCACTCCAGGCCGACGGCGCCGGCGCCGACCACCAGCAGCCGGGGGGGCACCTGCTCGAGGCGCAGCAGGTCGTCGGAGGAGAGCACCACCCGGTGGTCGAAGGGCAGGAAGGGCAGCTCGGCCGGCAGCGATCCGGGCGCCAGCACGACCTGCCGGGCCGTGACCTCGCCCGCCCCGTCGATCCCCACGCGGCCGGCGCCGGCCAGCGTGCCGCGGCCGCGCAGCAGCGACACCCCGTGCTGCTTGAACAGGGTCTCCACGCCGCGGGTGTGCTTGGCCACCACGCGGTCCTTGCGCTTGGCGATCTCGGCGCGCTCCACGCGCACGGCATCGACATGCACGCCGATCTTGGCGCCCTCGCGCGCCGTGCGGATGGCGCGCACCGAGTGCAGGATGGCCTTGGTGGGGATGCAGCCGCGCTGCAGGCAGGTGCCCCCGACCTGGTCCATCTCCACCACCGCGGTCTTCATGCCGCTTTTCGCCGCGAAAACGGCCCCTTCGTAGCCGGCCGGGCCGGCGCCCAGAAACAGAATGTCATAGTCCATCGCTCTCGACTCCCTCGCTGCCGCGTCTCGCCGGGGTGCGCCGCCGCCGCGGCCGGGCCGGGCGGAGGCGCGCACGCCGCCGGCCCGCCATTGTATCACATTTCCCTCCCCGGGTTGGCCCGGCCGCTCGCCCCGCCCGCCGCTTGGACGGAGGCCGGGATTCGGCTAGAATGGGGGGATGGAAGAGATCCCGACCATCCGATCGATCGATCCGGCCAGCGGCCGGGAGCGGGAGCGCTTCGCCGAGCACAGCCCGGTCGAGGCCGAGACGGCCGTGAACCGGGCCCACGAAGCCTGGCGGGCCTGGTGCCGCCGGCCATTCGCGGAGCGGCGGCGCTGCCTGCTGGCGGCGGCGGAGATCCTGGACCGCGAGCGGGAAGCCCTGGGACGCACCATGGCCGAGGAGATGGGCAAGCCGGTCCGCCAGGCGGTGGCCGAGGCCGCCAAGTGTTCCCTGGTCTGCACCTACTACGCCGAAAAGGGAGAGGCCATGCTGTCCTCGGAACGCGTGGCCACCGAGGCCGCCGCCAGCTACGTGCGCTTCGACCCGCTGGGCGTGCTGCTGGCCATCATGCCCTGGAACTTCCCCTTCTGGCAGGTCTTCCGCTGCGCCGCGCCGGCGCTGATGGCCGGCAACGTCGTCCTGCTCAAGCACGCGTCCAACGTGCCCCGCTGCGCCGCGGCCATCGAAGGGATCTTCCAGCGCGCCGGCTTCCCGCCCCACACCTTCGTGTCCCTGCGCCTCGGCCCCGACCGCGTGGGGTCGCTCATCGCCCACCCGCTGGTGCGGGCGGTCACCCTGACCGGCAGCGACCCGGCCGGGCGGGCCGTGGCCGCCGCCGCCGGCCGCCACCTGAAGAAGGTGGTCCTGGAACTGGGCGGCAGCGACCCCTTCATCGTGCTCGACGACGCCGGGCTGGAGGCCTGCGTGGCCGCCGCGGTCGGCGCCCGCATGATCAACAACGGCCAGAGCTGCATCGCCGCCAAGCGCTTCATCGTCGTCCGGTCGGTCCACGAGCGCTTCGCGGCGGCGTTCGCCTCCGCCGTGGCCGCATTGAAAGTCGGCGATCCGCTCGACGACGCCACCGAGCTGGGCCCCCTGGCCAGGGCCGACCTGGTCGACGAGCTGGAGCGCCAGGTGACCGAGTCGGTGCACCGCGGCGCCCGGGTGCTGACCGGCGGCCGGCGCATGACCCACCGGCCCGGCTTCTTCTTCCAGCCCACGGTGCTGGCCGGGGTCGCCCCCGGCATGCCGGCCTACGACGAGGAGCTGTTCGGGCCGGTGGCCGCCCTGATCGAGGCCAAGGGCCCGGAAGAGGCCCTGCGCATCGCCAACGACACGCCCTACGGGCTGGGCGCCTCGCTCTGGAGCGCCGACCGGGCCCGGGCCGAGGAGATGGCCGCGGCCATCGAGGCCGGCTCGGTCTTCATCAACGGCATGGTGAAATCCGACCCGCGCCTGCCTTTCGGCGGCGTGAAGATGTCCGGTTTCGGGCGGGAGCTCTCCCACTTCGGCATCCGCGAATTCGTCAACGTCAAGACGGTGGTGGTGAACTAGCCGGGCGCGGCCCGGGATTCCCGCCTCAGGCGCCCCGCATCTCCTTCAGGCATTCCTCCAGTTGCTGGAGGAAGAAGGCGTTTTCCTCCGGAAGGCCGACGGAGACGCGGATGGCCTCGGGCACGCCGAACGACCCGGTGGGGCGCACGATGACGCCGGCGGCCAGCAGCTTCTGGTTGAGGGCCAGCGGGTCCAGGTCGGGGAAGAAGAGCAGGAAGTTGGCCTGCGAGGGGACGACCCGCAGCCCCAGGCGCTCGAGGCCGGCCTGGAGCACGGCCCGCTGCTCGCGGACGAGGGCCACGGAGCGGTCGCGGAACCCGGTGCAGCCGAGCGCCGCCACGGCCGCCGCCTGGGCGAGGCGCGAGACGTTGAAGGGCGGCTTGACGCGCTGCAGGGCGGCGATGGCGTCGCGGTGAGCGAGGGCGTAGCCGACGCGCAGGCCGGCGAGGCTGTAGGCCTTGGAGAAGGTGCGCAGCACGATCAGGTTGCGGCGGCGGCCGATCTCGTCCAGGCCGGTGAAGTAGCCGGGGTCGTCGACGTATTCCTGGTAGGCGTTGTCCAGCACCACGATGCGGTCGCCGGGCACGCGGGCGACGAAGTCGCGCACGGCCGGCCCGGCCACCAGCGTGCCGGTGGGGTTGTTGGGGTTGGTGACGAAGACGACCTTGGTGGAGGCGTCGATGCGGGCGAGGATCGCGTCCAGATCGAAGCGCATGGCGGCGTCCATCGGCGCCTCGACGTAGGCGGCGCGCCCCGCCGCCTCGGTGGTGGCGACGCGGTAGAAGGAGAAGGTCTTTTCCGACGTCAGCACCGTCTGGCCGGGCTGCAGGAAGGCGGCCAGGACCATGCGGATGACGTCCACCCCGCCGGCGCCGGCGATCACCTGGTCGGTGTCGACGCCGTGGGCGGAGGCCAGCGCCCGGCGCAGCTCGACGTTGTCCGAGTCGGGGTAGCGGCCGGCCTGCTCCGCCTCGCGGCGGATGGCGGCGACGACCTCCGGGGGCGGCGGCAGGGGGTTCTCGTTGGAGGCCAGCTTGACCACCCGCCGGAGCGAGAAGCGACGCTGGATCTCCTCGACCGGCAGGCCGGGCACGTAGGGGTCCATCTGCAGCGCGTGGGGGCTGAGCAGGTGCTCCATGGCGCCTCCTATTTCTTGAACAGGGATGGTTGCTCTTTTTCCTCGAACAGCTCGGTCAGCTCTTCCAGGGTCGGCAGCTCGCCCAGATCGTCCAGGCCGAAGTAGACCAGGAACTCCGGGGTGGTGGCGTAGAGCGCCGGCAGGCCGGGCACCTTCTTGCGCCCGGCGATGCGCAGGAGCTTTTTCTGCAGCAGGTTCTTGATCGGCCCGGCGGAGTTGACACCGCGCATGTCGGAAATCTCGGCCAGGGTGACCGGCTGGCGGTAGGCGACGATGGCCAGCGTCTCCAGCGACGCCAGCGTCAGTTTGGCGGTGTGGCGGACGGTGAAGAAGTCCTTCAGCTGCTCGTGCAGGTCGGGCTTGGTGACCAGCTGCAATCCCCCGGCGGCGCGCTTGAGCAGCAGCCCGCGCTGCGGGTCGCGGCGCAGCCGTTTCTCGGTCTCGGCCAGCAGCTGCTCGAACTCGGTGATCTCCTGGATTTCGAGGAACTCCATCAGCCGCGCCGGCTCGAGCGGCTCCTTGGAGACGAACAGCAGGGCTTCGACCAGGGCGCTGCGCTCCAGCGGAGGCGGGGGCGGCTCGTCGGGGTCGGGGGCGGGCGCAGCCGGGCCCTCCTGGGCTTCGGCCGCGGCGGCCGCTTCCGCCTCCAGATCGGCCAGGGCGGCCTCGTCCGCCTCGGTGGGGGGCCCGACCACCACTTCCTCGCCGTCGGCCGGCGGCAAGGCCTCGTCGCCCCCCCGGTCCGGTTCAGCCGCTCCGGTCTCCTCCGGCGCGGCGGGGCCGGGGGCCGGGGCGGGCACGCCGCCGTCTTCGCCGGCTTCGGGGAGGTCCTGGGTCTCGTCCATGGGGGTCTCAGTTCTCGGTCAGCTGGGCCGCCTCGGCCCGCCACAGGTGGATCGGTCCGAACAGCTCCTTCTGCACCGCGATGAGCTGGTGGCGCTTGACCATCTCCAGCAGGGTGAAGAAGGAGACCAGGATCTCCTCGATGGTGTCGAGGCCCCGGGTGTAGTCGCTGAAATCGATGAACCCGTCGCGGGCCAGCATCATCAGGATCTCCTGCTGCTTGGCCTCGATGGAGTAGTTCTTGGAGGCCAGGTAGAGGAACTCCTCCTGCTCCTTGCGGCGCACGATGGAAAAGAAGATCTCCGCCAGCTGGAACGGCGACACCTCGCGCAGGGTGAACTCGCGGTGGTCGAAGGCTTCGCTGACCGCCTCGCGCCGCCACAGCATCAGCTCGGTGTACTCCATCTCCTGCAGCATGCGCGACAGCTTCTGCACCTTCTCGTGCTCGATCAAGGAGCGGACCAGCTGCTTTTCGGGAGTCTCCTCGCCCGGCTCCTCGGCCCGCGGCAGCAGCGAGCGCGACTTGATGTAGATGAGGGTGGCGGCGGTCATCAGGAAGTCGCTCTCGCGCGACGGGTTGATGCCGGTCCCGGAGTTGAGGTAGGCCAGGTACTCGGCGGTGATGGTCGAGATGCGCACGTCCAGGATGTTCAGCTTGTTCTTGCGGATGAGGTGCAGCAGCAGGTCGAACGGGCCCTCGAAAAAGTCGGTCTGGACATGGTAGCCGGGAGCGGGCGGGGTTTCCATCATACCTTCATGGCCGCGCGCACCTCGGCCAGGGTGGGCCGGGCGCGCTGCCGGGCGCGCTCGTTGCCGGCAGCCAGGATCTCGTCCACGTCGATGGTCTGGTAGCGGGCCCGGCGCTCGCGGAAGGGGTCGAGGAAGGCGTTCAGGTTGCGGATGAGGACCTTCTTGCAGTCCAGGCAGCCGATGCCGGCCGAGCGGCAGCCGGCGGCCACCTCGGCGATCTCGGCCGGGGCGGAGTACGCCTGGTGGAGGGCGAAAACGGGGCACTCCTCGGGCACGCCCGGGTCGCTGCGGCGCTTGCGGCGCACGTCGGTGACCATGGGCCGCACCTTTTCGTCGATCTCGCGGGCGGAGTCGCTGAGGTAGATGGCGTTGCCGTAGCTCTTGCTCATCTTGCGGCCGTCCACCCCGGGCAGCTTGGGGATGGGCGTCAAGAAGGCCTGCGGCTCGGGGAAGATCTCCCCGTACAGCCCGTTGCAGCGGCGCACGATCTCGCGGGCCAGCTCCAGGTGGTAGACCTGGTCCTCGCCCACCGGCACGGTGTCGGCCTTGACCACGATGATGTCGACGGTCTGCAGCAGCGGGTAGCCGAGGAAGCCGAACTGGTTGAGGTCGCGGTCGCTCAGCTGCGCCTGCTGCTCCTTGAAGGTGGGCACGCGCTCCAGCCAGCCGAGGGGGGTCATCATGCCCAGCAGCAGGAAAAGCTCGGCGATCTCCTTGACCGCCGACTGCAGGTAGACGGCGCTGCGCCGGGGGTCGATGCCGGCGGCCAGCCAGTCGAGCAGCACCTGGCGGATGTTCTCCGGGATGCGCGACGGATCCTGGTACTCGGTGGTCAGGGCGTGCCAGTCGACGATGGAGAAGTGGCAGTCGGCGGTCTCCTGCAGCTGCAGCCAGCTCTTCAGCGCCCCCTCCCAGTGGCCGAGGTGCAGGGCGCCGGTGGGCCGCATGCCGCTCATCACCACCCGCGGGGCCGCCATCTCAGCCCACCCCGAGGATGCCCATGACCAGCCGCAGGATGGGTTGGGCGACGACGTCCAGCACGCCCAGGAAGATGATGGCCAGCAGGATCAGGAAGCCGTAGGGCTTGACCTGTTCGAAGACCTCCAGGGCCCGGCCGCGCAGCAGCCCCTCGACGATGCCTCCGCCGTCCAGGGGCGGCACCGGAATGAGGTTGAAGATGGCCAGGTAGACGTTGATCACCACCAGGTAGAGAAAGAAGATGAGCAGCGGACGCAGGTTGATGGCCGTCGCGCCGCGCAGCAGGAGGAAAAGGCCGACGCCCAGGGCGGCGGTGAGCAGGTTGGCCAGCGGCCCGGCGGCGGCGATGAACATGTTGTCGCGGCGCGGGTGGCGCAGGTTGTAGGGGTTGACCATGACCGGCTTGGCCCAGCCGAAGGCCGGCGCCCCGGAGATGGCCAGGATGAGCGGGAAGACGATCGTGCCCAGCAGGTCGATGTGCGGCAGCGGGTTGAGGGTGACGCGGCCCATCCGCCGGGCGGTCGGGTCGCCGAAGCGGTCGGCAACCCAGGCGTGGGCGGACTCGTGCACCGAGATGGCGAACAGCACCGCCAGGAACTGGACCGCGATCTGGAAGACGTTGCTCATGGAGGGCCACCTTACCACAAAACGGCCAGGGGGTCAATCGGATCGGGGCCGGGCGGGGACCGTGGAAACCCCGGAAACAGGCGTAGGAGCGAAATATTTTTCGCCCCCATGTTCCCCGGGCCTGGGGCGGACCTGCGCGTCCGCCCGAACGATCACACACCCCACGAATTGGGACCTGCGTGTCCGCCCCCACCGCCGCACGCCCGCAGGGGCGGACCTGCATGTCTGCCCCAATCCCCGCGCCCCCATAAATAGGGACAGGTTTGAAACCTGTCCCTACCCAATCCCCGGGCCTGTCCGCCAAGCCCTATTTCTTGATCTCTGCGTTGATCACCAGCACCAGCGAGTCTCCGTTCTTGCCCAGCTTGGAGACCCCGGCCACCAGGTAGCCCTTTTCCCTGAGCGACACATGTTCGCTTTCGAGCAGCAGGTCGAGGCGTTCGCCTTCCCGCCCGCGGAAGCGGAGACCGAACTGGATGGTCGGGGGCGGGCCGCTCTCGACCCGGATGCGCATCAGCTCGAGAAGCAGCCCGGAGACCGACGAGGGGAGCTGCAGGCTGGCATCGCCGCCTTCGCGGGCGGTTATGACCGAGGCGCCGTCGAGACGGTAGGCGCGAAACGAGAGCAGCTTCTGCAGCTCGTCGAGCACGCCCTTCAGGTCGCGGTTCTCGATCGGCCCGCTCTCGCCCTGCGAGGTGGCGATGACGGTGAAGACGCGGAACTGGATGGCCCGTTTCTCCACGTCGATGCGCTTCAGGTTCTCCTCGAACGCGGCCAGGTTGCCGCGGGGCAGGGTGACTGTCAGCAGGCTGGAACTGTCGTTGTAGGACGCCTGGAAGACGTAGGATTTCAGGGCGGACGCCGCGTCGCGCGGGGTGACGTGCTTCAGTTCGTAGGAGCGGGTGACCACCTCGCGCGAGTCGTCCGTCTTCAGCGGTTCCTGGCCGGGCAGGGCGGCGGCCAGGGCGAACGTGGCCAGTAGCAGGGCAAAAAGAAAGCGTTTCATGATGGATTCCTCCTGAGTGCGAAATCGGGTCTCTGGACCCAGATGATGCGGATGTCCGAACCGGAAATCTCCAGCTCGGTGCGGATCTCGTCCGGCGGCGGGGGCGCCGCGGCTGGCTGCCGCCTCGCCGGAGCGGCGGCCGGGCGGGGCGAGGCGAGAACGGCGTTGACGGCCGGCAGGGGCAGTAGGCCGGGGTCGGTGCGCGCCAGGGCCGGGGTGCGCAGCAGCGCCGGCAGGGCGGGGGCGAAGTCGCGCCGCAGCAGCGAGATGCCGACGCCAAGTCCGCAGAGCACGACCAGGGAGGCCGCCGCCAGCCGCAGGGAATGCAGGGGCAGCAGCCGGGCGCGCCGAACCGGGCGGCCGGCCATCTGCAGCCGGCGCTGCAGCTCCCGCTCCAGGAGCGGCGGCAGGGGGGCGCTCCGCCGGCGCACGAGTTCGGCCAGGCGGCGGTCGAAATCACGGTCGTTCATGGATGTCTCCCAGTTGCGCCCGGACCAGGCGGCGGGCGCGGAACAGCAGGAACTTGACGTTGGCCCGGCTCAGGCCGGTGATGCCGGCGATCTCCTCCACCGCGAATCCGCTGTCGTAATAGAGGAAGAAGACCCGCTGGAGGCGCGGGGGCAGGAGGGCGGCGGCCGTGTAGACCTCCTCGACCAGCGCCCGTTCGCCGGGGTCCACGATGTCGGCAACCGCGACGGCCGGGTCGAGCGGCTCGCTGCGCCGCCGGGCCGCGCGCGCCTGCCAGCGGCGCACCTCGTTGTGGGCGATGGAGAAGAGCCAGACCGCGAAGGAGCCGGGGCGGAAGGAGGGCAGAAAGCGATAGGCGCGCAACACCGTCTCCTGGAACACGTCGTCGGCGTCGGGGCTGAAGCCCATGGCCTTGCGGATGAAGCCGTACAGCTTCTGCCGCTGCGGCTGGACCAGGCGCCAGAAGGCGGCCCCGTCCCCGTTGCGGGCCGCCTCGAGGTCGGCCGTGAAGCGGGTCTCCTGCGGGTCGCTCATCCGGTCAGCATACACCGCGGCGAGGCCGGTGGGCAAGATCGCCTCCTGCGTCATCATGACCGGTAAACCCGGAATGGCGGGGGACGGATAGACGCCGGGCCTTCCGGGCGGCGTCCCGGTCGGGGCCTGCGGCCTTGCGCCCCGACCCCGAATCCGCGCTCAAATTTTGTGCTGCGGCAAACGGCCGAAGATCCGCTCGAACTCGGCGCCGAAACGGCTCTTGCCGAAGAGCAGCCGCGCGGCCAGCGGCATCTTCTCGCGCACCCGGGCGGCCACCTCCGCGGCCAGGGCGCGGATGTCCCACTGGGCGTGGGCGTCGTCGCGCAGGCGCACGAAGTGGTAGAGCTCGCGCAGGTTCATTTTCAGCAGCACCGACCGGCGGTGGGCGTTGGTCAGCAGGTAGTCGGCGGCCGCGGCGGAACGGGAGGCGAGGCGCTGCCGCTCCAGGTCGGCGGCGGCGATGCGGGCGCGGAACTCCGCCTCCAGGCCGGCGGCGGCGATGCGCGGCGGAACGGTCAGCCCCAGCCCGGGGCGATAGGCGCCGGCGAGCAGGGTGGCCATGCGGTGGCGCTTCAGCTGGGCGAAGCAGGCCGCCGACACCGCCGCCGAGACGGTGATCTCCGCCAGCTCGAACTCCCGCGGCGGGGCGTCGAAGAACTCCATGACCCGGAACAGGCGGCAAAACAGGGCCTCACGGTCGGCGGCGGGCATGGCCCGCGCCTGCTCCCGGCCGGCCGCCGGCGGCACCCCGCGGGCGACGGCCAGGAAGGCCGCCAGCACCTCGTCGTCGCCGCGCTCGCCGACCTCGACCACGGTGTCGCCGGCCGCGGCGGGGCCGGCGGTTGCGGCCAGCTCGCCGCGCAGCGCCGCCACCTCGCGCTCGAAGGGCGACGGCTCGGCGAACAGGATGAGCGACGGCGCCACCGGCATGACCAGCCGGTGCAGGCGCTGGCCCAGGCGACGCGTCTCGAGGCGCGGCGACAGGGCGAATCGTCGGAAGAGGTGCTCCAGGCTGCGGGCGTTGAGGGTCAGCCCGACCTGGCCGCAGGTGGCCAGCGGCAGCGCGTAGCGCGCGTCCTCCTTGGCCAGAGTCTCCCGCTCGCGCCGCTCCGGGAGCTCCCCTTCCAGCTCCTTCTCCAGCCGGGCGCAGGCGCGGCGGTAGAAGCCATTCAGACGGGCGACGGTGCGGCGGAACCGGTCCCGCTCCGCGCGGTCGCGCAGTTCGCCCGGGGTGACGAAGTCGCCGTCCAGGGTGACGTAGCGCTGCGACTTCTCGGTGTAGGAGGCGAGCCGGAACTGCTCCAGCTCCTCCAGCGCCAGCCGCGACACCCCCATGACGTCGAAGTTGAACACCGCGTGCTCGGCCACCGAGTGGTGGCCCATGGCGAAGATGATGGTGCGGTTGGAGCGGCGCGCCTGCTCCACGTCGCGGCAGGCGCGGCGGCGCAGCTCGCTCACCGTCAGGGGCGAGCGGCTGATGCGCGCGTAGCCGGCGCTGAAGGTTTCCGGGGTGAGGCGCGGGTCGGAGGCCACGCCGGCGTCCTCCAGCACGTCCCGATCCACGTTGTATCCGGACAGGCGGATCCTCATGGGGCGTTCGGGAAGTCGGCGGCCGGGATCACAGCAGGGCCAGGTCCTGGATCTCGCGGATCACGCGGTGGGCGGCCTCGTCCACCGTCTGGTGGTTCCAGATCTCCAGCGTGCGCAGCCGCTCGTCGCCGATGGCCCTCAGCAGCAGCGCCTCGATCTGCTGCGCGTCCGCCGGCTCGGCCACGCGCGCCTCGTCCGGACCCGGGCGCCCGGCCAGCACCTGCGGCGCGGCGCGCACGTGCACGATCAGGTCGTAGGTCTTGGCCCAGAACCCGCAGATGTGCTCGAGCAGGGCGTCCTGGTCGCGGCGCAGCGGCGTCATCTCCTGCTCGGCCAGGTACTTGCGCCAATAGGCCCATTGGTCGAGCACCGACCGGTCGCACAGCAGGGCGTCGGCCAGTTCCTGGGCGCGGCAGTTCTCCTCGTTGATCTGGGTGGTCATGAAAAAGAACTGGGAGGCGAAGCCGGCCTTCCGCTCCACGTCGAAGGGGTTGCGGGCGGTCTGGTCCTCGACTTCGGCGACGCGGAACTTCAGGCCCAGGATCTTCTTCACCTCGGCCATGATCGAGGTCTTGCCGCACCGCGGCGCGCCGGAAAAGGCGATCTTGACCATGCCCTCATCCTACACCAGGCCCCGTCTCCAGTCAAATTGCCTTTTGCCGGCGACTCTGCTATGATACGGCGGATGAAGGAAGCGGAACGCAAGTCCCTGGTGGAAAAAATCCTCAAGGCGGGGACCGATGCCAAGGGCGCGCGCGTGGCCCTCTCCGTGTTCCTGAACAGCGCCGGCGCCGACGAGGCGCGCGTTTTTCTCCAGTACCTGGATTCCAACGACGCGGCCCAGAAGAAGATGGCCCGCCTGGTGGTCGGCCATTTCGGCCTGTCCGAGGCCATCGACTCCCTGTTGTCCGAGGTCCAGCGCACCATCGGCCCGCTGACCTTCCTTCCCGACGCCGAGTTCCGAGAGGCGGTCTTCTACCCCAACCTGGTCGAGATCTTCGAGACCCTCTACGCCATCCTCAAGAGCAGCGGCCAGGCCAACGACCAGCTGCTGGCCCTGGCCGAGGACGTCTTCAAGAAGACGACCAGCGAGGACCTGCGCTTCACCCTGATCAAGCTGATCGGCCTGCTGGGCGACCGCTTCGACTACCTGTTCGCCATGCACGGCAAGATGTCCGAGAAGGAGCGCCGCGCCCTCTACCACGTCTACGCCGCCAGGCCCCACCCGCGCCGCGGCGAGCTGTTCCGCCTCGGCCTCGGCGACGAAGCCAACTTCGAGTTCGTGGTGGCCAACGCCGTCAAGTTCCCCGAGGGGAGGGCCCTGCTCAACGAGCAGCTGCCGCTGCTGCCCGGCGCGGCCCGGCTGGCGGCGCTGAAAAAGCTGGAGGGGGAGGACGTCGGCGACCTGGTGCCGGCCCTGATGAAGCTGCTGCGCGACGAGAGCAAGCTGGTGGTCGAATTGGCCGCCGACCTGCTCAAGGCGTCCCTGCGACCGGGCGATTCGCTCGACCCGTTCCTGGCCTTCATGCAGACGCCCAGCCCGCCCGACATGGTGCGCGCGGCCATGGACATCGTCGAGCACCTGCACCCGGAGAGGCTGCGCGCCGTGCTGGTCGACGCGTTCGAGAGGCAGCCCGGCATCCACAACCGCAACCTGATCGGCGATCGCCTGCTGAAACTGCTCCGGGCCGACCCGGCCGGCGACGGGGCCTACAGCCAGCGGCTGCTGTCCCTGCTGCTGCCGCTGTTCGACCAGTACACGGCCGACCGCGAAGAGCTGCTGGCCACCACCTGCCGCATCCTGCCGCTGCTCCATTTCACCTCCTCCACCCAGGTGAAGACGGTGCGCAAGAAGGTCATCGACCTGCGCGACCGCGTCGAGGGGCAGTTGTCGCCCACCATCCGCCACATCCTCAGCGAGGCGCTGGCCAAGTTCAACCAGCTCATCGCCCGCCTCGAGGAGTCCGAGGCCCGGCTGAAGAAGATCCTGCTGCTCTATGACATCGACCCGGCCCGAATCGACGGCGAGCGCGTCGTCAAGCTGAAGGAGCAGCTGCTGGAGATCGAGCAGGTGGACGACGAGTCGCGCCAGCGATTGTGCGGCTTTCTGTCCACCCTGGTCTCCACCGCCGGCGACGACTGGAAAAAGAAGAGCGCCAGCGTGGACCTGCTGGGAGTGTACGGCGACGAGTCGCACCTGCCGCAGCTCGCCGAGCTGGCCGCCGGCGACGCCAGCCTGGCGGTGAAGGTCGGCGCCCAGAAGGCCGGCCAGACGCTGCGCCAGCGGCTCGGCATCCCGGCCGAGGGCGTGCTGGTCGCCGAGCCCCTGCCCTACCTGGCCAAGCTGCTGATCGACTTTTTCGCCGCCCGCCCCTGGCCGCCGCGGCAGGTCCGCAGCGCCGCAGAGTTCTCGGCCCTGGGCGACGCCCCGTTCCGCTTCCTGTTCGTGTCCGAAACCGTTTTCGACGGCCCCGAGGGCGTGTTCAGCGCCTACCTGCGCCGCCACCCGGATTGCCGCGGCTTCCTGCTGGTGTCGGACCCGGAGACAGCCCGGGAGAAGGCGGCGGCCGGCTTCCAGCCCCTCGTCAAACCCTTCAACCAGCAGACGCTGGACGCACTGGTGGCCCCATGACCAACCTGGACATCGCCCGAACGCTGGACAAGCTGGCCTTCTTCATGGCCCTGAAGGAAGACAACGAGTTCAAGATCAACGCCTGCTTGAAGGCCGCGCGCAGCGTGCGCGACTGCCCGCAGGAAGTCGAGGACCTGCTGCTGGCCGGCGAGAGCCTGACCCGCATCGACGGCGTCGGCAAGATCCTGGCCAAGAAGATCGAGGACCTGGTGATCTTCGGCGAGATCCGGGCCCTGACCGAGCTGCTGCGCGAGTTCCCGGAGACCCTGTACGAGATCAACCAGATCCGCGGCGTCGGCGCCCGCACCATCCTGAAGATCTGGCAGGAGCACGGCATCGTCTCCATGGACGGGCTGGGCCGCCACCTGCGCGGGGGCGGCCGTCTGAACCTGCCGCCGCACACCGAGCAGCGCATCCGGGAATTCTTCGTCACATGAAGCTGGTGCTGGCCTCCGCCTCGCCGCGGCGCCGGGAGTTGCTGCGCATGATCGGCCTCGACCCGGAGGTGATCCCCCCGGACATCGAGGAGAAGCTGCAGCCCGGCGAAAGCACGGAGCGTTTCCTGGAGCGGGTGTCGATCGAGAAGGGCATGGCCGTCTACCGCCGCGCACTGCACGCCGCCCTGATCGTATCGGCCGACACCATCGTCCTGCTCGACGGCCGCATCCTGGGCAAGCCCGCCGGCCGCCTCGACGCCCGCGCCATGCTGCTCGACCTCGGCGGGCGCCGCCACCAGGTGTGGACCGGCCTGGCGCTCATGCACCGGGGCACCACCCGCTTCGCCATCAGCCGCACCGAGGTCAGCTTCCGCCCCCTGGAGGAGGACGAGGTGGACCGCTACCTGGACACCGAGCACTACCAGGACAAGGCCGGCGCCTACGCCATCCAGGGCCGCGCCGCGGTCTTCGTCGAATCGATCCACGGCTGCTACTTCAACGTCATGGGCTTTCCCCTCAGCCTGTTCGACGCCATGCTGCGCGAGCAGCGCATCCGCCTCCATGGCTGACCCCGCCGTCGCCCTGGGCCGGACCGGCCTCAGCGTCTGCCGCATCGGCTTCGGCGGCATCCCCATCCAGCGGCTGAGCCCGGCAGAATCCGAACGCCTGCTGGAGCTGGCCATCGACCGCGGCATCCAGTTCTTCGACTCCGCCCGCGCCTACACCGACTCCGAGGCCAAGCTCGGCCGGGTGCTGCCCCGCCACCGAGACCGGGTGGTGGTGGCCAGCAAGTCGCTGGCCCGGGGCGGGGACGACATCCTGGCCGACGTCGAAACCAGCCTGAGGAACCTGCGCCTGGAGCGCATCGACCTCTACCAGCTGCACAACGTGGCCTCGGTCGAGGAGCTGGAGCGGGTGCTGGCCCCGGACGGCGCGCTCTCCGGCCTGCAGCGGGCGCAGGCCCAGGGCAAGATCGCCCATATCGGCATCAGCGGCCACAAGCCGTGGGTGATGCAGCGGGCGCTGGCGCGCTTCCCCTTCGCCACCCTGCAGGTCCCCTTCAACTACATGGAGACGGCCGCCGCCGCCGAGCTGATTCCCCAGTCCCGCCGCCTGGGCGTGGGACTCATCGCCATGAAGCCGCTGGGCGGAGGCAACATCCGCCACGTGGAGGCCAGCCTGCGCTTCGTCCTGTCCCGCGGCATCGACGTGGCCATCCCGGGCATGGACGCCCCGGCCCAGGTGGCGCAGAACCTGTCCATCCTGGCCGGGCTGCGGCCGCCCGACCCGGGAGAGACCGCCGCCCTGCAGGCGGAGCACGAGCGCCTCGGCGATTCGTTCTGCCGCCGCTGCGAGTATTGCATGCCCTGCCCCCAGGGGCTGCCGATCGCCTTCCTGCACGTCCTGCGCAATTACTGGTTCCTCTACGACCTCAAGGACTGGGTGCGGGAGCGGCTGCGGGCGCTGGCCCGGACCTTCCCGGACTGCACCGCCTGCCGCCAGTGCGTGGCCAAATGCCCCTACGCCCTGGACACGCCGGAGCTCTTCCGCCAGGCCTGGGCCGAGATGAGCAAGGAGCTGTAGGGCGTTCCGCCAACCGCCCGGGGGCATTGCGGGCTGACGCCCCCCGGTCTATAATCGCCCCATGGACGACCACTCCGAGTTGGAGGAGCAGCTTCGCTCCGTCTGTGCCCCGGCCGCCGGCGCCGACGACTTCACGGTGACCGTCTGCTTCCCCCGCAGCGACCACCCCGGGTTCGACGCCGCCTGGGCGCTGGCCCGGTGCAGTCCGGCCTACCGCGAACACGGGACGGGAGGCGCGTGGCGGGCCTGCGCCACCTTCACCCGCCGCCAGGCCGAAGATCTGCACCGGCTCTACGAGCGGGCCCGCGGGTTGCCCGGCGTCCGGCTCGCCATCGGCCACCGCCCGCTGCCGCTGCTGCACGAGCTGTGGCTTCCGCTGATGTGGTTCTACCGGGTGCGTTGACCGCCGGCTTGACTTTTGCCCCGTATTTTACTATATATGTACCTTAGCATCGCGCAGGAGGTCTTCATGAAAAAGTGTTCCGCCGCTCTCGTCGTCACCCTGCTGCTCGCAGCGGCCGTCGCCTTCAGCGGTTGCAACAAGCTGAGGGTCGACAATCTCACCGCCAACCAGCACCTCAAGAACGCCAACAAGTTCTACGGCGAGGAAAAATACAAAAAGGCCGTCGAGGAGTACGAACTCGCCCTGAAGTTCAACCCCGACCTGGAAAAAGCCTTCGTCTACGTGGGCGACTGCTACTCCAAGCTCTACCGCCCGGGCGATGAAAGCCCCAAGAACAAGGAATACGGCGAAAAGGCCGTCTCCTTCCTGGAGAAGGCCAACCAGGTCGAACCCGGCCGGCGCGATGTCATCCTGGCCCTGGGCTACATCTACGACCAGATGCGCAACTTCGAGGAAGCCGAGAAGTACTACAAGATGGCCCTCGACGCCTCCCCCAACGACCCCAAGGCCTACTACATCATGGCCGAATTCCTGGCCGGCTACCCCGACAAGGGCGGCACCGAGAAAGCCATCGAGATGTACCAGAAGCGCATCGACCTCGACCCGCAGAACGCCGAGGGCTACCACTACCTGGCCAACTTCTACATGACCCGCCGCGCCTACGACAAGGCCATCGAGGTCAACCAGAAGCGGCTCCAGGTGGTGGAGCAGAGCACCACCCTCGATGACGCCGCCAAGAAAACGCAGCTGGCCGAAATTTACTACACCCTCGGCTACGTGCTCTGGGGCAAGTGCTACAACACCCCGCCCGACGTGATGCTGCCGCCGGAGCGTCTGGAAACCGCCCAGAAGGGCATGGACATGCTCGACAAGGCCATCGAATACGACGACTCCTACCCCGAACCGTGGGTATACAAGGGATTGCTGCTGCGCGAAAAGGGCAAGGCCGAACCGCTGAAGAACGACACCTACGTGAAGCAGGCCGACGAGATGGTGGCGAAATTCCAGGAGCTGCGACGCCGCAAGATGGCCGCCGAGCAGTTCCTGAAGGACGAGAAGAAGAAGGAAGGCTGATGCGGTCCGCCCCGGCCCCGGCTGCCGCCGGGGCCGGCCGCGGCCCCGGCGCCACGTTCCACCCGGCGTGGTCCGGCAACGGCGCCCGATGAAACTCAACACCAAGATCCGCTACGGCTTGCGGATGGTCGTACAAATCGCCCGCCACCAAGGAACGGTCAACACCACCCTGCTCGGCGAGGAGATGCACGTCTCGGCCAAGTACCTGCGCAAGCTGGCCGGCCCGCTCGAAAAGCACGGCATCCTGCGCAGCGAGCAGGGGCTCTACGGCGGCTACGCGCTCAATCGCCCCGCCGCCGAGATCAGGCTGGCGATGATCTTCGACGCCTTCGCCGAGCCCATCACCCTCTGCGAGGGGTTCAACGGCGCCCACTGCGCGCTGCGCCACGGCTGTCTGGTGCGGCCGACCTGGGAGCGGCTCGACCGGACCATCCGCGACACCCTCGTCTCCACCACCATCGGCGATATCCTGGCCGGCCGGGACGCCGCCGCGGCGGGGGCGACCGACGTCCCATGACCCGCCGCGCCGGTTTGACGGGCGCCCTTCTCCTGGCGCTGCTCCCGCTCATCCCGGCGCAGGACGACTACATCCGCATCGACTGCCAGGTGGTGCCGCGGGTCATCAGCCAGGGGCAGGAGGGCACGATCGTCATCCGCATCGCCACCCGAAGCGACATCCGCATCTCCTCCTACCCCGAGTTCACGATCCGCTTCGACGAGAACTCCAACGTCTCCTTCGCCAAGTCGTTCTTCCTCGGCTCGGAACTCAATTTCCCCACCACCCGGGAAAAGGACAACATCTTCCTCGACCTGCAGAAGGAGGTGGCGATCCCCTTCCGGGTCAACGAGAACGCCCTGGTCGGCGCCCGGCTGGTCAGCGGGGAGATCGTCTACACCGTCTTCTTTCCCGACTCCTGGCACATCAAGACCTTCCAGAAATTCAGCGCCTCTTTCAGCGTGCGCCGCCTCCCCCGCGCGAAACGACGCTGACCCGGTGGATCATGCCCCCCCCCGCGCGCCCGGCGGACCGGTTCCGGTCGCGGCGGCGCGCGTTACAGCAGCCCCTGGCGACGGTACCAGTCGACGGTCTGGGCGAGGCCGTCGGCCAGAGGCCGCCGCGGCCGGAAGCCGAGAACCCGGGCCATCTTCTCCCCCGAGCAGAGCCAGCAGGGATGCCGCATCTCCCGGAACTTGTCCCGGTTGAAAATGCCCGGCCGGCCGGACAGCCGCCCCCGGGCCTCCGCCAGCCCCGCCGCCGCCCCCCCCAGCGCCACCGGCACCACCAGCCGCCGCAGGCGCCCGTTTCCCAGCAGCTGCGCCGCCGCCCCCAACCAGGACGCCCACTCGATGGGCTCCCCGTTGGCGGCGTAGAACAACTCGCCGTCGGCCGCCGTGAAGGCGGCCGCCGCCACGGCCGCCACCAGGTCGTCCACGTGGATGATGGAGAAGCGCCGCCGCTCCCGGCCCAGCTGCAGCAGCCAGCCATGGCGCACCGTGCGCAGCGCCTGCAGCATGTCCAGGTCGCCGGGGCCGAAGACGATCGGCGCGCGCACGATCACCCACGGAACCGGCGATTGGGCCTGCAGCACCGTCTCCTGGTCGAGCTTGGAACGCCCGTAGAGAGAGACCGGCGCCGGCCGGTCCTCCTCGGTGAGCGGGCGGTCGCAGGGGCTGGGCCCGGCCGCAGCCAGCGAGGAGAGAAGCAGCACGCGGCGCAGCCGCCGCAGCGGCCGCAGGCGTTCCAGGAACCGGCCGTGGGCGCCGACGTTGACGGCCTGGAAGTCGGCGGGACGGCGCGCCTTGGTCAGGGCGGCGAGGTGGAACACCAGCTCGGTGTCGGCGGGCAGCGCCTCCCCCGACTCGAGATCGCCGGCCAGCGCCGTGACCCGCTCGCGGCAGGCCAGCCGCTCGAGGCGGCGCGGATCGCGCACCAGCAGGTGGACGCGGTGGTCGCGGCTCAGTTCCTCGGCCAGGAGCCGGCCGACGAAGCCGGTGCCTCCGGTGATCAGCACGTTCATGAGGGCATTGTAGCGAAAACCGGCGGCGGCCGCAAACGGGGAGCAAACCGGTGACCCTGGCCGCCGTCGTCGTTTCCCACAACTCCGCCCGCTTCCTGCCCGACTGCCTGCAGTCGCTGCAGTCCCAAACCCGGCCGTGCGCCGAGATCGTCGTCGTCGACTGCGCCTCCGGCGACGGGTCGGCCCGCCTGATCGCCGCCGCCGGGGTAACGCCCCTGCTGTTGGGTTACAACGCCGGCTATGCCGCCGCCGCCAACCTCGGCATCGCCCGCTGCCGCGCCGACCTGGTGCTGGTGGCCAACGCCGACTGCCGGTTCGACGGGCAGTTCGTGGAGAAGGCCACGGCGGCGTTCACCCGCCAGCCGGACCTCGGGCTGCTGTCGCCGCTGATCCTGCGGTTCGACGGGGAGACGATCGACTCCGCCGGCCAGGAGCGGTCCGCAGCCCTGTTCCCGCGCGAGGCGGGCTGGAACCGTCCGAGATCCGCCGTCGACCTGCGGCCGCGCCCCGTCTTCTCGGTGTGCGGGGCGGCCACCGTCTTCTCGCGCCGGGCGCTGGAGCGCCTGGCCCTGGAGGGCGAATGGTACGACAGCGACTTCTTCATGTTCTGGGAGGACTTCGACATCGGCTGGCGCGCGCAGCGGCTCGGGCTGAGGGTGGCCTTCGATCCCGGCCCGCAGGTGCGCCACTTCCGCTCGGCCACCCTGCCGAGCCGCCGCCTGGCCCGGCTGTCGCTGGCCATGGCACGGCCCGCCGGCCTGCGCTTCCACCTGGTCAAGAACCGCTACCTGACCCTGCTCAAGAACTTCCGCTGGCGCGACGACTGGCGCGCCCTGCCCTTCATGCTGCTGCGCGACCCGCTCTGGGTGGCGGCGTTGACATTGACCGCCCCCGCCAATATAATCCGCCTGTGCCGCTCGGGAGAGCTGTTTCGCCGCGCGCTGCGAAAGCGGCGCCGGCTCCGCGACCATGAATGAACTGGTCCTGTTCTTCACGTTCACGCTGGCGTTCCTGCTGGCCCTGCGGGGCACGCCCATCGCCCAGCGGGTGGCCCGCCACTACAACCTGCTCGACATCCCCGACGGCCGGCTGAAACAGCAGCGCGAGCCGGTGCCCTACATGGGCGGCGTGATCGTCTATTTCGCCTTCATTTCGCCCGTCTCGCTGCTGTTCACCTTCAACCAGGAGCTGCTGGGCATCCTGTTCGCCTCCTCGATCCTGCTCCTGGTCGGGCTGTTCGACGACTTCAAGGCGCTGACTCCGGGCATCAAGTTCCTGTTCCAGATCGTGGCCACCTACATCCTCCTGAAGAGCGGCATCTCCATCGACCTGCTGATCCTGCCGGGCTGGGCCAACATCCTGCTGTCGTTTCTGTGGATCCTGACCCTCATCAACGCCTTCAACATCATCGACATCATGGACGGCCTGGCCGCGGGCGTCGGCGCCGTGGCGGCGCTGACCCTCTTCGTCATCTCCCTCTACACCGGAAGCCAGCTCAACTCCATCCTGTCGCTGAGCCTGGCCGGGGCGCTGCTGGCGTTCCTGCGCTTCAACTGGGAGCCGGCCCGAATCTACCTCGGCGACGCGGGCAGCATGGTCGTCGGCCTGGTCCTCGGCTCGCTGGCCATCTCCAGCTCCTACACCCGCTTCAACCGCTGGGCCTGGGTGTCCGGGGTGCTGGTGCTGGCCATCCCGCTGTTCGACCTCCTCTACGTCATGCTGCTGCGGCTGCTGCACGGCCGCTCGCCCTTCTTCGGCTCCCCCGACCACTTCGCCCTGCGGCTGCGCCGCAAGCTGAACGGCTCGTCGGCGCGCACCGTCTGCCGGGTCATCGCCGTCCAGATGGCCCTGTCGGCGCTGGTCATCGTCAATTTCTACGCCGGCCCGGCTCTGACGCTTGCCGGCAGCGCGCTGGCGCTGCTGTTCTTCCTGGTCTTCGGCATCTGGCTGGCGCGCGAGCGCATGGAATGATCCTGATCATCGGCGCCGGCATCTCCGGCCTGTGCGCGGCCGAGCGCCTGCGCCGCGACTTCCTGGTGCTGGAACGGAGCGATCGCATCGGAGGCCTGAGCGGCGAGTACGTTTCCGCCGGCCACCGCTTCGGGTACAGCGGCCACTTCTTCCACTTCCAGGGCCGGCCCGACGTGCAGGCCGCGCTGGCGCGCTTCAGCCGCTTCCGCGCCTACCGGCGCGACAGCCGGGTCTGGCTCTTCGGGCGCCTCATCCCCTTCCCGCTGCAGTACCACATCGCCGGCCTGCCGGCGGGGATGCGCCGGGAGGTGCTGGCGCAGATGGAGGCGCGCGGAGGCCCGCCCCCCGACGACCTGGAGGGGTTCCTGCGGGCGAGCTTCGGCGAGCGCCTGTTCGAGGTCTTCTTCCGGCCCTTCCAGGCCAAGTACCAGTGCCGCCCGCTCGCCGGGCTGCTGGCGCGCATGGATCGCGGCAGCATCCCCGTTCCCGACCTGGCCTCCGTCCGGGCCGGCGCCTCCGGCCGCCGCTTCCGCGATTCCGGCTACAACCCGGTCTTCTACGCCCCGCGCCCCTCGGCCGATGCCCTGCTCGCCCGCCTGGCCGCGGCCGCCGCCGGCCGCATCCGCTTCGGCGAGGAGGTCACCGCCATCGACGGCGAACGGAGAGTGGCCTTCACCGCCCGCGGCGCCTACCGGTACGACGCCCTGGTCTCCACCATGCCGCTGCCGCGGCTGCTGGCCGTGCTGCGCCCGGCCGGCGTGGCCGGGGACGGCACGGACCTCAACTGGGTGGGCACCCTGGTGGTCAACGCCGCCCTGCGCCGGCGGCGGCGGCGCTTCCACTGGGTCTACCTGCCCGACCCGGCCACCCCCTTCTACCGCGCCGGCTACTACCCGCACCCGGAAGAGACGGCCTGCTACCTCGAGCGCTCGCTGCTGCCGGGCGAAAAGGTCGACCCGGCCCTGGCCCGCGCCCAGGCGCTGGCCGTGCTGGCCGAAACCGGCATGATCGCAGGCCGGCGCGACGTCCTGCATCTGGACGTGCAGACCATTCCGATCGCCTACGTGCAGTTCGACCGCCGCTGGCCGGAGACGGCGCCGGCCGCCCTGCGGCGCCTGCGCCGGCTGGGCATCCACTCCACCGGCCGCTACGGCAGCTGGAACTACTCGTCCATGGCCGACGACGCCGGGGCGGCCCGCGACCTGGCCGAAACCCTGAACGGGACGGCATGAGCCGGCCGCGGGTGGTCCACGTCATCACCATGCTGGAGCGGGGCGGCGCCCAGATCAACACCCTCTACACCTGGCGCCACCTCGACCCGCAACGCTTCGAAGCCTGGCTCCTGTGCGGTCCCGGCGGGCCGCTGCTGGCCGAAGCCCAGGCAACCGAGCGATTGAAGGTGATCGCTTCGCTGCGACGCGAGATCCGCCCGTGGCGCGACCTGGCCGCCCTGCGGGCCATCCGCCGCGAGCTGCGGCAGCTGCGCCCGGCCATCGTCCACACCCACTCCTCGAAGGCGGGCATCCTGGGACGCCTGGCCGCCCGTCTCGCCGGAGCGGCGCACGTCGTCCATTCCGTGCACGGCTTCTCGTTCTCTCCGCACCAGCCCATCCTGCAGCGGGCCCTCTACCGCCTGGCCGAGAAGCTGGCGGCGCCGCTGACCGACCGCTTCATCTTCGTGGCCGAGGCCGACCGGGCCGAGGCCCTGCGTCTCGGCCTGTGCAAGCCGGACGGCGCCGCGCTCATCCGCAGCGGCTTCCCGCTGGCCCCCTTCCTGACCCCGGCTGGAGACGAGGCGGCCCGGCGCGCCCGCTTCGACGTCCCGGCCGGCCGCCCGGTGGTGGGGGTGGTGGCCCCGTTCAAGCCGCAGAAGGGGCTCTTTCATCTGGTCGACGTCGCCGCCCGGGTCCTGCGGCGGCGGCCCGACGCCCTCTTCCTCCTCGCCGGCGACGGGGAGCAGCGGGCGGCGCTGGAACGCGAGATCGCCCGGCGCGGCATCGCCGCCGCGTTCCGCCTGCCCGGATTCGTTCCCGATGTGGAGCAGGCCATCACCCTGTTCACCGTCGGCGCCTCCACCGCCCTCTGGGAGGGGCTGCCGCAGAGCCTGGTGCAGATGCGGCTGATGAAAAAGCCGCTGGTGGTCTCGGCCATCCCCGGCAACCAAGAGGTGGTGCGTGACGGCGTGAACGGGTTCGCCGTTCCGCTCTCCGACCCCGGGGCCTTCGCCGACCGCATCGTGCAGCTGCTCGACGACAGCGAACTGCGGGCCCGCCTGGGCGGATGCCCCGAAGATTTCCGGGAGTGGGACGCCGACACGATGGTGCGCCGCCAGGAAGAGCTGTACGGGCAGCTCCTGGCCCCGCACCACCCGCCGCGCTGACCCGGCGGCCGCCCGGCCCGCTTTACAAACTCCTGCCGCTCTCCTACAATAAGGACCCATAACGAGGAGGCCGACATGAAAGGCAACAAGAAACTGATGGAAACCCTCAACGACCTGCTGGCCGACGAACTGACGGCCATCAACCAGTACATGGTTCACTCCGAGATGTGCGCCGACTGGGGCTACGAAAAGCTGCACGAGCACTTCGAGAAGCGGGCCATCGACGAGATGAAGCACGCCGAGAAGCTGATCGGGAGAATCCTCTTCCTGGAGGGCACGCCGATCGTCTCGAAGCTCAAGAAAATCACCATCGGCGCCGACCCGCTCAAGCAGCTGGCCGCCGACCACGCCGCCGAAGCCGACGCCATCAAGGCCTACAACGCGGCCATCAAGCTGGCCGGGGACGTGGCCGACTTCGCCACCCGCGAGGTCCTGGACAAAATCCTCGGCGACGAGGACCGGCACATCGACAACATCGAAGAGCTGCAGGACCAGATCGACCACATGTCGCTGCCGATCTTCCTGACCACCAAGGTCTGACCGAACCGCCGTCCCGGCCGTCGCCCCGCGTTCCGGGGGATGGCCGGGGCGGCCTGCCCACGCCCCCAACTCCCGCCCGATTTTCCCTTCTAGGGGGCGGTTTTCCGGTGCGCGGGCACCCGCACGATCACCTTCTCGCTCTTCTTCATCAGCCAGAGCTTCTCGCGCGCCTTGCGCTCCAGCGCCAGCGGGCTGTCGCGCAGCCTCTGCACCTCCACAACCAGTTCCGCCCTCTCCCGCTCGAGCCGGGCGATGGAGTCCTTCAGGCCGGCGATGGTGCGGCGGGCGCGCACGATCTCCAGCACCCCGCGGTCGCCGAAAAAGAAGGTCAGCACCATCACGAACAGGAAGAACCCCAGCAACAGGGCGAACCCCTTGGAGCGCAGGAAGCTCTTCTCGCGGCGCGGGTTATTCGACAAGCGCCCTCCCCGCCTTGAGCAGCCGGCCGACCTCGCGGAACTCGGGGGCCTCGGCATACACGCGCAGCACCCCCTTGGTGCCGGAAGGGCGCAGCAGCAGCCACGAGTCGCCGAACCCGAACTTCACCCCGTCCAGGCAGGAAACCGACTGCGTCGGCGGCAGGTTGCGGTCGCGAACCCGGTGCTCCGGCCGCTCCAGCAGGCGCTGGTAGCGCTCGTGCCGGCGCGGCGTCGCCGGCAGCTGGATCTCGCGCGGGAAGAGGGGCGGAAAGCGCCGGTGGAAGCGCTTGAGCAGGGCAGACAGGCTGCCACCGCCGTGGGCGACCATCTCGGCGATCAGCAGGCTGAAGAGAATGCCGTCCTTCATCGCCGTCTCGCTTTTCAGGGCGGCGCCGTTGGTGCTCTCCGCGCCCAGAAAGGCGGAGCGGGACAGCAGCATGTCGGCCACGAACTTGAAGCCGACCGGCGTCTCGTGGACGCGGCGGCGGAAGTGCTCGGCCACCCGGTTGACCTGGGCGGTGGTCGAGACCGACTTGACGACGTCCCCGGCCATGCGCCGCTCGCCGATCAGGTATTCCAGCAGCGGCGGCAGGATGCGGTTGGAGTCGATGAAGCGGCCGCGGTCGTCGATGACCCCGAAGCGGTCGCCGTCGGCGTCGGTGGCCAGCCCCAGGGCGGCCTTCTTCTCCACCACCAGCGCCGCCAGCTCGCGCAGGTTCTCGCGGCTGCAGGAAGGGATCACGCCGCCGAAGTGGGAGTCGGAGTAGTTGTGGATGGCGGTGACGTCGAGGTCGAGGTCGGCCAGCAGCTTGTCCAGATAGTCGCGCGAGGTGCCGTAGAGGTTGTCGACGATGAGGCGCAGGCCCGAGCGGGCGATCCGGGGCAGGTCGACGAGTCGGGCGACGGCGGCCCGGTAGGGCGCACCGACGTCCACCGTCTCGATGAAGCGGTCGTCGGCGTAGCGAGGCGGGAACGCGGCGTCCTCGCCGACGCGGCGCACCTCGGCCTCGATGGCCAGGGTGCGGGACGGCAGCTCCGGCACGCCGCGCTCGTCGAACACCTTGATGCCGTTGGAGACCGGGTCGTTGAAGGAGGCGGTGAAACAGATTCCGCCCTGCAGCCGGCGCTGCACGATGGCCAGCGACATGGCCGGCACCGGGGCGTCGCGGTCCGGCAGCAGCACCCGCACCCGGTTGAGCGAGAGCACCCGTGCCGCCTCGCGGGCGAACTCGGGGGAGAGGTAGCGGGTGTCGTGGTTGACCATCACCGCCGGCTCGCGCGCCTTGCCGTTGCGGCGCAGGAACTGGGCATACGCCTGGGCGAAGGTGCGCACCCTCTGGAAGGTGAAATCGCGGCCCATGCGCGCCCGCCAGCCGTCCGTGCCGAAGCGGATCACTCCCATGTTCTGACCATAGCACAAGTCGCCGGCTTTGACAATCGCGCCCCGCCGCGCTCCGCGGGCGGAACCGGCGCGGAAGCTCATGGGATCCGCATTGACAAGCCGGGGGGGTTGCAGTACAATTTTCCGCGCCTGCCGGTTCCGCCGGCATGCGTGCAGGAGTGGGCGTGGAGCAGAAAAACCGCGACATCGAAATCGAGTTTTTGCCCAGCGACGACGACCTCGGCGAAGGCAACGCCGGCGACGGGGAGCTGGCGCGCCAGAAGAAACCGCCGGAAAAGCACCCGCACCATGCCAAGAAACCGGCCTCGCGCGTCCACGAGCTGGAGGAGATGCTCAACCGGGTCATCGTGGAGCGCGACGAATTCAAGGACAAGTACCTGCGCCAGCTGGCCGAGATGGACAACAGCCGCAAGCGGATGAAAAAGGAGAAGGAGGAGTACCAGCGGTTCGTGCTGGCCGACTTCCTGCTGGAGATGCTCCAGGTGCTGGACAACCTCGATCGCGCCCTGAAGGTGAAGGCGACCGAGGCCGAGCTGCCCGTGCTGTCGGGGGTGGAGATCACCCGCAAGCAGTTCATCGAGCTGCTGCGCAAGTTCCATGTGGCCGAGATCAATGCCCTGAACCGTCCCTTCGACCCCAACCTGCACCAGGCGCTGGCCAAGGAGGAGCGCGCCGGGGTCAGCGAGCCGCTGGTCGTGGAAGTCTACCAGAAGGGTTTCCTCTACCACGACAAGCTGCTGCGGCCGGTGCTGGCCAAGGTGGCCGTGCCGCTGGTCATCCCCGACACCGTGGTCGAAAGGAAGGATTGATGCCCAAGAACATCGGCATCGACCTGGGCACCACCAACTCCTGCATCTCCTACCTCGACGGCCGCGAGACGGCCATCGTCCCCAACCAGGAGGGGTCGCGGGTCATCCCCAGCCTGATCGCCGTCAACCGCGAGGGCAAACGCATCTTCGGCAACGTCGCCAAGCGCCAGATCATGACCAACCCGCAGAACACCATCTGGAGCATCAAGCGCCTGATGGGCCGCAAGTTCGACACGCCGGAGGTCCAGGAGATGCGCAAGCGCGTCTCCTTCGAGATCGTGGCGGGAGAGAACGGCGACTGCCGCGTCAAGCTGGGCGAGCACGTGCACTCGCCGGAAGAGATCTCCGGGTTCTTCCTCGACTACCTGCGCAGCACGGCCGAAACCTTTTTCGGCGAGACGGTCGGCGACACGGTCATCACCGTGCCGGCCTTCTTCAACGACGCGCAGCGCCAGGCCACCAAGGTGGCCGGCGAGATCGCCGGACTGGCCGTCACCCGCATCATCAACGAGCCGACCGCCGCCCTGCTGGCCTACGGCGCATCGATCCAGCGCAACGGCCTGTACGCGGTCTACGACCTCGGCGGCGGCACCTTCGACATCTCCATCGTCGAGATCAACGGCGACGTCTACAAGGTCGTCTCCAGCCTGGGCGACACCTTCCTCGGCGGCGGCGACTTCGACGCCCAGGTGGCCAACTGGATCTTCCACGAGATCGAGCGCGAGACGGCCCTCGACCTGCGCGACGACCGCGAGGTGCTGCAGCGCGTCATGCAGTCGGCCGAGAAGGCCAAGATCGAGCTCTCCTTCAACCTGGAGACGCTCATCTCCATCCCCTACCTGCACCACTTCCAGGACGGCACCAACTACCACTTCCAGAAGAAGATGACCCGCTCGCAGCTGGAGTCGTCCACCCTGCCGTACATCGAGCGCAGCCTCGAGTTGATCCGGAAGTCGCTCGACGACATCGACGTGAAGCCGGACGCCATCCAGCGCATCATCCTGGTCGGCGGCCAGAGCCGCATGCCGCTGATCGCCCAGAAGCTGAACGCCTTTTTCGGAAAGGCGCCCGACTCCTCCATCAACCCGGAAGAGGTGGTGGCCCAGGGCGCCGCCCTCCAGGCGGAGATCATCAAGGGACGGGTCAAGGATCTGCTGCTGCTCGACGTCACCCCGCTGTCGCTGGGAGTGGAGACCAAGGGCGACCTGTTCACGGTCATCATCCCGCGCAACTCGACCATCCCGACCAAGAAGTCGATGGTCTTCACCACCATCAGCGACAACCAGTCGGTGGTCAAGATCCACGTGCTGCAGGGCGAGCGCGAGGTGGCCTCGGAGAACAAGTCGCTCGGCTTCTTCAACCTGGTGGGCATCCCGCTGGCGCCGCGCGGCATCCCGCAGATCGACGTCACCTTCGAGATCGACGCCAACGGCATCGTCCGCGTCTCCGCCGTGGACAAGGCCACCGGCCTGTCGCAGAGCATGAAGGTGGTCCCGGCCAGCGGCCTGTCGCCGGAGGAGATCGAGCAGCTCATCGCCGACGCCCAGAAGTACAAGGACGAAGACCACCGCGCCGTCGGCGTCACCCGGGCCCGGCTGCAGATCAAGGAAGAGCTCGAGACCATCAAGTTTTTCTACAACCGCTTCGTCGAGAAGCTGAACGAGCAGGAAAAGATCGACATGGACAACCTGATCGCCCGCGCCGACAAGGCGCTGGCTTCCGACGACCTGCACGTCCTGCAGCAGACTCTGGGCAAGGTGCAGAACACCCGCATCAAGATCAACCAGATCCTGATGGCCGAGTTCGACCCCCTGAACTAGCGATGGCCCGCAAGCCGGACTACTACCAGACGCTGAACGTCTCCCGCGACGCCAGCCCGGAGGAGATCAAGAAGGCCTACCGCAAGCTGGCCCTGCAGTACCACCCGGACCGCAACCAGAGCGACCCGCAGGCGGAAGAGACGTTCAAGGCCGCCTCCGAGGCCTACTCGGTCCTCGGCAACCCCGACAAGCGCCGGATCTACGACCAGTACGGAGCCGAGGGCCTGCGCGGGGCCGGCGCCGGCGACTTCGGCTTTTTCGGCGACTCCGTCTTCGCCGACTTCGGGGACATTCTCGGCGACTTCTTCGGCTTCGGCTCGGTATTCGGCCGCGGCGCCCGTCGGGGCGGACCGCGCCCGGGACGCGACACCGCCCAGGAGGTGGAGCTGACCCTGTCCGAGGCCTTCCTCGGCACGGAGCGCGAGGTCGCGGTGGAACACGAGGTGGCCTGCCCCGATTGCTCCGGCTCCGGCGCCGAGCCGGGCAAGCCGCCGCAGACCTGCCGCGCCTGCGGCGGCAGCGGCAGCATGAGGCGCCAGCAGGGCTTCTTCTCGATCACCGTCACCTGCCCGACCTGCAACGGCAGCGGCCGGCAGATCACCCACCCCTGCCGGAGCTGCCGCGGCAGCGGCCGCCGCCCGGAGAAGAAGACCATCAGGGTCGCGTTCCCCCCGGGGGTGGATTCCGGCAACCGCATGCGCATCGCCGGCGAGGGCGAGGCGGGTGCGCAGGGCGGCCCGCCGGGCGACCTCTACCTGGTCATCCGCGTGGCCGAGCATCCCCGCTTCCACCGGCAGGAGGGCGACCTGGTCTACGAGCTGGAGATCTCCTTCGCCCAGGCCGCCCTCGGCGACGAGCTGCGCATCCCGACCTTCGCCGGCGAGGAGAAGGTGAAGGTGCCGGCCGGGACGCAGTCCGGCCACGTGCTGAAGCTGAAGGGCAAGGGCTTCAAGAACGTCAACCGCTGGGGCAGCGGCGACCTGCTGGTGCACGTCTCCGTGCGCACCCCGCAGAACCTGAGCAAGCGCGAAGCCGAGCTGCTGCGGGAGCTGCGCGAGATCGAAAAGCGGCGCGAGGCCGCCGGCGGCGAGCGGGCCGTCCATTGAGGGACGGGTGGAGCTGACGGGCGCGATCGGCAAGTACCGCATCCTGCGCAAGCTGGGATCGGGCGGCTTCGGCACGGTGTACCTCGCCGAGGACTCGATCCTCAAGTGCCCGCGCGCGCTCAAGATCCCCCACCGCAGCTCGGCGCCGGCCGACAAGCTGCTGCAGGAGTGCATCCTGCAGACCCGGCTGCTCGACCACCCCAACATCGTCAAGCTGCTGACCGTCGACATCATCGACCGCCAGCCGGTGATGGTCATGGAATACGTGGACGGCCCCGACCTGGAGAAGCTGATCGACGAGCGCTCCACCCTCGAGCTGGGCACCGCCCTGCATTTCCTTCGGCAGATCCTGTCGGCGCTGGCCTTCGCCCACCGGAAGTCGGTCATCCACCGGGACATCCGCCCCTCCAACATCCTGATCACCCGCGACAACCAGGTGAAGATCACCGATTTCGGCACCTCCGCCCTGCTGCAGGACCGCGCCTACGCCACCACCCGCATCGGCTCGCCGCCCTACATGGCGCCGGAACAGTTCGAGGGCAAGGCCGGCTTCGCCTCGGACATCTATTCGGCCGGCTGCCTGTTTTACGAAATGGTCTCCGGCTTTCCGCCGATCGTGCTGGCCAACCCGATGGAGATCTACAAGCGCGCCAAGGCCGGCGAGGTGACGCCCCTGATGAAGAAGAACGGCGGCGTCTCCCCCGAGCTCAGCCGCATCGTCATGACCATGCTGGCCCCCGACCCGGCGGCGCGCTACGCCTCCGCCCACCAGGTTCTCGACGACCTGGGCCACAGCGACGAGCGCAACGGCCGCCACCAGCTCGAGATCGAGGACATCCAGAGCCGCATCCGCGCCCACGAAACGCGGCACCAGGCGGTCTGCTGGAACTGCCGCAAGGCCCTCGGCCCGCGCATCCGAACCTGTCCCTACTGCGGCGAAGCGCAGTAAAGTTTCACACGGGACTTTCTCGATGATATGCAATATCCTCTCCTCTCTTTCCTTGTTCCCGGCATCGATGCAGATTTGGTTCTCCGGCGACAGCTGCTGCGAACGGCTGTCGGTTTCGCCACGGTTCACGGCATCTAAAAACCGACATTGCAAAAAGCCGGCCAGATCGTATAATCCATAATTCACCAAGCAGATCCTGGAGAAGCATGAACCAACGCAATCAGTCGCTCATTATGGTGTGCTTTTTGTTGATGACGATTACCGCCATGGCGCAACTTCCCGACCTCCCGCCAGGCGCGCAAACGAAATGGGTCGTGGACGATCCCGAGGAGATCGTCACGTATCTCCTTTTCGATCCGGCGACGGTCAGGGAGAGAATCCCGCCATTCCTGCGCGCCATCACGATCCAGGAGCTGGCCGAGGGTAACGTATCTTGGGCCGGGGAACACCTGCAGAGGTTCCCGGCGCACGCAGCGTGGGGCATTTCGTTCATCGAGATCGTCCGCGCGAAGACGTTCACGATCGACGGGCGTTCGCCGCGCTGGCCTGCGGACGGAGCCGCGGCGTTGTGGTTTGCCCGCGTGGCGCCGGCGGACCCGGCTGTCGATCCGGGCCCGGGCAAGCCGTTCCTGGCGTTGGAATTCTGGCTGCCCGACAGGAGCTACGTCGCGTATATGCGAGCCCGGAGGCACTATGCCAGTTATGGCGACGTGCGCCTGCGGCGGGATGCAAATGGCGCCTGGCGGGGATCCATCAAGGCCGATGGCTTGGACGGAGTGGCCGTCTGCTCTCCGGCCGGCCGGGTAGATGGATCCGGATCGGCCGGCATGCAGGCGATCTATCCGCCCGCGGATTCGGGGCTGACGGGGCCCGTCCGGATCGTCTTCGCCGGGCACCGCATACAGTCGTGCTCGGAAGGGGCGTCGTGGAAATTTGCGGGCGCTCACGCCCTGGCCAGAGGCATGGTCGTGGGGCCCACCAGTTTCCAATTCGGATACGACCTGGTCGGCGGTGCCTATCGGCGCTGAAACGTTGCGGCGAACCGGGCGGCTGCCGCGGGCCGGCCCTGCCCCGGGTTGCAGAGGAACATGCGAGAGAGATTCGTGAACCGCTCCTGCCCTTCCCGAAATCTCCCATCCCGATCCCCCCGTTGCCCCCCAGCTCATGAGCTTCGGGCCTTTCCGCCGCGTCAACCGCGCGGATATGCCGCGACACGGCTGCGGCCGGTCCGCACGCCCGGTGGCATCGGACTCGGGCGTGCTTGCGGCGGCGAAGCGGGGGGATTCGGACCCGTATCTCGATCCCCCCATCGCCCCCCTTACCAAGGGGGGCAGCGAAGCGGGGGGCTCTGGAGCTTTCCAGATGTTATAATTCCCGCTGTGAACTGGGATCAAGACGACTTGAAGAAAAGAGGACTGATCTCGACAGGATTCCATCTGCCCTACAATCCCCACCTCGTCGAATTGGCTCGATCCATGCGAAAATCACCAACGCCTGCGGAGGAGAAACTCTGGCATCATTATCTGAAACACTGCGGCTACCGAGTACTCCGGCAACGGCCGATAGACAACTTCATTGTCGACTTCTATTGCCCGAAGAAGAAACTGGTTCTCGAAATCGACGGCGCCACTCACTTCACCGCAGAAGGAAAGGGGAGCGACAAAGAACGGACCGCTATTCTGGAATCATATGGCCTACAAGTGGTTCGATTTTCGGATCATGATGTCATCAGCAAGTTTCCAGAGGTTCGCAAGAAAATTGGTTCATTTCTTTCAATGAAATAGCAGATCC
>CAYZNT010000029.1:0-49560 GCA_964479735.1 uncultured Clostridia bacterium
CGACTCTGCGGGAGGTGGATGACGTCAACCCCCTTCGGTTTCAATCCACGCCCCCGCGCGGGGGGCGACTTCATGTTTTCCCCTTGTGTGCGCCGTCTATGCGTTTCAATCCACGCCCCCGCGCGGGGGGCGACCGTGGCATTATAAATCCATTTCCAATCTTTGTCTTGCTTTCTTATTGCGCGAACCAGCGTGTCAAAGAGATCGATTAGCGGAATCTCATATCTGGAAAGGAGAATTTTCCTCTGCAGATGAGAATCTCAACTTGCCGCGAACCTTCCTTGAAACTCATGAGTACTTGAGGTACGCGCACGGTCAGATGATCAGTGGGCCTTCCAGGTCCACGGGTTCTTTGGTGCCCATATGCTCCACACGATTCTTCCAGTTTGCACCAAGGAAATAGAAACGAAAGCTGTCTTCCTCTTCGCTGTATTCGTTTTCAAGCCGGGCCCTAAGTTGAGTGAACTGAGCCGGATCGACCAGGCATTCAAATACCGAGTCCTGGACGCGCACTCCATAATCCTGACATACTTTGGCCACGCGCCTGAGCCGGCGCTGGCCCTCGCGCTTCTTCGTGTCCACGTCGTAACAGACCACCACCATCATACAGATCGCTCCATCACTTGCAGAAGAAAGGAGGATAGGCGTCCAGATCACCGCGCAGGAACCGGGCCAGCAGAAGGGCCTGGGCGAAAAACGCCATGCCAATCGGAATCTGCTCGTTCAGGAAAGGGTGATTGATATCTTCCTGCTTGCGTCTCTGGTAGGCGACCAGAACTGTCTTCCGCGTTTCGTCATCCATGAGAACTCCGCCAGACTCCGTTTTCCGGAAGCCATTGGCTTGCACCTGGCGAAGATTGATCAGGGACAGTGCCAAACGATCAGCAAACCATGGCCGGAACTCCTCCATCATGTCCAAGGCCAGGCTGGGACGCCCGGGGCGGTCACGGTGCAGGAAGCCGACCTGCGGATCGAGACCGACCGTTTCGAGCGCAGCTATGACATCATGAAGAAGGAGAGTGTAGGTAAAAGAGAGCAGTGCATTCAGATTGTCGAGGGGTGGACGACGCGAGCGTCCATGGAAAGGAAAATCGTCCTTTTGGGCAACGACCAGATTGTCAATGACCCCGAAATAGCTGTTGGCCGCCTGCCCTTCCAGACCGCGCAGCGCATCCAGATCGGGCTCTCTCCTCGCCGTGCGGATCTGGCTCTCGATCTGGCTACAGGCAGCCTGGACGCCCTCCGCTCCAGCCATTTCCGGATGGTCCCGCAGCGCTCTCATCAGGCCGATGCGACTGTTGGCCATTTTGGCCAGGATGAAGGCCCGGGCGATATTGGCAGACCCTTCCCTGTTCTCTGCCCGGCGGTATTGTTCCCGGCGCAGAAGCACATTCCCCTTTGTAAATCCCTGGAGCCGGGCCATGAACCGTCCCGAGGGGGAGAGAAAAGAAACCGCCACGCCCCGGCTCCCGCACAAACCAAGTAGTGCCGGGCTGCACGATACACGGCCGAAGCAGACGATACCGCCCAAATTGTGGACAGGCAGACGCAACTTCACTATGCTCCCGGTCGTAACGACCACGGACTCCCTTTCCTTTTTAAGATAGGCTCCATCCGTGGTGACAAAGAGGGTGTTGAGCAGATGCTTCATCTTGTTCCGCTCCCGGTTCCGGCTACCTGATTCAGGATCCGGTCTATGAAACCGGAAGCCGATCGGCTCCCATCGGCGCAGCCTGGCAAGCACAGGTCCTTCATCGAGCAGTTCTGGCAACGCTTGTCGCTGACCGCCGGGGGGGAGGCGCCGGCAGCCAGCATTTCATGAAGCCTCCTGGCGGCGGCCCGGACCACCTTCCGCAGGGATTCATCGAACAAGACTTCCTTGCGCCGGCGCGGCTGGTTGTAGAAGAGGGCACCACATGGAATTTCCGTATGGAGCATTTCCTCCAGGCAGATGGCCTGGGCGCAAACCTGAGCTTCGTCGCACTGGCCCGGCTTCGGTCGGCCACGCTTGTGCTCCACCGGGAAGAGCAGCCAACGTCCCGGCATACCGGCGATCACCGCCCCATCCAGTCTGTCCTCTGCCACCCGGCGAAGTTCGACCACATCGGCGCGGCCGTAGAGCCCGAGCTCAAGGCTCTGAACATATAATCCCCGGGCGATCCTCAGGTCTCCACGCGTTTCGCCGATCCCCTCATCGCTCTTTTCGTGCAAGCGCCGCCCCTCTGCTGTCAGCCGGTTCTCTTCCCAAATCTGTTCGACATGAATCAGGGCGCACTGCCGCTCACAAAAAAGAAGATGCTGGATGGCCGAGAGGGGAAGCAGATCGTCCTCGGTGAAACTCATCCTTTCCCGGCCCATTCGCGCGCCCGGGAGCGCACCCGGTACAACCTCTCAGTGAAACCTCCCTCGCTGATGAATTCCTTTTCCAGCGCTCGCAACTGCTGATCCAGCAGGTAATTGGCCTGGTGGACCAGGCAGATCAAAGCGTTGGCGGCAGTCTCCGGAGATCCATCTTCAAAATAGGTCCGATAAGTCGAATAGGACCTATTCGACCTATAACACAGCTTCCTGATCTCCTGGGCTTCCCGATCCCCCTTTCCCCACAGCGGCAATCCATGCTGACGCAAAAAATCCTGGAAATCGAGAAGCAGTTCCTCCAAGCTGGCCCGGGCCACGCCCACCAGTTTGAGCTCCGTCTTTTTCGAAGTCCCCGAGGCCATGCTCCCCTCAGCGATGTTCTGCTTACCGCTCCGCGCCGCCTGCACCATCTGGTCGTTAGTCCGGGAGCGCTTGTCGATGAAGCGGGCGCAAAAAGCGACCGTCCCATCGTAGACGATCTCGGCCATCTGGTACGATTTCAGATCCCTGTAGCCGCCGTGGGGGGGGATGAGGCGGTCGTCACCGCCTGGATCGTTCACGTGGGGCCTCCCGGGGCATCACCTATAGTTTCTGGATGATTGTCACTCCGCCGGGCAGGTTTTGATCATCGATCTCGATCCGGTAATCGCCGAACCCGCGCGCCGGTTTGCCGTTATCGATCCGGCTGACCTTCACCCGACCGAAGAGCGCGTGGGCAGGAGCATTGCCCAAGGCGGAGTCATGCTTGAAGATGATCAGCCTGCGGGTCGACATGAGGCCGCGGGCAGCCGAGCGGTCATGCTCGAACATGTTGTAGAGCGCCTCCCAGAAAAGCGCTAGGTCGTCATCATCGAACCCGGTCTGCCTGGCCAGCGCTGCGGAGATGAATCCCTGGCTGACATAGACGCCATAGGGTACCGTATTCTTCCGACCCATAGTGCGGTTGTCACCGCCCTGTTTCTCAGCCTCGGCCTCAGTAGCAACGGCCATACGGGTGATGGAGTGCTCCAGAGTAACCACCGGATCGACCGAGCGTCCAAAGGTCATCTGGACCGGACCCCGTACCTGGCCGCAGTTTACTCCGGTCGACATGACAGCGCCGAAGGTCCGGATGTCGAAAAAGTTCTGGCACATCCACTTGCGAGCATCGTCCACGCGATCGCCCCCCTTCCGTTTCTTATCATCCCCTTTCAACAGGTCTTCAGCGCCAATGGCTTTGTAGGCCCGCTCATGCTGCTGGTTGAGAATCGCCTTCTCTCTCACGTAGATCTCATTTGGCGCTTTTCCTCCCCGGGTCAATTCAACAAAATTTCGTATTTTACGCTTCAGGCAGACATCCGTGACCAAGCCGTGACCGGACTCCGGGTCGATGCGAGGCAGGTTGCCGGCGTCAGGATCTCCATTGGGATTGCCATCCTGGACATCAAAGACGAGTATAAAGTCATAGCGATTTCTAATTGGATCACTCATTCTTCCTCTCCTTTTTTGACTGATTGGTCTTTCTTCTGGAAAAAACTCTGGATCTGGTGATAATAGCCGATCGCGAAGCGGCCCTGATCATCCAGACTCAGGTGGGCCGGGAAAGCGGTCTTGGCCTCCACTCTGCCGATGATTTGGGTAAGCAGCTTTTCGAAATTGACCCTGCGGCCCGGGCTTTCGAGCTTAGCCAAGTGGTGGTTCTTCAGCCTCATCAAGTTGCCGAAGACCGTCACAGGAGTTCCCGAAGCGGCCCCGTAGAAGCGGTCGCGAATGGTGGCGTTGATGCCGGGATTGGCCTCCTGCTGGATCTTCTCCAAGACGGCGAACAGCCTGCCCAGCCGGTAGCCGACGTTGGTGTTCTCTTCGTCGAGACTCATTTTCAGTTCCTCCTTCAAATCCGGATTTTTATATCTGTTTACCCTGTTAATGCAGGCCTTGATCAAAGCTGCCCGTGGGTAGGAAACCTCGTGCTCTGCACGGATGCGTCGGATCACCGCCTGCAACAGGGTTCTCGGATAAGGTAATCCTTCAAGAATCGCACGCATAGTCTCGCCACCCAAATTCGGCAAGATATTGTCCGCTTTCTCCTGTACAGCGGTCGAGACCAGCAGCCTGAAAAGAGACAACGTATCTCTATCTTTGGGGCCATGGGCCATTCGGGTGTCCCGGAAGTGGCTGCAAATCTTTTCGGCCATCCCGGCCACGGAATTCACGATCCAAAAACGAACGGCAATTCGTGAAGCGTTGGGCGCAAGGCCCAGGACAAAAAATCGGTTCTTCCTGTTTTCATCAGTGAAGAAAGTTCCGCTTTCGACCGAATGGAATAGGGCCGCTATCTCTCTCACACCACGATCCGGATCGTCTTTCGGCGATTCACCAAAAAAATCTGAAATCTGCTGCTCGAAGTTAGAACGTCTTTCCGCCCAGAATACGGTCGTCGAATCACCGACTTGGAACCGTTGCCGTGAATCCTTGCCGAGCAAATGGTTCAAAGCCGTCGTATAGGCGAACGCCGCTTCCTTCCCGACCGGTGCATTCGAACCTTGCTCCTTGCCGAACGAGCGGAAAGCCGCAAGGTTAAACGAAACGATGTTAGCCCCGGAAGATTGCGCGTTCCACACGCCCTTAATAGCGGTATGGAGTCGTTCAATCGAGGTGCGCTGGCCTGTTACTAGGCAAATGGCAGATTCACCGTCCTTAGAGCGACAGGGATTTTCGGCAATGGCAGCACGGATCACAGGGCGTTCAGCAATTACGACGAAATCTCCGGCAAGTTGAAAAGTGACATTTCTTCCACTCTCCATCAACTCACGCCAAACATCTCCATACTTCATTAGGAGACATTCTTTCTCCTGTTTGAGAAGAAATTTCTTGAGGGCAGAAAGACCATCGTCAGTCAGGTTGCCCAGATCATTCATACGCTCGATAAACGCGCGATGCAGCTCGGCGACCCGCTCCGGGCTTCCTTTCAGTGGAATACCTAGTGCATATTCCGGATTATCCCAGAGGAGGTTAGCGGCAATGCCGCTCGTCTTTTTTACAGCCTGCGGAACGAGGAACCGCTTTGCCCGCCGTTTCTTTCCCTCTCCTTCGAAGGTCGAGTAGAGATTGACCGGCATTCCCTCACCGGAGAGCACAACGACAAAAGGAATTTCTTTCCATTCAAATCCTGGTGGCGCCATTTGCGAGTCGGGGTCAGCTGATTTGCGGTCGTAGTATTCCTTCAACGCTTGGAGAATCATCCCCGCACCTCCTCCGGGTTGGATCGGTCAGGGATTCGAATCACTCCATTATCGATCTTTGCTTTAAAAAAAAGCGGTTTCGGTTTTTCAGGATCGGTGAAGTCCAGATCATAGAGCATCCAGCCCATGTCCCGGGTTTCCGCGATCGGAGCGGCCGGTTCGGCTTCAGGATCGACAAGGCGAAACTGAGCAGCGAACTCACGACATCCCAAATAGGGCTGATTGAAGCATTGCCCGTTCCTGGCCCGGCGCTCAAACATGGAGGCATACTTCGCTTCACTCTCATCAGCTTTCCCAGCACATGAATCGCCACCACCGGATGAATTTCCAGGCTTCTTTATTTCCGATACCTTTAGGTTTTTGGGAGAAATGTAATCGAATTCAGCAAAAAGCCGGTACTTCACGTCCCGCAGCAGCAAACCGGCCCGCTGCTGCCGGTCATCCTCAATGAAAATGGCTTTCTTGCCAAGCGAGGCGACGGAAGCCACTTCATTGCGTCGGACCGAAGCCCAGCGGATCGGAGCCAGGATCTCGATTCTGCGGATCCGCCATGATATTGCTGGCTTCCACAGGATGGCTTCGAATATTGCCCGGGCTGCCGAAGGGGTGATCACGTCGTATGACACCCGTTCCACCTTCATTTCCGGCCGGGTAAAACAGGCGAACGGCCCGCACACCTCCAGACAGAATCCTTTCATTTTTGTTCTCCTTCAATTGTCTACACCACCAGATCTTCCACCGCCCAACCGGGTCCGAACAGGTCAAGCCCGTGAACCGTACTGTAGGCTCCTATCCAGCACCAGAACCCTGGCCATACTTCCTCCACCAGGCCCTTTCCGGTGGCCTCGAAAAAAACCCGATGCGAAAGATTGACCGAATACCTCTGCAGCCGACGCAGTCCGACACGGCTTGGACCGATCCGTCGCAGTTCATCGAGCCATCGGACGCTCTCTCCGAACCGCACAAAGACAGGTCGCTGCGCTTGGTCGTCGATCAGACTGAACTCCTGACCGGCAGTACGAAAATGAACGCTTGGACCATCCGGACTCAATACATCCTTGACAAACCTATCCCTGAGCCAGTCTGCACCGGTATCATTCACTCGGGAATAAAATGTCTGAAAAAATTTTATATACTGCTCTGGATCTTGTGCGTTGAATTCCTGTGAAACTGCCATTTCTCTTGTTGTATCTTCACCTTTCCGCAACAGACCTGCCGGAGCCGGTTTGGGGGGAATGAAGACCCGGACCATTCCGATTCTTCCCTCCAGGTTCATTCTGCCCTCCCGGTTGCATCGGCCCGCCGACTGGGCAATGGAGTCCAATCCGCACAACGCCCTGAAAACCACGGGAAAATCAATGTCCACCCCGGCTTCCACAAGTTGAGTGCTGATCACCCGGACCGGGCTGCCATTCATCAGCTTTTTCTTGATTTTTTGGATTGCCTCAGTCCGGTGCTCACCACACATGAGGGCGGAGAGATGGATCGTTCCTTCCGGCATCAAATTGAAAAGATCAAAACAATCACGACGACTGTTGACTACGCACAGCGCCTGGTCATACTGGGCAATCTCCTTGGCCACATCGGCCCACGATGCCGGAAGGGAGAAATCCGCCGGCATGCTGATTTCGGTTCTTTTCAACTTAGAGTAAAGAGCACCGGGTTCTTTAATAATCTCTTTCGGATTGTCCAGACCAGGCAGCGCTGGTTGGGTGGCCGTAGCCAATACCATCGTCACACCATAGTCGCGGGCTAGTCGGTTTAGGGCGTCAACACACGGTGTTAGAAGCTTAGGAGGCAGCAATTGGACCTCATCGAGGATAACAACACTGTTGACGATGTTATGCAACTTCCGGCAGCGGCTCCGCTTCGCGGCAAAGAGCGATTCGAAGAACTGGACATTGGTGGTGACGATGATCGGGGCATCCCAGTTTTCCGAAGCCAATTGGGATCTTGGAGTCTCATTATCCGGATCAAGATTGCTGTGGTGCTCAACTACATTTTTTCGGCCGAACACATCAGCAAAAACACTTGACGTCTGTTCGATGATGCTTGTATACGGAATGACATAAATAATACGTTCCTTTCCGTGTTTTAATGCATGTCCGATGGCGAAAGCCATGGATGCGAGCGTTTTCCCACCACCGGTCGGTACGGTCAACGTAAAAAGCCCCGGCCTGGTATTAGCAGCGGATCGGCAATCAGCCAGTACCTCCTGACGGACATCATTGACCGGAGTCTTCTGCGATCTTGAGACAAGTATTCCCATATGTGTGTCAAACCCATGCTTGAGTTCGGCTAGGGTCGGGAAACCGGAACGATTTTCTGCCTGAAGCGGATTCAGAAAGGCTTCGGTATCCAGTGAATCCGCATCCACAAGGCAGGAAAAGAGCATTCTTACCCAGAGATGATATCCATCGGAATTCAAGAACGCTGGCGGTCTTAAATTGCTATGTAAGCAGCTTCTGAAGATTTCGATTCTTTCTCTGATCCTCTCCAGGTTGCCCTTTCCTTCAAGAAGCCTGACTTGAAGGGCTGCATTTGCTGAATCAGTGGGGAAAAAGTCCGGTAATCCGGCGTGATGGCCTGCAGCCAGATAGGCAAGCGTCCGGCCGGCTATCAGGCCGAAATTCACCTCAGCATAAGCTGCACCTGCGCTGGAGTGGTTCACGCGACCGCTGCCTCCATCATAGTCGGGGTCATCCAGGCCATTCTGACGAATCAGGTAGGACTGGAACTCATCGGCCGCTTTCCCCAAATCGTGCAGCCAACCCGCATTCCAGGCCCAATCGGTCGATTGGAACTTCCGGGCGAAGCCAGCGGCGATGTCGGCTACTTCCCGGAGATGAGCGTCCAGTTCCTGCCAATCAAGCAATGGGCAGTTTTCCTTGCTGTGTGCATAAAGAGGTCTATATGACTTCATTTGCAATTCTAAAATTCTTTATCTCAAATCTGGAAGATGATTCCAGTCTATTCTTTGATGGAAAAAGCACTTGGCCCCCATTTTGAACGTACTCATTTGAACTCTCTCCCCAAGCAGATTATTGTTCTCCAAGCATGGAGTGTCAAGAGATTAAAAAAAAATTCCAGCCCTGCTGCGCCGTTGTCTCCGGCGAAGGGTCCGTTGCTTCGATGCATGAATATCCAATGACTATTCCAGTATGACAAAACATGTCATAGGAGACGTTTGGCTTTCAGATGGAATATCTCCGCGCCCCGTTCGTTTGCCATGATATGATGGACGAGATGGCGCTGCAGCGGCGGGAGGGCATGGCCGCGGCCGGGGAAGAGGCGGCCGCCCGGGAGTGGCTCCGGGCGCAACTGGTGGCCTGGCGCGATTCCGTCTTCTGTCTCTGCCTCGGCTTCGCCCGAAACGCCGCCGACGCCCAGGACCTGGCCCAGGAGACCTTCGCCAAGGCCCTGGCCCGGCCCCCGGTGCCCGGGCACGAAAACCCCAAGGCCTGGCTGCTGCGCGTGGCCCGCAACACCTGCCTGGACCGGGAGCGCCGGGCCCGCCGCCAGCGCCTCTGGTTTTCCGCCCGAGAGCCCGAGCCGGTGGAGTGGAACACTCCGGAATCGCGGGCCGGGGAAGCGGAACGCGGTTTCCTCGTCAAGCGGGCCATCCGGCGCCTGCCCGGCCGGCAGCGCGACGTGCTGGTGCTGCGCGAGTACACCGGCCTCTCCTACGAGGAGATCGCCCGGGTGCTGGGCGTCCGGGTCGGCACGGTGATGTCTCGGCTGAACCGCGCCCGCCGGGCCGTGCTGAAACACTACCAGGAGGCATGCCATGCCCAACCCCGTTGACCCGTGGCGGGAAATCGCCGCCCTGATCGCCCGGGAGAAAGAAAACGCCCTCCGCGACTTCCCCGCCGCCCCCCTGCCGGCGCCCGGTCCGGGGCCGGCACGGCCGCACCGGCTGCCGGCCGCCGCCCTGCCGGCCGCCGCCGTGGTGCTGCTGGCGGTCGGAGCCGGCCTGCTGCTGCGGCAGGGCCCGCGCCCGGCCGGAGCGCCCCGCACCGGTACCGGGAGCCCCACTCCGCTGGCGTCGGCGCTGGCCCGGACCCCGCTCTTCCGGCCCCGTCCCGAGTACCCGGTGCTGATCGGCGGCCACGGGGCGCCCGACACCCCCTTCTCCCGGCGGCTGGCGGCGACGGGGTTCATGGCCGCCGTCGGGCGCCCGACCGGGGCTCCGCCTCCGGCGGCCGTCGCCGAGCCGGACACGCCGGCGTCGGCGGCGGAGACGCGCCGCGAGATCGGAGCGGTGATCCGCAAAAAGACACTGCTGCAGTTCGTGATCCGGTTCTACAACCCACCCGAGGAGGCGTGAGATGAAGAGACTGCAAACGGCCATTTTCCTGGCGTTGCTGGCCGGCCTGCTGCTTTGGCCGGCGCCGCTGCGCGCCCAGGCCGGCCACGGCCGCGGCCGCCTGGCCGGCACGGTGCTGGACGCTGCGGATGAGCCGATCGCCGGCGCCATGGTGCGCATCGAGTTCCCGCAGGGAGGCATGAAGCAGGACGCGTCCTGCGACGGGAGGGGCAACTGGGCCTTCATGGGCCTCGGCCCGGGGCCGGCGATGGTCACCGCCGCGGCGCCGGGGTACGCCCCGGTGCGGATCCAGGTGAAGCTCAGCCAGGTCCGCCCCAACCCCAGGCTGGCCATCGTCCTGCAGCGGGCGGAGGAGATTCTGGCGCCGCCTCCCCCCCGGGCGCCGGCGGCGCCGGTCGACTCCGGCTACGCCCTTCTCCACTCGCTCACCGCCTTTTTCCAGTCCATGTCGCGCATGAAGGAGGAGCCGGAGAAACGGGAACCCCAGTTGGTGCAGATCATGAAGAAGGCCATCCAGGCGCGCGAGGCCAACCAGATCGACGCCCTTTTCTACGCCCGCTTCCGGCGCATGCTCACGGTCATCAAGCTCATCATGACCCCGGACAACGGCCTGCTCGTGCCGCTGATCAACCGTGAGATCGGCCTGTTCGTCGAGGAGACGACCGGCGAAGCCTGGAAGCGCGACGGTCCGGGGGCGCTGGCCCGGATCGCCGCCGCGCTGGAGGAGGAGATCGTTTCGCTTCAGCTCTACCTGGACGACCGGCCGCAGCGCGACGCCTTGAAGCAGAAGTTCGCGGCCGGCATGGAGGCCGCCGGCAGCCAGTGGCGGTGAACCCTCAGGCCTCGACTCGCCAGGCGGCGCGAACCGGCGTGCCGCCGGCCCGGAGCATGGCCCAGACCGGGCAGATCGACTCCTCGGCGAGCTGCACCGCCCGGCCCAGGGCCTCGGCGGGGACGCCGGCGGCCACGAACTCGAGCTCGATGCCGGTCAGCACGGTGGGATGCTGCTCCCGGCGCTTGGCGCGGGTTCTCACCTCCAGGCTCGCCGGCGGCTGCTTCATGCGCCCCAGCAGGGCGGCCACCGCCTGGCCGCTGCAGGCGGCCAGGGAGAGCAGGAGCAGCTGCAGCCCGCTCCAGCCGGCCCCGTCTCCCAGCGGGGGCGGGTAGTCGATGGCGACCGACTGCGGATCGTCGCCCGCGCGACCGCGGAAGCGCACTTTCTCCTCGAATGTCATGGATGCAGACAGGAGCGGTTCCATGGGTCCTCCTCGCCCCCCGGCAGCGCCTAGCCTCCGGCCCGCGGCGCCTGCCGTTTGGGCGGGGGCTTCGGTGCCGGGGGCATGTGCCGGGCGTCGCGCAACATGGTCAGCGCCTGGGCGGCGAACGTCTCCTGGCCGACGTTGGTCAGGATGGTGAAGAAGAGGAGCAGCCCGCCCGTGCGCAGGATGCCCTCGTGGATGTAGCGGTAGCCGCCGGCGGAGGGCGCCCGGTCGGTCAGCCGGAAGAAGAAGCCATTGCCCTCGGCGCCGCGCATCTCCTGCAGCGTGAACCGCTTCTCCTCCGCCTGCGGCAGCAGGCTGCCGGCCGCGCGCAGCACCCATTCGCGGATCTGGGTCGCGGTGGGAGCCGGCTCTCCGGCGGTCCGCCAGACCGGGGTGACCATCACCCGGAACGGCGCGCCGCCGATCGGGGTCAGCACGATGCGCGGCGCGTTCCGTTCGCTTTTCGGCTCCACGGCGGCTTTCCAGCCCGCCGGCACGCGCAGCAGCAGGTTGCTGGAGTCCGGCATCTCGAAGCGGTAGCCGCGCAGCGGCGCCAGGGCCGAAAGCGCCTGGCCGAAGAGGACGCCGGCCACCAGCAAGGCCGTCCGTTTCATGGGAAATCCCTCCATATACGATTTTCCCGACCATTCTATGGTACCCCAGGCGGCGATTCCGTTCAATGCCGCCGCCGGACGGCGGGTTGCCCGGGCGCGGCCGATGTGCCACAATGCGGACAGGAGAGGCACCCATGGCCCACATGACCTCACGCGGCGGCTACCGGCAGCTGGTCGAACGCCTCAACCGGCACCCCCAGGGCGCCCCGCCGTCCGACCTGCTCTTCCGCATCCTGGGCACGCTCATGTCCGAGCGCGAAGCGGGCCTGCTGGGGCTGCTTCCCATCAAGCCCTTCACCGCCGCCCGGGCTGCCCGCCGCTGGAAGGTGAAGGAAGCCGAGGCGCAGCGGCTGCTGGACGGCCTGGCCGACCGCGGCCTGCTGGTCGATGCCCAGCGGGAGGGAGTGACCCACTACACCCTGCCGCCGCCCATGGCCGGATTCTTCGAGTTTTCCCTCATGCGGGTGCGCCGGGACATCGACCAGAAGGCTCTCTCCGAAATGTTCTTCGAGTACCTGAACGTCGAGGAGGACTTCATCCGCACCCTGTTCGCCCACGGGGAGACCCGCCCGGGGCGGGTTTTCGTCCACGAGCCGGCGCTGGACGGCGAAAACGCCCTGCACGTGCTGGACTACGAGCGGGCCAGCGAGGTGATCCGCGGCACCGCCCACCGCTCCGTGGGACGCTGCTACTGCCGCCACAAAATGGAGCATTTGGGCCGGGCCTGCGCCGCGCCGCAGGACATCTGCATGACCTTCGGTACCGTCGCCGACTCGCTCATCCGCCACGGCATCGCCCGCCGCGTCGACGTCTCCGAGGGGCTGGAGCTGCTGGCCCGCGCCCGGGAGCACAACCTGGTTCAGTTCGGCGAGAACGTGCGCCAGGACGTGAGCTTCATCTGCCACTGCTGCGGCTGCTGCTGCGAAGCGCTGCTGGCCGCCCGGCGCTTCGGCTTCCTTCACCCGGTGCAAACCAGCCGGTTCATGCCCCGCATCGAAGAAAAAGCCTGCAGCGGTTGCGGCTCCTGCGTGGACGCCTGCCCGGTCCAGGCCCTGTCGCTGGTCTCGGCCGTCGACCCGGCCAAGCCGCACCGGCGCACGGCGCGCCTCGACGAGGAGGCCTGCCTGGGCTGCGGCGTGTGCGTGCGCGCCTGCCGCCTGCAGGCGCTGCACCTGGTCGTCCGCGGCCAGCGGCAAATCACCCCGGTCAACTCGGCCCACCGCATCGTGCTCATGGCCATCGAGCGCAACACGCTCCAGCACCTGCTGTTCGACGACCAGGCGCTCTTCAGCCACCGCGCCCTGGCCGCGGTCCTGGGCGTGGTGCTGAAACTGCCGCCCCTCAAGCAGGCGCTGGCCAGCCGGCAGATGAAGTCGCGCTACCTCGAACGGCTGCTGACCCGCCGGACGGGCTGACCCGTTTCCCCGCTCAGCGGCCCGGCGTTTCCCGCACCTTCCACTACTGGTCCTGGGCGGTGAACGGCTTCTGCAGGAGGGAATGGTCGGTGGTGCCCGGCATGTGCAGCACCCGCAGTTCCGGCCGCTCCCGGCGCAGGACCCCGGCCCCTCTCCTTCACGTCGGATCCGCGAAGGGACGCTCGTGAATTCGGTCGTGAGCGCCGGCGCGGCGGGCCGCCCGCCGGAACCCCCGGTTGGCGACCGACACGTAGAGCCAGCGGGGCATCAGGGGGCGGCCGAATTCCGCTCGCAACCCGGCCGGGATCTCGTCGCCGGCGGCCAGGACCTCGGCGGCCCGCCGCAGGGCCCGCCGCTGGCGGCGCATCATCCAGCCGGTAACGGCCAGGTCGCGGCCGGAGACGAAGCCGCCCATGCCCAGCATCAGGCAGCCGAGAAAGCGGTAGCCGCCGCGGTTGGCGAAATTTTCCACGATGTCGGCCGCCGGCTGGCACTGGGTTGACTCGGGGAAGCCGCAATTGACGATCGCCGCCAGGCCGGGCCTGCCGGCGGCCCCCTCGCGGCGCCTGAGGTCGTGCAGCTGTTCCAAAAAGCGGACCAGCGGCGCCGGCAGGTGGTCGACGTAGAGCGGAAAAGCCAGCAGCAGCAGGTCGGCGGCGGCCGCCGCCGCCAGCAGCTCGCGGAAGCGCTCCGGCTGCTCGTGAGCGGGGTAGAGCAGACGGCTCTCCACGGCGTGCCCCAGGGCCTGAAGCCGGCCGGCCAGGCAGTTGCCCAGCGCCTGCGACGTGCTGCGGCCATTGGCCGGGGAGGCGACCAGCAACATCGTCCGTTTCCATTCCATCAGGCCACCTCCAGCCGGGACAGGGCGTCGCCGACGAGCCCGGGCAGGTCCGCTGGCGGCGCCTCTCCGTTCAGCACCAGCACGGAGGAGCCGGCCGCATCCATGTTCAGGGCGTTGCGGCCCGCCAGGAAACGGAAAACCCGTTCGGCGTCCGGGTCGGGCCCCGGCAGGACTCCCACGGCCAACAGCCGGCGCCGCACGCCGTAGCGCAGGGGATGGTGGATCTCGCCGCCCCGCACTTCCATGAACGGCAGCAGGATGGGAATGGCCCGGTCCATCGCTTTCTTCAGCTCGTAGCCGTACCCCCCGAAAGTGACCGGGGTCAGCAGCGCGACGACCTCCGCGTTGGCCAGGTCGGCCATCACCCGGTCACCGTCGTCGCGGATGATGCAGCGGCCGGGAGTCCGTACCCAGCAGGCGAAGCAGCCCCGACAGGGCCGGATAGCCATGTCGGACAGATCGTGCACGGCGGTTTTCCATCCCCGCTCGCCAAACCCGGCCAGCAGATTTCCGCGCAACGCGTCGAAGAGGGGGGATCGCGGCTGGATTGGTGCGCCGTTGAGCAACGTGACGTTCATCAGTCCTCCTCAAAAAAACGATTGTTATTTAATTTCTCTCCCCGCGACGGCATCTCCTCCCGCCGGGCCAGCGGACAGGAACCGTCTGGGCCCGGCTCTCCTCCCAGCAGGCGCTTCCAGGCGGCCCGGCTCGCCGGTGAATCGCACTCCGCCGTTCCGCCGGCCTCGGCGAGCGAGAACACGTGGCCGACGTCCATGAGCCGGCGCACGATCTCGTCTCCGGAAGAGGGGCTCCACCAACCGGCCACCAGCGCCGTCGCCAGTCCCAGCGTGTAGAGGCGGACGTTGTCCAGCAGCCGGCGAAGCGACTCCTCGGGCAGTCGCCCGAGCATGGGCTCCTGCCTCATGCGCGCCAGGATCGAGTCGGTGATGGCCTGCACGATGTCGGCGCGGCCGTGGCGGACCTGGTAGAGGGCGCGGAACAGGTTGGGCTCGTCGCGGGCGAACTGCACCACCCCCACGCCGATATTGAGAAACCCCATCTCCGTGTGCTTCTGCCGGGTGCGCTCCTCCAGCAGCCGGCGGGCCTCTTCGAGCACGGCCAGTTCCAGGTCGGCCATGGCGCCGAAGGCCTTGTACACCGGGGCCACCGACGCGCCCAATTTTCCGGCCACGGAGCGGGCCGTCATCGCCTCCCAGCCGGCCTCGCGGACCAGCTGCAGCGCCGCGGTCACGACCGCCTGGCGATCGAAAACGACGACTCTGGGAGACATCATCACCTCGCGAACCGTTTTCCAAGAATAATATAACATATGTTATGCAATAAATCAACCGAAATAAATAACTCTTGTAATTTTAATTTGAACCAGCAGGAAAACGACGAATCTGCCCCCAGGCGCAGGGCCGTCTCCGCCGTTCCTTCAATCCCGCAGGCCGGGGAGTTTTTCTCCGGCCGGCAGCTCCCCGCGCGCACCGGTGAAGTCGGCCAGGCGTTCCTGGAATTTCTCGGCCTTTTTGGCCGTCTCCTCGTACTTGCCGCTGGCGTTGCCCAGGTGCCTGCCCAGGAGCCGGAAGTCGTCCTGGAACTGGGCGAACCCCTCCTGCACCTTGACCAGGTCCCGGAGGATCTGCTGCGTGCGCTGCTCGATGCGCAGCCCCTTGAGGCCGAAGGCGATGGCCATCAGGTAGGCGTAGAAGGAGTTGGGCGACACCGGGATCACGTGGCGCTCGACGGCGTAGTTGAAGATGCCGTAGGAGCGGCCGTCCAGCCCGTCGCTGATCATCGCCTCGTAAAAGACGTTCTCGGCCGGGATGTAGGCCAGGGCGAAGTCGTAGGTGCCCTCGTCGGGCCGGATGTACTTCCCGGCGATCTCGTCGATGCGCTTGCGCAGGCTGGTGACGAACTCGCGGCGGTGCCGCTTCTGCCCCTCCTCGTCGCCGGCCGACATCAGGCGGACGAAGCTCTCCAGGGGAAACTTGGCGTCGACCGGGATGAGGCGCTCGCCCAGGGAGACGACGGCGTCCACTTTCTCGCCGTCGGCGAAGGCATGCTGCATGCGGTAGTTGCCCTGGGGAAGCACCTGGCGCAGCAGGTCCTCCAGCAGGTACTCGCCCAGGTTGCCGCGCAACTTGGGGGCGCGCAGGATGTTCTGCAGCGAGGAGATGTCCCGGCCGATGGCCTTCATCTGGTTCGTCGACTCCTCCAGCAGCCCCAGCTTCTGCTGGATCTCGCCCACCACCCGCAGCTGGTCGCGGATGCCCCCCTGGCCCTTGGCCAGGGTCTCGTTCACGGTGCGCATGATCTCGTTCAGCTGCCCCGCCTGCTGGGCGAGCGCCTGGTTCTGCGCCTGCAGCTGCGCGGTGCGCAGCTCCTGGAGCTGGTTCTTCAGGTCCAGGAGCTGCGGGCCCAGGGCGGTGTCGCGCGGCCTCAGCTGCAGCAGGAGCAGCGCCGCCAGCAGAAACAGCACGGCCAGCAGCATCCCGATGGTCAGTCCGTCCATGGCCGCACCATACCAGATCCCGGCCGGCAACGCAACGACGCCGCGATCGACCTTTTGGGCCGATCTCCCGTATAACCATCTTCCTCGCGCACGAACCAGGAGGTTCCATGAAAAAGACGAGACTGCTCGCGGTCCTGACCCTGCCGCTGCTGCTGGCCGCCGCGGCGGGAAAATCGAAGTGGCGCGCCGCGGTGGCCACCGCCGTCTCCCCCGAGTCGGCCTACGGCCTCTGCCGCGCCATCGCCGCCGAGCCCTTCGCCGGCCGCCTGACCGGCGACGAGGGCTACACCCGGGCGGCGAAGTGGGCCGCGGCCCGATTCGCCTCCTGGGGCCTGGAATCCCTGCCGGGGCTGAACCGATTCCTGCAGCCCTACCCCTCGCCGTGCACGCTGGTGGACGGAGCCGAGATGTCCGTTTTCCTGCCGGCGCCCCAGTCGGCCGACCCCGCCCCGGCACCGCCCGGACACAAGCTGCAGTTGCTGAAGGAGTTCCTGCCCCTGCTCTACAGCGGCAGCGGCCGCCGCCGCGGCGGCGTGGTGTTCGCCGGCTGGGGCATCTCCGCGCCGGAACTGGGCTACGACGACTACGCGGGCATCGACGTCGCCGGCCGTTTCGTGCTCTGCTTCCGCGGCACGCCCCACGACGACCCGCGGTGGGAACCGTTCGACGAGCACCGTGCCCGCATGAAGACGGCCCGCGACCGGGGCGCCGCCGGCCTGGTCTACATCTACCCCGAGCCCCAGGCCAACCCCAACGGCGACTGGCTGGGCGAGTTTCTGGCCGCCGAGATCAGCGAGCCGGCCGCCGACCAGCTGCTCGCCGAGCGCGGGGTCAGGGCGGGCGAGCTGAAGCAGCACCTGCGCCGCTACGGGCGACCGCTCTCCTTCGCCCTGCGGGCCGAACTCGAACTGGACGTGCGCGCCCGCCACCTCCCCTCCGCCCTCGGCTACAACGTGGCCGGCGTGGTGCCCGGCGGCGACCCGCAGCTGAAGGGCGAGTTCGTCGTGCTCGGCGCCCATTTCGACCACTGCGGCCGCCACTTCGGCATCACCTTCCCGGGAGCCAACGACAACGGCAGCGGCTCGGCGGCGGTGATGGAGATGGCCCGCGTCGCCGCCCGGCTGCCGCGGCGCCCGAAACGCTCGCTGCTGTTCGTCCTCTTCGGCGGCGAGGAGAAGGGGCTGGAGGGCTCGCGCCACTTCGCCACCCACCCCCCCGCCGCGGTCCGGCGCATCTCCGCCATGTTCAACTTCGACATGGTCGGCGAAGGCGACCGGGTGGGCGCCGGGGTGTCGGAGAAACCGGAGGAGCTGCTGGCGGCGCTGCGGCGGGCCGAGGCGGCCTTGGCCCCGCTGGCCGGCGTGCGGGTCATCCGCCATGTCGGCGTGCGCTCCTCCGACTTCGCCCCTTTCTTCCTGCAGGGCATCCCCTGCCTCTCCTTCTGGTCGAACGGACCGCACCTGGCCTACCACCAGCCCGGAGACACCATCTACCGGATCAATCCCGAGGTGCTGGCCGATACCGCCCGCATCGCCCTGCTGACCGCCCTGGAGTGGGCCGACCGCTGACGGCCGCGCCGGTTGCCGGCGCCGACCGGGCCTAGCCGGCCAGCAGGGCCCGCCACGCCAGCAGGGCCCGGCGCAGTTCCTCCAGGGGCAGCAGGAGGTCGGGCTCGCTGCCGAACTCCGCCCGGATGCGCGCCCGGCGCCGGCCGAAGCTGAGGGTGTGGGCGTTGCCGGTCAGCCGCCAGCGCCGCCGCCGCCCGGCCTCCACATCGGCGATGGCTTGCAGCGCGTCGTCGCACATCGCCACGCTTCCCTGGATGTCGGACTCGAGATAGCGGCCCAGCAGGAGGCGGGACGGGGCGACCTCGGCGCGGCAATCGCCTCGCCCATCACGATAGAAACGGTCGGACATGGCGGCCTCCGGTCAGCGTCGGTAGAGCGGGTAGGCGGTGCGGATGCGCCCGCTCCCCGCGTACCCCTCGATGGTGAAGCCGTGGCCGGACGGCCCGCGAAAGCGTTCTCCCCGGCGACGGCCGCGGTGGTAGGCATGGAGGATGGCCCGGACCACCAGGGCGCGGTTGAGGCGGTCGGGGTAGAAGGACGACACCTTGGTCAGCCCGCGGCGGGCGATCCATACCCGTGCGGTGTAGACCCCGTTCCGGTCCGGGGGGTCGATCCGGCGAACCACGCCGCTGCCGTCCGGGTCGATCCCGCCGGGGCGGGCGTGGAACCCGACCGGGCGGCCGCGGCGGTTGATCTCGCCGCGGAAGAGGTGGACCAGGTCGATGGCCGGCCGGGTGTCGGACCAGCGGCGGGTGGGATCGCGGTCCGCCGCCGCCGGGGCCGCGCCTTCCCCCGCGCCGGCCACCCAGGCGGAGAGCAGCAGGCCGGAGAGCAGCAGCGGAGCGGCCCGGCGTTTCAACACGCAACCCATGCCCCCTATATGCCACAACGGCAGCGCATCGGCAAGGACGCGGGGCCGGACCCGGCTAGCGGGAGCGCTGGCCGATCTCGATCACGCGGCGGAAGACGCGCATCAGGTTGCCCCCCCAGATCTTGACGATGTCCTTCTCGGAATAACCGCGACGCACCAGCTCGAGGGTGATGTTCTTCATCCCGGTCACGTCGCGGCAGTCGGCCAGCCCGCCGCCGCCGTCGAAATCGGTGCCGATGCCCACGTGGTCGACGCCGATGAGCCGGACGACGTGGTCGATGTGGTCGACCGCGTCCTTCACCGTGGCCAGCTGCTGCGGGTACTTCTCGTCCAGGGCCTCGTACTCCGCGTTCACTTTCTCGCGCTCAACCGGGTCCTGGATGCCGGCCCAGGAGCCGAAGCGCTCGCGGATGCGCCGGCGGAATTCGGCGAACGCCTGGTCGCGTTCCGGGTTGGGAGGCGACTCCCGGATGTAGTCGGAGAGGATGCAGATCTGGATCACGCCTCCGTTGACCTGCAGCGCCCGCAGTTGTTCGTCGCTCAGGTTGCGCGGCGACGGGCAGAGGGCGCGCGCCGAGGAGTGGGAGGCGATCACCGGGGCCCGCGACACCCGGAGGACGTCGGAAAAAGAGCGATCGGAGACGTGCGACACGTCGACCATCATCCCCACCCCGTTCATGCGCTCCACCACGGCCCGGCCGAGTTCGGAAAGCCCCCGGTCCTCGGGGTCCTGGCGGTCGGTGGAGGAGTCGCAGAGATCGTTGTCGGCGGTGTGCGCCAGGGTGATGTAGCGCACCCCGCGGCGGTAGAAGTGGTCGACCAGGGCCGGGTCGTTGCCCAGCGGATAGCCGTTCTCCATGCCGATGAAGATGGCCCGCTTGCCGCGCCGCTCCAGGCGGTAGGCGTCGGCGGGAGCCAGGGCGCGGCCGCACCGTTGGGCCTGGCCGGCGAACATGCGGTCGAGGGCGTCGAGAATGCGCTCGGCTTCCTGGCGGGCCCGGGCGTTGCCCTCCGGGGTGCGCGGCCCCTGGGAGACGAAAACGGCGAAGAAGGAACTGTCCAGCCCGCCGGCGACCATGCGGGGCAGGTCCTGCCGCCCGCTGCCGCGGCGTCCGGTCTCGTGCCAGCGGCCGATGTCCCATCCCGGCTGCATCAGCATCATGGGCGTGTCGCAGTGGGTGTCGAGGGTCAGGGCGCGGTGGTGGATGGCCATGGCCCGGCGCCGCAGGGCGGCTTCGTTTGCGGCGGCGAGGACGGCGGTGCAGGCCAGCAACAGGGCGATTCTCGTCTTCATGGTCACCTCGCAGGGCGGAGAACCCCGGCATTTCGGTCGAGGGCTATTTATGGAAATGAATATACGGAAACCGGGGCCGGAGGTTTTCAGCGCCGGCCCGCGCCCCCCGCCCGGCCATGCCGGCGCCCGGCGTTCCCCACCGCCCGCGCCCATGGTATAATCGCCCCATGCTGGACCTCCAATTCCTGCGACTGAACCTGGACGAGGTGGCGCGCAAGTGCGCGAACAAGGGCGTCGTCTTCGACCGCTCCCGCTTCGAGGAGATCGACGGGCGCCGGCGCGCGGGGCTGGCGCGCATCGAGGAGATGAAGAGCCGCCGCAACAAGCTGGCCCGCGAGATCGGCGGTTTGAAGAAGAGCGGCGCCGACTCCTCCGCCCTGGAGCGGGAGGCGGTGGAGCTGAACCGGGGCATCGCCGCCCTGGAGGCGGAGACGGCCGCCGCCGACGGCGAGTTCCAGGACCTGCTGCTGACCATCCCCAACCTGCACCACGACACGGTGCCGCCGGGCGCCGACGCCGGGGCCAACGTGGTGGTGCGCGAGTGGGGCGAGAAGCCGGCGTTCCCCTTTCCGCCCCGGCCGCACTGGGAACTGGGCGAGAGCGGCGGCGGCCTCGACTTCGCCCGAGCCGCCAAGATCGCCGGCACGCGCTTCGCCCTCTACACAGGCAACATGGCGCGCCTGGAACGGTCGCTCATCCACCTGATGCTGGAGACCCACACCCGCGAGCACGGCTACCTGGAGACGCTGCCGCCGTTCCTGGTCAACGACCAGAGCCTGATCGGAACCGGCAACCTGCCCAAGTTCAAGGACGACCTCTTCAAGGTGGAGAACTTCAACCTGTACCTGATCCCCACCGCCGAGGTGCCGCTGACCAACATCCACCGCGACGAGACCCTGGACGAGGCGCAGCTGCCGCTCAAGTACGTGGCCTGGACCCCCTGCTTCCGCTCCGAGGCCGGCTCGCACGGCAAGGACATCCGCGGCCTGGTGCGCCAGCACCAGTTCAACAAGGTGGAGCTGCTGAAGTTCGCCGCCCCCGACACCTCCTACGCCGAGCTGGAGGGCCTGACCGCCGATGCCGAGGCCATCCTTCGCCAGCTCGGGCTGCACTACCGCGTGGTGCTGCTGTGCAGCGGCGACATGTCCTTCTCGTCGGCCAAGACCTACGACATCGAGGTGTGGATGCCGGCCCGCGACGGCTACATGGAGATCTCCTCCTGCTCCAACTTCGCCGATTTCCAGGCGCGCCGGGCCCGGGTGAAGTACAAGACCCGCGCCGGCAAAAAGGAGTTCGTGCACACCCTCAACGGCTCCGGGCTGGCCGCCGGCCGCACCGTGGCCGCGGTGCTCGAGAACTTCCAGACCGCCGACGGCCGGGTGCGCATCCCGGCGGCGCTGCGGGCCGATTTCGCCGGCGCGGAGTACCTCTGATGCCCACCTTCCGCTGCACCTTCGTCAACGAGAGCGGCCACTACAGCCGGCGCGAGATCTGGGCCGACAACCGCCGCCAGCTGCTCGAGTCCCTCTCCGGAGCGGAGGACAAGCTGGTGTCCGTCCGCCGGCTGTGGGCCCGCGACCTGCGCCTGTTCGGCCGCTGGCACCGCCACCTGAAGCTGGACGCCTTCCTGATGTTTAACCAGGAGCTGATCACCCTGCTCAAGGCCGGCATTCCCTTCATTCGCGCCCTGGAGATCATCCTCCAGAACACGGAGAACCGCCTCCTGCGCGAGATCCTGTCCCAGGCGGCGCTGCACATCCGCAACGGCGCCCAGATTTCCGACGCCCTGGCCTCGTCGCAGCTCCCCTACACCCGCATCTACCACGCCTCGATCATGGCCGGGGAGAAGAGCGGCCACCTGGAGCAGGTGCTGGAAAAGTTCAACGTCTACCTGACCCGGGTCAGCCAGCTGCGCCGGCGCACCATCAGCGCCCTGACCTACCCCGTGATGCTGCTGCTGTTCATGGTCGTCATGGCCGGCGTGATCATGGTCTACGTCATCCCGCGCTTCTCCTCCTTCTACGAGAACTTCGACGCCTCGCTGCCGGTCATCACCCAGTTTTTCATCGGCCTGGCCGGTTACCTCAAGCAGAACCTGCCGCTGCTGGCCGCGGTGCTGCTGGCCGCCTACGCCGGCGTCAAGGTGGCGGAAAAACTGAACCCCGACCTGACCCTGATCGACCAGCTCAAGACGCGCGCCCCCCTGCTCGGGCGAATCGCCCACGAGAACGCCGTGTCGGTCTTCTGCCGCACCCTCTCCATCCTCATCTCCGGCGGCATCCCGGTGCCGGAAGCGGCGGCCATCGCCGTCGAGACCTTCGCCAACCGCTTCTATTTCCGCCAGGTGCGCTCCCTGCCCGACAGCATCCGCCAGGGACGGGCGCTGTCGGACGTGCTGGCCGACACCCCCATGATGCCGCCCATCCTGGTCGAACTGACGCGCGTCGGCGAAACCTCGGGCAACCTGACGGTGGTGCTCGACGAGAGCGCCGACTTCTACGAGCGATCCATCGACACGCGCATCCACGCGTTGATCTCGCTGGTCGAACCTGTTATAATCGTCACCCTGGGAGTGGTGATCGCCATGATGCTCGTCTCCGTGTACCTGCCCATCTTCAGCGCCGTGAGGGTCATCCAGTGATCGAGCGCATCAACCCGGCCGACATCAAGATCAACTTCCAGCTCCTGGCCCGCTTCCCGGCCGAGTTCCTGGTCAAGAACCTCTTCTTCCCCATCGACGAGCAGGGCGGCGTGATCCGCGTGGCCATGCCCGACCCGGAGAATCTCGACAAGATCACCATGATCGAGAACTTCACCCAGAAACGGGTGGTGCCCTGCCGGGCCGAGAAGGACGAGCTGGAGCGGGTGCTCAAGCGCAGCGACACCTTCACCAAGGTGCTGCGCGACAAGACCGAGACCTTCGCCCTGAAGCGCGGCCCCTCCGAGCTCGAGGACGAAACGGTCACCCTGGAGAGCATCACCGAGGAGGAAGACTCGGTGGTGCAGCTGCTGAACAACATCATCTTCACCGCCGTCAACAAGAAGGCCTCCGACATCCACATCGAGATCCAGAACGACGCGCTGCTGGTCAAGTTCCGCATCGACGGCATCCTCCACCAGGTGATGGAGCCGCTCGACTCCCTCTTCCACCCCTTTCTCATCACGCGCCTGAAGGTCATCTCCGAGCTGGACATCGCCGAGAAGCGCGTCCCCCAGGACGGCCGCTTCCGCATGAAGTTCAAGCACAAGACCATCGACTTCCGCGTCTCGATCATGCCCGGCATCTACGGCGAGAACGCCGTCATCCGCATCCTCGACCGCGAGATGATCACCGAGAGCATCGGCGAGTTGAACCTTCGCCTGCTGGGCTTCTCCGATTACCTGCTGGAGAAGATCAACTACTACATCCTGCAGCCCTACGGCATGTTCCTGGTCACCGGCCCGACCGGCTCGGGCAAGACCACCACCCTCTACGCCGGCCTGAACGAGATCAAGGACCCGGCCGACAAGATCATCACCATCGAGGACCCGGTCGAGTACCAGATCGAGGGCATCACCCAGATCCCGGTCAACGAGAAGAAGGGCCTGACTTTCGCCCGCGGGCTGCGCTCGATCCTGCGCCATGACCCGGACAAGATCATGGTCGGCGAGATCCGCGACCCGGAGACGGCGCAAATCGCCATCCAGTCGGCGCTGACCGGCCACCTGGTGTTCACCACCGTCCACGCCAACAACGTCTTCGACGTGCTGGGCCGGTTCATCCACATGGGCATCGACACCTACAGCTTCATCTCGGCCCTGAACTGCATCGTCGCCCAGCGGCTGGTGCGCGTGCTCTGTCCCGCCTGCCGCGAGGCGCATACGCCCGATGCCGCCGAGCTGGCCGCCAATCGCCTGCCCGCCAAGTTCTTCGCCGCGCCCATCTTCCGCGCCCGCGGCTGCGACGAGTGCTCCGGGCTCGGCTATTCCGGGCGCACGGCCATCGGCGAAGTGCTGGAGCTGACCGACGAGATCAAGGAGATGATCCTGGCCCGCAAGCCCACCTCGGAGATCAAGAAGCTGGCCGTCGAGCAGGGCATGATCCCCATTCGCCGGAACGGCCTGGCCAAGGTCTCCGCTGGTGTCACCTCCCTCGACGAGCTCAACCGGGTCACCGTCAAGGAGTGGGTATGATCGGCTGGTTCCTGCCGCAGAAATCGCCCGCCCAGTACCTGCTGGCCGGAGAGAAGAGCCTGACCGTGCTGCGCCCCGAGAACCGCCGGCTGGAAGTGAAGCGGCAGCTGGACGGGGTGGCGCTGGCCGACGTGGCCGGCGAGGCCGCCGCCCTGGCCCCCGACCTGCTGCCGCTGCCGACCGGCCTGCTGTTGTCGCCGGCGCACTTCATCTTCCACATCTTCGAGTTCGACCGCCTGCCCTGGCCGCGGACGCGGCAGCGCGAGCTCGTCGAATGGAAGCTGCAGAAGGCGTTCCCCGAAAACATCGACCTCTACGACCACCGCTTCTTCCGGCTCGACCGCCGCCGCGTCCTCTCCATCCTGGTGCGCCGCTCCCTGCTGGAGAAGGCGGCGGAGCTGTTCGCCGGGCTGCGCATGGAGCCGACCGTCATCGGCTCGACCACCGTCTGCCTGCTCAACCGGGTGAGCCGCCGCGGCGCCCCCGACCTGCTGGTCGAGATCGACGGCTCGGTGCTCAACCTGCTGTTTCTGCGGCACGGCCGGCCGGTGTACGTGCGCCGCAGCAAGACCGCCTCGACCGCGGAATACGCCGGCGAAATCGCCAAAACCGTCCAGTACGCCGCCTCCAGCCAGGGGCTGCAGCCGCGCCGCTTCCAGGTGGCCGCCCTGGGCCCGGACGCCCCCGATCTCGGCTCCGCCGCCGAGCTGGCCGACCTCGGCCTGACCGCCCTTCCGGCGCTGCCCCCGGGGGCCTGGATCCCCCGCTGACGACCATGCTCAGACGCACCATCCCCTACAACCTTTCCCGCCGCCCGCAACTGGACGGACCCCGTTTCGCGGCCCGCCTCGTTCTCCTGCCGGCCGCCATCGCCCTGTTTGTCCTGCTGGGCATGCGGCAGCTCGACCGGGTGGCCGCCGCCGACGCCCGGACCCCGGCCCGCCTCTCCGGCGAGCAGGCCTTGCCCCGCCTGCAGGCGGAAAGCCAGCGCCTGCAGAACGACATCAACGGGCACAAGCAGCGCTGGAGCGGCCGCGTGAAATGGGCCAACGACCTGATCGCCCGCAAGACCTTCGACTTCCTCAGCCGGCTCGACTTCCTGGAGCGCCATATCCCCGACGGCGTGCAGGTGGTCGCCCTGACCCTGTCGGGACGCTCGCGCCGGACCATTTCCCTCACCGCCGCGACCCCGTCGTTTTCCCGGCTGCTGGAGCTGTACCGCCGGCTGGCGCCGTACAAGCTGGCCATCACCAACGAGTCCAGCCTCCAGGGCATCTACCAGGTGATCCTGCGCGTGGAGTTCCCCGGTGAAAAGAACTAGGCACGCCGTACTGATCCTGCTGGGGCTGCTGGCCATGAGCGCGGCGTTCTGCCTCGCCTCGTACGCCTGGGGGGCCCTGCGCCACGTCGCCCGGCAGCGCCAGCAGGCCCGGATCGAGCAGGTCCGCAGCGAGCAGTCCCGGCGGGAGGAGCTGAAGCGGCAGCAGCAGCAGTGGCTCCGCGTGGAAGGCGTCTACCGCGATTTCTGCGCCCGCCATTTCATGCGCCGCGACTCCATCTCCGACTTGCGCCGCCAGCTCAACGACCTCCTGGAGGCCAACCTGCTGCCCAACCGCAGCCTCACCTTCGATACCACCCAGGGCAGCGGCGGCTTCCAGCGGGTGCTCGTCCACTTCACCGTGAGCGGGGGCTACGGCAACGTCAAGAAGCTGATCCACGACATCGCCGCCCTTCGCTCCATGGCCTTCCTGAGCCAGGTGGATTTCGCCGCCAACGGGCCCCAGGTCAACGCCAGGCTGCAGATGGAGGTGTTCCTTGAGTAGCCGCAAGTTCCGGGTGGCCGGGTTGGCGCTGCTCGCCGGAGCGACGCTGGCCGTGGCCGCCGACGAGCTGATCCGCATCGACCGCCTGACCCGGCCGGTGCCCCCCTTCAAGCTCCGCCGCGACATCTTCCAGGGCATCCCCGTCTCCGACGCGGCGAACCGGCCGGTGGCCGGGCGGCCCATGCAGCCCATCACCGTCGAAACCGTTCCGGTCGGCACCGAGGAGCCGATCAGCGAGGAGATATTCCGCTCCATCGGCTACGCCGGCTGCATCACCCGCAACAACCGGCGCATCGCCCTGCTCAACATCAGCGGCGATTTCCAGCAGGCCGGCGAGGGAGACACCGTGCTGGAGCGCTTCAAGGTCAAGAGCATCCGCCCCGACGCCGTGATCATCGAGTTCGAAGACAAGACATACGAAATCCGCCTGACCGGAGACAACCATGGCTGACGTGAAGAGACGAATCGCTGTGACCGGCCTCGCCCTGGCCGGGCTGCTGCTGGCCGGCTGCGCCACCGCGACGAGCGGGCTGCGCCGGGCCAGCGAGAGCTTCAAGGCCGGCGACTACGAGAAGACGATCCGCATGCTGCAGGAGGAGCTGCGCGCCCACCCCAACCGGGCCGAGGTCCGCACCCTGCTCTTCCGCGCCCAGCTGAACCAGTACTACCTGCTGCTGGCCAAGGCGCGCGACAGCCGCCGCCGCGAGGACCGGGCCGCCGCCGCCCGCCACTACGCCGCCGCGCTGGCCGTCTTTCCCGGCAACACGACCCTGCAGCGCGAGGCGGACGAGTACCTCAACCCGTCCAAGCCCGCCCCGAAGGCCGCTCCCGAGTCCGCCATCCAGCCGCCGGTCAGCCTGGACATCCGCGAGCGCGACCGCGTCTCCATCCAGCTGCGCAACACGCCGGTCACCAGCATCTACCAGACCCTGGGCAAGATGTACGGCGTCAACTTCATCTTCGACCGGGATTTCCGCGACTTCCCGCACTCCATCTCCATGGACAACAGCACCTTCTACGAGATCCTGCGCGTGCTGTGCATGGTGTCGTCGTCCCAGTACCGGGTGCTGGACAAGCGCACCCTGGTGGTCTACCCCGACATCTTCAACAAGAAGCGCACCTACGACCTGCGCGGCATCCAGGCGTTCTACCTCGCCAACATCAAGGCCGAGGACGCGCGCAAGCTGCTGCAGACGATGTTCCGCGACGAACAGCTGGTGATCCAGGAGGAGCCCCTGCTCAACGTGCTGATGGTGCGCGGCGAGATTTCCGCGTTGAAGGACGCCGAGCGCTTCCTGCAGCGCATCGACAAGCCGCGCAGCGAGGTGGAGCTGCAGATCGAGATCCTGGAGATCAACCGCAACCTGATCCGCAGCCTGGGCGCCGACATCGCCAACGGCGCCGTGGGCTTCAGCGCCGGCGCCCTGGGCGACGACGGCAAGGTCGACCCGCTGGTCAACCTCGACGCCCTGAAGGGCACCAATTTCTACATGACCATTCCCACCGTGACCATGAACATCCTGGAGACCGACGACGACTCCAAGATCATCGCCAAGCCCAACCTGCGGGGCCTGGACGGCGAGGAGATCTCGTTCCAGGTGGGCGAGGAGGTCCCCGTCCCCGACACCCAGTTCGCCTCGATCGCCGCCGGCGGCATCAATTCCACACCGGTCACCACCTACAAGTACCGCAAGGTGGGCGTCGAAGTGAAGGTCACCCCCACCGTGCACAGCGACGGGGACGTCACCCTGAAGACCAAGATGACCTTCAACTTCATCGCCGGCTCGGGCGTGTCGGAATCCTTCCCCATCTTCGGCAACCGCGAGATCGAGAACAAGATCCGCCTCAAGGAAGGCGAAACCAACCTGATCGGCGGCCTGGTGCGCGACGAGGAGCGCCGCGCCCTGAGCGGCGTGCCGGGGCTGTCGAAGCTGCCGATCATCGGACTGCTGTTCGCCAGCGACTCCAAGAAGGTCAACCAGACCGACCTGATCTTCTCCATCACCCCCCGCCTGATCCGCCGCGCCCCGGTGGCCTCCGCCGACCAGGAGACGATCTGGAGCGGAACGCCGCAGGCGGCGGGCGGTGCCGCCCAGCCCGCGGCGCCGCCGTCGGGCCGCCCGGCCGAACCGGTGACCGAAGCCGACGGCGGGGAGGAAGAAGCGCCCGCGGACGAGCAGGCCCCCTCCACGGAGACGGCCAGCGCGGCGATCCTGACGGTTTCCCCCCGTGAGACGCGCGTGCCGCTGAACGCCGAGGCCTACCTGGTGCTGCAGTTGCGCAGCCGCGCCCCCCTGGCCAGCCTCTCCCTGAGCGGCTCCATTCAGGGCGAAAACTGCCAGATCGTGGACGTGAAGTCTGACGGGCTCAACGAGAACGAGGTGAAGGTGCTGAAGAACGCCTCCGGCAGCCGTTTCGACGCCGGCTACACCTTCGTGCGCCCCGACGAGAGCCGCGCCACGTCACTGCCGCTGCTGCAGCTGCGGGTGAAATTCCTGGCCAAGGGGCGCTACACGCTGGCCATCGACCAGTGCAGCGGATTTGATTCCCGGCGCGGCGCCCTGCCCATCAGGGCCGTCGGCGCCTCCATCGAAGTCTACTGATTCCTCCCCCCTGAAAAGGCGACGGGGAGCAGTCCGCCCGGCCCGTCCACGCCGGGGCCGCCTGCGGCGGCCGTTGCGGTCTGCCCCCCGCCAGAGTCAGAACCGTCCGTTCGGACGGGGCGGTTACTTGACCTTGTCCTTCAGCGCCTTGCCGGCTCTGAAAACGGGGACGTCCTTGGCTTTGATCTCGATCTTGGCCTGGGTCTTGGGGTTGATGCCGACTTTCTTCTTGCGGTGGGCGACGGCGAAGGTGCCAAAGCCGACGAGCGTGACCTTGTTTTTCTTTTTCAGGGCGAACGAGACGGTGTCGATGAACGCGTTGACCAGTTTCTCCGTCTCGGAGACCTTGAGGTTCGCTTTTTCGGCGATGGCCTTGACCAGCTCGGTTTTGTTCATGAATGACCTCCTGGAGCGGATTGTAGAAAACGGGAATTCAAAAGTCAAGGTTTCATCAGGGTTTTTTGCTTTTTTTTTCGCAAAACCTTGTCTATCACACGCTTTTGCCGGGTCGACATGCAAAAACCCCTTGATTTACTACCCTTTCCGCGGCCGGCGATCGCCTTGTGAGCTCCCCGGCGCTGCGGTATAATAGACGGCCTGGGAGGCCGCATGGAGCCATTTCTGTCCGCCGGGCCGGGCATCGACGTCGACGAAATCATGGCCGGGATTCGCCGCCGCATCGAGGAGCGCCGCCGCGCCGGCGCCTTCCGCGACGAGGAGATCCAGGCCATCGCCGGGCTGGCGCTGCAGCCGCTGCCCGACTTCCTGGAGATCCCGGACGTCTACGAGCCGCACCTCTACCCGCCGCCAGCCGGTGACCCGGCGGGCGATGAAGCCCCGGCCGACCTGGCCGCCCTGCGCGGCGAGATCAGGGCCCTCGAGCAAACCGTCTCCGAGCCGCAGCCCCACGAAACCCTGTCCGAAGTGCAGGAAACCGGTTCCGCCAAGAAGCTGCTGGCCGCCGTGCGCCGCCTGCTCTTCCCGCTCATCCGCTTCTTCTCCCGGCCCCTCTACAACGAGTTGAAGCGGGACCTGACCGGGGTGTCCAACCGCTGCACCGACCAGGCCAACCAGCTCCAGCATGCCCGGCTGGCCTCCGCCCACGCCCGCCTGGCCGCCATGGAGACCCTGCTGGATCTCATGCGGCTGCGACCGGTCGTGGCCCAGAGCCGCGAGTACATCAAGCTGCTGCACCACGTCGCCACCAACTCCATCGCCGAGATCACCCGGCTGCGCGCCGAGGTGGAGATGCTGAAGACCAGGATCCGCGTCGTCGAGGAGAAGACGGAGTTCGTCGAGAACCGCGAGCGGGCCCTGGAGAAGAGGCTCGACCGGGAGTGACCGTCCACCAGCTGCTCACCTCCTTCACCCCCGGTGACGCCATCGGCAACGAGGCGCTGGTGCTGCGCGACTTCCTGCGCGGCCGCGGGGTGGAGTCCGAGCTCTTCGCCCTGCACAATCCCCGCCGCCGGCGCGACATCCACCCGGTGAGCGACTACCCGCGTTTTTCCTCCGCGGGACACGTCGTCCTGTTCCACTTCTCCATCGGCTCGCCGGTGACCGACCTGTTCGCCGCCCTGCCCGACCGCAAGGTCGTCCTCTACCACAACGTCACCCCCTGGCAGACGTTCGTCGGCTACCATTCGCGGCTGGCGGAGGAGTGCCGCCTGGGCCGCGAGGAGCTGCTGCGCCTGGCCCCGATCGCCGAGCTCGCCCTGGGCGACTCGGAGTACAACCGCCGCGAGCTTCAGGAGGCCGGCTTCCGGCGCACCGGCGTGCTGCCCCTGGTGCTCGACTTCACCCCCTTCGACGGGCCGCCGCTGCCGGTGCTGACCGATCTCTTCGCCGACGGCAAGACCAACCTGCTGACCGTCGGCCGGCTCATCCCCGCCAAGCGCGTCGAGGACGTGCTCCGGGTGTTCACCCTCTACCAGCGGCTGTTCAACCCCGAGTCGCGGCTGTTCGTGGTCGGCGAGCACCGCGAATTCACCCGCTACCTGGGCGCGCTGCAGCGGCTGAGCGACGGTCTGCAGCCACGGTACGTGCACCTGACCGGGCACCTTCCCCTGGCCGAGGTGGTCTCCTACTATCGCCTGGCCCACCTCTACCTGCACATGAGCGAACACGAGGGGTTCTGCGCTCCGCTGCTGGAGAGCTTCCACGTCGGCCTGCCGGTGGTGGCCATGGCGGAGGCGGCGGTGCCCGAGACGATGGCCGGCGCCGGGCTCCTCGTCGGCGAGCGCGACCCGCTGCGCATCGCCGCCTTGATCGACACGGTGCTGCGCGACCCCGTGCTGACGGAGCGGATCGTCTCCGGACAGAGACGCGCACTGGCCGCGCGCACCGAGATGGGCGGGGGCGAGCGGCTCCTCGCCGAGCTGGGCGGGCGGGCATGAGCGATCCGGCCCGGGCCCTCATCGTCCGCTACGGCGAGATCAGCCTGAAGGGCAAGAACCGCGGCCATTTCGAGAATCTTCTGGTGCGCGACATCCGCGGCTACCTGCAGCGCTCCGGGATCCGCTTCTCGGCCATCGACGCCCCGCGCGGCCGCATCTATGTTCACGGCGTCGAGGGAACGCCCGACCTGGAGAAGGTTCTGGGGGTCCACTCCTACAGCCCGGCCCTCGAGCTCCCCCGCGACCCGGAGGCGCTGAAGTCCGCCCTGCGCGGGATGGTCCCCGAGCTCACCGCCCAGGCCAGCTTCCGCGTCTCCTGCCAGCGCATCGACAAGACCTTCCCGGCCACCTCGGTGCAGGTGGAACGGGAGATGGGCGCCCTGCTCCACGAGGCCAGCGGCGTGCCGGTCGACCTCCACCACCCGGCCTTCCACGTGGAGATCGAGATCGGTCCGCGGGCCATCTTCCTCTTCCACCGGCGCCTCCCCGGCTGGGGCGGCTTCCCCTACGGCTCCGCCGGCAAGCTGGTCTCTCTCCTCTCCAGCGGCCTCGACTCGCCCGTGGCCGCCTTCCTGATGATGAAGCGCGGCGTGGAGCCGGTCCTGGTCCACTTCCAGGTCTCGGCAGAAGACGAGGCCAAGGTGCGGCGCATCCACGCCCAGCTGGAGCAGTACAGCGCCGGCCACCCCATCCGCCTCCACGTGGAGCCCCGCTCCGCCCTTTTCCAGGGGCGCTTCGAGGAGCTGAAGCGGACGCGCTTCGCCCCCTACCTGTGCGTGGCGTGCAAGTATCTCATGCACCGCCGCGCCTCCGAGATCGCCCGCCGGGAAGGGGCCCTCGGCCTCATCACCGGCGACAACCTGGCCCAGGTGGCCTCCCAGACCCTCCAGAACATGTATGCCCAGCGCTCCCTGGGCGACCTCCCGGTCTACTCCCCGCTCATCGCCCACGAGAAGGCGGAAACCGTGGCCCTGGCCCGGCGCATCGGCACCTACGACCTCTCCATCCAGCCCGCCCCGGGCTGCACGCCCCCGGACAACCCCAAGACCTCGGTCTCCCTGGAGCGCCTCAAGCAGGTGCTGACCGACTCCGGGCTGGGCTGAAGAAGAAGGAGAAGAAATGAACCGGAAGGACCACAAGAACCTCGCCGCTCTCGTCGCGGCGCTGGCCCTGTCGATTCCAACCGCCCTGCCAGCCGGCATCGTCGACCAGTCTGCGGCCGGATTCACCGTGAAGTCGGCCGTGACCGTTCGCGTCGCACCGCGGGACGCCTACCGCGCGCTGGTGCAGGGGATCGCGAAATGGTGGCACCCCGGCCACACCTTCTCCGGAAGCGCGGCCAACCTGAGCCTGGACGACCGCCCCGGCGGGTGCTTCCTGGAGAAGCTCCCCGGCGGCGGGCACGTGCGCCACATGGCGGTGGTCTTTGCCGCACCGGGCCGGACGCTTCGCCTGAGCGGGGGGCTGGGCCCCCTGCAGGGAGTGGCGGCCTCCGGGGCTTTGACCTGGACCTTCGCCCCCGCGGACACGGGAACGAAAATCGAGATGGAGTACGTGGTGGGCGGCTACGCCCCGGGCGGGATTCAGGCGTTCGCCGCCCCGGTCGACCGGGTGCTGGGAGAACAGCTCGCCCGGCTGAAGGCCTTCATCGAGGAATCATCTCGCTGACCGGCCGCGGGCTCCGGGATCGCCACTTCTGATTCAACCACTCAACTTCCATCGCCCGCCCGGGGGGCGCAGAAGGGCGCCACCTGGGCGCGGTGGATCTCGACCCGCTGCCAGACCCGGCCGGTGACGTAGGGCTCCTTTTGAAGCCACTCCTCCTCCAGCGCCTGGCGCGAGGGAAAGTCGCACACGATGAGCGAGCCGCGCATGATTCCCTGCTCGTCCAGGATGCCCGCCGCGTAGAGCCAGCGCCCGGCCGCGTGCAGGCGGGCCCCCAGCTCCAGGTGGGCGGGGCGCGCCGCCATGCGCCGCTCCAGGGCTTTCTCGTCCGTTCCGTCGTGGCCGGTGACGATGAATTGCATGGCTCCTCCTCGCGTCGCCGCCGGTGCGGGGCGGCGCCGGTTTCCCGCCCATCATAGCGGGAGGCGGGCCTCCGCGCAAGCGGGGAATGCAGGGCGCCCTTGCAATTTCCCCCGCCATCCGGTATGAAGAGTGGATCATGAACGATTCGTCCCGACCGGCTGAACCTCGAGGCCATGGGCATCTCGACTCCCCGCAGCGCCGCCAGCTGCTGCCGGCGGCGGAGATCCTGGAGGGCATCGGCCTGCGGGCCGGCCAGACCTTCCTCGACGTGGGGGCCGGGGCCGGCTACTTCGCCCTGCCCGCAACCGGGATGGTCGGGCCGGACGGACGGGTGATCGCCGTCGACGTCTCCGCCCGGATGATCGACGAGCTGCGCCGACGAGCCCTTGGCTTGTCGCTCGAGGCCCGCGTCTGCGGCGAGTTCGATCCCGGCGTGGCGCCCGCCTCGGTCGATGTCGCTCTGATGGCCTTCGTGCTGCACGAAAGCGCCGATCCACTGCGGCTGCTGCGGGCCGTCACGGCCGCGCTGGCTCCGGACGGCCGCCTGGCGGTGCTGGAATGGCTGCCCAAGCCGACCGGGATGGGCCCTCCGCTGGCGGAGCGCCTCGCCCCGGCCGACGGCCGGAAACTGCTGGAGGATGCCGGCCTGCGGGTGTTCGACGAGGCGGAGATCAACGCCGCCCATTACCGGCTGCTGGCCTCCTATCAATGACTCCGGCTCCCCCTTATCCCTCTGCCGCGCCGCCCCCCGGGCTGAAGCGCTCGGTCTTGTCCCAGTGGCGTTCCTTCCGCCTCACGTAGTCGTGCCACAGGCTGCGCAACACCACGAACACCCACAGTTTGGTGTAGGTCAGATAGGCGAGCACGGCCACCAGCAGGTTTCGAAGCGAATCCTCACGCTCGAAGGAGAGGGCGATCATCACCTCCAACACGTAGAGCAGAAAGGCCAGCAGCCACAGTTCACCGTACGGCCCCACGACGCGGACATGGAAAAGGTCGGTGAGTGAAAGCAGGAAGACAATGTCGGAAAAAAGAATGGCAAAGATGAACAGGTAGTAAAGATAGAAAAGGTGGAGCAGTTCGGTAGCCGTTCCCTTCAGCCTGCCGCGGAAAAGCTCCCGGCCGTAGCGGGCGATCAGGTAATTGTTTCCCCGTGCCCAGCGCGTGCGCTGTCGAATCCAGGTGGACAGCCGCTCCGGTTCTTGTTCCCAGGTCACCGCGTCGGGCAGAAAACGGACCAACCCACCGCGCTGGTAAAGGCGGAAGGTCAACTCGGCGTCTTCAGTCAGCGCCTCCTCGTCCCAACCTCCTGCCTCCACCACCGCCGACTTCCAGATGATGAAGTTGGTCCCCGGGAGCGACGCGATGCGCAGCAGTTGCCAGCGCCCCGCCTGCACGATCCACTGGAAAGCGATGGACTCCAGATTTATGAAACGGGTGAGAAGATTGCGGGTACGGTTATAGGCGCGAAACTTGCCGGTGACGGCAACCAGGCGGTCGTCGGTAACCAAAGCCCGAGCCAACTTCAGCAACGAGTCGGGCTCCGGGACGTTGTCGGCGTCATAGATGGCCAGGGCCCGACCGTGGGCCTCGTTCAGGGCGCGGTTGAGCGCCGAACTCTTGCCTCGTCCACTCTCGGCCGCCGGAATGTCGAGCACGCGCAGGCGCGGATCGCCCCTGGCCGCCTGCCGCGCCAGGGCTGCGGTACGATCGCTGCTGCCGTCGTTGACAACCACAACGTCCAGTTTGCCGGCTGGGTACTGCAAGCACAGCAGCCGTGCCACGGCGGCGGTGATCACCTTCTCCTCGTTGCGTGCCGGCACCAGCAGCGTCACCTCCGGCAACTCTGCGTCGTCGACCGGCGGTGGCACATGCCGCCGCAGACACATGCGCAAGCGGTAGCCTCCCAGGCAGAGCACAAACTGGTAGAGCAGCATGAACCAGATAAAGATCACCGCAAAGACGAAGGCGGCATGCAGAAAGCCGGTAGCGAGCAGTTTCATCTTGTCCACCTCGCTACCAGGTAGAGTCCCAGCAGCAGCAATACCGCCGCCAAGCCTAGTAAGGCAAAGAGGCTGGCCGACACGTAGCCGACCGCTTCAATGGCCATGGCCGGTGGGCTGGCGGTGACGATTTCTATCCGGTGCCGACCACCAGCCAGCATAAGCATGTTGCGATCGGGGGCCACCGCGAGTTCGTGCCCGTCCAGGGTCACCCGCTCGAGGGGACGGTTGAAGGAGAGCGACACTGGCGTCAGCGAGTCGTAACCGAAGCGAAAGACATGGCCGTCGGCCACCAGCTCGTCGATGTCGCCGTTGAAGCCGAGCCTCGTGCTGATGCCTCCTCGGTCGAGCAGCCCGGCCTCGGCGAACGACAAATGGTGCCGACCCGACGGTAAAATGACGCGGGAGCCGTCGTGGAACGGCCATTGCCGATCGTCCAGCAGGGGTACCCAGCCCGCCTGCTCCAGCATCAGGGCGAATGGTTGGTGCGCCTCGACCTGGAAGCCCCCGGCCACCGGCCGGATGGACACATCACCGCCCTGCACGAACGGGAGCAGGTCCATGTCAAACGGGTGGACCGTGGACTCGGCATAGATGCCGACCCGCCCCGACGCCTGGGCGGCATGGAAAAACGTGGCACATAACTCGCCCCCGATCGGCCTCGCCGCCGGCAGGTGGCGCGAGGCGCTGCCGGGACGGTCGACGACGTTGATGTCGAACATCAGCCGCGCGGGATCGTCAAGCAGTGGCCGGTAGGCGCGCATGTAGGCGTCGTAGCGATCCGGCGGATCTAGCCAGGTTGACGAAGGATCTTCCACTTGCAGGGTGAAACGATGGCGCTTCGTAAGTCCGGCCACTGCGGCCGAATCGATTCCACACCATTCGTACACGGCGGGATTGAGCAACGAGTCGAGCACGGTGACAATGATTTCCATCGGCCGGTTCTTGGCGGCAATGACAGCGGCGGCGTCGCCCAGGAAGATCTCGTGCAGCTCGAGCAGAAGGTCGCTGCGGAAGCGAAGGAAGCGGTCGAGCGCCACGCGGTCACGGAGATAATGTCGACGGGATCCGGGACGGAACAGTTCCTCCGGATCGAAACCAGCTTGCCGGGCGAAAACGCGGCGCACATCATCGCTCATCGGCACGAAATTGGCCGGGTCAGCCAGACCGTGGTTGGTGTCCCAGGACAACTCGGCCAGATTCACACCGTCCCAGTCGTGGCGCATCAGAAGGCCTCGGAAGTACTCTCGCGCGGCGTCTCGCGCGGAAACCGCCAACAGGTTCATCTGGTAGCGCCAGCCAATTCGGGCGTCGCTGCCAGAGGAGGTTTTCTCGCGCCACTCCGGGTGTTCCGCCCATAACCGCGGCGTAACCTGCGGGAATTCGAACCAGGCATAGACGGAGATCCCGTGGGCATGACAAAGATCGATGAAGTATTTATAATCGAAACGGTAGCGCGGATAGTCATGCCAAGCGGCCAGGTAAACGATCTTCACCCCGGAGTCGCGCCAACGGCGCACCAGTTTCTCCCAGGCCACCCCCTGGCGCAAGCCCGGATCGAAGTAGAATTCGAGGTTGGCACGGCGCACCGGAAAGGGCACACCCATGGCATTCTTCAAGTAGTAGGCGAAGTGAGGAAACCGGCTGATGCCGAAGGTGCTATGGGGATCGAACAACGCTCCCAGATAGAGCACGCGCCCAGAACCAAGCGACCCGGCCATGGCCACCGGCAGGCCGCTTGCATCGTCCGTGCACAATGCTTCACCGCCGGTCAGGCGGAAAACAGGCACGGCTGCGGGCGGGTTCCATTCGAAACCGGGCAGAGGAAGAAACAGGTCTCTCACCCGCGCCGCCGTCCAATGCCCGCCGCCGAAGCGCACGCCAAGCCTCTTGGCCAACTCGCTGTGCCCATCCGTTACCACCCGTCCGCCACGCTTCGCGAACTCGACCACTTCCGCAATGCCGCTGGCTGACAGGCGGCGGGCGGCTGCCTGCGGCACGACCAGCAGGGTCACTCCTGCCAATGGCAGGCCAGGTCGCGCCGACACGATGAATTCGTCCGGCTTGAAACCGAAGATGCGCAGTTGAGTCGCGAAGCTGCGCTGGTCGTTCTGCTCCGCCGCAGAGACGTCGACGCCGATCAGCAGCAGGGTGCGCGGCAGTGTGAGCGGTGGCTTCGGCCGCCGGCGCAGCATGGAAGCGATGCGACGCTTCAGCCTGGCCCAGGCGCTCAGATGTGTCGCAGTGATCCTGTCGAGCGCTTCGGCGACATAGAGCCCGTTACGCGGCAGATTCACGCTACGGCGCACGACACCGCTATAACGTTCCGCAGTGACCGACACATCCAGCCGACGTCCAGAGGCTGCGAATGTCTGTTCGCGCAGGTGCTGGTTGAGCAGGACAATCCGCCCGGGTCCTCCGCTGGCACTGACCCAGCGCGAGTTGGTGCGCAGGTTGCCACCGTACTCGCGCAGCGAGACGAACTTCCAGCCGCGGCGCTGGAATTCGCCCACCAAGCGCTGCAGATCTGCCAGGGGCAGGAAGGGATGGAAGAAAAACGAGGCCAGCGCGTCGCGCACGGCATTCATCCGATCGAGACTGGCCAGCAGAGCGTCGCCATCCTCGCGGCGGCGCTTCTGGTCGATGTAGCCAAGATTTTCCGGAATCACCCGCGGTCCGGTATCAGACAGCCGATAGGGGTAAGGAGCGAGCATCTGCGTGTCGGCAAGGTCCGCAACCATCGGCCGATCGTACAAGGTGTCGAAAAAGCGGCTAATGACCCGGTAGTCCCGCTGCGCCGCCGCATAGTGGGGCGTCTCCCAGGCGATTGGATAGAGCCCGCAACGGCAGATTTCGTCAATGCCCCGCAGCAGCCTGCTCTCCAGCCAATCGCGGCCGGCATGAGCCAGCGGACTCCCGGATATGGGGTCCCACAATTCATAGTCCTCGCCGCTGGCGCCGCGGTACTGGTGGGTGACGCCATGCATGACAATGGCCGCACCGCGACGCGCAGCCTCGCGGAGCGCCTCCACCAGCGGGAGGTTGGCAGAGAGGAACACCTCCCGCTGGGCGATCGGGTCCCGGTAGACCGGAATGAGCGAGATCTGGAAGGGGATTCCCTCTCCGGCCAGGAAATTGGTAATGCGCCGGATGGCAACTGGATCGCTCTCGGGGTTGACGTCTTCAATGCGCAGCAGAGCGTGACGCGAGTGGGTGTGGGGCTGGCCCAGGATATCGTGCAGCAGCTCGCCCAGGATCAGCCAACGGCCTCCTTCGCGGGACCAGGAAAAGGGAGAGTCGGCGAACGCCCACAGGTTCCCGGCCCGCACAGCATAGGGCAGGGAGCGACCGTCGTCTGCCTCGGCCCAGGCCAGTACCTGGCACTGGCTGGAAGCCGGGCGCAGAACGACCCGTTCGCCGGCCTCGGCGCTGAACTCCTGCTGCTGAAAGTAGATGCGCCAGCCGCGGGCGCCAGTCTCGCCCGCCGCCTGCAGCGGGAAGCGCCGCGGTGCCTCCCGCAGCAGCTCCTCCAGCTGCAGGTTGATCCAAACCAGTGGCGCCTGCCGGGAGGCGATGCCCCTCAGCAGCGCTCGCGGCAGCGGCTCTCGCCCCTCCTCGACAACAACGAAGAGGAAATCGACCGACGCCGCTTCGCGCGGCCGGCAATCGGCCAGCGGCTGGAGGCGCACCGAGTCCAGTTGGAAGTGGCCGAGCAGGAAAGAAACGAAGCGGCCGGTGACGTAGGCCTCCGATCGGCCCTCCGGACCATCGTACAGGATCAGCGCCGTCTGCCCCAGCGCCAGGCCACCGCCGATCCACAGGCCCAGCGCAATCCCGGCCAGCCGGCGCTTCACCGTTTCCTGCCCCGCCGCGCCAGCACGGTTGCGATCCGCCGGGCAGCGCCGCCAACGCCGTAGGGATTGACCGTTCGGGCCATGTTCCGCCAGGCGGCTTCATCATCCAGCAGCCGCAGTGTTGCCACCACAATATTCCGACGGCCACTCCCGACCAGCTGCGCCGCCCCCGCCGCCACCCCCTCGGGGCGCTCGGTCTCGCGCCGCATCACCAGCACCGGCTTGCCAAGAGCGGGCGCCTCCTCCTGAATGCCACCGGAGTCAGTCAGGACGATCCGTGCGCGCCCCAACAGGAAGACGAATGGTTCGTAGGGCAGTGGTTCGATCAAGTGGATTCTATCCTGACCGGTCAGGACGGCCTGCACCGGTCTCCGCACATTGGGATTGAGATGCACGGGGTAGACGATGCGCACATGACGTTGTCGTGCGATATCCCGCAGAGCAAGGCAGATCCCCTCTAGCCCGGGACCGAAATTCTCCCGGCGGTGTCCGGTTACCACCAGCAACGGTTCACCCCGGCGCTCCAGGTCGAGCCCCAGGCGACGAAAGTAGCCAAACCAGCGGCGCTGCGCCGCCTCCGTCTTCTGCCGGCGCCGAACGGCCAGCAGGGCGTCGATCACCGTGTTGCCGGTCACCCAGATGCGGTCTTCCGGGACTCCTTCGGCCAAGAGGTTGAGTCGGGCTCCCGCTGTCGGCGCGAAGTGAAAATCGGCCAGCGTTGACAGCAGCCGCCGATTGATCTCCTCCGGGAAGGGGAAATACTTGTCGCCGGTGCGCAGGCCCGCTTCGACGTGGGCCACGGGAATGCGCCGATGACAGGCGGCCAGTCCGGCAGCGAAGGCGCTGGTCGTGTCACCCTGCACCACCACCAGCTCCGGTTGTTCACGCTCCAGCACGGCATCGAGACCGTCGATCACCGAGGCGGCGATGTCTCCCAGTCCCTGCTCCGGGCGCATGATGTCCAGGTCGGCGTGGGGACGTATGCGGAACAGACGCAACAACGGATCGAGCATCTGTCGGTGCTGCCCGGTCGTGCAGACGCGAACAACCAGCCGAGGCCGCAAACTGCGCAGGGCGGCGATGACCGGTGCCAGCTTGATGGCCTCGGGACGGGTTCCCAGAACAACCAGCACGCGCCGGACTGCCATCTCCGCTCCGGTCAAAAATAGAAATTGATCCCGGCCATCACATAGTTGCCGCTGCGCCGTTCGCCGTTGGTCTCGCTGTAGCGCATCCAGGCGAGGTGAACGTAGAGCGGGTCGAACGGCAGGAAGGTGAGTCCGGCCGACCAGGAAAGGGTGGACACGTGGTCCGAGGTGCTGCCGGCGATGACGTCACCGTCGACCTGCCACTTTTTCAGGAAGCGCCACGACAGCCCCCCATGGCCGGAAAATGTGGAAATGCGCCGCAGCGGCTCGTCGGGATACCAGAGTACCGACCGCTCGTTCAGCAGGTAGGCTCCGACCTCGGCCGAAAGCCGCGGCCGCAGCCGGTACGAGAAACCCGCGTCCAGGCCGGTCCCGGAGTATGCGTCGGAACCAATTATTTGGAACGCAGCGCCGTATGCGTCGAGGCGCCCGCGACTCGTGTAATAGGCGACGACGACCGTGCTGAGCGACGAGTTCTGTTTCTGTTCCGCACCATTCGGGTCTTCGTAGGTGAACGAGATGGCCTGCTGGCGATACTTGACCAGCAGGGCGGATCGGCCGCCCAGCGGCAGGCGCACTCCGACCCAGGGGGCGACAGAGAGAAGGCCCATGTTACCGCCAGCGTAGGATTCGGCGCCGCACTGCAACCGGATCCCGGCGGAGAGAGCCGAAGCAGCGAGCAGCATGAGCGCCGGCAGCCATACGATTCGTTCACAAGATCTGCCCATGGGGGGATACTATGCTGGTGCGAGGCCCCGGACAATCGATCGTCGGGAGGAATTTCGGGTGTATGGGACATCTCGCGCCATCCATCCTTCGATGGAGCATGGCCGGACCGGCGCGGTTCACTCCGCCCGGAAGAAGTCGAGGCACTCCCGGCCCAGCTTCTGCGAGCGCACCCGCGTGAAGTAGGGCGACTCGAAGCGGGTGTGGGAGGGCCGCTCCAGCACGATCGTGCCCCCCGGCTTGAGGATGCCGCGCTTGAAGATGACCTTGAGCGGGTTGGCGTACTCCAGCATGGCGTAGGGCGGGTCGAGGTAGATCCAGTCGAAGGCCATGCCCTCCTTGGCCAGGGCGATGACGGTACGGTTGAAGTCGCCGTGCACCACGCGGAAGTGGCCGGAGTCGATGCCGATGCGGCCCAGGTTGTGGCGGATGGTGCGCACCGCCTCGTCGAGCTCGTCGACGAAGATGACGTACTCGGCGCCGCGCGAAAGCGCCTCGATGCCCATGTTGCCCGATCCGGCGAAGCCGTCCAGGAAAACCGTCTCGCGGATGTCCCCCTGCACGATGTCGAAGAAGGAGAGCTTCACCTTGGACATGGTGGGGCGCACCGCGGGGTTGGACGCGGAGCGCAGCACCCGGCCCTTGTAGAGCCCTGCGTTGATGCGGATCATGCCCCTACCTTACACGCTTTCGCCGGCGCCGTCAATTTGCTCCCGGCGGCCGCTCAGAAAACCTTGCGGTACACGTGGCAATAGGGCGTGCCCCCGCTTCGGGCGTAGTAGTCCTGGTGATACTCCTCGGCCGGCCAGAAGCGAGATGCCGGCTGAAGGCGGGTGGCCACCCGATAGCCCTTCTCCTTCAGCAGGCGGATCAGCTTCTCCCCCGCCTCCCGCTGGGCCCCGTCCCGCCAGAACAGGACCGAGCGGTACTGCGGGCCGATGTCCGGCCCCTGGCCGTCCACCTGGCTGAAGTCGTGGGTCTCGAAGAACCTCCGGGCCAGGTCTTCGTAGGAGAGGCGCGCCGGGTCATAGGTCACCTCCACCGCCTCCACGTGGCCGGTGGCGCCGGCGCACACCTCCCGGTAGGTGGGGTTCTCCCGGTGGCCGCCGCTGTAGCCGACCCGGGTGGAGATCACCCCCGGGAGCTGCTGCAGCTGGTACTCCGTCCCCCAGAAGCAACCGGATGCGAAAACGGCGGTGGCGGGGGCGGGAGTCGCCGCCGCGAACTCCAGCGACACCGAGTTCACGCAGTGACGGGCATTCCGGGGAGTGAATCCCTCCCCGCGGAAGACGTGCCCCAGGTGGCCGCCGCAGCGGGCGCAAACGATCTCGGTGCGGTGCCCGTCGGCATCGGGCACCTCCCGCACCGCCCCCGGAAGCGCCTCGTCGAAGCTCGGCCAGCCGCAGCCCGAGTGGAACTTGGCCCCGGAGGCGAACAGGGGCGCCCCGCAGCGCACGCATCCATAGGTGCCCGTTTCGAAATGGTCCGTGTAGCGCCCGGTGAACGGCGCCTCGGTCCCCCTGTGCACGACCACCCGCTCCTGCTCGGGGGTCAGCTTCTTCCACTCCGCCTTCTCTGTGTGGTCCATCCGGCCCTTCTCCGCGCCGCAGGCGGGCGACATCAGCGCCAGCCACAGCGGCAGCACGAGCAGCACGCTCCTCCGCCCCGTCCGGCCCGAAACGTCCATTCGCCACCTCCCGGCAACAGGTAGTTATGCGGTGGTTCCGCCCGTTTTTCAAGCGGCCGGGACCGCTCCCCGTCCCCCCTTCGGGGCCACCGTCCTCCTCCCTCCCGCCGCTCCCACCCACCGGCGTCACGGCCAGGGCGCCGGCGACAGGCGAAAGAGTCAACGGGAACGGTCTTCTCGCCGGGGGGTGCGAAGACGGGGCGCCCCGAAAAATATAGTTGTCAAATTAATTAATCGATATATAATTATGGGTATTCGAATGATCAAGCGCTTTTACGAGTTGCAGGAACGCGTCCAGAGTTACCACCCGGCCGCCAACATCGAACTGCTGAAAAAGGCCTACGCGGTGGCTGCCGACGCCCACCTGAACCAATTGCGCGCCTCCCGCGAGCCCTACATCATCCACCCCCTGGCGGTGGCCGCCGTGCTGGCCGACATGCGCCTGGACGAGATATCGGTCGCCGCCGGGCTGATGCACGACGTGCTCGAGGACTCCTCCTACACCCGCGACGACCTGACCCGCCTGTTCGGCCAGGAGATCAGCGACCTGGTGTGGGGAGTGACCAAGATCTCGAAGATCTCCGAGGTGGACGTCGAGGACGCGCAGGCGGAGACGCTCAAGAAGATGATCATCGCCATGACCGCCGACGTGCGCGTCATCCTGATCAAGCTGGCCGATCGCCTGCACAACATCCGCACCCTGGGCCACCTGGGCGAGGAGAAGCGGCGCAAGATCGCCCGGGAGACGCTGGAGATCTACGCTCCCATCGCCTACCGCCTGGGCATGGGCAAGATCCGCGACGAGCTCGAGGACCTGGCCTTCGTCCACCTCCACCCCGAGGAGCACCGGCGCATCCGCGAGGAAGTCGGCTCCAAGTACGACTGGGCCATCGGGCGGCTGGAGGGCATGAAGGCCGAGATCGAGAAGATCCTGCGGGAGCTGGAGATCCCGGCCGAGATCCAGTACCGCATCAAGCGCGAGATCTCCATCTTCCGCAAGCTGCAGCGCCAGAGCATCGACCTCGACCAGGTCTACGACCTGCTCGCCCTGCGCATCGTCACCGACACGGTGGCCAACTGCTACGCCATCATGGGCTCCATCCACCAGCGCTGGACCCACATTCCGGCCCGCTGGCGCGATTTCATCACCAACCCCAAGAGCAATTTCTACCAGTCGATCCACACCACCATCATCACCCGCGAGGGGGCCAAGTTCGAGATCCAGATCCGCACCCGCGAAATGCACCGCAACGCCGAGGAGGGCATCGCCGCCCACTGGAAATACAAGGAGGGGCTGGCCTTCCTGGAGCACGACAACCGGCTGCAGTGGTTCCGCGAGATGATCGAGTACCACAAGACCAACCCCGACCCCAAGGAGTTCCTCTCCCTGGTCAAGCGCGACCTGACGCCCAACGAGATCTACGTCTTCACCCCCAAGGGCAAGGTCATCAACCTGGAAGCCGGCGCCTCGGCGCTCGACTTCGCCTATGCCATCCACTCCGAGGTCGGCGACCACTGCAAGAGCGCGGTGGTCAACGAGAAGCTGGTGCCCCTCAAGACCCGCCTCTCCTCGGGCGACGTGGTGGAGATCGTCACCAACAAGGCCTCCTGGCCCAGCCAGGACTGGCTGAAGTACGTGGTCACCAGCCGGGCCCGGCGCAAGATCATGGCCTACCTGCAGCGCGAGGAGAACCAGCTCAACGCCGAGCGCGGCCAGCGGCAGTTCCAGCGCCTCCTGCGCCAGTACCAGAAGAAGCGCCGACAGCATTTCCGCGAGGAGGAAGTCGATGCCCGGCTGGCGGAGCTGCACTACCCGGACCGCGAGAGCTTCTATCGCGACATCGGCTCCGGCCGCAAGGCCATCGACCGAACCTTTCTCAAGAGCATCTTCCCCGAGCTGGGGGCGGCCGAGATCAAGCCGGCGCGCCGCCCGCCGCGCCGGGAAGGCGACGAATTCCGGCTGGTGCGCGTCGAGGGCCAGCCCGACATCGACGTCACCTTCGCCCGCTGCTGCACCCCGATCAAGGGCGACGACATCGTCGGCTACATGACCGGCCACCGCGGCCTGGTGGTGCACCGGCGCGACTGCCCCAACATCAACCCCAAGCTGGCCCCGCGTCTCAAGCAGGTGATGTGGAACGAGGAGCAGTCCCACGCCTACCTGGTGCAGATCAACCTGACCGTGGCCGACAAGCCGGGCATGCTCAGCCACATCACCGCCGTGCCGGCGGCGCACGGCTCCAGCATCCGCAAGATCGAGCTGGACCAGGTGTCGCAGGCCATGGCCCGCATCCGGATGGTTTTCGAGGTGCAGGACACGCGCCAGCTCCAGTTGATCAGCGACGGGCTGCGAGCCACCTCCGGCGTCTATTCGCTGACGCGGCGCAAGATCGCCCGGCGCTGAGAGCGCCGCCGTTCCCTCCCGGCTGCCGTCAGCCGACGAGGTTGAAGTACTTGACGATGCGGCGGAAAAGGTTCTCCGAGCTCTTCTTCAGGGTGGCGGAGTCGCCGGCGGCCGCCCGCTCGCTGTGCGAACGCATCTCGTCCTGGCGGCGGGCGATCACCTCGGACAGCTTGCGGGCCATGGTCTCGTTCATGTTCACCGACTCGCGGAAACGCGCCGAGGTGACCCGCAGCAGCCGGCTGGGGGCGACGGCCACCACCGTGGCCGACACCGGGTCGCCGGTGACCAGCGAAATCTCGCCGAAAAAGTCTCCGTGGTCCAGCACGGCCAGCTCGCGCTTCTCCTTCAGCACCCGCACCCGGCCGTCGAGCACCTGGAACAGGGCGTCGCCGGGTTCGCCCTCGCGGATGACGACTTCGTCGCGGCCGAACAGCACCACCTCGGTGCCGGCCAGCAGCCGCGTCAGTTGCTGCTCGTCGAGGGAGGCCAGCACGTCGTTGTCGCGCAGCGCCGCCATCAGGTCCCGCGAGTCGGCCTCCGCCGCGGCGGTTGGGCGGCGCACCCGCAGGTCGCGGATGGGGAACGGAATGTCGATCCCGTGGCGTCGGAACGCGTACCAGATACGCCGGCGCACATCGCCGCAGACGGGGGTCTGACGCGCGTAGTCGGCCGTCCAGAACTTGACCTCGTAGGTGACGGCCGAGTCGGCGAAGTCCTTCACGACCACCTGCGGCGCCGGCTCGGCCAGCACCTCGCCGGCTTCGCGCACGGCGCCCAGAATGACGTCGCTCACCCCGTCGGGAGGATGGCGATAGGAGGCGCCGACGATCACGCGCAGGGCCACCGGCGTTCCCCCGGGGCCGCGCACGAGAACGTCGGCCTTGGCGACCGCCCCGTTGGGGACGGTCACCAGCTCCTGGTCGACGGTGCGGACCAGGATGGAGCGCCAGCCGAGTTGCTCGACGCGCCCCTCGGAGCCGTCGATGCGGATCCAGTCCCCCAGCCGCAGCACGTTCTCGACGTTGAGGACGATGCCCGCGAAGAGGTTGCCCAGTATGTCCTGCACCGCCAGGCCGACCACCACCGTCAGCACCGCCGACGAAACGCCCAGCCAGGAGATGTCGGAGCGCAGGAAGTACTTCATGATGAGCAGCAGGCCGGCGACGTAGAGCAGGAACACCACCAGGTCGCGCACCACCCGCGGGGTGCGGGTCGCGGCGCGCCGGGCGACGAGGAAGTCGAAGATGAGAAACACCAGCAGCCGGACCAGCAGCACCAGCAGGAAGAGCAGCACCAGCAGCCACAGCCCGATGGCGACCCGGGCCGGGGTGAGCCAGCCGGTGAGCAGCCGCTCCGCCAGGCGGCTGTGGGAAAGGTTGAGCAGCAGGGTCAGGAGCAGCAGGGCCAGCAGCGGGCGGGCGGTCTGGTGCAGCAGGGTCTTGAATCGGGTCCGCCAGGCGACGAGGAAAAAGAGGAGCAACAGGCTGAAACAGAGGATCGGCAGCAACAACAGCCAGTTCATGGGCTGATTGTAGCCAAGCCCTCCCGGGGAGTCAAATCAGGCTGATCTCGGCGGGGAAATGCTCCGTCCGCCCGCCGGCCTCGTCCTCCAGGGCCACGCCACCGGCCGCGGTGATGCCGGCGAAAAGGCCCCGCACCAGCCGGTGGTCGCGGCCGGCGTGAAAGGAGATGGGCCGGTGCCGCAGCGGCGCCGCCGCCCGGTCGGCGGCCGCCGCCAGCGCCTCCGTCTCCCCGGCCGCCAGCCCCTCCAGGCGCGTGAAGAGGTGCCCCGCCAGTCGCACCAGGGCGTCCCGCGGCGCCAGCGGCTCGCCTCCGAGCATGGCCAGGGAGACCGCATGGCCGCGCAATTCGGGGGGAAAGTCGACCGAGCGATGGTTCAGGTTCACGCCCAGGCCGCAGACGGCCCGCGCCTGCTCTCCCTGCACGCGGCTTTCGCACAGCACCCCGGCCAGCTTGCGGTCCCTCCACAGCACGTCGTTGGGCCACTTCAGGGTCAGGCCGCGAACGCCCAGGGCGGCCAGCGTGTCGATGACCGCCAGGCCGCAGGCCAGCGGCAGCCACGGCAGCCGGGCGGCGGCCAGGCGCAGGGCGAACGACGCGTAGACGCCCATGCCGGCCGCCGAGAACCAGCCGCGCTCCGCCCGGCCGCGCCCCGCCGACTGGGCGCGGGCGTAGGCCAGCACCGGCAGGTTGGGCTCCAGCGGGTCGAGACGATCTTTCAGGAAGCGGTTGGTCGAGTCCACGGTGTCCAGCTCGATCACGGTCAGGAAGTCAGGGAAGGTCGGCAAGGGCTTCTCCGATGCGCTGCCGCCGGCTGATCAGCTGCTGCAGGCGACGCCGGTCGGAGCGGGCGTCGCCCGTGCGTCCACCGGCCAGCGCCCCGCGCAGGCGGGCGATGCCGGCGTCCAGCCCGTCCGCTTCCCCCTGCAGCCGGCCGCGCAGGCGCCGCGCCTCCCCGGCCCCGACCACCCGCAGGCGGACTTCCCAGCCCGGCAGGACGGCCCGCAGGCCCGGCGGCAGGTCGCGGGCGTCGGCGACGAGACGCGTACGACGGCTGCCGCATAGCCTCTCGAGGTAGCGGCGGTCGGCCAGCAGCGCCTCGCCCTCCGGTTGGTCGTGCGCCCACAGGACCAGCTCCACCGGGCAGCGCGGGGCAATGCCGCCGCTTCCGCGCAGGGAGCGGGTGGCTCCGATCAGGCGCCCGAGTTGTTCGCCGCGGGCGAAAGCGGCGGGAAACACCCGGCGCGGGTCGAAGCGCGGAAAGGGGGGCCATGCCGGGGCGCGGCCCCCCCCCTGCAGGCGCCTGCCGATGTCGGCCGCCAGGCCGGGCATGAAGGGCCAGACCAGGCGCAGCAGGGTGTCCAGGACCTCGCCCAGGGCCTGCCGGGAGGAGCGGTTCTGCAGGTCGCACTTGACCATTTCCAGGTAGCGGCCGCAGAGGTCGCGGCGCACGAATTCGGCGATGGCGGCAACGGCGTCGCGCAGGCGGTAGGCGTCGAGGTGGCGATTGACGCGATCGACGACGATATTGAGGCGATGCAGGGCCCACTGGCCGGCGGTCCCGGCGCCGGCCGGATCGAACGCTCCCTCCTCGTCGCCGCCCCGGTGCCGGGCGACGAAGCGCCCCGCGCTCCATAGCTTGCCGGCCAGCCGCCGCCCCCCCCGCAAATGCGCCGGGGTCAGGCGCAGGTCACGGCCGGCGGCCGCTGCGCCGAGCAGGCCGATGCGCAGCGCATCGGCGCCGTAGGAGTTCAGGGCCACCCGAAACGGATCGCGCGCTGCGCCCCCGCCGGCCATCCGGACGGAGCCGACGGCCAGCGCCTCCCGCCACGGGGGAGCCTCGCCCATGGCGCCGGCCAGGGCGAGCATGCCGGACGCCGGGGCCACGGCGCCCGTGGCGGCGACCAGCAGCGCGGCCGGCGGGGGGAGGGCGGCCGCGGCGAATTCGGGCGTGAACGCCTCCCGGCCGGGACGCCAGCCCGCCCCCCCCCGCCTCCCGCACGGGCAGGATGACGGGGCCAGCTCCGTTGCGCGCGCGACGCCGCAGGCTGGGCAGATCCAAACCGGGACGGAAGCGATGCCGCGAGACCGGCCGGCGATTCGCCAGCGGCGGACGTCTCCCAGCCATCCCAGGCAGGAACGCCGCCACGCCTCGGGAAAGACGGCCGGGGTCCCCTGTTCCAGCGCCGCGGCGGCCGCGGCGGCAGGCTCCGCGGCGCGCAGGAACCAGGCCCGCTCCCCCCCCGCCCGCTCCGCGCAACCCACATGGCCGCCCCGGCAGAGGGCGAGAAAGCGGCGCCGCAGCTCCCGGAGAACGGGCGGCGGCGGAGCGGAGACGGCCCGTTGCAGTCCCGGCAGCAATCCCAGTTCGGGCAGCCGCCGGACCGCCGCCCGGTTCACGGCGGGAACGTGCCACTCCGCCTCCTCGCCCTGGGCGAGCCGGCGGCGGGCGATGGCGTCGGCGGCGACCAGCAGCGGAAGCCAGTCCCGCAGCGCGCCGGATTGGATCGCCGCAGGCAGCAGCTGCAGGGAGAATCGGGACGGGGGGGCGACAGCGGCATGCGGCCACCGCAGCCGGTCGGAGCGGCGGGCCGTCAGCCGATGGTCATACTCTTTCCTCCAGGCAGCGCGCATGGGAGACGGAAGAGAGGCGGCTCAGGCCTCGGAGCCCTTCAGCTCGGCCTTGATGCGATCGATCTCTTCCTTGATGATCTTCTCGGCCAGGGGTGGGACGATCTCCCACAGCAGCTCCTTGATGGCCAGGGTCAACCGGTCCTCCACCTGGCCGACCAGCTCGGACTTCTCCTTCAGGGAGAGATCGGGCGGCGGGGTGGCGGAACGCGGCGCCGCGGGGGCCGGCGGGGGCGGGGGAGCGAAAAAATCGCTGATCTCGTGCTCCAGCGGC